>CAXIRU010000035.1:0-52917 GCA_964031875.1 Acidovorax facilis
GGCGCTCGTGGGAGACCCCCGAGATGATGCAGCCCGGCGAAGTGGTGCAGATCACCATCGAGCCCATGCCCACCTCCAACCTGTTTCGCAAGGGGCACAGGATCCGGCTGGACATCTCAAGCAGCAACTTCCCGCGCTTCGATGTCAATCCCAACACAGGTGCGCCCGAGGGCAGCGCAGGGCCGCGCGTGGTGGCCCGCAACAGTGTGCACATGGGGCGCAACTGGCCGTCGCGGGTGGTGCTGCCGGTGATTCCTGCACGGCCCTGAACCAGGGCGGGTCCCGGCTCAGGCCTGCGCTGGCGCGCCATTCCCCTGGTGCCGCCAGCGCGCAACGCTCTCGATCACCAGCACCGTGCACACCATCCAGGTCCCGCCCAGCAGCCAGCCTGCCAGCACGTCGCTGGCGTAGTGCACCTGCAGCACGATGCGGCTCCAGCCGGTGGTGAAGATCAGCGCACCGGCCACCATCGCTGCAGGCAGGTGCCAGGCGCGTGGCAGAAGCCGTGTGGCCAGGTAGGCCAGCATGGCGTAGGCCACCATCGATGCGCTGCTGTGCCCGCTGGGAAAGCTGTAGCCGTTGGCCTCGGCAAGGCCATGCGTGTGCTCGGGCCGCACGCGCTCAAAAATGTTTTTCAGCACCTTGGTCAGTGCGCCATTGCCCGCCATGGCCACCAGCCAGCCGATGGCCAGCAGGCGTTGCTGACGCAGCCACAGTGCCGCCGTCACGCACAGCGCCAGGGCCGTTAGCACCCAGGTGTCGCCCAGGTGGGTCAGGGTGGCAAACCATTGCACCACGGCCATGGGGGCGTGTGCCTGCAGGTCAGCGGCCAGGGTGTCGTCCAAAGTGCCCCAGGCACCCGCTGCACTCCCCCTTTCGGCCAACTCGGCCAGGGTGGCACCCAAAAGAACCAGCACACAGGCCGAGGTTGCCATGGCCGCCAGCATCAGCCCGGGGGCCTGCGCAGGAAAAAAGCGGTTCAGCGGTGGGCCGACGTGGTGGCGCAGGGTACGCAACCCTGACAGTGCGCAGGCGCCCAGCAGCGCAAGGGTGAACATGCCCACCAGCCACCAGCCCACCGGGTGCTGCGCCAGCAGCGCGCCCAGTTCGGAGGCGGTGAATGCAGTGGAGGTTGCAGCGGGGGCGGCTATCGTCATGGTTTCGAGGGGGCCTTTCCTGGGATTCGGTTCTTGTCGTGGGTGGTAGTGCAGCCATGGGCGCTGCGCCTGTCAGCTGACAGAAGCTGCGGGTTGTACCGAAGTTCCCAGCACCCCGCGCGGCGGTGGGTGTATTGGTGGGCGCACAGGCCGCCGGTGTCGGCGCCGGCTGACACAGCAACTGCGCTGCGACCGGCTGCGCAGGCGGCCGGGGGCTGCCACCATGGCGCCTTGCCTGCGCTGCCCCTTCGCGGCGTGGGGCTACCCCAGTTTGTTGCAGAGTTTTTGCATGACTTCTTCCGACCACCCCCATCCTCCAGCGCCCCACGGCCCCATTCACCTGGTGGTGCCCAAGCGGCCGGGCGCCGACCTGGACCTGCTGCGCGCCAAGCTCGAAGGCGTGGCAGCGCTGCAGGCGCACGACGTGGTGTGGCACGTGCCCCACCAGCGCGGCGACATCGTGCAACTGGCGCGTGATGCCGCCGAAGCCGCGCGCACCGATGGCGGCCTGGTGGTGGCCGCTGGCGGCGATGGCACCATCAACGCGGTGGCGGCAGCCGCACTGCATGCGGGTGTGCCCATGGGGGTGGTGCCCATGGGCACCTTCAACTATTTCAGCCGCGAACACGGCCTGGCGCTGGACCCGGAGCAGGCCGTGCAAGACCTGCTGCAGGCCCTGCACGCGGGGGACATGCGCCCTGTGCAGGTGGGCCATGTCAACCGCCGCCTGTTCATCGTCAACGCCAGTGTGGGCTTGTACCCCAAGCTGCTGGCCGAGCGCGAGCGGGCCTCCAAGCGGTTTGGCCGAACACGCTGGGTGGCCGTGGCATCGGCGGTGTGGAGCCTGTTCCGGCCCGCCGCAGGCAGGCGCTGGCGTGTGGTGATGAGCACCCACCACGGCGCCGAGGTGCGGCACGAGGAGCACCTGGTCACCACCCTGTTTGTGGGCAACAACCCGCTGCAGCTTGACCGCATGGGTCTGCCGCAGGCGCAGCAGGTGGCCGATGGCGGGCACCTGGCGGTGGTCATGCTCAAGCCCCAGAGCCGCTGGGCCACGGCCCGCACCGTGTGGAACGCCGCCACCGGCCAGCTGGACAAGGACAGCGCCGTGACCAGCATCGCCTGCACCGAGCTGACCGTGGCCCCGGCCAGCTGGCGCCCGCCGCAGGTCAAGGTGGCGTTTGATGGCGAGCGCGAATGGATGGCCCCGCCGCTGCACTTTCGCATCGGCACACGGCCCCTGTGGCTGGTGGCGCCGTCGCCGCTGGTGCGCGATGATGCGGCGCAGCCTGCACTGGCGGCAACAGCGGCCGAGACGGGTGCGCCGCCCGCCCCTGGGCTCATACCGACCTGACAACCCGCCGCCATGCCCGCCTTGATGCACCTGTCCGACCTGCACTTTGGGGCGCACGACCCCGAGGTGTGTGCCGCTGCCCAACGCCTGGCGCAGCGCCTGGGTGCGACCTTGGCGGTGGTGTCTGGCGACCTCACCCAGCGCGCCACCGCCAGCCAGTTTGCGCAGGCCGCGCGGTTTGTGCAGGGCCTGCATGCGCGCAGCACCCTGGTGCTGGCGGGCAACCACGATCTGCCGTTGTTTGCCTGGTGGCTGCGCTGGGGCCGCGCATACGAGCGGTTTGCCGAGCAGTTCGGCGTGGACCAGGAACCCGTGCGGCAGATGGGGCCCTTCTTTGTGGTGGGCGTGAACACCACCCGCGCCTGGCGGCACGAGCGCGGCAGCCTGTCGTCTGCGCAGATCGATCATGTGGCCGTGCTGCTGGCGCGGGCCCCGCCCGACGCCTGGCGCATCGTGGTCAGTCACCACCCCTTGGTGGGGCGCGATGCGACCGACCGCGCCCACCGCCCCCACCGTGCCGACGAAGCCCTGCAGCGCTGGCGCGCGGCCGGCGCGCAGATGCTGCTGTCGGGCCATGTGCACGAGCCCGGTGTGCTGCAGCCCCTGCCCGGCCTGTGGGCCAGCCGCGCGGGCACGGCGGTGTCGCACCGCCTGCGGCACGGCAGCCCCAACAGCCTGGGCGTGCTGCGCGAAGAGGCCTCGGGTGCTGCACCTGGCCAGCGCATGCGGGTGGCCGAGCGCTGGGACTACGACCGTGCCAGTGGCGAATTTGCCTGTGTGCTGCGCCAGCCTGTGGTGCCCGCTGTGTCTGTGGTGCCCGGTGTTTTTGGTTGAAGCGGTTTCGGTTCTGCCACCCCAAAAAATGGGCACCCGAAGGCGCCCTGAAACTTGGAGACAGCCTTTGTGATGGGGAATCAGAAGCGGTGGCGCACCCCCACTGCAAAGCTGGTTCCTTGGGTGCCGACCAGGCCGTACAGCTGCAGCCCGGGGCCTGCGGCAGGTTGGGCCTGTGCGGCTCGTCTTCTTCCAGGTGGTCGTTCATGCCGCGCGACAGCAGGCGCAGAAAGTGGTGGCCTGCGGGCTGGCTGGCCACCTTCAGCACGGGCAGCACAAGGCCTTCACGATCTCTTCGAGCAACTGCCCGGGCGGCGCGTCCTGCTGGGCCTGGGTCTGCGACTGCAGTCGCTCGTCGATGCAGCCCGCATGCGCACGAAAGATGGCGTGGTACAGCGACAGCTTGGGGCCGTAGTAGTAGCCCACCAAGGCCAGCGGCACCCCGGCCTCGTCCGCAATGTCGCGGATCGACACACCATGCATTTTCACTTTGGCCAGCTGATCGCCCATGCGGCCTGCACGCGCAAGCTGTCTGCGGGCACCCTCATCGGATCGGGCACCGTGTCGAACGCCGACCCGGCGGTGGGCTCGTCGTGTATCGCCGAGCGCCGCATGGTCGAGGCCCTGGCAGACGGTGCGCCGCGCACGCCGTTTCCGGGCTTTGGCGAGCGCGTGCGCATGGTGGCGCTTCATGCCGACGGCCAGCCCGCGCCGTTTGGCGTGATCGACCAGGCGGTGGTGCAAGCCCCTGCAGCCACCCCTGCTGTAACAACCCCAGCGTAAGCTGTGGTGCGTTTTGGTGGCATTGTATTAAATTGCTATAAAAATAATAGCTTATAGCGCTTGATATATAAGCGCTAGAGGCCAAAATAGCTCTCAATTCTTCTCCCTGTCGCGACCCCTGGCCTGGGTGCATTGGCCAGGGCAGGCACGGACTTTATCGACCCCCAACCGCCCGGCTTCGGTGCATGGCGCGTCTGTATCGCTGGGAGACGGGCGGGTGCAGGGGGGCTCGCCTGGGGCATGGATGCCTGCAGCCGCCGCTTTTGCGCGCTGTGCCCGGCGACGTGCGACTGCGGTGCGCTTCGGTGCGGTGGCACGGTCATGTTGCTAAGGGGCCGTGGGGTGTTTTTACGGGTTGACCGGGCGCCGGGCGCCGCCTATTCTGGGGTTGGGAGCGACTGTGCGCTCTCGCAGAATACCCCTCGCCGCACCACCACCCTTGCATCCATGCACAAAGAATTCCACCACGATGCCGTGCGCCGCCTCCAGGCGCTGATCGAACGTGAGACCGGCGCGCCCCTGGGCGAGTCGGCCCAGGCCGAGATGGCCGCCATCCTGCGCGGCACCTCAGGCCCCGATGGCGCTATCACCGAGGGGCCAGACGTCGCCCAGCGCGAGGTCACCATCATGCTGGCCGACCTTCGGGGTTTCACCGCGCTGTCGGGCTCGCAACCGGCGCCCGTCGTGGTCGCGGCACTCAACCGCTGCCTGTCGCGGCTGTCCGAGGTGGTGCACAAGTACCACGGCAACATCGACAAGTTCATGGGCGATTCGCTCATGGTGCTGTTTGGCGCGCCAGAGGCCCGCGAAGACGACGTCGAGAACGCCGTGCGCTGCGCTGTCGAGATGCAGATGGTCATGCGCGAGCTGAACCTTGCGCACCTGACCGAACGCCTGCCCGAGGTGTTTTTGAGCATCGGCGTGCACACGGGCATGGTCATGGCCGGGCGCTTTGGCTCCAGCCTGTTTTCCGAATACACCGTGATCGGCGAGTCGGTGGATCTGACCTCTCGCATCGAGGCGCTGAGCCTGCGGGGCCAGGTGCTCATCAGCGACAGCACCTACCAGCGGTGCTGGGGCCTGGTGTCCGCATCCTCGCCCATGCAGGTCTACGTCAAGGGCCGCACGCAGCCAGTGAGCCTGCGCGAACTGATCGCCATCCCTTCACAAAAACTCAAGGTGCCGCGCCAGGAATTCCGCCGCAGCCACCGTGTGGACGCACGCCTGCCCTGCCTGTGCCAGCGGGTGCAAGACAAAATTGTGATGCCCCACATCGTGCACGGCGCCATCCGCGACATTGGCTACCACGGCCTGTTGGTGGAGCTGATCGAGCCTCTGGACGCCCACAGCGAAATCAAGCTGGAGTTTGAGCTGCCGCTGGTGGACTACCGCGTGGCCGATGTGTATGCACGTGTCATCACCATCAAGCAAGAAGGCGACGAATGGGTGGCCGGGCTGGAGTTCTCCTCCATCAGCGAGGAATGCCGTGCCAAGGTGCAGATGTTTGTGCAACTGCTGGTGGCACACTGACCGAGTCTGTTCAGACAGAGCTGTCGAGTCGGTACCCCGCCCGCGTCGCGGAGGGGCTGGGATGGGTTGGGAGGGATGGAGCCTGCTTGGCATGTGCATTGCCAGGGCAGGATACGTAAGGAGATCACACTATGCGTTGGACGTTTTGGCTGAACCCCGGCATGTGGCTCATGCGGAAGATGCGTTTTGGTTCCAAGCTGGGCTTGGTATCCGCGATTGCCATCCTTCCCTTGCTGGTAGTAGTCTGGCAAGTGTGGGTTCGCAACGTGGCAGATCTGCAGGTGACACGCGCGGAAGTGCATGGTGTCGAAGTCGTTGAAAAGGCGACGGAGCTGGTCCGATTCGTACAAACGCACCGGGGTCAGCACAACCTGGTGCTGCTGGGCAACTCGCAAGCCAAGGTCAGCCGCGATCAAACCCGTGCAGCCTTGACGGAGTCCATTGCCACGGTGGACAAATTGGCCACCAGCTCAACGGGATGGGGTGACTTGCACGGTCGGCTCAAAGTGCTGTTGAGCCAGACAGAGAGCCTAAATGCTGCGCAAAGCTATCTTCACCATACCGCGTTGATCGAAGACCTGAGCCGGTTTGTCTATGGGGTGGCCGACACGTCGGGCCTGCTGTACGACCCCGATCCGCAGACCTATTTGCTCATGGACATGTCGGTGTCGAGGCTGATCGCCTTGCGTGAACACATCGGCCGCCTGCGCAGTGCAGGCACCGGGCTGCTGAACAACGGTGATATGGATGCGGGTGGGGTTGCGCGCGTCGAGGTCATGGTGGACGAACTGGTCAGCTTGGCTGCAGACCTTCAATACTCCCAGAACATCATTGCGAACAAGGGGTTCAAGGACCCCGCAGGGGATGCAGCCCAGGCTCAGGTGGCGCAGTTCGTCAAGCTGACCCGCGATACGTTCAAGTGGGGCGAGCCTGCTGGCAATCCCCAGCCCTATTTCGAGGCCGGTGCAAAAGCGATTGGTGCGATTGGCGAATACCACCAGGTGGTCAACCGCACGATGGTGAACCGGCTCAAAGAGCGTGAAGCCGCCATTGAGCGCAACCTGGCATTTGTGGCGGTCATTAGTGCGCTGGCGGTGGTGTTGCTGGTCTATCTGATGCTGGCGTTCAACATCAGCTTCCTGGCGGATTTGCGCCAGGTCATGCGCTTCATGCAGGAGACAGCCAGCGGAAACATGCGCCACAAGGCGCGAATGCTGGGGCGTGATGAACTGTCGGACATGTCGCGGTCGATGGCCGTCATGGTGAACAACATTTCGGTGATGGTGTCGAGTGTGCGAAGCAATGCGGCCTTGGTCTCCAATTTGGGCGATGTTCTGGTGCGGGGGAACCACAGCTTGTCGGATCGCACGGTGCAGCAGGCGGCCAACCTGGAGCAGACATCGGCCAGCGTGCAGCAGCTCGTTACCACCGTGCGCGAAAACGCGAATGCGGCCCAGCAGTCTGACCAGGCGGCTCAGGGCGTTCGGGAGGTCGCCGAACGTGGGGCCCGTGGCATGGAGCAGGCCATTGCATCGATCGAGGCCATCGAGGCCAGTACCCGGCGCATGGACGAGATCGTCGGGGTGATTGATGGCCTGGCCTTCCAGACCAACATCCTGGCGCTCAATGCCGCAGTCGAGGCAGCGCGGGCCGGTGAGTCCGGGCGCGGCTTTGCGGTGGTGGCCGCAGAGGTGCGTTCTTTGGCCAAGCGGTCTGCAGATTCCGCCAAGGAAATCCGCCAACTCATCACCACATCGTCCACGCAGGTGGAGGCAGGCGTGGCCCAGATCCGCGCAGCTGGGCAGAGCATCTCTGCCATCGTCAGTGGCGTGCGGGGCGTGGCAGAGAACGTGTCGTTGATTTCAACCTCCAGCGCCGAGCAGAGTGAAAGCCTTTCGGAAATCTCGACGGCCATCGCCCAACTCGACCAGATCACCCAGCAAAACGGAGCCATGGTGGAGCAGGCCGTCAACCAGTCCACCGCCCTCCAGACCCAGGCGCATTTGCTGTCCGACGCGGCGCTGATGTTCCAGTTGCCGCAAGGGTCGGCCGACGAGGCGCGGCAGTTGGTGGAGCGCGCACTGGAGCTGCACAGCAGCTGCACCGACCGCGACCATTTCCTGCGCGAAGTCACCGCCCCGCACAGCGGGCTGTCTGACCGGGATATGTATGTCTTTGTGCTGGATGCGCGCGGCCAGTACCTCGCATTTGCGGGCAACTCCTCCAAGGTGGGGACCCGGGTACAAGACGTGCCCGGCATCGACGGCGCTGCACTGATCCACACCATCGTGAGCCAGGCGGATGTGGCACCCAGCTGGGTGGAATACGAAATCGTCAACCCGCAAAGCGGCCAGGTGCAGGAAAAAATGTCGTACGTGGTGAAGGTCGATGGCGTCTACGTGGGCTGTGGCGTCTATAAGAACATGGTGCAAACCATTTGAGGGCTTGAACTGAACAATGGCGCGGTTTGTGTGGACCCCAGCGCCTGATTTCTGCGCTACAGTGCATGCGGGCTGGCCTTTCTGCCAGCCACGTCGCTCGGACGGTTCCGGGCGCTTACGTGAAAGTCACACCGCATGTCTGCATCGCAGGGCAAGCGCCGTTTTGCGCGCATCGATCGCCTCCCTCCCTACGTCTTCAACATCACGGCCGAGCTCAAGCTCGCCGCCCGCCGCCGGGGCGAAGACATCATCGACATGAGCATGGGCAACCCCGACGGGGCCACGCCACCGCACATCGTCGCCAAACTCACCGAAGTGGCCCAGCGGCCCGACACCCACGGCTACAGTGCCAGCAAAGGCATCCCACGCCTGCGCCGCGCCATCAGCCACTGGTACAAAGACCGCTACGCGGTGGACATCAACCCCGACACCGAGGCCATCGTCACCATCGGCTCCAAGGAAGGCCTGGCCCACCTCATGCTGGCCACGCTGGACCGGGGCGACACCGTGCTGGTGCCCGACCCGAGCTACCCCATCCACATCTATGGTGCGGTGATTGCCGGTGCCGACATCCGCAGCGTGCCCGTGGCACCCGACGTGGACTTTTTTGCCGAGCTGGAAAAAGCCATCCGCGGCAGCTACCCCAAGCCCAAGATGATGATCTTCGGCTTCCCCAGCAACCCCACCGCGCAGTGCGTGGACCTGGGCTTCTTCGAGCGCGTGATCGCCCTGGCCAAGAAGCACGACATCCTGGTGGTGCACGACCTGGCCTATGCCGACATCGTGTACGACGGCTACCGCGCCCCCAGCATCATGGAAGTGCCCGGCGCCAAGGATGTGGCGGTGGAGTTTTTCACCCTGAGCAAAAGCTACAACATGGCCGGCTGGCGCGTGGGCTTCATGGTGGGCAACCCCGACCTGGTGGCGGCGCTCGCCCGCATCAAGAGCTACCACGACTACGGCACCTTCACGCCCCTGCAGGTGGCTGCGATTGCCGCGCTGGAAGGCGACCAACAGTGCGTGAAAGACATCGCCGCCCAATACCAGCGCCGCCGCGACGTGCTCTACAAGGGCCTCACCGAATCCGGCTGGGCCGTGGACTGCCCCAAGGCCAGCATGTACATCTGGGCCCGCATCCCCGAGCCGTATCGGGCGCTGGGGTCGCTGGAGTTTGCGCGGCAGTTGCTCGACAAGGCCAAGGTGTGCGTGTCGCCGGGCATCGGGTTTGGCGACCAGGGGGACGAGTACGTGCGGTTTGCGCTGATCGAGAACGAGGCGCGGATTCGACAGGCGGTGCGGGGGATTCGGGGGATGTTTAAGGCGGATGGATTACTTCCAGCGTCTGGGGCTATCGCGTAGCGAATTCAGGCAGCCCTGCGCTGCCGATCTTTGACACTTGTGGTTAGTTGGCATCCGACTTCGGTTACTGGGCGACGCTATTTGCTCTCGATAGCATCCGCCTCAGTACTGACTATTCCGTCGGGCACGCACTCCAATACCAGTGCAGCGCCTTGCCAGTCATTTCGGTCAATAGCATGCACCGGAATCCATCGACCACGAATGCCGTTCTTGAAGCGTTCCATTTGAGGGGGAGACGAGAAGTACTCGGCCGCTATCTTCTCTGCCTCTGGAGTGTTTGAGTAGAAGATCGTTTTTAACGTCTTAACTACTGCGAGCTCATCCCCAGTTATCGCCACGTCCTCGTACCAGCCCTCCAGAAAACGGCCAAGGATGAACTCATCCACCACTGGAACTCCATCAGCTTCTACGCCAACGTGTGTGGTCGTGCTGACAATGACCAATGGCAGGGCTTGGAAATCAATTGGCAACTCAAAGCCAAGTCTTTTGATATCCGCAACGAACTCTTCGCGATGTACTTCAAGAGCTTGGCATTTACGGGTCGCTTGGTTAGCCGCGCCAATCACTGTTCTACGATGCATAGCGACGGCTTTGGAATCGGTGGGCTCAAGGATGCATTTGGCTTCAGCAACGATGACTGTTTTGCCTAGAACGAAGATAAGGTCGATTTGCTCCTCTCGCCCGTTCGTCGGCCTGAATGTGTAGTCGTCGGCGGTACTCCACGCAAATCCAGATAGAAGCCTGGATGTGGCGATATCGTTCTGCACCATTGCCCTCAGATGGGCCTCGAACGCTGGCCCCCGCCTCGCGAGATCAATGCCGAGCTGACGCATCCACACATCAACAAGGCGTCGTAGATTTGGCGAGTCAATCGCACCGAATACTGGAGCAAGCGTTGACGCCCCAACAGGGATAAGGGGCTGCGCCCAGATTTCCTGTCCAGTCAAACCTCTGAAAGTCAGGAAATCAACTGCCCTTCTAGCCTCAGCATGGTTTGCTGAGATGATTTCGGCAACTGCTTTAACAAGTGCATCGATTTGCAGGACTGGTGCGTACTCTGGCAGCCAAGAATGTGCCGGAGAATCCTTGTACAACGTCGTTGTGTGCTTTTCCGCAACGCTTTCAACAAGCAGGAGGGCGATTCGCGAGACCGCACTCCAGGCAAGCAAGAGCTTATGGATGGATAGACCTGCAAGATTTGGCTGCAATTCATTCAGCAATTCTGCGTAATATGGTTCTGACGCTAGAGTTTGGCTTACTAGAAATGCGACTTGCTCAGGCGTTGGAGTTTCAGGTAATCCAACTGAAATTACTTGGCGTTTTCCGTGTCGCCTGATGCTGCGAGCTTCGCGTACTCTTGGAATCTGTCCCATGGCAGCCATCTGCCTATAGAAGCGAGTCGCCATGGCTGTAAACCCGATTGAGAGTGACAAGCGCCGCGCAAGCCCCATTTTGTAGGCCCGGTGAATGTCAAGTCCCGACGGAAGAAATACTTTGCGATCGCCTATGTCAATAAGTTTGTAGCCGTTCCAGAGACAGTCGTTCCATAGATCTTCCGCATGGCGATAGAAAATACCCAAATTGAGTTCAAGCGAAATATCGTTCCACTCGACTTGGTCTGCGCGTGGAGTGCCAGCAAGGTTTGGAGCTGCTGCTAAGGCGAATCGAACTGGGATCTCAATTCCATCTACAAGGCTCTCCACGATCTCACTTGGCGACCACATACATCCACCGGGGAGTTCGAGCTTGATTGCCGCTAGGTTCTCAACGCGAAACCCTTTGGGGTTCTCTTGCGCGAGCGTTTTGCCTTTTTCAGCAATCGCAGTTTCACTTTTGCGGCGAGTGACAAGGAAGTTGTGATTCACGGCAGCCACGAAAGCCCGCAATTTTGTCGTTGCATTGAGGCTTGAGGATGTGGACAGCTTCAGGCGCGAACGAATATTCTGCAACTTCGCATGTATGGCTAGTCCGGTGGCGTATACGTTCCTGTCAACGTCATCATGAGTTGAGTGTGCTTCGAATTCCTTGTGCCAACCGTGCGGCGTAAAGCCTCTGCGTAGCGGACTCGGGACTTTGTCTGCCTGAACTCGTTTGGTGAAATCTCCCATCCTCATTTCCTTATCGTGCGCGGCGAACAGTCAGTCTTGCCACCGACAAAAGAGTAGGTGCGGAGTCTGCGGCTTGCTGGGTTACATCCGTATCACCTGGGCAGGTATCAACCTTACATCGCCCAAATCCTAGGCGCCTCCCCCTCCAACCCCCACAACACCTCCCTCCAAGCCACCCGCACCGCCTTGAGCAGCTTCATCGCTGGCTCCACCTGCGGCGCCAGCACGCGCACCACCACCATGCGGTCGTTGGGGCTGGTGGCGCCAGCAGTGGCTTTGACCTGGGGGTGCTGATCCATCACTGCACGGGCCGCGTCCAGGGCCGCGTCGCGGCGGGTGCGGTCCAGCGGGGTGCCTGCGGCAAAGAACAGGCTGGCCATACAGCGGTGGCCTGCCAGGCCCAAGGGGCTGCTCAGCAGCCGGTCATCGGCGGCATCAATCACGCCGCGCTCCAGCCACAGGCCGGGCACTTCCAGGTGCTGTGTGAAGCGGCCTTGCTCAAACGGCTGGCCCGCGTGGGGCAGGCCCAGCGCGGTCACGTCCCAGGCGATGCACTCGGCGCCGGGGGCGAGGTTCAGCGTGAGGTGGTTTTCGGCGTGGCAGGCGCTGTAGCACAGGGCCTCTAGCGGAAGCCATTCCAGGCGCGCGCCTTCAGCCAGGGTAAGGTGGCTGCGCTGCAGCGCCAGCGGGCCGGTGGACCGGTAAAAGCGCGTGGCACCGGGCGTGGTGACCAGGCCGTGGGCGCCGGGGCCCACGGTGGTGGTGATGTCCAGCGTGTCGCCGCCCACCAGTCCACCGGGGGGGTGCACCAGCACGTTGTGGCAGATGGCGTCGCCCTCGGGGTACAGGCTTTGCAGAATGCGCAGCGGGCCGTTGTGCTCGTAGCGGGCTACCGTGCGGGCGTTGTGTTCTGCCGTGTAGTCGAGCTGAAGGCGGGCGTGCCAGGGCATGGTGCGGGTATTTTGCTATTAAATGAGTAGCTGATTATGCCCTGTGGATAAGCGCAAGGGGCATTTTTGACCAGATGGTTGCGCTGGGCGGGATCGGTTTGCGGCTCCCTCTCCCCTGGTGGGAGAGGGCGGGGCGCTACTTGGGGGCGCTGCCCCCTCTCCCCGGCCCTCTCCCGCGAGGGGAGAGGGGGGAAACCCGGGGGCGTGTGGAGATGTGGCTGTGGCGGGTCTCAGGCGGTCTGGAGCGCGGGGGCAGGGGCTGCAGCCTGGGGCTCGGCCGCATACCAGCTGCGCAGCTTGCCGGGGTTGAGCAGGCCCTGCGGGTCGAAGCGGCGCTTCATGCCCACCACGGCAGGGTCCAGCTGGTTCTGCTTGCCGTCTTCCACGATGTACACGTGCGGGTTGTTGATCTGCACGCCGTGGTCGCGGTAGATCTGCATGATCTGGTTCAGGCGTTCTTCGGTGGTGTAGCGGATGATCTGCAAGCCGCTGCAGTTGAAGGCGCCTTCCTTGGTGCGCAAGAACTCCAGGTGCATCATCACCTCACCGCCGAGTGCAGCTTCCAGTGCCTTGACTTGCTCCAGCCTGCGCGTGGGCGCGAAACCGCTCTGGATGTAGGTCAGGCCCTTGTCCACCTTGAGGGCATGCAGGGTGGTGTGGTTCCAGGTGTATTCAAGCAGGGTCTTGTGGCTGCTGGCCACTTCGTCAGCCGTCTTGCGGTAGGTGACCTGACCGCCGTGCTGGGCCACCATGTCGCGCATGCCTGCCTCGGAGTGCGGGGCCACCAGCAGCAGCACGGCGTGCTGGTCGGCGGGCAGGTGCTCGGCCAGGCTGGTGAAGTATTGCGGGATGGGCGCGGCCACAAAACACACCTCTTTTTTCTCCAGCCCGGGGGCGCTGCCAAAGCGGTCGGCAAACTCCAGCGCGGCATCGAACTGCCCGAAGGTGGCGATGCATTCGGTCCATGCCACGGCGGGGGTCAGGGCCACCTCCAGCTCCAGCACGATGCCGTTGGTGCCGTAGGTGTGGTGCAGCAGCATGGCCTCGGGGCCGCGCAACTCGATGACCTGCGGCTCGGGCTCCACCGTCATCGCGCGCACGGCCAGCACGTTGCCGGGCGCGGCCAGCGGGCCGTGGTTGATGGAGCCAGCGCCGCCAAAGCCGCCGCCAAACAGCCCGCCCAGCGTGGCGCTGCGGTAGGTGCTGGGCAGCCAGCGCAGCTCTTGCCCCTGGGGCTTGGCCTGCGCGTCAAAGTCCGCCAGCCGGATGCCCGACTGCGCGCGGCCCACGCCGCCGCGCACCCAGCCAAAGGCGTTGTAGCCCGACAGGTCCAGGATCACGCCGCCATGCAGCGGCGTGCTTTGCCCGTAGTTGCCGGTGCCGCTGCCGCGCACGGTGAGGGGGATGCTGGCGCTGGCGCAGGCGGCCACCACCTGGCGGATTTCGTCTTCGGTGCGCGGGCGCACGGCGATGTCGCCACGCTTGCCCGCCAGGTCGCGTTTGAGCACGGGGCTGAACCAGGCAAAGTCCTGCGAGAGGCGGCCCACGCGCAGCGGGTCGGCAATCCAGTCGAGGTCGGGCAGCAGGTCGGGCAGTTGGTGGGCGGTGGTGGTCATGTCGGTATCTCCTTGGCCGCTGGTGGCCGTTTTGGGCAAAAGGAAGCCCGTGCCGCGCGTGATCGCGCAGGGCGGTTGTCGTGGAAGGATGGCTTGGTGGTTCAAAGCGTCACGCGCCACCCCAAGGCGTCGAATGCGCGGTCCCCTGCCAGTGCCGCCGTGCAAGGGCCGCCCCGCCGCAGGGGCGGCGTCCCCCTTGGGGGAAGACGCGCAGCGGCTCAGGGGGTTAGTCCATGCTGTTTTCGCTGGCGTGCCAGCCACCGAGTGCTACGCGCGTCAGCCATGCCATCAGCACGAACAAGGCGACACCGGTGAGCGAGATCAGCAGCAGCGCAGCAAACATGCGCGGGATGTTGAGTTGAAAACCTGCCTGCAGGATCTGGTACGCCAGCCCTGCACCCTGGCCCCCGGTGCCCGCCACAAACTCGGCCACCACCGCGCCGATGAGCGCTAGGCCGCTGGAGATGCGCAGCCCGCCAAAGAAGTAGGGCAGCGCACTGGGGATGCGCAGGCGCAGCAGCGTCTGCAGCCGCGTGGCGCGGTTGAGCTGGAAGTAGCTTTGCAGATCCGGCTCCACACTGCGCAGGCCCAGCGTGGTGTTGCTGATGATGGGGAACAGGGCGACCAGTGCGGCGCAGATCACCATGGAGGCGGTCGGGTCCTTCACCCAGATGATGATGAGCGGTGCCACGGCCACGATGGGGGTGACCTGCAGCAGCACGGCGTAGGGGAAGAGTGCGGTCTCGATGCGTTTGCTTTGCACAAACAGGAACGAGATCAGCACGCCCGCCACCGTGGCCACCACAAAGGCCAGCACCGTGATCTTGACAGTGACCCACAGCGAGCCGCCCAGGGCGGCCCAGTCGGTGAACAGCGTCTTCATCATCAGGATGGGCGAGGGCACCAGGTAGGGCGGCAGCTCCATGGCCGTGACCAGGCCTTGCCACAGCGCGATCAGTACCAGGCCAACCAGCACGGGGTACACCACACGCTGCACGCGGGGCTGGGCCATGAGCGGCGTGCGCTTGGGGGCGGCTTTGGGGGCCGGCTTGGCAGCGGCGGCTTGCGCGGGTGCCGAGCGAGGGGCTGCGGGGCTGGATGTCACCCCAGGGGATGGCACCGGCGACGCGATGGATGCGGAAGGAAAGGGGGTGCTCATGCCACGATCTCCTCGGTGTCCACGCTGGCGCGCAGCAGGCTGTCCTGCAGCAGCTTCGCGTAGCGGCTGAATTCGGGCGACACCATGAAGTCGACCGTGCGTGGGTAGGGCGCGTCGATGCGGAACTCTTCGACCACGCGACCGGGGCGCGCGGCCATCATGACCACGCGGCTGGAGAGGAACACCGCCTCGTGGATCGAGTGCGTCACAAAGATCACCGTGAGCTTCTTCTTGCGCCACAGATCCAACAGGTCGGCGTCGAGCTTGTGGCGCGTGATTTCATCCAGCGCGCCAAAGGGCTCGTCCATCAGCAGCAGGTCGGGCTGGGTGACCAGGCCGCGCGCAATCGATACGCGCATCTGCATGCCGCCCGACAGCGCACGGGGCAGCGCGTGGGCAAACTTTGACAACCCCACCAGCGCCAGTGCTTCGGTCACACGCGCATCGGCCTCGGCACGCGCCACGCCCGCCAGGTCCAGCGGCAGGCGCACATTGGTTTGCACACTGGCCCAAGGCATGAGCGTGGGCGACTGGAATACGAAGGCCATCTTCTTGCCGCTATCGTCCAGCTGTGCCACGGGCTTGCGCCACAGGTGCAGGCGGCCGTCGGTGGGTTCCAGCAGGCCCGCCACCATTTTCAGCAACGTGCTCTTGCCACAGCCCGAGGGGCCGAGCAGGGTGACGAATTCGCCTTCCTCAATGGTCAGGTCCACCGGCAGCAGGGCCTGGGTGCCATTGGGGTAGGTTTTTTCGGCCGAGAGCACCTCCACGGCGGGTGTGGAATAGGTGGCTGGCGTCGGGGTGTGCACCAGCGGCGGAGATTCAGCGGGGGATGTCATGGTCGCCTTTCGATGGATGCGGCCGTGGGGTGGGGTGCGGCGGCTGTGTCAGGGCTGGGGTGGCAGCTGGAGCGCGTCTGATCCACCGGGCTTCACACCACCCACCGTTCGGGCTGAGCCTGTCGAAGCCTTGCGCGGCGCTTCGACAGGCTCAGCGTGAACGGTTGGGGGGATGGAAGCCCGTGAACCGAATCAGGGCAGAACCTTGAGGTCTTTTACGAACGACGTGGTGTACGTCTCGGCCAGCTTCACCTTGGCAGGGTCGATGAGCTTGGCGTCCACCAGAAAGTCGTAGCTGGCCTTGGCGCGCGCGTCGGTCATGATGCCGATGCCCATCGTGGCTGCGTCGCCGCCGGTGGCCATGCCCAACTCCTTGAGCTTGGCCACGCTGTAGGCGAGCTGCTCGTCGGTCATGTTGGGGTTGTCCTTTTTGATGAGCGCGTTGGCCGGGGCGGGGTCTGCCAGGTAGCTCTTCCAGCCTTCCATCGAGGCTTTCACGAACGAGTCCACGGCGGCGCTGCGGTCCTTCACTGTCTTTTCCATGCACGAGATGGTGGTGGCGTAGGCGGGGTAGCCATGGTCGCTGAACATCAGCGTGTTGGCCTTGACGCCCGCCTTGGCAATGGCAAACGGCTCGGACGTCAGGTAGCCCTGCTGGGCACTGTTCTTGTCGGCCACGAAGGGCTGGATGTTGAAGGTGTAGGGGCGCGTCTGCGCATCGGTGAAGCCGTACTTGGCCTTGAGCCAGGGCCAGTAGCCACGCTGGGCCGACGAGGCGATGAGGATGGTCTTGCCCTTGAGGTCTTCGAATTTCTTCACATCCTCGTGGGCAATAAGCACCTGTGGGTCTTTCTGGAACACCGCCGCCACGTTGACCACGGGCACGCCGCCTTCACGCATCTGGATCATCTGCAGGTCGCTCGATCCCATCACGCATTCGGCCTGGCCTGCGGCCATCATCTGCACGATGTTGACCTGCGGGCCGCCCATCTTGATGGTCACGTCCAGCCCGTATTTTTTGTACAGGCCCGTGGCCACCGCCTGGTAGAAGCCGCCATGCTCGGCCTGCGCGTACCAGTTGGTCATGTAAGTGAACTTCTCTTGCGCCTGGGCAGTGCCCGACATGGTGCCAACGGCACCCACAGCGAGCAGGGCGGCTGCACCCATTTTGGAAAGGCGGGAGGCGGTCTTCATCATGGTGGTACTCCGGTAGGGTGGTGGAGGTGGAACGAAGGAACAACGAAGGGAAAGGAGAAAGGGGTTTGCGGTGGCGTTCGCAGGTTTCAGGCCAGTGCGGACGGGTGCTCGATGTGCCCGGTGTGATGGGCACGGCCCCAGGTGGGCTCAGCGCGCGGTGCCCACTGCAGCTTGTGCAGTTCGGTGATGGCTGCGGCCCAGCTCACGGCCAGCGAATCGAGGATGGCGTGGCCCTGTTCGGCGGTGGCGGGCAGCGGGTCGCCAATGATTCCGCTGGGGCCGAAGTCGCGTGCGCTCCAGGCGCAGGCGGGGCGACCGTCGGGCGAGAGCAGGGGCGAGTCAAAAACGGGCGGGTAGTTGACCACCGCGCGTTCCATGTGCACGGTGTCGGGGGCCAGGGCTAGCATCAGTGCGGTTTCGCCGTGGCCTGCATGCATGGCCAGGCGTTTTTCCTTGTCGGAGAGGAATTTGCCCGCTATGTGCGGCACCCGCCAGGTGAAGCTGGGCACCACAATGAAGTCACCATGGCGCAGGCGCAGCTCGCGCGCGCACATCTCCATCACCTGCGGCTGGCCGCCGTGGCCGTTGACGAACAGCAGCTTGCGAAAACCCGCGCGGTACACCGATTCGCCCACCTCGTTCATGGTGGCCAGCAGGGTCTCGCCGCTCAGCGTGACCGTGCCCGGGAAGTGCAGGTGCTCTTCGGACTTGCCGTAGGTGATGGGGGCCATCGCAAACGCAGGCACATCGGCCGGCAGGCGCGCCAGCGCATGGCCCACCACGCCCGCGCTGATCACCGTATCCACCGCACAGGGCAGGTGCGGGCCGTGCTGCTCGGTGGCGCCCGTGGGCAGCACGATGACGGTGTTCTCCTTGTCTGGCAGGTCGGCAATTTCTGTCCAGCTCAGGTAGGGAAGGTAGCGATGGGGTGGGTTGTAGCCGTGCAGCATGGGTGGTTCTTTCGTGAAGGAAGGCGTTGTCAGCGCAAGGGGAGGTAGGCCGTGGCCTCCACCTCGATGAGGATGTCGGGCGTGGGCAACATGCCGCTCACTTCCACCACGGTGGATGCGGGGGGCTCGCCGGGGAAGAACAGCTTGCGCACGCGGCTGTACTGCGGAAAGTGGTCCAGGTTCTTGAAGTACTGCACCAGCTTGAAAACGTCGGACATCTGGCCGCCTGCAGCCTCGATGGTCTGGCGGATGCGGTCGAGCACATACCAGCTCTGCGCGAGGATGGGGCCCTCCTTGATGTCGCTGCTGAACTCGCCCGTGCGGCCAATCAGCGTGGCGGCCTCACGGGGGATGTCGTCGTAGCCGCGCACGATGCGGCTGGCGGCAGGGTCCACGGCGATGATCCCGCTCAGGTAGATGAAGTCGCCTGCGCGGCGCCACGCGGCGTAGCGGGCCAGGGGTTGGGCGATGCCGGGTGCGGTTGCAGGTGTGGGGCTCATGCGAGGCTCCTTGCGGATTCGGTGGTGGGCACTTGGGTGGGCACATGCCAGGCAGCCGGTGCATGGCCGCTGGCGACGCGGCCCTGGCGCAGCACCACGCGGCCCTGCGCGCCTTGTGTGCGCGATGGAAAGCCCCAGTGGTCGGCCTGGGTGAAGACCAGCAGGTCAGCCACCGTGCCAGGCTGCAGCGGCAGCGCAGTGGTGCCAGTGCGGCCGGTGCGCAGCCAGTCGGTGCGGCACAGCGACTCGCTCCATTGGTCAAACGGTGCCTCCAGCTGCGCCGCCAGCACGCCCGTGGCCAGGGCTTCCAGCGGGTCAAAGCTGCCCACAGGGCAGAACGGGTCTTGCACGTTGTCGCTCGCCACCAGCACCGGGATGCCGCGTGCACGGGCTTCCTTCACCAGCGTCAGGCCGCGCTGGCGCGGCGTGCGACCAGTGGTGGCATCTTGCAGCAGCAAGTTGGTGATGGGCAGCGTGACCAGCGTGATGGGGCTTTGCGCTACCGCGTCGAGCGTGGCGAGGGCCGTGGCCTCGTCCTGTGCGGCCAGGGCGCAGGTGTGGCCGCAGACCACATGGCCGTCGAAGCGCAGCTCCTTGAGCAGTGCGGCCGTGGTCGCCAAGCCCTGGGCGCCAGGGTGCAGTTCTTCGTCCACATGCAGGTCCACGTTCAGGCCGTGGTGTTGTGCGGCTTCCAGCAGGTGGCGCAGGGCCTGCGGGTCCCAGTTGGTGGAATGCACAAAGCCGCCCAGCAATGCGCCGGGGCCACTGGCGGCCACGGTGGCGGCCAGCCGCATGGCGGCGCTGCGGTCCGTATACAGGTGTAAGGGGATCAGGCTCACGCGCTCCAGCGTGATGCGGTCGGCCCAGTCGTGGGCCAGTGCGCGCAACACGTTCCAGGCCAGTGGCTGCGCGTCGGGCTCCCACCAGTCGCAGTGGGTGCGCAGGTGCACCGTGCCTGCGTCGTAAGCCCATTGCAGGGCACGGCTGGCGCGGGTGTGGATGTCGACCTCGGTCCAGCCTTGGCGGTCCACCATCATGGCCTCGATGGCGCCCAGCAGGCCGGGTTTGACCACGCCCATGCGCGGCAGGGTGAAGGCCTTGTCCAAGTGCGTGTGGGCATCGACCAGGCCCGGCAGCACCAGTGCGCCAGCCACGTCCCACACCGTGCCGTGTAGCGCAGGCTGGGTGCCGTGGGGCAGCATCTGCACGATGCGGCCCTGGGCCAGATGCAGGTCGGCCAGTGCGGGCTGATGACCTTGCTGCGGCCACGCGGTGGGCAGCAGCCAGCGCGGCAACCTAGCGCGCAGGATGTGGTCGGGAGTGTTGGATGCGTGCATGCCGTGGCCCTTGGAACGTGGTCTTATGCAAAGCGCGCCATGGCCTGGCCCACGCGGGCCTTGAAGGCCGCCAGTCGTGGCGGTGTGGCCACGTTCATGTGGTAGTAGGCGTGGTAGTCCACCCGCGCCTTGCCGCCCGTGAGCAGGCGCATGTAGCGGGTGATGGACTTGCGCGGCGGGTCGCCCATGAACAGGGCTGTCCAGCGGGGGCGGCCGTAGGTGACCACGGCGGAGATGCGCTGGATGTGCGTGAGCGAGGGTTTGACGTTGTGCGGGTCGCTGATGTCAAAGGCCACGCCGGGCATGAGCACGCGGTCGAAAAAGCCCTTGAGCATCGCAGGCATACCAAAGCACCAGGTGGGAAAGCAGAAGACCACCGCCTCAGCCCAGAGCAAGCGGTCCACATAGCCCTGCACGGGCAACTGGTTGCTGGGCACCTCGTGGTAGCCCAGGCGCTCCTCGCGTGTCATCACGGGGTTGAAGCCCTCGGCGTACAGGTCGCAGTCGTCCACCTCATGGCCCGCACCGCGCAGCTGCTGCACCACCTCGGTGTGCAGGGCGGCGTTGTAGCTGGTCTCTACCGGGTGGCAATAGATCACAAGGATGCGCATGGCGGGGCTTCCTGGTTGTTGAAGTTCAGAGGTCGAGCGTGAGCGTGGGCCCGTGGCTGCGCGCGCAGCACACAGCGAGATGGGTGGCTTGCTCTGCAGCGCTCAGGCAGCTGTCGCGGTGGTCGGGCTCGCCGTCCAGCCAGCGGGTCACGCAGGTGCCGCACACGCCCTGCTCGCACAGGGTGTCCAGCGGCACGCCAGCGAGCTGCAGCACGTCGGCCATGCTCTCGCCGGGGGCGACGGGCAGGCGCGTCTGGCTGCGCTGCAGGATCAGCTCGAACGTGTGTTCTGTGCGGGTGGCGCTGGCGGTGTCAGGGGCTGTCTGCATTGTTTGACCATGTGATTTGATCGATTGGTCAAACTATTGCAAAGGCTGTGCCAGCCACAAAGACCGGTCAAACGTCTTTGTGGTGTATCAACGCGGATCCAAAGCTGCTTTTTGGCGCAGCGTGCTGGTGCACATCGCCCTGGATACGCCCCTTGTCACCGAAGGGGCGCCCAGAAATGGGCAGGGAGCCTTAGTCTGGTGCGAGGCCGCAACCCAGCAGCACAAAGCTGGTGAGTTCGCGTACGATGGGCTCGCGGTCGATGGGTTCGTCGGGCGCCAGGCCCAGCATGATGTGCACCTGCACGCCGTAATCGGCGTAGTGCTGCGTCATGCCCCAGATCTGCATGAGCAGCAGCGTGGGGTTGACGGCGCGCATGCGGCCCTCGGCAATCCAGCGGTTGATGAGGTCCACCTTCTGCTGGGTGGACTTCACGGCCACGGGCCAGTATTTGCCCAGGTTGCGCCCACCGCCCAGCACCTCGGTGGTGAAGATGCGCGACAGGCCCGGGTTGTCCAGCGCATAGTCGAGCTTCTTGCGCACGTAGCTGCTCAGAACGGTTTTGGGGTCGTTGCTGTTGGCATCAAAGATGAAGGCGCCCGACCAGCCGTTGAGCACCGAGTACAGCAGCTCTTCATACAGCTCTTCCTTGCTGGCGATGTAGTAATGCAGCTGCGGCTTGGTCAGGCCCGCGCGCTCGGCAATGGCCTTGGTGGATGCGCCCTTGAAACCATGGCGGCTGAATTCGGCAACGGCCGCTTCGCGGATGGCGCCCAGGATGCGTTCGCGGCCCTGTTTGGCGCGGCTGAGCAGCGCGCCAGAGGCGGCATCGGCTTCGGATTCGATCATGGCTTGGGTGCGAGGCATGGAAGTTGGCAGAGTGTGCGTCGCAGATTCTGCCCGCACCGGAAACGGTTCAGACCTTCCAGAACCCGATGTGCGGTGCGCTGGCTTCTTCGATCAGTGCGGGGCCTATGCATTCGATGGCGTGGGGCGAAGCGGCAAACACGTCGCGGCACGACAGCTCGGCGTCGCGCTGCTCGGCACGTTCGCCCCGGAACACGCGCAGGCGTTCGGCATCAATGCCAAACACCACGCGCCCAATGCCGGACCAGAAGATGGCGCCCGCACACATCACGCAGGGCTCGGCCGATGAATACAGCGTGGCCCTGGACAGTGCATCGCGGCCCACGTGTGGGCTGAGCTGCCGCACAGCATTAGTCTCGGCGTGGCCGGTGCAGTCGCCCGTCTCGGTGGTGTTGCAGTAGGCCTCGGCCAGGAGTTGCCCGCTGGCACCGACCACGATGGCCCCGAAGGGCCGGTTGCCGCGCGCCCGCGCCGTACATGACCAGGCGATGGCCTTGCGCAGGTAGGTACCATCGGTGTCGTCGATGTCGGCAGGCTCGCCGAACGGTTGGGGTGGCATGGCGGCCAGCAGGGCATGCATGGGGTGTCTCCGTCAAGGTGATCGGTTGGTATGGCCACCGCTATGCATTTGGCATGCCATGAACAATGTGTGACATGTATGCATGCCTTTCTGCAACAGGTATCGGTTGTTCATCGCGCTGTGCTGTACCCAGGGCGCGTGAGACTGGCGCGACCAAGGCCTGTGCTCCCGCGCAAGGCCCGCCCCGCCATGCTGGGAGCGTCCCCCTCCCGAGTCGCGTAGCGAGATGAGAGAGGGGGAGGGCGCGAAGCGACTCAGGGGGTGTTTACCTCAGATCTTCCACGCGCCCTGGTGCGAGCTGGACGATTCTTCGATCAGTGCGGGCCCCAGGCACTCGATGGGATGGGGCGAGCTGTTGAACACATCGCGGCAAGACAGCTCGGCGTCGCGCTGATCGAGCCGCTCGCCGCGGAACAAGCGCAGGCGCACCGCGTCGATGCCGTACACCACGCGCCCGATGTTGGCCCAGTAGATGGCGCCCGCGCACATCACGCAGGGCTCGGCCGATGAGTACAGCGTGGCGCCGGACAAGGTCTCCCGACTGTGCGCGGGGCTGGCCAGGCGCACCGCCGAAGTCTCTGCATGTGCGGTGCAGTCTCCGTTCTCGCCGGTGGAGTTCCAGGCCTCAGCCAGCACGCTGCCGTCGGCCCCCACGATCAGGGCACCAAAAGGGCGGTTGCCGCGCGTACGGGCCTTGTCGGCCAGGGTGATGGCTTGGCGCAGGTATGTGCCGTCGCGCTCGTCCAGAGTGGCCTCCCGCGGCAGCAGGTCTTGGCGTGCCGTGCGGTTCATGCCGCCACCTTGCGGTCGGCCAGTGCGGGCAGGAATCCGGGGTTGAAAACGCGCTCCGGCGTGGGTTTGCGCGCCAGGTTGAATACGGCGCTCACCTCCTCGATCTGGTGTGCCAGCACGGAGGGCTGCACGCTGCCCAGCCCCACGGCCTGCGATTCGGCGGTTTGCAGGTACTGGCGCGTGATGGCCCAGCGCTCGCGCTCCACCTCCATGTTCAGAATAGCCTCGCGCGCCTTGATGGCGGCAAACGCAGCCTCGGGGTTGGCCAGTGTCTCGCGCAGCGCGCGGTTGCTTGCGCGCAGGAAGGCTTTGGCCGCCTCGGGCTTCTCCTGCAGCAGCTTGCCTGCCAGGATGGCGTTGCCGTACAGGTGCAGGCCCGCCTTGCTGTATTCGAGCACCGACAGGTCCTTGGGTGCAAGGCGTGCGAACAGCGACACGGCCGAGTCGTGGAAGTAGGTGGCTGCATCGACATCACCGCGCACCACCACGTTGTCGCGCGCGCTGAACTCGGTGGTTACCCAGCTGAACAGCTCGGGCGGGGTCTTGAGCGCGCGGGCCACCATGGGCCAGCTGCGGCGTGTGGATTCCACCGCAGCGGCAGCCACCTTCTTGTCCTTGAGCGAGTGGAAGTCGGTGGTGATGCCCCGGTCCTTGCGGCCAATGATGACGAAGGGCGCGCGGTTGTAGTACTGGTAGATGGCCTGCACCGGCGTGTCGGCGTTCTGCGCGTGGAACTCCGCCAGCGAGCTGATGTCGCCCAGGCCTAGGTCATAGGCGCCGCTGGCCACGCGCGTGATCGAGGCGACCGAGCCTGCGCCCACGTCGATGGTCACGTCCAGGCCTTCCTCTTTGTAGTAGCCCTTGGCCTGCGCCAGGAAGAAGGGCGAGGTCTGGCTGGTCACGCGGAAGTCGAGCGTGAACTTGAGCGGGGTGAGCGCGCCCTGCGCGTGCACGGCAGGTGCGCCCAGTGTGGCGGCGATGGAAGAGGCGAGGGTGGTGGCAAGAAAGCGGCGGCGTTGCATCAGCATGGTGGAGGCCCAGGTTCGTTGGAAGGCACCGGGCCCGCAGGCGTGTGCCGCCGCAGGACCGGGTCGAACTGAGCAATTTCCGGGCGCCACCATCCAATGGGGTGGCAGCGCTGAACGCTTCTACTCGGCAGGGGCTGATGCAGGATGTATGCCCGGTGCTGCGACAACGCAGCGGCGTGCAGCACGGCTGCAGCTGTCTGCACACGCTTTGCCCTGGCGCCAGCCTGTGGCGGGCCCTGGGTGCATGGGGAGACGGGTGGACCGGTGAATGCACCGAGGGCGGGTGCCAGGCGCTGGTGCAATGGCGCCGCGCTGCCCTGGTGCGGCTTCGCCCCGGATTGGTGAAACGGGCGCATCCTGGCCAGCGGTGTTGCAGGGTATGCCCTGGGCGCTGCCGCTGGCCCGCCGTTTGCTTGCATCCGTGCCGAGAGTAGAAGCGTTCAGTTCAGCAGATTTGCTTTGCGCGAAACGGCTGGCGGGTCATTGCTCTTGAAGCCGGTGGCGGCTTGCGTGCAGTGCGTGTGCCGTTTGGTGGCCCGTGCAGGCTGCGAGCCGTTGCCATTGTTCCCTTCAAGACCCACATGGCACCGTGCTGCTTCTTCTTTACTCCGTGCGGCCTGCCATGTGCCTTGTTTGCCATTGATCCAACGAGGACACAGACACCATGCAGAGCATTGCCACCCCCGCAACCCTCACCATCTCCCCCGTCTACGAAGCCACCGTTGCCCCTGATGTGCTGGGCGAGCTGGAGAAAGAATCGCGCATGGGCGGCGCGATGGACGGCGAGATCTCCACGCGCGAAGTGCGCTGTATCGACATCTCCCGCTTCGAGGAGCGCAAGCACGAAATCGCCGAGCAGCTGTGGAGCGCGTCGATCGATATCGGCTTTTTTCAGGTCACAAACCACGGCATCCCCATCGAGGACATCCGTGCCGCCTTTGCACGCGCTGAGGCCTTCTTCGACCAGCCCCAGGGCACCAAGGCGCAGTGGCCCCTGTCGCGCAATGCGGGCTGGGAGCACAAGGCGCAGATCCGCCCATCCACCCGTACGCCGGACCAGAAGGAGTCCTACCAGGTCACGCGCCCACGCATGGCAGGCTTGTGGCCCTCTGAGGCCGAGCTGCCGGGCTTTCAGGCCGCCACGCTGGCCTTTGAGCGCCAGTGCTGGGGGGTGGGCATGCGCCTGCTGTCGTGCTTTGCGCACAAGCTGGGCTTTGATGCGAACTTCTTCACCCACGCCCACAACCCCGAGCTGCCCACCTACCAGAGCACGCTGCGCATGCTGCATTACTTTGCGGTGGACCCCGCACTCCAGGACGAACTGGGCCTGTGGCGCGCCGGTGCCCACACCGATTTCGACTGCCTGACCCTGCTGTTCCAGCGCCCCGGCCAGGGCGGCTTGCAGGTGCTGCCGGGCAAGGAGGCCGAAGGCCGCCAATGGACCAGCGTGGAGCCCGCCGAGGGCGTGATCACCTGCAACATCGGCGACATGCTCATGCGCTGGAGCGACGACCTGCTGCCCAGCAACTTCCACCGCGTGCGCAACCCCCTGCCGCACGAATACCAGGGCGCTCGCTACAGCCTGGCCTTCTTCTGCCAAGCCAACGAGGACGCAGTCATCGAAGGCCCCGCAAAGAAGTACCCGCCCATCACCGGTGCCGAATACCTGCGCCAGCGCATCAGTGCCAACTTTTCCAATAAATATTGATAAAAAATGGCTTTGGCGCTTATCTGGCAAGCGCTATATGCTATGAATAACATAGCAAATTTGCCGCGTGCATCGGGGGTTGTTTGCAGCCCGGCGCCATAGTGAGTGCCATATCGCGTGCCATAGCGCGTGCCATGGCGCTTGCTACAGCCAGGGCTTGAGCCAGCCTAGCCCGTCGCTGGTGGCGTGGGCTGCCGTGCCACGTGCGGGGCGGTATTCGCAGCCAATCCAGCCGTCATAGCCCAGGCTGTCCAGCAGCTTGAACAGGTAGGTGTAGTTCACCTCGCCGACATCGGGCTCGTGCCGCTCGGGCACACCGGCAATCTGGAAGTGGCCGACGTTGCCGGTGGGCAGGTACTGGCGCACCTTCATGGCCAGGTCGCCTTCCACGATCTGGCAGTGGTACAGGTCCATCTGCACCTTGACGTTGGTGGCGCCGATCTCGGCGATCAGCGCGTGGGCCTGGTCCTGGCGGCTCAGGAAGAAGCCAGGCATGTCGCGGCCGTTGATGGGCTCCAGCAGGATCTGGATGCCATGGGGCGCAGCCTGCTCGGCGGCGTAGCGCACGTTGGTGATGTAGGTGGCGCGCACGGTGGCCGCGTCCGCACCCTGGGGCACCAGCCCGGCCATCACGTGGATGCGGGGGCATTGCAAGGCCTTGGCGTATTCAACAGCTTTGGCAATGCCTTCGCGGAATTCTGCCTCACGCCCCGGCAGGCAGGCCAGCCCGCGTTCGCCCGCGTCCCAGTTGCCGGGTGGCGCGTTGAACAGCACCTGCTGCAGGCCGTTGGCTTGCAGCCGTGTGGCAAGTTCTTGCGCAGGGTAGGCGTAGGGAAAGAGGTACTCCACCGCCTTGAAGCCATCGCGGGCAGCGGCGGCAAAGCGGTCGAGAAAGTCCACGTCGTTGTAGAGCATGGACAGGTTGGCGGCAAAGCGTGGCATGAAAAAGTTCCTGAAAAACAATTCCGTCTCTAAATCATCCGTGTCGTTGTTGCTTCGCCTTGCCGTGCTACAGCACTGTCTGCGGCTTCGCGCCTAGACACGAATGATTTGGAAACGGAATAAGGGTCAGCGGCGCGGTGCGGTGGTGAGCACCTGCGCCAGCCGGTCTTGGTAAAAGCGCGCCATGCCCACCGTGCTGTGGCCGAGGGTGTCGGCGCTGGCAGGGATCACGTAGGCCTGGGCGTGCGGGATACGGGCGATGGCTTTGTCCAGCACACCCAGCTCGGGCGGATTGCGCTCATCGTCTGCCGAGTTGATGGCCAGCACGCGCGCTGCGATGCGTTCCAGCCCGGGCTCGGGGTCGTAGTCGCGCGAGGCTTCCCACTGGTAGATGTGGTCGTTCGCATCGCCACGGAAAGGGGCTTTGAGGCGCTGCTCCACCAGCGCATCGGCCGCAGCGCGGTTGGGGGCCAGCTTTTGCAGGCCCTGGTTGCCCCCGTTGGTGCCCGTGCCAAAGAACACCGACGCAAACTGCAGGCTGCGGGGCTGGCGGGTGTAGTTGCCGCCCTGCCATTCGGGGTCGTTGCGGATGGCGTCGACCAGCAATTTGCGCATCATCCAGTTGCGGCCCGACATGGCTGCGGGCAGTGAGGCCATGGGCACGGCTATGTCCATGAATTCGGGGTAACGCTGGGCCCATACCCAGGTGTGCATGCCGCCCATGGAGTTGCCGATGATGGCGCGCACATGGCGCACGCCCAGGTGTTCGGTCAGCAGGCGGTACTGGGCCTGCACCATGTCGTCATAGTTGTAGGCCGGAAAGGCGGCGCGCAGGCCGTCCGACGGCTTGCTGGAGCGGCCTGTGCCGATGGCGTCCGGCAGGATGATGAAGTGCTTGCGCGCATCCAGCGGCTGGCCGGGGCCAAACAGCGTGCCTGCAAAGCCGGGCGTGAGCATGCTCTCTGCAGAGCCATTGGTGCCATGCAGCACCAGCACGGGCTCTCCGGTGGGCTCGCCCACGGTGGAATAGGCCAGCTTGAGTTCGGGCAAGGTCTGGCCAGTGTGGAAGCGGAAGTCCTTGACGACCCACTCGCCATGCTGGGGGGCGGGGTAGTCCGCAGCCGATGCGCCGCCTGTGGCCAGCACACCCAGCAGCATGGGGGCGAAGGCTTTGCGCCAGAAAGAAAGGGTCATGGTGTGTCTCCTTGTGTGTGTTCTTTCGCCCCAAGCCGCAAACGCAGCACCCAGTTACCAGTGCGCTCCAAAACTCTGGCGCAGCTCCTCGATCTGGGGCTCGGTCAGCGGGGTTGGGTGGGGCCTGCACAGCATCCACAGGCGGGCGGTTTCTTCCAGTTCCTCCAGCACGGCCATGGCGGCGGCGGGCGTGTCATGCCACACGTTGGGCCCCAGGCGCGCCAGCATCACCGCGCGCACAGGGCTGCCCTGTGCGGCATAGCGGCCAATGGTCTGCGCCACCAGTGCCGCGGCAGCCGGGTCGCCAGGGCGGTGGTAGGGGATGTGCGGCACGCGGCCCACCTTCATGACGAAGTAGGGCGTGATGGGAGGCAGCAATTGCGCGTCAGGCCCCAGCGGACCGTTGGCCGTCATGTCGGCTTGCAGCGAGCAAGCCACCAGATGCGTGCTGTGCGTATGGATCACGCAGCGCGCCGGGGCCGCAGTCGATGCCGAGGCCTCGTAAATCTGCCGGTGCAGCGCAATGGTCTTGCTGGCCCGGTCGCCCGCCACCTGCTGGCCTTGTGCGTCCAGGCGCGCCAGCCGCTCGGGCTGCAGGGTGCCCAGGCAGGCATCGGTGGGGGTGATGAGGTAACCATCGGTCAGGCGCACGCTGATGTTGCCTGCGGTGGCATGCACATAGCCCCGCTCAAACAGGCTGCGGCCCACGCGGCAGATTTCGTTGCGGGCTAAGGCTTCATCCATGAAGGCGGGGGGAGAGGTCATGCCTGCAATTGTGCAAAAGCCTTGGTGAAAAAGTCGGTGCTGCCGAAATTGCCCGACTTCAGCGTGATGTGCAGCCCATCCTTGGCGTCGGGTGCCACCGCATGGCACCACGGCACGCCGGGGTCAATCTGCGCGCCAATGCGCATTTGCGTGATGCCCAGGGCCTGCACGCAGGCGCCGGATGTTTCACCGCCCGCCACGATGAGCTGGCGTACACCGCGCTGCACAAGGCCGCGTGCAATGGCGGCAATGGTTTCTTCCACCATGGCACCGGCTTTCTCGGAACCCAGCTTGCCTTGAATGGCGCGCACAGCCGAGGGCTCGGCGGTGGAATACACCAGCACCGGGCCTTGGCCGATGTGGCCTTCCGCCCAGGCCAACGCTTCGGCGGCCACGTCCACGCCTGCGGCGATGCGCAGCGGGTCGATGGCCAGAGCGGGTTGGCCTGCCTGGATGAAATCCATCACCTGCTGGTTGGTGGCTACCGAACAGCTGCCCGACACAATGGCCTGCAGCCCTTGTGCTGCAGGCAGGCGGGCTGCCTCGTTGCTGGGGGCCACGCCAAAATTGCCCGGCAGGCCAATGGCCACGCCCGAGCCTGCGGTGACCAGCGGCATGCCCTTGAGCGCGGGCCCCAGGCGCAGCAGATCGGCGTTGGACACCGCATCCACCACGGCCATGCGCACACCCTCGGCCTTCAGGTGGTCGATGCGCGCGCGGATGGCGGCCTCGCCCTGTGCGACCACGCTGTGGTCGATCAGGCCCACGCGGCTCTTTGTTTGTGCCTGCAGCACGCGAACCAGGTTCGGGTCGGTCATGGGCGTGAGCGGGTGGTTTTGCATGCCGCTCTCGTTCAGCAGCACATCGCCCACAAACAGGTAGCCCTTGAACACGGTGCGCTTGTTGTCGGGGAAGGCGGGCGTGGCGATGGTGAAGTCGGTGCCCAGGGCCTGCATCAGCGCGTCGGTTACGGGGCCGATGTTGCCTTCGGCCGTGCTGTCAAAGGTGGAGCAGTATTTGAAGTAGATCTGCTCGGCGCCCTGGGCTTGCAGCCATTGCAGGGCAGCCAGCGACTGGGCGATGGCTTCGTCCTTCGGAATGGTGCGCGACTTCAGGGCCACCACGATGGCATCGGCCTCGGTATCCAGCGGCTGCAATACGGCCCCCACGCTCGGCACTTCGTGTCCTCGCTGCCCCCCAAGGGGGTGCGCGCTAGCTTGGGGCGGCCCGGCGCGTCGCGCATCGGGCACACCCATGGCTTGCACCACGCGCACGCCTGCGCGCACCAGGTTGTTGGCCAGGTCGGTTGCGCCGGTCTCCAGGGGCTCGCGGGCCCAGGCCACTGCCTGCCGTGCTACTTGGGCGTGGGGCAGGAATCGTCCAGCTTGGCCAAGCCAGCAATCTTTTGCAACCGGCTGCGCTTGTCCATGCAGTCCTTGTACTCCGTCTCCCGCACCTTCTCCTGCGCCAGTTGTGCAGCCCGCGCTCGCTCGGCCTGCAGCTGGGCCACGCGCTCGCGGATCTGCGGCATCACGGCCAGGGCGGCTTTTTCGCCCTCGACGATGGCATTGGCGCGCTGGCTGAAGTCGGCGGCGCCGATGTCCAGCACCTGGGGGCGGATGATCACGTCCGCCCGCGCCAGCTCGGCCTGTCCCAGCTTCTGGCCCATGATGGCAATCGACTGGTTCAGCGCACCCAGCATGTTGCCCGGCGTCTGGCCCCGGGCCTTGTTGGAGATATCCACTGCGATCACGATGTCGGCGCCCAGCTGGCGGGCAGCATCGACCGGCACAGGGCTCACGATGCCGCCGTCCACGAAGTGGTACTTGCCGATGGTGACGGGCTGGAACACACCGGGCACGCTGCTGGATGCGCGCACTGCCTGGCCGGTGTTGCCGCGTGAAAACAGGGTGCGCTCGCCGTCTTCGAGCCGCGTGGCCACGGCCACGAAGGGTTTGGCCATCTGCTCCAGCAGCTTGCGGCGCACCTGCTCGTTCACATAGTCTTCGAGCTTCTGACCCAGCACCAGCCCGCCGGACGACAGCTGCAGGTCGCGGATCTTGGCTTCATCCAGCGCCACGGCCTTTTCCTGCATCTCGAAGGCGTTCATGCCGCTGGCGTACAGCGCGCCCACCACGCTGCCTGCACTGGTGCCCGAGACCACAGCGGGTGCCAGGCCGTTGGCCTCCAGCATCTTGATCACGCCGATGTGCGCAAAGCCCTTGGCCGCGCCACCGCCCAGGGCGATGCCAATCCGAATAGGGGGCGTGGTGGTCGCAGCGGCAGGGATGCCTCCACCGCCCGCCGCTGGTTGGGTGGGGGCTGTGCCACCGCATGCGGCCAGCCCAGCGGCGGTCCAAAGTGCCAGAAGGCGGAAAAAAACGGTCAAGCGCATGCCAGGGAGTCCTGCGGTCATCCAAAGGGGGCGCGCAGTATAGCGGCAGGGTGCCTGCGCTCCGGGTGGTAGTGTCTTTTGCTATTAAAAGAAGAGCTAATTGCGCTTGCTGATAAAGCGCTGGGGGCTATTTTTGCCAAAAATCGTGGTGCAGTGCCGTGATCTCGTCCTGCAGCGTGGGAAGCGGGCCCAGCACCTCGGTGGGGCGCTGGCCGCTGGCAAAAACCGTGCGGCAGGGCAAGGCCAGTGTGGGGTTGTCGGGGTGGTCGCCGGTCAGGGCAAGCAGGGCGGTTTCTTCGGCGCCATACAGCACGCGGCCGATTCCCGCCCAGTAGATGGTGCCCGCGCACATGGCGCAGGGCTCGAAGGTGGTGACCAGGGTGCACTGGGCCAGGTAGGCGCCGGGGTAGTTGGCCGCCGCTGTGCGGGCTAGCGTACTCTCGGCATGGTTCACGGTGTCGATGTTGCCCTGCTCGGCCAGCACCGTTTCGCCATCGGGCGCAGCCAGCAGCGCACCGAAGGGATGTCGGCCCATGTCCTTGGCGCGCTGGGCCACGGCGTTGGCGCGGCGCAGCAGCGTGGCTGCCTGGGCTTCGCTCAACACCATCGGGTTATTCCCCCTGGGAACCCCGGTGCGCCCAGCCCGTGGTGCGCTTTTCAATCCAGCTGAACAGCTCGTACATGACCATGGCCATCGCGCCCACCACCATCAGGCCAGCAAATGCCAGACCCATCTGCATGGACGAGCCCGCGCTGATGAGCAGGTAGCCAATGCCTTCATTGGCGGCGGTCATCTCCGACACGGTGGTGCCCACAAAAGCCAGCGTGATGGCGACCTTGAGCGAGCCGTAGAAATACGGCATGGAGCGGGGCAGCCCCACCTTGGTCAGTACGTCCCAGCGTTTGGCGCCCAGCACGCGCAGCACGTCTTCCAGTTCAGGCTCCAGCGTGGCCAGGCCTGTGGCGATGTTGACCATGATGGGAAAGAAGCTGATGAGGAACGCCGTGAGGATGGCCGGGCCCACGCCGATGCCGAACCACACCACCAGGATGGGCACGAACGCCGCCTTGGGCAGCGCGTTGAAGGCAGTCATCAAAGGGTATACGGCGGCGTAGGCCAGGCGCGAAGAGCCGATCACAAAGCCGAGGAGCACGCCGACGACGATGGCAATGCCAAAGCCCGCCATGGTGACCCAGTAGGTGCGCCAGGCATGGCCTGCGATCACACCGCCAAACTCCACCAGTTGCGTGCCAATGGCCCAAGGGCTGGGGAAGATGAATTCAGAGACCTTGAAGGCCGAGCAGATGATTTGCCACAGCAGGACGATGGCAACGAGCAGGATCCAGGGGGACCAGCGCTCCACGGTTTTCTTGTGCATGGTGGTGACGAGCCTTGTTCTTATTGCGGGATGGCAGCGCCTGCCTTGCCTGCACTTTGCCGGATGGCGCCGATGTGGCCGCGCAGCTCGTGCACGACATCGGTAAATTCCTTGGTGTAGGTGATTTCCAGGTCACGCGGGCGGGGCAGCTCGATTTCCTTGCGCACTACAAACCGGCCAGGGCTCTTGCTCATTACATACACCGTGTCGGCCAGGAAGACCGACTCGCGCAGGTCGTGCGTGACCAGGATCACGTTGAACTGCTGCTCGGTCCACAGATCGCGCAGGATGCACCACAGCTCCTCGCGCGTGAATGCGTCGAGCGCGCCGAAGGGCTCGTCCAGCAGCAGCATCTTGGGCTCATGGATCAGCGCACGGCAGATGCTGGCGCGTTGCTGCATGCCGCCTGAGAGTTGCCAGGGGAACTTGTCCTCGTAGCCGCCCAGCCCCACTTTTTGCAGCAGCTTGCGGGCTCGCTCTTCGTACTCTTTGCGCTTTTGCTTGAAGTTGCTGCGGTACGGTTCCACGATTTCGAGCGGCAACAGCACGTTGTCCACCGTGGTGCGCCAGGGCAGCAGCGAGGGCGCCTGGAACGCCATGCCAGACACCTTGAGCGGCCCGGTCACGGGCTGGCCGTCGATGAGGATCTTGCCCATCGACGGCATCTTCAGGCCCGTGGCCAGCTTCATGAAGGTTGACTTGCCGCAGCCCGAGGGGCCGACGATGGCGATGAACTCGCCGCGCCGCACCTGCAGGTCGATGGCCTCCACCGCAAACTGGTTCTTCGCGCGCAGCTCGTCGTTGTAGGCGAGCCAGACATCACGGAAGTCCACAAAATAGGAATCGGCAGCCTGCATGGAAAGTAGTTCTAATTTTTGAATAAAAAAGGCTGCTTGCGCTCGTCCAGCATGCGCAAGCAGCTATCAAATTGATAGTTTTACTTCTTCGGCAGGATATTCAACTCCGCCGTGCTGGGCAGGAAACTGGGGTTCCACACATCGTCGGGGTTCACACGCGTCTTGGTGCTGAACGCGTCCGACACCTGCGAGGCCATCAGCGACAGGCGGCCGGGCACCGCCTTGCCAAAACCTTCGGCGCGGGCGTCTGGGCTGTTGATCACGGTATCGATGGCCAATTGCAGGCGGCGGGTTTCGAGCGGCACGTTCACGATGCCGTCGCGCGCCTTCACATGCTCAATGGCAGCGGCGGGGTTGGCAATGACTTCCTTGGCGCCTTTGGTGAAGGCCGACAGGAACGCCTTGATCGCAGCCGGGTTCTCCTTGATGAGCTTGGGGCTCGCAATGATCACGTTGCCATAGAGCTTCACGCCAAAGTCGGCGTAGGGCAGGACCACCACGTCGGCGGCCTTGGCGCCACGGGCTTCCAGGTTGAGCAGCGAAGTGAATGTGAAGCCGGTGATGGCGTCCACATCCCCACGCATCAACATGGTCTCGCGCAGTGGGGGGTCCATGGCGGTCCAGGTGACGTTGCCCACATTGTTGGCCTTCTGGAAGATCGGGAACGCGCGGCGACCTGCGTCGAACACCGGGGCGCCCAGCTTCTTGCCTGCCAGGTCTGCGGGCTTGGTGATGCCGCTCTTCTTGAGGGCCATCACCGAGGCGGGGGTGTTGTTGTAGACCATCATCACCGCCACGGGCTTGTTCTGCGCGTCGGGGTTGTTGGCGTGAAATTCCATCACGGCAGCCAGGTCGGCAAAGCCCATGTCGTACGTGCCCGAGGCCACGCGCTGCACCGCGCCGCCCGAGCCGTTGCCCGCATCCACCGCCACATCCAGGCCTGCGGCCTTGAAGTAGCCCTTGGCCACAGGCTGCAGGAACAGGGCCGAGGGGCCCTCAAAGCGCCAGTCCAGCTGGAACTTGATGGGGGTGGGTGACTGAGCCTGGGCCAGTGAGGCGCCGCCGACCAGGGCCAGCGCAGCGGCAGTTTGCATGAACAATCTTTTTTTCATAGGGGCTCCTGTCGGGCAGAGAAAGAATCCGGTGGTGCAAGGTGGTGCCCGCTTTCTGTGCGGGTGTGGCGATGAACAGCAAAAACGATGCCCGCTTTCTGGACGCGGGCGCGTAACTGCAGCCCATTGTTCACCGAACTGGTGCATGGCGTCATGCTGGGTTTCCCGAAATGGTGCAAATCACTGCAGTGGCATCCGGTGATACCCGGACACTGGGGCAAACCTGAAGGTCGGCGGCCTGCACCGGTGGTACAACGAAGTGGCTTTCGTCATCCACACAACACAAAGGGGACCGCGCTATGCCCAAGGTTTCAGAGTTTTTGGAGAACGTGCAACTGCCCACCATGCCCGATGTGGCGCGGGACCTGATCGCCACCATGCGCGATGAGGAGATTCCTTTTGAGAAAGTGCGGGCCGCCATCTCGCGCGACCCTGCGCTGACTGCCAAGCTCATACGCCTGGCCAACAGTGCCCGCTTTGGGCTGCCGCGCCAGGTCGCATCGCTCGACGACGCCATCACCATGACCGGGCTCAACCAGGTGCGAACTCTGGCGCTGGCTGCGTGCATGTCGGGGGTCTTCAAGGACGCGGAAGGGGTGGATGCCGATGCCTTCTGGAAGGAAAGCATGGCCATTGCCGGGTATGCGCAGTGGCTGGCACGCACCCTGGGCTCTGATGTGCAGCAATCTTGGCTGGCGGGTTTTGTGGTGCGGCTGGGTGAGCTCATCATTGCCCAGAAAGCGCCCGAGCAGATTCCAGCGATCGAGCATTTGCCCCACCACGCGGGCGGGCGCTGGGAGCGTGAACGGTCACTGCTGGGCTTTTCAGAAGCCCAGGTTACTGCCGAGTTGGCCCGCCGCTGGAAGTTTCCGGACTCCCTGGTGCTGGCCCTGGAGACGGCCGACGACCCCCTGGAGCACACACCGTTTTGTCGCCTGGGCGGCATCCTGCACGTGGCGATGCTGCTGGCCGAGATTGGTCTGGAGGAGCCCAAATCGCCCGCCGACACCATTGCCAGTTTGCCTGCAGAGATCAAGAAGGCTTTGCAGCTCGACTCGGAATGGCTGGCGGAACACCTGCCACCTGTGGCGAGCTTTGTGGACGTGGATATCCGCTCCTGAGGGAAGTGGCCGTTGTGCTGAGCTGTGTGAGCCGCTCTGGATCGCCGTGCTGCACAGCACAGCACGTGTTTCGGAGCCCAGCCCCCCAAAAAAAACGGGGCCGTGAAAAGCCCCGTTGTGCGGTTTTGACCTTTGGGCGTCAGCGGGGTCGCGCAGCAGCGCTGGCCACGGCCAGGGCCGTCATGTTCAGCACGCGGCGCACGGTGGCGGCTGGGGTCAGGATGTAGGCCGTGGCGGCGGCACCCATCAGGATGGGGCCTACCGTCACGCCACCGCTGGTGGTGGTCTTGAGCACGTTGTAGAGGATGTTGGCGGCATCCAGGTTGGGGCAGATCAGCAGGTTGGCCGAGTCCGTCAGCGTCGAGTCCGCCATGTAGGCGTTGCGGATATTCGGCTCCAGCGCCGCGTCGCCGTGCAACTCGCCATCGCACTCGATCTCGGGGTGGGCGGCCACGAACAGGTCGCGCGCCTCGCGCATTTTGCGTGCCGACGCGCGCTTGGACGAACCATAGCTCGAATGCGACAGGAAGGCGACCTTGGGTGGGATGCCAAAGCGCTGCACTTCCTGCACCGACATCCAGGCGATGTCGGCCAGTTGCTGGGCCGTGGGGTCTTCGTTGACGTAGGTGTCGGCAATGAACAGGGTGCCACGGCTGGTCATCAGGGCGTTCAGTGCGGCGTAGTCGTTCACACCCTCCTGCCGGCCGACGATGCTGTGGATGCGTTCCAGGTGCGTCTCATACGTGCCCACCAGCCCGCAGATCATCGCGTCGGCGTCGCCCAGCTTCACCATCAGCGAGGCGATGATGGTGTTGGAGCGGCGCACGGCGGCCTTGGCCACCTCGGGCGTGGCGCCGTTGCGCTTCATGAGGCTGTGGTAGTGCTCCCAGTATTGGCGAAAGCGCGGGTCGTCTTCGGGGTTGCACACCTCCACATCCTTGCCCAGCTGCATGCGCAGGCCCGCCTTGGCGATGCGCGCGGCAATCACGGCGGGGCGGCCGATGAGGATGGGCGTGGCGATCTTGTCGTCGATGGCCATCTGTGCGGCGCGCAGGGCACGTTCGTCTTCACCGTCGGCATAGGCCACGCGCTTTTGTGCATCGGGCAAGGCCTTGGCCGCGTTGATCACGGGGCGCATGAGCATGCCGGTCTGGTAGACAAAGCGCGACAGCGTTTCCTTGTAGGCCTCCATGTCTTCGATGGGGCGCGTGGCCACGCCGGATTCGGCAGCGGCCTTGGCGACGGCAGGCGCGATCTTGAGGATCAGGCGCGAGTCAAAAGGCGTGGGGATGAGGTAGTCGGGGCCGAAGGTCAGCTCTTTGCCCGCATAGGCGCTGGCCACCTCTTCGCTGATGTCGGCCTTGGCCAGGTCGGCAATCTGGCGCACGCAGGCCAGCTTCATGGCCTCGGTGATCTTGGTGGCGCCGCAATCGAGGGCGCCCCGGAAGATGTAAGGGAAACACAGGACGTTGTTGACCTGGTTGGGGTAGTCCGAGCGGCCTGTGGCGATGATGCAGTCGGGGCGGACGGCCTTGGCCAGCTCGGGGCGGATTTCAGGCTCGGGGTTGGCCAATGCCAGGATGATGGGCTTCGGCGCCATGGTCTTGACCATCTCGGCCGTGAGCACACCGGGGGCCGAGCAGCCCAGGAACACGTCGGCGCCGTTGACCGCATCGGCCAGCGTGCGGGCGTCGGTCTTCTGCGCGTAGGCGGCCTTCGATTCGTCGTAGCCACCGGGGCGGCCTTCGTAGATCACGCCCTTGGAGTCGCACACAAAGACGTTCTCGCGCTTCACGCCCAGGCCCACCATCACATTCAGGCAGGCGATGGCCGCAGCGCCCGCGCCCGATACGGCAATCTTGACCTGGTCGATCTGCTTGCCCACCAGCTCCAGGCCGTTGAGCAGCGCCGCGCTGCTGATGATGGCCGTGCCGTGCTGGTCGTCATGGAACACCGGGATGTTCATGCGCTTGCTGAGTTCGCGCTCGATGTAGAAGCACTCGGGCGCCTTGATGTCTTCGAGGTTGATGCCGCCGAGCGTGGGCTCCAGGCTGGCGATGATCTCGATGAGCTTGTCGGGGTCGCGCTCGGCCAGTTCGATGTCGAACACATCGACGCCCGCAAACTTCTTGAACAGGCAGCCCTTGCCTTCCATCACCGGCTTGCTGGCCAGCGGGCCGATGTCGCCCAGGCCCAGCACCGCCGTGCCGTTGGTGATGACCGCGACCAGGTTGCCGCGCGAGGTGAAGTCAAACGCCTTGGAGGGGTCGGCCGCGATATCCAGACACGGGTAAGCCACGCCCGGAGAGTAGGCCAGCGACAGGTCGCGCTGGTTGGACAACGGCTTGGTGGGTGTGACCGAAATCTTGCCCCGGGTGGGGTTGCGGTGGTATTCGCGCGCAGCGTCGCGCAGGGCCTGTTCGGCGGCGGAAATGTTCTGTGTCATGCGGAAATCCTGGAAGTCCTCGGCGTAAAGCAAAAACAAGGGTACCCGATGGCGCTGGCGGCTGGCATGCAGGTTTATGCGTATGCGGCATGAAGCCCAAACTCCGGGGCAGCCAGCCTGCCCTGGTGGGGGCTTTGCGGGTTTTCAAGCGGCGCACGGTCAGCATGCGGGTGGGCATCTGCCGGGATCGCGGAGTGGGCAGCGGCGCAGGTGGAGCGGCTGGCACCCGGGTAGAAAACGTTCCGGGCCACGGCCAAGATCGGGGCAGGGAGCATACCGCAGCACGCAGCCTGTGGGCCGCTGCGCTCAATCGGGTGCGCTGGCGGCGCGCTGGCCCGACAGCGGTGCCAGCGAATCGCGCAGCCGGTCGCGCACCAGCGGTTGGCCTGGGTTCAGCGCCGCCTCCACATGCCCGATGTGCGCCAGAAGCCGTTCACGTGCCAGGGCGGTGTCGCCTGCTTCCAGCGCCTCTACGATGGCTTCGTGCTCTGCGCACGACTGGCTGGCCTCATGCCGCGACTGGTAGAGCGACGCGGCCAGCGTGGTGCGGGCGGTCAGGTCGCGCAGGATGTCGCTCAGGCTGCGGTGTCCCATGGCCTCGGCCAGGCAGACGTGGAAATCGGCCAGCAGAAAGGCGCGCGTGGCGGCGTCCGCGCCTTCTATGGCCAGCTGTTCTTCGGCAATATGGGCCCGCAGCCGGGGGGTGATGGACTGCAGGGGCCGTCCTTCATCGGCCAGGATGCCCGACTCGATGATGCGCCGGGCCGAGAAGGCATCCCGCGCATCCTCCACCGTAGGCTCCACCACATACCAGCCCCGGCGCGGGCGCACCTCGACAAAGCCGCGTGCCTGCAACTGCATCAGCGCTTCGCGCACCAGGGTGCGGCTCACACCGAAGAGGTCGGCCAGCTCCTGCTCGCCCAGGCGCTCGCCTGGGGAGAGCTTCTGCGCAAGGATGGATTCCACCACCTGCTGGGCGATCTGTGTCTGGTTGGTGCTCATGAAGGGCGGTTGGGGGTGGTCAACGGTAAACGCTAAAAGGCCAATGGTCAGCGGGGTAGTGTGTCAGAGGGGGAGCGCTGGGCCCGTCGCCCTAACGGTGGCGTAGTCGCCGTTGAGCTTGAACCCCGCCACTGTGCGTGCCAGGTGGTGCGCCTGTTCGTTCAGCACCGAGGATGCAGCGGTGGATTGTTCCACCAAGGCCGCATTTTGCTGCGTGGCGCGGTCCATTTCCGCCACGGCCTGGTTGATCTGGCCAATGCCCGCGCTTTGTTCGTTCATCGAGCCGTTGATCTCGCCGATGATCTGCGCCACCTGCTGAATGTCCTGGACGATCTCGCCCATGGTTTTGCCTGCGGCCTGCACGCGCTGCGTGCCGATGGCCACGCTGGCGCCCGATGCGTCGATCAGTGCCTTGATTTCCTTGGCCGCCGAGGCGCTGCGGTGGGCCAGGCTGCGCACCTCGCTGGCCACCACGGCAAAGCCCCGGCCGTTCTCGCCCGCGCGCGCCGCTTCTACAGCGGCGTTCAGGGCGAGGATGTTGGTCTGGAACGCGATGGAGTCGATCACGCCGATGATCTCGCCGATCCTGGCAGAGGCGGCCGAGATCTCGTCCATCGTGCTCACCGCACCTGCCACCACCTCGCCGCCCCGTGTGGCCGTGGCGCTGGCCGAGGTGGCCAGGCGCGTGGCCTGGGCCGCGGCTTCTGCCGACTGCTGGACGGTGACCGTGAGTTGAGACAGCGAGGCTGAGGTTTCCTGCAGGGCGCTGGCCGAGCCTTCCGTGCGGTTGGACAGATCCTGGTTGCCCGCCTTGATCTCGTCGGTCGCCGTCTTCATCGACTCCACACCCTGGCGCACGTCCTGCAGAACGGCACCGATCTTTTCAACAAAGCTGTTGAAAGATGCGGCGATCTGCGCCACCTCGTCGCGGCCCTGTACCGGCAGGCGGTGCGTCAAGTCCCCGCCGCCGGAGCCGACTTCATCCATGGCATCGCGCACCTGTGACAGACGGCGGAACGACTGCGCGGTGAGCAAGGCCGTGGCGCTGGCTGCCGCCAGCACCAGCAGCACGATGGCGGCGGCCGAGGTCCGCACCACGCTGGCAAGGCCTGCCGTGGCTTCGGCCTTGTCCAGTGCCACCACCAGCAGCCAGTCGGTGCCCTGCACCGGCAGTGCGCGCAGCAATTTGGGGGCGCCATTGAGTTCGGCTTCGAGTGAGCGGCTCGCGCCCTGCAGCGACGACACCACCGCAGGCGTGAGCGCCGCAGACAGCTCTGCCACCGGCTTGAGCATGCGCTGCGCATCCGGGTGGGCGAGTACCAGCCCGTCCTTGTCGATCACAAAGCCCAGGCTGCTGGGCGTGGGGTGCACGGCCGCGACCACCTCTTGCACGCCCTTGAGCGGCACCGCCCCGCTGATGGCCCCCTGCGCCGTGCCGTCCCGAAGGATGGGCGCAGCGAAGGACACGAAGGGCTCGCCCGTGGAGGCATCCCCGTACGGTTTGGTGACCACCAGCTTGCCAGCCTGCAGGGCGCTCTTGTACCAGGGTCGTGCGGTGGGGTCATAGGTGGGCGGCGTGGTGTTGCTGCTCGACACCCAGGTCTTGTCCTGCCAGCCGCCGGTGGTCACTGGGAAGCCGCCAGACTTGTTCATGTGCAGCACCAGTCCCTTGGGGTCGCCAGGCTCGACCACGGCGGCTGTGGCCACCACGGCCGTGGCCTTGGCCGCGACCCATTTTTCGATGGCCAGGGTGTTGCCCGAGGCGATGGCCTGTAGGTTCTCTTCCATGGTCTGCAGCGTGGCCGACCGCACGATGGTGTAGGTGGCTGCGCCTGTCAGCGCCAGGGCCACGCTGACGGCAGCGGTGGTGATGAGCAGGATGCGGGTGCGAAGCGATGTGATCATGGAAATACGGCCTTTGCCGGGCGCAAAGGCGTTGGGAAGAGGGCTGTGGCGCCGCGCGCTGCGGCCCAGAAGGCGCGGCGTATTGCGCTTATTGCTGCAGCGGCGGCACAGCCTGACCACCCAACACCGCATGGGCGCGTTCGCGGTCGATGTCGCCTTCCCACGCGGCAATCGCCACGGTGGCCACGCAGTTGCCAATCAGGTTGCCCAGGGCGCGGGCAATGCCCATGAACCAGTCCACCGACAGCACCAGCACCAGCCCGATGGCCGGGATGGCCGGAATCGCATGCAGTGTGGCGGCCAGCACCACGATGGCCGAGCCCGGCACGCCGTGTGCGCCCTTGGAAGTGACCAGCGAGATCGCCAGGATGGTCAGCAGGTCGGTCATGGTGATGGGGGTGTTCGTAGCCTGGGCGATGAACACGGCTGCCAGCGTGATGTAGATCGAGAACGCGTCCAGGTTGAACGAGTAGCCCGTGGGGATCACCAGACCCACGGTCGAGTCGCGGATGCCCATGTGCTTGAGCTTGGCCATGATCTGTGGCAGTACGCTGTCGGACGACGTGGTGGCAAACACCACGGCCAGCTCCTCTCGCAGGTAGCGCAACAGCTTGAACAGGCTGAAGCCCGAAAACCGCATGATCAGGCCCAGCACCACCACCACGAACAGGAACACGGCGGCGTAAAACAGCACCACCAGCATCCCCAGTTGCTTGAGCGAGCCGATGCCGTACTTGCCCACCGTGAAGGCAATCGCCCCCAGCACACCGAGCGGCGCGAGCTTGATGATGAGGCCCATGGTCTTGAACAGCACATGCGACAGGTCTTCGATGAGGCCGGTGACCCGTGCGCCACGTTCGCCCATCAACGCCAGCGCGCAGCCAAAGACGATGGAGAACAGCAGCACCTGCAGCACATCGCCATTGGCGAAGGCGCTCACGGCGGTGGTGGGGATCAGCTTGAGCAAAAAGTCGCTGAAGCCGCCACCCGTGAGCTTGCTGGCGTTGTCTGCATAGGCGCCCATGGCCTTGGGGTCGAGCGCCTTGGGGTCCACATTCATGCCCACGCCAGGTTCAAACCAGAACGCGAGCGCCAGGCCCAGCACCAGCGCGATGGTGGTGACCACCTCGAAGTAGATCAGCGACTTGATGCCCACGCGGCCTACTCGCTTGAGGTCACCCGTGCCCGCGATGCCATGTACCACCACGCAAAAGACGATGAGCGGGATCAGCATCTTGATGAGCTTGATGAAGCCATCGCCCAGCGGCTTGAGCTGCACGGCTGTGTCCGGCCACAGCAGCCCGACAGCCACGCCGGCAATCAAGGCCAGGACCACCCGGCCGAACAAGGAGTTGAGAAAGCGAAGCATGGGAACCCTTTTGATAGGAAGGCGAGAATGTCGATCAATCTTGCATACAAGAACTGTAGACAAGTGTTGCAGGCCAGAACATGGGGTTATCCCGCGCTCCCGGTCGCCAGGTCGCCCGGGCGGTCGGACTTCTCAGGCCCGGGTTGAAACATCTTTGACTTTCACGTGCGGCCGAGTGGGGGTTGTGGCTCCACAATCGCATGCGGAGACCCCCATGACCACCACCGATTCAGTGCCCGATCCCGTCCGCCAGAGTGGCGAATTTCTCGAATATCTCTACGGCGTAGCCGTGCGCCGTGCGCTGCCGCTGCACAACACCGCAGCCTTTTTGCCCCCGCCGCCCAGCCGCGAAAGCGGAGGCCGCACGCTGGTGCTGGGCGCGGGCAAGGCGGGCGGTGCCATGGCGCAGGCGGTAGAAGCGTTGTGGCCCGCAGACGCGCCCCTGTCGGGCCTGGTGGTCACGCGCTACCACCACACGCCGCCCCGGCCGCAAGGGCTGGCGCAGCGCATTGAGGTGGTCGAGGCCGCGCACCCGGTGCCCGACGCGGCGGGCCTGGCTGCTGCGCAGCGCATCCTGGCGCTCACGCAGGGCCTGACCGAAAACGACCTGGTGCTGTGCCTGATCTCGGGTGGCGGCTCGGCCTTGCTCACCCTGCCCGCCGACGGGCTCACGCTGGAGGACAAGCAGCGCATCAACAAGGCGCTGCTCGAAAGCGGCGCTGCCATCGACGAAATGAACTGTGTGCGCAAGCACCTCTCGCGCATCAAGGGCGGGCGGCTGGCAGCGGCCTGCGCACCTGCGCGGGTGGTCACGCTCACCATCAGCGATGTGCCGGGGGACGACCCTTCGGTGATTGCCAGCGGCCCCACGGTGCCTGATGCCACGACCTGCGCCGATGCGCTGTCCATCCTGGACCGCTACCGCATCGAGGTGCCCGCCGCAGTGCGTGCAGCCCTCGAAGCAGGCACGCTGGAGACCCCCAAACCTGGCGACGCCGTATTTGCACACCACATGGTGCACATGACCGCCACGCCCCAGCAGTCGCTGGAAGCTGCGGCCGAGGCCGCGCGGGCGGCGGGCGTGCAGGCACACATCCTGTCCGACGAGATCGAAGGCGAATCGCGCGAGGTGGGCAAGGTGCACGCCGCGCTGGCGCGGGCTGTGGCGCGGCACGGGCAGCCGTTTGCGCGGCCCTGCGTGATTCTGTCTGGCGGCGAGACGACCGTGACGGTGCGGCCGCAGCGGCCGGGCACCCCCCGGGGACGGGGTGGCCGCGCGGGCGAGTTCTGCCTGGGCCTGGCGCAGGCGCTGCAGGGGCAACCGGGCGTGTGGGCGCTGGCGGCGGACACTGACGGCATCGACGGCGTGGAGGACAACGCGGGTGCCCGCGTGGCCCCCGACACGCTGGCGCGGGCTGAGGCAGAGGGCCTGCGCATCGCAGCCCATCTGGACCGCAACGACGCCTATGGCTTCTTTGGGCCGCTGGGGGATCTGGTGGTGACAGGGCCTACCCACACCAATGTGAATGATTTCCGGGTGCTATTAATTTTGTAGCTGTTGGCGCTTGTTGGATAAGCGCTGGAGCCAAATTTGAATGGAGTGGTTCCCTGTCTCAGGGGCTTCACACCCTCTCCCCTTGTGGGAGAGGGCCGGGGAGGGGGTGAAATGGGTGCGGTGCGGGTGCAGTCCCCCTCTCCCCAACCCTCTCCCGCGAGGGGAGAGGGGGCAACCCCCCCCGCCCTCTCCCGCAAGGGGAGCGGGGGGCAATCCCCAGAGCTGCTGCGGGTACACAGGCGGATGTCTGCCGCTGAAATGTGTACCTCAGCAGGCCATTCCCTGAAAGCTCAGCCCGCCGCCGATCACGCCCATCACGCCAGCAGATCGCACAGCGCCCGCGCAATCACCTTGGTGGCGCGGCGCAGGTCTTCCAGCTCGATGCGTTCATCCGCCCGTTTGGCGTGTGATTCGAGCACGGTGCGTGGCCCGGCGCCATAGATCACGCCGGGGATGCCGCGCTCCACATACAGGCGCACGTCGGTGTACAGCGGCGTGCCCACGGCGGGCACGGGCTCGCCGATTACGGCCTGCGCGTGTTTCTGGATCGCATCGACCAGCGGCTGGTTGCCCGCCAGCGGTGTCATGGCGTTGGCCAGCAGCAGGCGCTTGATGTCCACGCGGATGCCTGCCCGCTCGCCCGCTGCTTGCTCGATGATGCGGCGGATGTTGGCTTCCACCTCTGCCGGGTTCTCCTCGGGGATCATGCGGCGGTCCAGCTTGAACATCACCTTGCCGGGCACCACATTGGTGTTGGTGCCGCCTTCGATGCGGCCCACGTTCAGGTAGGGGTGCTTGATGCCTGGGACGTTGGACGTGATCTTTTTGTACTCGTCGTTCTGCGCGTACAGCGCGTTGAGGATGTGCACCGCGCCCTGCAGTGCGTCCACGCCCGTTTGGGGCACGGCGGCGTGGGCCATCTTGCCGTGCACGGTCACTTCCATCTGCAGGCAGCCGTTGTGGGCGGTGACCACTTCGTAGCTGAAGCCTGCGGCAATCATCAGGTCGGGCTTCGTCAGCCCTTTTTGCAGCAGCCAGCCGGGGCCCAGCTCGCCGCCAAACTCTTCGTCGTAGGTGAAGTGCAGTTCCACCGCGCCTTGCGTGGGCTTGGCCACGGCTTCGAGCGCGCGCACGGCAAAGGTGAACGATGCAAAGTCGCTCTTGCTTACCGCGGTGGCGCGGCCATACATCTTGCCGTCGGCAATCTCGCCGCCGTAGGGGTCGTGCGTCCAGCCTTCGCCGGGGGGCACCACGTCGCCGTGGGCGTTCAGGGCGATGGTCTTGCCCCCGCTTCCATACGGCCTGCGCACGATCAGGTTGGTGATGGATTCCATGCCATAGGCCTGCACGTCGGCGGCGGGTACGGCGTGCTTTTCTGCCTCGTAGCCAAAGTCCTTGAGCAGCTCGGCCGTGCGTTCGGCGTGGGGTGCGTTGTTGCCGGGCGGTGTGTCGGTGGGCACGCGCACCAGGGCCTGCAAAAAGCGCACTTCCTCGTCAAAGTGCTGGTCGATCCAGGCGTCCAGCGCGGTGTAGTGGTGGGGGGTGGTCATGGTTGTGTTTCCTCGGCAAGCTGGTGCAGCACATGGGTGAAGGCATCAATGGCCAGCTGCATGTCGTGGTTGGTGGTGGATTCGAGCGGGTTGTGGCTGATGCCCGAGTTTTGCCCGCGCACGAACAGCATGGCCTGGGGCATGATTTCGTGCAGCTTCATCGCATCGTGCCCCGCGCCGCTGGGCATGCGGAACACGGGCAGGCCCAGGGCATCCACCGCGCGCTCCCAGTGGTGCTGCAGCGCGGGCGCGCTGGGCGCGGCGGCGGCGCGCATGGATTCTTCGAGGGTGTAGCGCAGGCCACGGCGGGCGGCGATCTTGGCGAGTTGCTCTTTCACATCGCTCACCAGGGCGTCACGCTGCGAATCGGTGGGTGCGCGCAGGTCCAGGCTGAATTGGCAGCGCCCTGGCACCACGTTGATGGAGCCACCGGGCACGTTGAGCTGCCCAATGGTGCCCACCGAGTCGCCATCCTGCGCGGCACGCTGCTCCACATACAGCGCCAGCTCGGCCACGGCCACAGCCGCATCGCGGCGACGGTCCATGGGGGTGGTGCCCGCGTGGCTGGCGGTGCCAATCATCTCGGCCACAAAGCGCACACCGCCGTTGATGGAGGTGACCACGCCCAGGGGCAGGTCCAGTTCGTTGAGCACCGGGCCCTGCTCAATGTGCACTTCGATGAAGCCCAGATATTGCGCCGGGTCGCGCTGCAGCTTGGCAATGTCGTCAATGCACAGGCCTGCATGCTGCATGGCCTCGCGCATGGTCACGCCATCGGCATCTTTTTGCTCCAGCCAGGCGGGGTTGAAGTGCCCGATGAGCGCGCCCGAGCCCAGGAACGTGGCCTTGTAGCGCTGGCCTTCTTCTTCGGCAAACGCCACCACTTCGATGCCAAACGGCAGGCGCTGGCCCGCCCGGTGCAGTTCGCGCACGCAGGCCATGGGCACGAAGATGCCCAGGCGGCCGTCGTATTTGCCGCCGTTGCGCACGGTGTCGTAGTGGCTGCCGGTCATGAGGTAGCGCGCACCTTCTGCAGCCGGGTGGTAGCGGCCCACCACGTTGCCCACGGCGTCGGTCTCCACGCTGTCAAAGCCGCAGTCGCGCATCCAGTGGCTGATGCGCTGTGCGCAGGCACGGTGCGCGTCGGTGAGGTAGGTGACGGTGAGCTGGCCCTTTTCGGCAAAGCCGGGGTCGGAGTGCTGGGCCAGTTGCTCCTGCCAGTCCCACACATCGTTGCCCAGCACGGGCTCGGCGGCGAACTTGTCGGCCAGCCGAATCTCGGCAATGCGGTGGATGTTGCGCAGGGCCTCGGCCAATTCAAACTCGGGGTGGTTGTCGAGCCGCCGGGCAAAGGTGTCGATGATTTCGCGCTTGGTCAGGCCCGTGCCGCGCGGCCCGCGCACCGCCAGGATGAACGGGAAGCCAAAGCGCTCGTTGTACGCCGCGTTGAGCTGCTGGATGCGCTCAAACTCCTCGGTCGTGCACTGCGTGAGGCCCGCCTTGCTCTGCTCGTTGGCAGATTCGGCTGTGAGGCTTTGGGCCACCATGGCCTTGCCAGCCAGCTCAGGGTGGGCGCGGATCAGGCTCAGTTGCGCATCGGTGCCTGCTGTGCGCACCACCTGCGCCATGGCGTGCTGCAGGTGCGCCAGGCTGCGAAAGGGCCGCTGCGCCAGTGCCTGCTCTGCAATCCAGGGCGAGTGTTCGTACAGCCCGTCCAGCAGCGCCAGCGCTTCGGCAGGGCTGGCGGCGTTGAGTTGTTCCAGGGTCAATGGCATGGTGGGTGCTTCAAAAAAGTGAGCTGCTTGCGCTTATTGGATAAGCGCTGAAGGTCGATTTGGTTCATAAATGAGCTCATCAATGGACTCACACGGCGGGCGCGGGATGATGCTGTGCCCAGTGCCTGGCAATGTCGATGCGCCGCGCCACCCACACCTTGTCGTGCTGTGCAATGTGGTCGAGGAACCGCTGCAGCGCCGTGATGCGACCGGGCCGGCCCAGCAGGCGGCAGTGCATGCCAATGCTCATCATCTTGGGCGCGTTGTCACCGGCAGGGTCGCCCTCGGCGTACAGCGCGTCGAACGTGTCCTTCATGTACTGGAAGAACGGGTCGGCATGCGAGTAGCCCTGGGGCAGGGCAAAGCGCATGTCGTTGCAGTCCAGTGTGTAGGGCACGATGAGCTGGTGCGCCATGCTGCCGTCGGTCTTTTGTACCTTCATCCAGAAGGGCAGGTCGTCGCCGTAGTAGTCGCTGTCGTAGGCAAAGCCGCCATAGTCGGCCACCAGGCGGTGGGTGTTGGGGCTGTCGCGGCCGGTGTACCAGCCCAGGGGGCGCTCACCCGTCATGCGCTGGATGATCTCCATGGCCTCTTGCATGTGGGCGCGCTCGACGTCTTCGGGCATGTGCTGGTAGTGAATCCACTTGAGGCCGTGGCAGGCAATTTCGTGGCCCAGCTCCACCAACGCAGCGGTCAGCTCCGGGTGGCGCTGCAGCGCAGTCGATACGCCAAACACCGTCAGCGGCAACCCGCGCTTTTCAAACTCGCGCAGGATGCGCCACACGCCCGCCCGCGAGCCGTATTCGTAGATGCCTTCCATGCTCATGTGCCGCTCGGGGTAGCTGGCGGGGTTGAACATTTCGGACAGGAACTGCTCGCTGCCCGCGTCGCCATGCAGCACGGCGTTTTCGCCGCCTTCTTCGTAGTTGAGGACGAACTGCACCGCAATGCGGGCGCCGCCGGGCCACTGCGCGTGGGGCGGGTTCTGGCCGTAGCCGATGAGGTCGCGGGGGTAGGCTTGGGTGGCGTCGTAGATCATGGGCGGGCGGAAAGCGTCAAGGGGTCAGGCGGTGATGGGTGCCAGGGCGGCGGCCAGGTCGCTGGCCGGGCGCTTGCGGTCAAAGGTCAGGCTGGCTTCCACATGTTCGAGGTGGCTTTGCATCAATTGCACGGCGCGTTCTTCATCGCGCGCGGCCAGGGCGGCCACGATGGCCGCGTGTTCTTCGTGCGAATGCTCTGCGGCGCTGGCCGACTGGTACATCAGCGTGATCAGGGCGCAGCGCGAGATCAGGTCGCCCAGCATCTGCGCCAGCACCTCGTTGCCCATCAGCTCGGCCATGCGCACATGGAAGTCACCCAGCAGCTCGGCACGGCTGCTGGCGTCCTGCGTGCCCATGGCGGTCTTTTCGCTGGCCACATGGGCGCGCAGGGCCTTGATCTTGGCGGGGGTCACGCTCTGCACGAAGGCGCGGGTCATCTCGGTCTCCAGCATGCGGCGCACGGCAAACACCTGGCGGGCTTCTTCCACCGAAGGGGTGGACACAAATGCGCCGCGCGCGGGCTCCAGTGTGACGAGGCGGTTTTGCGCGAGCTGAAACAGCGCCTGGCGCACCAGCGTGCGCGACACGCCGAAGTGGTCGGCCAGCTTTTGCTCGGCCAGCTTGGTGCCCGGCTGCAGGCGGTGCTCTACGATGGCGCGGGTCAGCGCGTCCACAATGGCACTGGTGGATGAGGTTTCCATAGCTGGATGATACGGCGGATGGTGAAAAGTGTATACACTTTTGGTCTACACGCTGCGATCCGACGATCACCGCCGATTGGACAGCCTCTTACCTTTCAGGAGATTCACCATGGGATTGAGCACCCACGTTCTGGACACCATGAACGGCTGCCCCGCCGCCGGCATGGAGGTCGCCCTGTATGCCACCGATGGCGACAACGCCACCCTCGTCAAGCGTCTGGTGCTAAACCACGATGGCCGCACCGATGCCCCGCTGTTCGACAACGCCAGCCTGCGCACCGGCACCTACCGGCTGCGCTTTGATGTGGCAGGGTACTTCAAGGCCCGGGGCGTGCAGCTGCCCGAACCCAATTTTCTGAACCAGGTGAGCCTGGACTTTGGCATTGCGCACGCAGACCAGCACTACCACGTGCCGCTGCTGGTGAGCCCGTGGAGCTATTCAACCTACCGGGGGTCGTAGTGTGAAGCCCCCTGAGTCGCTTCGCGCCTTCCACCTCAGGGGGACGCCGCCAGCGCGGCGGGGCGGCCCTTGCGCGGCGGCCCTGGCCCAAGCAGCGACAGTTGCCAGGGTCGGTGTGTATCCGCACTGCTAGCGCACTGCTAGCGCGCGGGTAAAACGCCAGCTTCTAAAGCTGCCCTTCGGTCAGCGTATCGAGCTGAAAGTGCCCGCTTTTGTCCCACAGCCAGGTCTCGGTGTACGTGACCCTGCCCATGTGGGCCGGGGCTGGGAAGGGGGCCGCAGCGCGCACCGTGCGCTCGATCTCGGTGACCACCTCGGGGGCGTGGCGCGGGGCGCGCATCCAGTGCAGGCGGGTGATCTTGCCGGAGCGGTCGATGTCAAGCTGCAGCACGCCGATGGCATACAGCTGTGGCGGCAGCTTGCCTTTGAAGATGCGCTCGCGGTTGAGGCCATACAGGTGCGTCGCGGCATCCTGGCGGTAGGCGAGTGCGGTGGCGGCGGCCGAGGGGCGTGCAGACCCTGCAGCGGCGGGCACCGGGCCTGTGACGCCACTGGCATCCGGACCTGCGGCGGGGATGCTGTCGGGCGCAGGGGCTGGCGTGGGCTCGGGTGGGGACTTGCAGGCCGAGACCAGCGCCGCACCCACGGCCATGATGCCTGCCAGCAACCAGTGGCTGCGCTTTCCGGTAGAGCGGGGAGAGGGCGTGTCGGGCATGGTGTGAGAGTCTCCTGAGACTGCGGGCACGATAACCCGGCGGCCAAGGGGGTAGGTTACAAAACGAAGACTTGCGCAAATCGGGGGGGCCGCAGCCGCAGCGCCCGTACCCGGTTTTTCGCAAGACATGAAAAGGATGGCAGTGACGAATTTGCAAATGCTGCTGGACGGCCTGAAGGCCGCGCCAGCCTGCCTGGTGAGCGTGGAGTCTACCCAAGGGTCCGTGCCCCGGGAGCCTGGCGCCTGGATGGCCGTGTTCGCCGACCGGCTGGTGGGCACGATTGGCGGCGGACATCTGGAGCTGCAGGCCATCGCCGAGGCGCGCCGCCGCCTGGCCGGGGGGGCGGTAGCGTCCCCCGGCCCCCTGCGGTTTGCGCTGGGCCCGGCCCTGGGCCAATGCTGTGGCGGCGTGGTGCACCTGGGGTTTGAAACCGTTGCAGCCCACGACGCAGCCATGCTGGCCCACCGCCTTGCATCCCGTCTGTATCCCGTAGCGCTGTTTGGTGGCGGGCATGTGGGGCACGCCCTGGCGCGGGTGCTCGCACCGCTGCCCTTTGCCCTGACCTGGATCGACAGCCGCGACGGCATCTTCCCCAGCCCCGCACCGGAGGGCGTGGTTTGCGAACATTCCGAGCCCGTGCAACTCGCCGTGCCCCAGTTGGTGCCCGGCAGCCGCGTGCTGATCATGAGCTTCAGCCACGCCGAAGACCTGGACGTGGTGGCCGCCTGCCTGCGCCGCCAGCGCGAGCAGGGCGACCTGCCGTTTATCGGCCTCATTGGCAGCAAGACCAAATGGGCCACCTTCCGCCACCGCCTGGCCGAGCGCGGCTTTGCGCCGGACGAACTCGCCCAGGTCATCTGCCCCATCGGCATTCCCGGCATCGGGGGCAAAGAGCCCGAGGTGATCGCCGTGGCAGTGGCCGCGCAGCTGCTGCTCACCCTGAAAAGAGTGGGCTGAGGGTAATTCCGGGCCAGCATTCCCGTATTCGGGGCTGGAATCTGGAACAAATCCTGCATACACTTTTCGACGATTCGTGGGTCGCAGCGGTGCCCCGGCCAACACGCCCTGTTGGACCAAGGTGCGCGACCTTTATTTCTGCTCAGAGCGCCCGCAGTGGTGAGCAGGTTTGCAGCGCCCTGCGCTGCCAAGGTTGAGATATGGAAAGCTACGTTCTCGACTGGGCCAACCTGCTGCTGCGCTGGGTCCATGTCATCACCGCCATCGCCTGGATTGGCTCGTCGTTCTACTTCGTGTTCCTCGACAGCAGCCTCACGCCGCCCGAGGACGACGACCTCAAGAAGCAGGGCGTGAGCGGCGAACTCTGGGCCGTGCACGGCGGCGGGTTCTACCACCCGGTCAAGTTCGCCGTGTCGCCCCCCCAGTTGCCCAAACACCTGCACTGGTTCTTCTGGGAAAGCTACAGCACCTGGATCAGCGGCTTTGCGCTGTTCACCGTGTCGTACCTCTACAGCGCCAGCACCTACCTCATCGACAAATCGAAGATGGACTGGGCACCCGCCACCGCCATCGTGGTGGCGCTCGCATTCTTTGTGGTGTTCTGGCTGCTGTACGACGCCATCTGCCGCATCTTCGGCCAGCGCAAAAACGGCGACGCCATCGTGGGGGCGTTAGTTTTCGTACTCGTGTGCATCGCTTCGTGGCTGGCCTGCCACTGGTTTGCCGGGCGCGCCGCCTTCTTGCTGGTGGGCGCCATGATCGCCACCGCCATGAGCGCCAACGTGTTCTTCTGGATCATCCCCGGCCAGCGCACCGTGATCGCCCAGATCAAGGCGGGCGAGCCCGTGGACCCGATCCACGGCAAACGCGGCAAGCAGCGCAGCGTGCACAACACCTATTTCACGCTGCCGGTGCTGTTTGCCATGCTCAGCAACCACTACAGCTTTACCTGGAGCCATCCGCAAAACTGGCTGGTGCTCATCCTGATGATGTTTGCGGGCGCCGCCATCCGCCAGTTTTTTGTGATGCGCCACGGCTACAAGCTCGGCCGCAACGGCAACCCGCTGCCCTACGCGCTGGTGGGTGTGGCCGTCATCGTCGGCGCCATCGTGTGGATGCGCCCGGCGCCCGTGGCTGCGGTCAGTGGTGCTCCTGTTTCAGGAGCTGCTAGCGCAAGTCCAGCAAGCGCTGGCGGCCAAAATGACTACCAATCGGTGAAAGCCGTGCTGGAGCAACGCTGCTACCTGTGCCACGGAGCGGCGGTGCAGATGAAGAACCTGCGGCTTGACTCGCCCGACAGCGTGAAGCAACACGCGCAGGCGATTTACCAGCAGGTGGTGGTGCAAAAGCTCATGCCCATGAACAACTCCACGGGCATCACCGACGCTGAGCGTGCACTGATTGGGCGCTGGTTTGAGGCGGGGGCGCCCACGGGGAATTGAGGGTTGCTGACGGGGCGCCACCCAGCCCCCCAGCGAAGCCGTGCAGGTTATTGACCTTTGACCACGGTGGCATCGATCTCCACCACCTGCCCCGGGTATCCCAGGCGGGCCACCCGAGTTCGACACCAAATCGGCATTTGGGGCGATTTCCGCAGGGTGGCTCTTTATAAATCAATGACTTACAGGCGCCTTGATAGAATTTTTGTAG
>CAXIRU010000036.1:0-4861 GCA_964031875.1 Acidovorax facilis
CAGCTGCGATATCGCTCTGGCGATTGCAGCGGAAAAGATGAACATCCCCGACAAGGCGCGTGCGCTGGCCATGTTTGAAGGTGGCTGGGACGTGCTGGAAGGCGAGAGGAATGCTGCGATGCTGATGGCCTTGGGGCAAGGCATTGAGTTGCCTGAGGGCAGCGAGTCATCCCGTCCTTACAGCAAGTTCATGGCCATCTATGCCGCCAAGTGCCGCCACTGGATGAAAACCTTTGGCACCACGCAGCGCCAGATTGCGGCGGTTGCGGCAAAGAACCACCAGCACTCCGTGCACAACCCGCTGTCGCAGTATCGCCAGCCGTTCACGGTCGATGAAGTACTGGCGGCCCCCCCCATCACCTACCCCCTGACGATACCGATGTGCGCCCCCCTGACGGACGGCTCGGCCGCAGTCGTGGTGTGCACCGAAGCAGGCCTGAACAAGCTGCAGGGGCGGCGCAGCCGTGCCATCCAAGTGGCGGCCACCGCGATTGCCACTGCGAACGCTTATACCGAAGAGCAGTTCCTGCGTTACGACCAAGCCGTGTGCCGCCGCGCAGCCAATGCCGCGTACGAGCAAGCAGGTATCGACCCGCGCGACGTCCACGTGGTGGAGGTGCACGACGCTACTGCGATGGGCGAAGTGATGGCCGTCGAGTACCTCAACCTCGTCCCGATGGGCGGGGCTGGACCGGCTGCACTGGCTGGCGATTTGTCCATCGGTGGACGGCTGCCGGTCAATCCATCGGGGGGGCTGGAGTGCAAGGGCCATCCCATCGGAGCGACCGGCCTGGGTCAGATCCACGAGTTGGTCACGCAGCTTCGCGGCGAGGCGGGGCTGCGCCAGGTGCAGGGCGCGCGCGTCGCACTGCAAGAGAACGGCGGCGGCATGTCCGGCTATGAGGAAGCCGTCGTCACGGTCAACGTCTTCACGCGCTGAAAGCACACGCTATGAATGCCCCACACGAAGTGCCACTGCCCGCAGTGGGCCTGGCTGGTTTCGACGCAGGCCTCTCCGCTGAAGAACGCGGTGTGCAGGAAGCGGTGCACCGCTTCGCCAAGGACGTGATGCGCCCTCTGGGGCAGGAGATTGATCGCCTGCCTGCAGAACAAGCGTACGTTGCGGGATCGCCGTTCTGGCAGTTCCATGCCGAGATGGCCAAGCTGGGCATGGGCCCCGAAGGCCTGGCGGGCCTGCCACCGGAACAGGCTGCGCGCATGGAAGGCCTGCTCATCACCGAGCTGGCCTGGGGTGATGCCGGGCTGGCCGTGAGCGCCGGAGCGGGCGGCCTGGCCATGCTGATGGCGCAGGCCAGTGGCCAGCAGGAGCTGATCGACCTGTGCGCCGGTCGCCTGGGCTGCTGGTGCGCCACACAGCCTGACCGTGGCTCTGACGGTCTCAACCTGTACGCAGAGGAGCGCTTTCCCGGTGCCAAGGCCAACAAGGGCAATTTGCAGGCGCGCTTCACGCCCGACGAGATCATCTTCAACGGCCAGAGCTCAGCCTGGGTGTCCAACGGGCCGGTGGCACAGGTTGCGCTCATGGACATCGTGGCCGACTATGGCGACGGCTACCACGACGCGCACGGCAATACCTATGGCTGCAACGTGATCGTGCCGCTGGACCTGAAGGGCATCACGCGGGGTAAGCCGCTGGAGAAGCTGGGCAAGCGCCCGCTGCCCCAAGGCGAAATCTACTTCGACAACGTGCGCGTGCCCCGCCGCTGGGCCATCGCCACACGCGACGACTACGAGATCAAGCACGCCCACGCCTGGGCCCATGCCGGCACTGCCATGAGCCACATTGCCGCCGGGCTGGCGCGCGCCGCGTTCGAGATGGCACTGGCCTATGTGGCGCAGCGCCGCCAGGGCGGCGCGTTGCTGTCGCAGCTGCAGCTCACGCAATACCGCATCGGCGGCATCGGCACCCAGGTGGAGGCCATTCGCGCCATGGCCCGCCACGTAGCGCACTTCACCAAAGTTTCGCCCCAGCCGCACCCGTACTTCACCGCTGCAGGCAAGGCTTTCTGCTGCAGCACGCTGATGACCGTGGTGCGCGAGTCGCTGCAGCTGATGGGGGGCGTGGGTCTGACCCGCGAGTTCCCGATCGAGAAGCTGCTGCGTGATGCGCAAGCGATGCAGATCGAGGATGGCGAAAACCACCTGCTGCAAATGCACTACGGCCATCTGCTAACGCGTTTGCATGCCGACAGCGGCTTCGGTGCAGCCTGATCCCATTTCTTTTTCCCCTTTCAAAGGAGACAACCTTGAGCAACTTGTACCCCGTCGTGATCTACGGCGCCAGCGGCTACACCGCCCGCCTCATCGCCGAACACCTGCGCGACATGGGCGTGCCCTTCGTGGCTGCCGGCCGCAATCGCGAGCGCATCGTCGAGAACATGAAGATCGTTCCCGGCATCGAGAACGCGCGCTATGAGATCGTGGAGGTCGAGAACACCGTCGAGGCTCTCACCAAGCTGTTCACCGGTCGCAAGGTGGTGTGCAACACCGTGGGGCCCTTCATGCGCTACGCGCCCACGGTGGCCGAAGCCTGCCTGAAGGCCGGCACGCATTACCTGGACACCACCGGCGAGCAGCATGTGCTGACCATGCTGGACGAGCGCTTTGGCGCCGACTTCGCCAAGGCCGGGCTGGCCTTGATCCCGTCGTGCGCCTACATGTACGGCGTCAGCCAGATCGGCGCGCAGTTCTGCCTGGAAACCCCCGGCGTGGACTCGCTGTCGATGACCGAGATCGCCCAGGCCGTGCCCACGGTCGCCTCGGCGCAGACCATCCTGGATGCGGTGCGCTACCCCTCGTCCTACCTGAAGGACAACGAGCTGGTGCGCTACCCCGGCATCGAGACCTCGGAGATCACCACGCCTTGGGGCGAGGTGTTGAAGGCCTCGAACTGGGGCGGCTCGTCCAACCCCATTTGGTTCAAGCGCGATGGCCGGGTGCGCAACTGCAAGATGGCCGTGGCGATGTGGAACCAGGAGCTCTACAAGAAGGAGTTGGGCCTGGAGCGCGCCTACAAGGTGCAGTTGCAATGGCTGCCTGAGCCGGTGCTGTTCCAGGTGCTGGACAACATGGCCAAGGGAATCACTGCAGCAACTCCGCCGCGCGAGTCGCGCTTTGTGCACCGTGCCATCGACGTCTGTGTCGGTTCCGGCAACAAGGTGATGGTCAAGTCCACGCTGATCACCACCGGCGGTTACTTCACCACCGGCCTGATGCAGGCCTACGCCGCACGCCGCCTGATCAGCGAAACGCCGCGCGCCACCGGCTTCCGCTCCCCCAGTGAAGTATTTGGCCACCGCGAGCTGCTCGGCGCGCTGGAAAGCTATGGCTATGCCTCGCTGAAGGTCGAGCACCTGGCCTGAACCCCCCGTTATCTCCAAGGACACCCCATGTCGTTCAAGACCCTGACCCTGCAGCAAGACGGCGAGCTCCTGCGCGTGACCATCGCCAATCCGCCCATCAACCTGATCAACATCCAGATGACCGAGGAGCTGTTCCAGCTCGGGGGAAGGCTGCACGCCGACCCCAGCATCAAGGTGGTATTGCTGGAAAGCGCAGACCCCGACTTTTTCCTCGCTCACTTTGATCTGGAGGACCTGGAGAGGTCGGCCGCCGATCCCTCGAAGGCCAGCAAATACCCCGATATCAACGTGCTGCAATCGCTGGCGCTGTCATGGGCGGCGCTGCCGCAAGTTCGCATCGCAAAGATTGCCGGCCGCGTGCGTGGCGGCGGGCTGGAGTTTCTGCTCGGTGCCATGGACATGCGCTTTGCCACGGAAGATTCGAAGTTGTGCTTCCCAGAGGCCAGCGGGGGCTTCCAAGCAGCAGGCGGAGGAACCACCTTTACCGCGCTGATGGCAGGACCCGCTCGCGCTCTGGAGTTTCTGCTGAGTGCACGTGATTTCAGCGGTATTGAAGCCGAACGCTATCACCTCATCAATCGCGCGCTGCCGCGCGCAGAGTTGGACGCCTACGTCGAGGATCTGATCCAGCGGCTGCTGCGCCGCTCGCGTGAAGTCATTGCCATGCATCGTGAGACCTTCTCCAGAGCCACCTCATTCACGGTAGAGCCCTTGTTCGCTGCAATGGCCTCAGAGAACGATGGCATGCGTGCCGGCATGGCGGGGCCGGAGATGATCCCTGGCATCAAGGCCCATCTCGCCATCGGTCAGACACGTGAAAACGAACTTGACCTGCCCGAAACATTGGCGCGTTTTTCCGTGAAACCACGCTGAAACGCCCCTGAAAGCGAGAAACCCACGTGGCAATCACCGATTTTTTCGACCGCGGCGTCCTGCTTAATCGCGAAGGTACGGCCTTCCTGATGGACGGTCAGCGCTGGAGCTATGCCGAGGCTTACGGCATCACCTGCCAAGTAGCCCACGGGCTACTTGGCTTGGGCTTGGCCCAAGAGACCAAAGTGGCCGTATTGTCTGCCAACCATCCACAGTCATGGATGTGCGTGCTGGGCTTGTGGCGCGCTGGCTGTACTTGGGTTCCTATCAACCCACGCGGCACGGTGCCGGAGCACCGTCAGCTCATAGACGCTTTTGACGTTGAGTTGCTGTTTTATCAAAAGGCCTTTGAACCTGTGGTGGCCTCACTGCGCGAGCAGTGCCCTGGACTGCGCCATCTCGTCTGCATTGACGGTGAGTCCATCGGCAGCCTGACGCTGGCAGACTGGACTGCAGGTCAGCCACAGACGGCCCCATTCCACCAATGCGAGCCTGAAGACCTGGCAGCCCTGATGCCCACCGGTGGTACCACCGGGATACCCAAAGGCGTGATGCTCACGCACCGCAACCTGGGCGCCTCCATGGCCAATGCCATCTACAACGCA
>CAXIRU010000037.1:0-26768 GCA_964031875.1 Acidovorax facilis
CGCTCGCAGACGCCGCCGGTCTACTCCATGATCATCAACCGCTGACGCGGTCAAACCCTAGAAGAGACAGAATATGTTCACCAAAATCCTGATCGCCAATCGCGGTGAGATCGCGTGCCGTGTCATCGCCACCGCCCGCAAGATGGGCATCGCCACCGTCGCCGTCTACTCTGACGCCGACAAGGAAGCCCGCCACGTCAAGCTGGCTGACGAAGCCGTCAACATCGGCCCCGCACCCAGCCGCGAAAGCTATTTGCAGGCTGAGAAAATCATTGCCGCCTGCAAGCAGACCGGTGCCCAGGCCGTGCACCCCGGCTACGGCTTCCTCTCTGAAAACGAAGCCTTCGCCAAGCGCTGCGAAGACGAAGGCATTGCCTTCATCGGCCCCAAGGCGCATTCGATTGCAGCCATGGGCGACAAGATCGCATCGAAGAAGCTGGCCAACGAAGCCAAGGTCAACACGATCCCTGGCTACAACGACGCGATTGCAGGCCCCGAGCAGGCGGTGGAGATCGCCAAGGGCATCGGCTACCCCGTGATGATCAAGGCCTCGGCCGGCGGCGGTGGCAAGGGCCTGCGCGTGGCGTTCAATGACAAGGAAGCGTTTGAAGGCTTTGCCAGCTGCCAGAACGAGGCCCGCAACAGCTTTGGCGACGACCGCATCTTCATCGAGAAGTTTGTGCAGGAGCCGCGCCACATCGAGATCCAGGTGCTGGGCGATTCGCACGGAAACGTGATTTACCTGAACGAGCGCGAATGCTCCATCCAGCGCCGCCACCAGAAGGTGATTGAAGAGGCACCGTCGCCCTTCATCAGTGACGCCACGCGCAAGGCCATGGGCGAGCAGGCGGTGCAACTGGCCAAGGCTGTGAAGTACCAAAGTGCCGGCACGGTGGAGTTCGTGGTCGGCAAGGACCAGGACTTTTACTTTTTGGAAATGAACACCCGCCTGCAGGTGGAGCACCCGGTGACGGAGTGCATCACCGGCCTGGATTTGGTGGAGCTGATGATCCGCGTGGCGGCGGGCGAGAAGCTGCCGTTGACCCAAGCCGATGTGAAGCGCGACGGATGGGCCATCGAGTGCCGCATCAACGCCGAAGACCCGTTCCGCAACTTCCTGCCTTCCACCGGTCGCCTGGTGCGCTTTCAGCCGCCGGAGGAATCCATGTTCCAGTCCGATACGACCAAAAAATGGGGTGTGCGGGTGGACACGGGCGTGTACGAAGGCGGCGAGATCCCCATGTACTACGACTCGATGATCGCCAAGCTCATCGTGCACGGCACGGACCGCAACGACGCCATTGCCAAGATGCGCGCGGCGCTCAACGGGTTTGTGATTCGCGGCATCAGCAGCAACATCCCGTTCCAGGCGGCGCTGCTGGCGCACCCCAAGTTTGTGACGGGCGACTTCAACACCGGCTTCATCGCCGAGAACTACGGCAAGGGCTTCCATGCCGAAGACGTGCCGCACAGCGACCCGCTGTTTTTGGTGGCGCTGGCCGCCTACATGAACCGCCGCTACCGCGCGCGCGCCTCGGGCATCAGCGGCCAACTGGCCGGGCATGAGGTGAAGGTGGGCGAGCAGTTTGTGGTGGTCACGCTGGGCGCCGGGGGGCAGAACCTGCACCACGAGGTGACGGTGTCCGACTTTGAAGACAAATCGGGCTCTAGCGCTGTACTGGTGGGCGGTACAAGCTATCAGATCAGTAGCAATGCCACGCTGGGCCAGATTCGCGTGCAGGGCGTTTGCAACGGCCAGGGCTTTACCGCCCAGGTGGAGCGCGGTGTGGGCAAGAACCCGCTGGCGCTGCGCATTGCGCACAACGGCACGCAGATCGACGCGCTGGTGCTGTCGCCGCTGGGCGCGCGCTTGCACAAGCTCATGCCCTTCAAGGCGCCGCCGGACTTGAGCAAGTTCCTGCTCTCGCCCATGCCTGGCCTGCTGGTCGATGTGGCGGTGCAGCCGGGCCAGAAGGTGCAAGCGGGCGAGAAGCTGGCCGTGATCGAGGCCATGAAGATGGAGAACATCCTTTTTGCCGCGCAGGATGGCGTGGTGGGCAAGATCACGGCAGGCAAGGGCGAGTCGCTGGCGGTGGACCAGGTGATTTTGGAATTCGTCTGATGCTGCCCGTGCCTCGCGCTCCATCCTGCAGCCTGCGATGACGGCGGTGGCTGTGCGCACGCTGCTGGCGCTGGCCGGCGGCGTGCTGTTTCTGGACGGCGCGGTGTTGATAGTTCTGGGGCACTTCAACCTGGGCACCATGTTGCCCGTTGCGCTGGGGGCGTTGTTTCTGGCCTTCGCGGTGTGGTGGGCACCGCTGGCGCGCTGGCGGCACCATGACCGGCGGCGCCAGCAGTGTTGGCGCGTGGGCTGGTGGGGCATGGCAGCGTGGACGCTCAGCGTGGTGGTTTTCTGGATTTTCTTCTTGCGGGGTGCTGGCGTTTCTCCGGCAGAGGCGCCGCCTGTGCAGGCCATCGTGGTGCTGGGAGCGGGCGTCCAGAACGGACAACCCCGCCCGGCATTGGCGGCGCGGCTGGACACAGCGGCCGCGCTGGCCCGCTTGCAGCCTGGGGCGCTGATCGCTGTATGTGGTGGGCAGGTCTGGGGCACTACGGACACCGAGGCGGAGGTGATGGCACGCTATCTGCAAGAACGCCACGGTATCCCGTCGGGACGCCTGGTGCTGGAGAAGGACAGCACCAGCACCGCGCTGAACTTGGCGTTGGTTCGCCCCTTGCTGCAGGCGCGCGGTGTTGCCGCCACAGCCCCGCTCGCGCTGGTGACCAGCGACTTCCACTTGCCGCGCGCCCTGCGCATTGCCCAGCGCCATGGCTTTACCCACATGGTGCCGGTAGCGGCACCCACGCCCCTGACCACGCGCTACAACGCCTGGCTGCGCGAGTACTTCGCCACGGTCAGCAGCTGGGTGCTGAACGAAGGGTAGCCGGGAACCCGTTTTTCTTAGGTCAAATCGGCATCCAGCGCTTTAAAAACAAGCGCAGACAGCTATTAATTTAGGAGCAAATTCAATGACAACACCTTCGCAGCGTCCGTTCAAAGTCCTGGGCATTCAGCAAGTTGCCATCGGCGGCACCGACAAGCAGCGCATGAAAACCCTGTGGGTGGACATGCTGGGCCTCACGCAAACCGGCACCTTCCAGAGCGAGCGCGAGAACGTCGATGAAGACATCCTGGCCATGGGGCAGGGGGCTTACAAGGTGGAGGTGGACATCATGCAGCCGCTGGACATCGACAAGAAGCCCGCCGTGCACACCACGCCGCTCAACCACATCGGCCTGTGGATTGACGATTTGCCCAAGGCGGTGGAATGGCTCACGGCACAAGGCGTGCGTTTTGCGCCCGGTGGCATCCGCAAGGGCGCGGCGGGGTACGACATCACGTTTTTGCACCCCAAGAGCAATGACGAGTTTCCGATTGCGGGCGAAGGCGTGTTGATTGAGCTGGTGCAGGCCCCGGCAGAGGTGATTGAGGCCCTGGGCTGAGCGTTTCTGGGGCTGGGTGTGCACGGCCGGGCTATCGCCTGCCACAACGTCGCTCATCTTCGGGTGAGGATGCCCGCGCTGGAGCGCAGATGGCAGCCAATGGCGACCTGTTGCCTGCAGATGGCAAAAGCCGCTGGGTGACGCCCGGTAACGGCCGCCAAATGCTTGCAAAACAACACCTACAGCGCTCAAAAAACAGGGGTTTTACCGTCCGTTACATGCACCTTTTTATTGGCACTTTTTGTGACCTTACAGCGTGCGTCGGTGCTTATTTCTCCTCCAGAATCCGCACCAGCCATTGCGGCCCCACCCGAGGGACCCTGCGCCGGGCGGTATGGCGGCCCATGGAACGATGACCGAGTAAGCAACCCCGGCCCCACGGCAGCAACCCCCTGCCAACGGGGCCATGCCTTGATTGAAGGAATCCACCTGATGTCCGCCACCCTGGCTCCTACCATGGCCTCTGCCACGCAGTCCGTGCCACCTTCTGTTCAACCTGTACAGCTGCATCGCCGTTCCACCGCCCCAGCAGCGCAAGGCCCTTGGTCGGTGGAAGCCATTCAGGCCCTGCTCGACAAGCCCTTGATGGACCTGCTGTTTGAAGCGCAGACGGTGCACCGCCAGCACTGGCCTGCGGGCGACATCGAGCTGGCCACGCTGCTATCGGTCAAGACCGGCGGCTGCCCTGAAAACTGCGGCTACTGCCCGCAGGCCGCCGAGTTCGATACCGGCGTGAAGGCCGACAAGCTGATGGAAGTGGATGAAGTGGTGCGCGCTGCCCAGGCTGCCAAGGACGCCGGTGCCACGCGCTTTTGCATGGGGGCCGCCTGGCGTGCGCCCAAAGACCGCGATATTGAAAAAGTCAGTGCCCTGATTGGCGCCGTGAAGGGCCTGGGCCTGCAGACCTGCGCCACGCTGGGCATGCTCGAATCGCACCAGGCGCAAGCCCTCAAGGACGCCGGGCTCGACTACTACAACCACAACCTGGACACCGCCCCCGAGTACTACACCGATGTGGTGAGCACGCGTGCCTACCAGGATCGGCTGGACACGCTGCAGAACGTGCGCAGCGCAGGCATCAGCGTGTGCTGCGGCGGCATTGTGGGCATGGGCGAGGCGCCGGTGCACCGCGCGGGGCTGATTGCGCAACTGGCCAACCTGCAGCCATACCCCGAATCCGTGCCCATCAACAGCCTGGTGCGCGTGCCCGGCACGCCGCTGGCCGACAGCGAGCCCATTGATCCGTTTGACTTTGTGCGCATGATTGCCGTGGCCCGCATCACCATGCCCAAAGCGCGTGTGCGCTTGTCGGCAGGCCGCCAGCAGATGGGCGAAGCCGTGCAGGCGCTGTGTTTCATGGCGGGTGCCAACTCGATTTTTTATGGGGACAAGCTGCTGGTGACCGGCAACCCCGATGTGGATGCCGACGTGCAGCTGCTGGCCAAGCTGGGCCTGAACGGGCACAGGACCACTGCGATCGAAGAGGGCAGCGCGGTCAAGAGCTCCGCTTCGGCCTGCTGCTGATCTGACAGTACGCGCCGCTCAAAGAACCGCTCAATGACCCGTGCCGTGGCCGCCGCCGTCGATGGCGGTCGCGTCCGTGGAGAGGTCCTGGGCCATGCGGTCCAGCTGTGCCTGCAGCGCATGCTCGCCGTCGGCAAATTCCTGCGCGATGCGCCGGAACTCCTCGGAGAGTGACAGGAAGGCATCCACCACGTCGGGGTCGAAGTGGCTGCCGCGGCCGTCGCGGATGATTTCCACCGCCATCTCATGGGGGAAGGCGGCCTTGTAGACACGCTCGGAGATCAGTGCGTCGTACACGTCGGCCACGGCCATGAGCCGTGCCGACAGGGGGATCAGGTTGCCCACCAGCCCCTCGGGGTAACCCGAGCCGTCCCACTTTTCCTGGTGGCTGTAGGCGATTTCCTTGGCATAGCGGAAGAACGGGTTGTTCTGCGTGCTTTCGGTTTCGGCGGCCACAATCGCGTCCCGGCCCAGCGTGGTGTGGGTCTTCATGATCTCGAACTCTTCGGGCGTGAGCTTGCCGGGCTTGAGCAGGATGCGGTCGGGAATGCCCACCTTGCCGATGTCGTGCAGCGGGGCGGACTTGAAGATCACCTGGATGGCGTCTTCCGTGAGTTCGTCGCGAAAGCGTGGGTGGTCTTTCAGGTTGCGGGCCAGGGCCTCCACATAGTGCTGCGTTCGACGGATGTGATTGCCTGTTTCGTTGTCGCGTGTCTCTGCCAGCGACGCCATGGCACGGATGGTGGCGTCCTGCAGTTCAGCCAGTGCGCGCGTGCGGCTGGCCACCTCCTGCTCCAGAAAGTGGTTGTGGTGGGCCAGCAAGTCCCGCGCACGCTTGAGTTGCAGGTGGTTGCGCACCCGCGCCAGGGTGATGGCGGGATTGATGGGCTTGGTGATGTAGTCCACCGCGCCCAGTTCCAGCCCGACCGTTTCGTCGTCAGAGGCACTCATGGCGGTCAGGAAAATCACCGGGATGTCCTCGGTGTCGGGGTTGAACTGCAGGCGCCGCAGCACCTCGTAGCCATCCATGTCCGGCATCATGATGTCGAGCAGGATCAGGTCGGGCTTTTCGGCCGTAACGATCTGCAGCGCACGATCCCCGTTGGGCGCCAGCTTGACCTTGTAGTCGGGGCGCAGAAGATCGCTCATCAGCGACAGATTGGCGGGCGTGTCATCCACCACCAGCACCGTGCATTTGCGGCTCAACTCCAATGGGCTATTCATGAACTGGGTCCTCCTTGTGTTGTGTGTGTGGGGGGGCGGCGTTGCGCAGCACATCCAGCGCATCGGCAAAAAGGTAGTTGTCGAGCAGCCGCTTCATGTCGGCGTAAGCGGGGCCCAGCAGGGCCTGCAGGCTGGGGCCGGAGTCCTTGAACAGCTCCACAGCTTCGGAGTCACTGTCTTCCAGCAAGGCGCAAAGGCGTTCCACGATCGCGCGGACCTGCGCTGCATCGACCGGGGTTCCAGCACCGCCCGCCGTGCCAGAGGCTCCCGGCTCGGGGGGCAGGGCAACCTGCAAGGCTGCCACCAGGGCTTGGCAGGCGGCATCCACAGGCTGGAGCAGGGCGTCGAGGTCATCGGCCGCTGCGTTGCGGGCCAGCGCCTGTTCCGCAGCGCCAGCCATCTCTGCCAAGGCTTCTGCACCGATGGTGCCTGCCGTTCCTTTCAGCGTGTGCATGGCGCGCTGTGCTGCGTCCGACTGGCCTGCAGCCCAGTGCATGCGCGCCTGCGGCACTGCATCGGCCTGCCCCGCCACGAACTTGCGCAGCAGGCTCTCGTAGGCTGCCCGTTTGCCAAGAACACGCCGCAGGCCAGCCGCGGTGTCCAGGCCTTCGATGTGTGCCAGCGGGTCGGGAGCGTCGGGCGGCAGCCCGACCGTTGTGCCAGACACCCCAGTTTGTAGAGAACCCGCGTTGCTGCCTTCGCCCCCAGTGTGCGGCAGCGCAATCCATTGCAGCAGTGCGGCGAACAACGCGTCCGGGTCGATGGGTTTTGCGATGTGGCCATTCATACCTGCTTCCAGGCATTGCTCGCGGTCGCCGCTCATGGCATTGGCAGTCATCGCAAGCACCGGCAGGCGCGCCCAGGCGGGGTTCTGTCGCAGCTGGCGCGTGGCGGTGAGACCGTCCATCACCGGCATCTGCACGTCCATCAGCACGATGTCATAGGCGCTCCGGGCCAGCATGTCGAGCGCAGCCTGGCCGTTGTCGGCCACATCCACCACCAGCCCGGTAATGGCCAGCAGTTCGCTGCCTACCTGCTGGTTCAGATCGTTGTCATCCACCAGCAAAACGCGCGCCCCCTGGATCGGTGCCAAGTTGGCGCCCCGGGTCGCTGCAGCGGGCGTGCGCGGTGCGTCTTCCAACCACTGCGCCCCGCCCAAGGCACGCATGGCTGCATCGAAAAGCTGTGATGGGTTGACGGGCTTGGTCAGCATCAGCCCGATGCCGGTGCGTGTGAGTTCGGCCAGAACATCGTCGCGGCCATGTGCGGTGACGATGACGGGGCGGGGAGGGTGGGGTAGCAGGCCCAGTTGGCGGGCGGTTTCAAAACCGTCCATTCCGGGCATCTTCCAGTCCAAAAAGGCGATTTCGCAGGGTCTGCCCGCCACATCGGCGGCACGCGCCAGTTCTACAGCCTGTGCCCCCGAGCTGGCCAGCGTGACCGAAAAACTCATACTCGACAACAACTCGGCCAGGATCTGGCGGGCCTGTTCGCTGTCGTCCACCACCAGCACACGCCGGCCGCGCAGGTCGGGCTCTGGCAGCAGCGGCCGCTGGACGGCAACGCCCAAACCCAGCCGCGCCGTGAACCAGAAGGTGCTGCCCTTGCCCGGCGCGCTGCGCACGCCCACCTCGCCCCCCATCAGTCCGGCCAACTTCTTGGAGATCGCCAGGCCCAGGCCGGTGCCGCCGTACTTGCGCGTGGTGGTGGTGTCCGCCTGCTCGAACGAGCGGAACAGGCGCGCCTGCTGCTCTTCGGTCAGGCCGATGCCGGTGTCCTGCACTTCAAAGCGCAGCAGCACGCCTTGTTGTTCATCCCGTGCCGCTTCGCGCACCCGCACGATGATCTCGCCGGCGTCCGTGAACTTCACGGCGTTGTTGGCATAGTTGACCAGGATCTGCCCGAGCCGCAAGGGGTCTCCGCGCAGGTCGGCGGGCAGATGGGAGTCCACGTCGAACATCAGCTCCAGGCCCTTGCTCGCGCATTTTTCGCTCAGCAGGTTGGCCACGTTGTCGAGCACGCCGTGCAGGTCGAAATCGACCACCTCGACCTCCAGCTTGCCGGCTTCGATCTTGCTGAAATCCAGGATGTCATTGATCAGGCCCAGCAGGTGCTGGCCCGACCGCTGGATTTTCTCGACGTAGTCGCGCTGGCGGGGCGTTAAGTCGGTGGTCAGCGCCAGGTGGCTCATGCCAATCACGGCATTCATGGGAGTGCGGATTTCGTGACTCATGTTGGCCAAAAAGTCCGACTTCATGCGCGAAGCATCCTCGGCCTTGGCACGGGCTACCACCAGCTCATCCTCATGCTCTCGCAGCGCCGCATTGGCCTGCTGCAGCTCGGCGGTGCGCTGAGCCACCCGGGCCTCCAGGGCTTCTTCGTTGCGTTTGAGGGCATCTACCAGTTCGGCCTGGGCTTGCATGGCCTTGGAGGTTGCCTTTTCGCGCTCCAGGAACTGGCGGGCCATGGCAAAGGCCAGCAAAAAGGTCAGGATGGCCTGGAATGCGGTCAACCCGGTGGTGAGCAGCGTCTGGTGCTTGACCTCCTCGTTTCGCCGGTCGCCCAGCAAGGCTGTGATGCGCGATGCCTGCAGCGACAACTCCTGAACAGTGTCCCGCAGCTTGTGCAGTTCAGCCCGCAATTGCCGCATGTGGGTGCGGCTCGATGCTGCATCCACGCTTTGCCCGAAGTGGTCGTCCCCCGCAGCAACAAATTTCTGCAGGGCATCCAGGGCCGTGGCGTAGATCGGTTCGTCCTGCATCAGTGTGCGGGCGGTGCCGCTTTCGAGGGCACTGAAGCGGCTCAGGAACAGGTCATACCGCAGCTCCAGGCGGTCCATGGGCAGGCTGCGCGGGTCCCGGTCAAACTGGTACAGGGCGTGGTCGAACTTCTCGTACTCCACGTTGAGCTGCAGAAACGACCACAGCGCATTGACATCGCCCCGGCGCATGACCGCCTCAACACTTCGGTACTGGTGATATTGCACCCCGGCAATAGCCACGTACGCCACCACCAGGCCTGCAATGATCAGTCGCAGAAAGTGCTTGCCTTGGATCATGCGGGTGTTCTTACTGCAATCATGGGGAAGATGGAGAAGAGGGCGGCACTAGCGAATTCGCAGCCCATGGAGCTGCCAGGCGGCGCGGTTGTAGTACAGCTCGCTGCGCAACTCTGCCTTGGCATCAAACGGGTAGACGATAAAAAGCGGACCCTTTTCGCGCACCCGCATGGGCCGGTTGTTCATGAGGCGCGCAACGATTACGTCGTGCCGGGTGGCATCCTCCATCGGGATTTCTGTCTTGTAGTCGTTGAGCGCCACTGCCGTGATGCTCTTGCCTTTGGCGCCCACAGCCGCCAGAACGTCCCGCAGCAGTGGCCCGGTGAACGTTACGACGCTGGGGTACCAGGGTGTCTGGGTGGAGAAGCTGTGCTGGGGCAGTTTTTCCAGCATGGCCATGTCGAACTGGGCTTGCCCGCCGTTGTTCGTCTGGCTGATGGTTCCGTCGATGGTGAGCACCACCGTACCGGTGGGCTTGTCCAACGCCAACACCTGGGACGCCGCCAATGCACTCCATGCGATGACAACGGCTATCCCTGACCGCAAGGCACGGCGTATTCCTGAAAGACTTGTTCTCATGACACTCTCCCTTTGCAACAGTCTTACAGAGAGTTGGTCAAAATGTAAATCGATTTTTAGCAGCGCTGGTTGGGGTCAGTCGAATCATTTAACATAATATACATCGTATCTACTATTAATGGATTCCAGAAAGCTTTGCCAAACGGCGCTGTCGGCGCGATACCAGCCCATTTATTGGCGCTGCACCAACAGATCACCCCATCGCAGCCGTCTTTCCCTATGATGGCCCATCTACCGCACCAGAAGGCGCCATGAACATCGACACTACGTCTTTGATTCGGGATATGGGCATGAACGCGGGCCTGCTGTGTTTTCTGGCCGCGCTGTACAGCATTGTCCTGAGCGGGCTGCGCCATCCCGACCTGAACACCAGGAAGGCGCGGCAACGGTGGTTGCCCTGGATCGCCGGCTTGATGTTCGGGTGCACCGGCATCCTGACCATGCTCGTGCCACTTCGGTTGGCCGAGGGCGTGATCGTTGACGCCAGGTTGGTGATGGCTGGCCTGGCGGGTGCCTACCTGACGCCGTTGGGGGCCTTGTTGTGTGCGGCCGTGCTGGGCGCCTACCGGCTCAGCCTTGGTGGCATCGGAACCGGGCCCGCCATGGTTGGTATTGTTCTGACCACGGGCATCGGGTGGCTATGGCAGCTCTACCGGCCTTATTTTTCTGCTCAGCGCTTTGGAGCTTGGGCCGATGGGCTCTGGTTGATAGGACTTGGTTTCAGCCTGGCGGCGGGTGGCATGCTGGCAATACAGACCTTGCCGCCCGAGGTCGCTCGCGCTGTGACTGCGCGGTCCTGGTTGGCCGTGGTGGTGATCTATCCCATTGGTACGGTCCTGCTGGGATTTCTTCTGGGCAACGTGCAAAAGCTCAACCAGCGTGAAGAGGCCCTGGAGCAGACCGCAGAAACCCTGAAAACCATGCTGGCCGAGGCGCGCCTGGCTGCCAGCGTATTCGTCAACAGCAAAGACACGATCGCCATCGTGCGACCGGACGGAACAGTCCTCGATGTCAACCCAACCTACACCAGCGTACTGGGCTATACGCGCGAAGAGCTCATTGGCAAGTCCTCCGCTGTTCTCCTCCATGATGAAGGCGGCGAAGCGCTTTTCCTGCGTCGCGTCGCCCATGCCATTGAGCGGGATGGCCGGTGGCACGGAGAGTTGGCGCGACGTCGCAAGAACGGCGAAACCTTTGTCTCGGAACTCACCATCGAAGGGATCCGGGACCCGGATGGCGTTGTGCGCAAGTGGGTGTCGGTGGGCAAGGACGTGACCGAGCAGCGCCGACTGGAGCAGGCCCTGCAGCAATTTGGCAATTACGACGCCCTCACCGGCCTGGCAAGCCGCCGCCTGTTCGCCAAGGAACTCAATGCGACGCTTCACAAGCGCACCGACACCACCGGCATCCTGGCGCTGTGCATGCTGGACATCGACCAGTTCAAAGACCTTAACGAGCAATGGGGACAGCCGCTGGCTGACCAGTTCCTGCGGGTTTTTGCACAGCGCCTGAGGGCTGATGCGGGGCCAGACAACTTGATTGGTCGCATAGGCGGCGATGAATTTGCCATTGCCCTGAAAGACTGCGCAGATGCCGAGTCCGCCCTGCAGCGACTGGAGGGCCTGCGCCAGTCGCTCGCGCGAACAGCTGTTTTAGACAACGTGCAACTGCGCCTGACCTGCAGCGCTGGCGTGACGTTTTATCCCGCCGACCCCGGAGACGCCGACGGCTTGCTGCGCCATGCCGATCTGGCGCTGTATGCCGCCAAGGAACAAGGCAAAGACCGGATCGCGGTGTTCGATATCCAGCAAGGCCAGCGGGTGCAAGCGCGCAGGCACACGGCCAAGTTGGTAGAAGACGCCTTGCTGCAAGGTGAGATGGAGTTGTACTTCCAGCCCAAGGTCAGGATTTCTGATGGGCAGGTCGTGGGTGCCGAGTGTTTGATCCGGTGGCGCCACCCCGAACGGGGGCTGCTGGCGCCCGGCGTTTTCATGGCGGATATTGTGGGCACACCGGTAGCGAGCAAGCTGGACTACTGGGTGCTGGACGCGGCATTCAAGGCCGGGCAAGCGCTGGTTGTACAAGATAGCCCCCTGCCCTTGAGCATCAATATCGCCGTTTCCACACTGATCGACAGCCAGTTCCAGCAGGAGGTCGCCCGGTTGCTGCGGCAGCACCCTTCCCTGCCCCGGCCGTTTCTGGAGGTCGAGTTGCTAGAGACCGAAACGTTCAACGATCTCTCGGCCGTGGCCTATGTGATCCAGGGGCTGGACGAGCTGGGTGTGCCATGCTCCATCGACGATTTCGGCACGGGTTACTCATCGCTGACCTATCTGCAGCGCCTGCCCGCACAGATTGTGAAGATCGACCAGTCTTTTGTGCGTGAAATGCTCGACAACGAGCGCGACCGCGCCTTGGTGCGGGGCATCGTGAGCCTGGCCCACGCATTCCACCGCAAAGTGGTGGCCGAAGGTGTGGAAACCCCAGCCCATGCCGAGGCCCTGCGCGATCTGGGGTGCGATGCCCTGCAGGGCTATGGCATTGCCAGGCCCATGCCCCTGCAGGACCTGGTGCGCTGGATCCGGGCCTGGCAGCCGCCACCCGAATGGGGGGCCGCCCGGCCGCTGCGGCGCTGAAGGCCCGCGATGAGACAACACAACGTTTGGTGGCAGCGGTCTTCCCCCAAGCCGCTACCATCCACGCCCATGAACCCTCCAAGCCCCGCCTTCGCGCCCCCGTCTTCTGTTCACTTTGGCCACCAGGGCCGCGTTTGCATCGTTACCGGAGGTGCCCAAGGCATTGGTGAGGCCTGTGTGCGCCGGTTTGCGGCCGAGGGCGCTCACACCGTGATCGTCGATGTGGATGATGCACGCGGCCAAGCCTTGGCAGCTGAACTGGGCGCGCTGTATGTGCGCTGCGATGTCGGTGACAAGGCGCAGGTGGATGCCTTCGTCACCCAAGTGCTGGCAGCCCACGGGCGCATCGATGTGCTGGTGAACAACGCGGGCATCTTCCGTGCAGCGGATTTTCTGGATGTGACCGAAGCCGATTTCGACGCTGTGCTGCGGGTCAACCTCAAGGGCTCGTTCCTGGTGGGCCAGGCTGTAGCGCGGGCCATGGCGGCAAACGCTGGCGGTGGTGGTGCCGGTAGCGATCGCACTGGCGGCGCCATCGTCAACATGAGCTCGGTCAACGGTGTGCTGGCCATCCCCAATATCTCCAGCTACAACGTGAGCAAGGGCGGCGTGAACCAGCTCACGCGCGTGATGGCTCTGGCGCTGGCCGACAAGAACATTCGCGTGAATGCGGTAGCGCCCGGCACCATTGCCACCGAGCTGGCTGCCAGGGCCGTCCTGACCAGCGATGAGGCCAAACACAAGATCATGAGCCGCACCCCCATGAAGCGGCTGGGTGCGCCCTCGGAGATTGCCGATGTGGTCGCCTGGCTCGCCAGCGACGCAGCCAGCTATGTGACCGGCGAAATCGTGACGGTGGACGGCGGGCGCATGACGCTGAACTACACAGTGCCGGTGTAGCCGTTGCCCTGCACTGCGGGTGATTGCTACTAATTTCATAGCTGCTTGCGCTTTCCTGACAAGCGCTGCGGCCAAATTTTCTTGTGCTCAGCCCTGCGCGGTGCGCCGCAGCTGCCCAGCCATGCCGCGCGGCCATCCCACCGGTCCGAACCATGCGCCGCCAGCGATGGCCCATGCATTGACCACGCCGTAGACCACCATGGCGGCAGCCTGCGCCGCAAACACGCCAGCCATGCCGCTGCCCCACTGCAGGGCCAACGCGCCGCCAGCTACAGCCACTGCCAGCCGCGCCACGTTGCCCAACACCGGCCACAGCAGCCGCCCTGCCCCTTGCGAAGCAAAGTACAACACCAGGCCCAGGCCAAAGAACCCATACCACGGCCCGACGATGCGCAGGTATTGCGAACCCGCCTCGATCATCGCGGGCTCGGTGTTGAACAGCGACAGCCATGCAGCCGGGTAGGCTGCCGCCCACAGGCCGATGGCCTCGGTCATGGCAAATGCAATGCCTGCACCAATCCAGGTGGCGCGCAGGGCCCGCTCGCGCTGGCCTGCGCCTATGCAGGTGCTCACCATGGCCACTAGCGGCGCGCCCAAGCCAAACACCAGGGGCACCAGCAGATATTCAAGCCGCGACGCGGTGCCATAGCCCGCGATAGCGGCCGTGCCAAAAGCGCCGACCAATGCCGTGGTGATGCCAATGGCCAGATTGGTGGCCACGGTCGACACAGTGCCCACCAGCCCGACGCGAAGGATGTCGGCAAACAGCGCCCAGCGGTACTGGATGCCCGACAGCGACGGCCTTAGCAGGCTGCGCGGCGACCACAAATACGCTGCCAGCACGGCGCTACCAGCCAGGTAGTACAGCAGCAGCGCCAGCGCGCCACCGGCAATGCCCATCCCGGGCAGTGGGCCCCAGCCAAAAATCAGCAGCGGCGACAGGGGCAGCAGCACCAGCGCGCCCAGCACCGTCACATACGCAGGCAGCGCCATATTGCCCGTGCCGCGGATCACAGCCGACAACGTATTGAACAACCACACCAGCAGCGCCCCGCCAAACACCCAGTTCGAATAGACCAGCGCAGCATCCAGCGCGCCGCCGGTGCCGCCCATGCGGGTGTACAGCCAGCGCCCTCCCCCCACCACGGCCACCGTGAACACCAGCGAAAAAACAGCCGCGATGACCAGCGCGTGCAGCACCAGCGCATCGGCATCGCCGCGCCGTCGCGCACCCAGGGCGCGCGCAATGGCGGATGCAATACCGCCGCCCATGGCTCCGGCCGAGGTCATCTGCATCAGCATGACCACCGGGAAGACCAGCGCCATGCCTGCCAGCGCATCGGTGCCCAGCTTGCCGACGAAGTACGTCTCGATGAGGCCGACACCCGCCTGGGCGAGCATGACCAGCACATTCGGAGCGCCCAGGCGCAGCAGCGCAGGCGCAATGGGCGCCTCCAGCAGCAGGCGGGTGCGAGGGTCCAGTGCCGCCGTCATCTCAGGCCCCTGCCTCTGCGGTTGCGGGCCTGCGTGGCACGACGATGCGTACCGTGGCCACCTGCAGCACATCGCCGTGCTGGTTGCGCGTTTCACTGCGCACTGTGACCATGCCCCGGTCGGGCTTGGACCGGGACGGCGCGATCTCCACCACCTCGCTCACCACATGCAGCACATCGGTGGCGCGCGTGGGGCGTGGCCAGGTCAGCTCGCCCCCCGCCCCCACAATGCCACCCGCAATCGGCAGCCCGCTGGTGACCTGCAGGCGCATGGTGATGGCCGCTGTGTGCCAGCCACTGGCCGCCAGGCCGCCAAACAGCGTGCTGCGGGCGGCCACGTCGTCCAGGTGAAAAGGCTGTGGGTCAAACTGCCCGGCAAAGGCCTTGATCTGCGCTTCGTCCATGGCGTGTTCGCCACTTTGAAACCGGGCTCCCACGGCCAGGTCATCCAGGTAGATGGGGGCTGAGGATGCCGGTGGCGCAGGTTCAGTCGCGTGCGTGTGGGGGCGGGTGTCGGTCATGGCGAGCCTCTGTCAAGTGGGTGAGAAATAGGTGCGCTGGGGGCAGCAAGCGGTGCGTCATCCGTGCTCGTCCGGTTCGAGGGGCAGTGCGGCCAACACAGCAAGCGATTCATCCACCAGCGCGTGCAGGGCCAGCACCCGCTCCACGCCGAGGGCTTCATTCAGCGCCAGTTGCGCTGCCTTCCAATGGCGCTGGGCCTGCGCCCGCTTGTCACGGCCTGCATCGGTGATGTGCACCAGGCGGCTGCGCGCATCTGCACCCGCCTCCAGCGATACCCAGCCCGCATCCACCAGCGGGCGCAGATTGCGGGTCAGTGTGGATGCATCCATCTTCATCGCTGCGGCAAGGTCGCCGGGTCGGATGGGCCCCAGCTTCAACACATGCGACAGCAGTGAGTACTGGGTTGTCTTGAGGCCGCACTGCGCCATTTCGGCGTCGTAGTGACTGCCCACGCGCCGCACAAGCTGGCGCAACTTGAAATTGGTGCAGCCCTGCGGCCGTGCGGTGGCGTCTGTCGCGGTATGTGCAACCACAGGGGCGATGGCGGGGTCGGTGTGCATGGTTTGGTGAAGGCTGGGCCTTGTGATGGGGGAATCGTTCAGGCGGAGCCTGCGCAAGCCTTGTGCAGCGGCTCGGCAGGCTCAGCGCGACGGGTTTCAACAGCGACGGCTTCGCGTGATTTGATTGTATCTGCAATAATTGCATATGCAATCAATTGGCAGAGGTATGCGGTATGGATACCGACAACCCAGCCCCCTATTCCTGTCGCACTCTTCCCTCTCACCCCTTTCCTCAGACACTGTCATGACCCAACACAATCACCTTGAACACTGGCTGGCGCAAGAGCGCGCCATCCTGGCCACGCTGGATGCTGGCCCCGGCCCCGGCGTGGCGCGCCGCGAGCAGATTGCCCACCTCAATGGCCTGCAGCAGATGCAGGCCATGCTGCGGGGCGAGCTGCCTTATGCCCCCATCGCCAAGACGCTGGACTTCTTGATCGTGGAAGTGGACGAAGGCTCGGCCATCTTCCAGGGCACGCCGCGCGCAGAGCACTTGAACCCCATGGGCACCGTACACGGCGGCTGGTTTGCCACCCTGCTCGACTCTGCCCTGGGCTGCGCAGTGCACACGCGCATGGAGCCCGGGCGCGCCTACACCACGGCCGAACTGGGCATCAACCTGGTCAAGGCCATCACGCCCAATGTGCAGCGCGTGCGGGCTGAAGGCCGCGTGATCCACAGCGGGCGCCAGCTGGCCACGGCCGAGGCGCGCCTGGTGGGGCCTGACGGCACGCTGTACGCCCACGCCACCACCACCTGCCTGGTTTTCGACTTGCCTGCACAATTGAAGGGATGAAATTCCTCCACACGATGCTGCGCGTTGGCAACCTTCAACGCTCGATTGATTTCTACACCAAGGTTCTGGGCATGCAGTTGCTGCGCCAGTCTGAGAATCCCGAGTACAAATACTCGTTGGCGTTCCTGGGCTTTGAAGGCGGCAACCCTGGTCAGGCCGAAATCGAGTTGACCTACAACTGGGGCGTGGAAAGCTACGAGATGGGCACTGCCTACGGTCACATCGCGCTGGGTGTGCCGGACGCCTATGCCGCGTGCGAAAAGATCAAGGCCTCGGGCGGCAACGTGACGCGCGAAGCGGGCCCCGTCAAAGGCGGCACCACGGTGATCGCATTCGTGACGGACCCCGACGGCTACAAAATTGAATTGATCCAGCGCGCTGAAGGTGCGGCAGGTGCTGGCTTGCGCCGATAAATGCTATTATATTTATAGCTATTAGCGCTTGATGGATAAGCGCAAAAGCCCAATTGGACTCATAAAAAAAACCCGGCGCTGCCGGGTTTTTGCTTTAAAGAAAGCGACCAGCGCTTACAGAGCGCCCAGGGTCACTTCCACACGGCGGGCTTCGGCGTTGCTGCCCGTGGCTGTGGTGACTTCCGGCTTCTTCAGCTCGATCTTGTCTTCCGCCACGCCCAGGGTCTTGAGCGCATCGCGCACTGCAAAGGCACGCTGCTTGGCCAGCTCGGCGTTCAGGGCAGCATCGCCCGTGGCATCGTGAAAGCCTGAAATCACGGCCTTCTTGCCCTCTGCCACGCCCTTGACCACCTCGGTCAGGACTTCGCTGGCGCCGGGCACCAGTTCTGCCTTGGCGGTGGCAAAGTAGAACTTCACCACACCGTCTTCCACGCGCACGCTGGCTTCTTCCACCACGACCGATACCGCGGGTGCGCTGTCTGCCACCGCTGTTGCAGCAGGCTTGGCAGCGCCCGAAGCGCCCACGCGCTTGACCACCACGGTGCCGACCACCACCGAAATCACCAGCGCAATCAGCGCAAACAGGAACCCCAGGGCAAAACGTTGTTGGCTATCGTCGTCAGAACTGGACATGGAAAATCCCTCCGTGTTGGATGAATGATTGGTTGAGTGCGTGAACAAAAAAGTGCCGCAGCCGCTGAAACCCGCCATGGGCTTGGTCTGCACAGCGAAGCTTTCGATTGTAGAGTGCTCCCATGACGAATTTCCCTGCGCCCCTTCGCGACCCTGCGCCGATGCTGGAGCGAGCCCTCCATGACTGGGGTGGCCATGAGGACCTGTGGATCTTTGGCTACGGCTCACTCATCTGGCGCCCCGACTTTGACTACGCAGAGCGCCGGCCCGCCAAAGTGCACGGCTGGCACCGTGCGCTCAAGATGTGGAGCCGCATCAACCGGGGCACGCCCGAATGCCCAGGCCTGGTGTTCGGCATGCTCTCGGGCGGCAGCTGCCGGGGCATGGTGTTCCGGGTGGACAAGGCACATGCCCGGCAAGTCATGATCAACCTGTGGCAGCGAGAGATGGTGACCGCCGTGTACGACCCGCGCTGGCTCACCTGCCACACCCCCCACGGCCCTGTGAGTGCGCTGGCCTTCACCCTCTCGCGCAAAAGCCCCAACCATACCGGCGAGCTGCCCGACCATGAATACCGCCGCATTTTTGACGAAGCCTGTGGCCGCTTCGGTACCACGCGCGACTATGCCCAGGCCACCTACGACGAGCTGCGCCGCCACGGCATCCACGACAGGGCCCTGGCCCGGCTGATCGCTCTAGCCCAGAACAAGGTGTAGTGCACTTTTTTACTGGACGCATATGCAGCAGAGGGCGAGACTGCGCTGGTACGCGGTTTTTCACACCGCGTTTTATCCCGACACAGGAGCCAACCCCATGAAAAAGATCCGTTGTGCACATGCACTTTCAGCCTTGGCTGTGCTGGCCGTGGCAGGCTGTGCCACCTACGCCTCGGGGCCCAGCGCCACCGCCAAGCTGGAGCCTACGCGCGGCAACACCACCGCTGGCACGGTAACGTTTGTGCAGTCGGGCGAGGACGTGAAGGTCTCGGGCTCCATCACTGGCCTCAAGCCCAATGCCGAGCACGGCTTCCATGTGCATGAAAAAGGCGACTGCTCCAGCGGCGACGGCATGAGCACCGGCGGCCATTTCAACCCAGGCGGCAAGCCCCACGGCCACCACGGCATGGGCGAGCACCACACCGGCGACCTGCCCAGCCTGAAGGCCGATGCGAACGGTGTTGCAACCTTCAACTTCGAGTCGAAAACCATCCGCGTAGGCAGCACCGACAACAACATCGTGGGCCGGGGTCTGATCGTCCACCGCGATCCCGACGACTACAAGAGCCAGCCAACCGGCAACGCCGGGCCCCGGCTGGCCTGTGCGGTGATTGCGGCCAGATAAAGTACGTTGCTTGCCCATAGCCCAAGCCCATAGCCGCCACAAGGCGGCATTGAGCCCGCGCGGTGTTGCTGAACGCCCTCCAAGCACAACGACGGATATTTCAGGACACGTACTTGAGCCTTCATTTCCATTTTCCTGATGCAGGCGGACAGCTTGCGCCATGGCTGCCGCAATTGCACGATCTTTTGAACACCGCAGCAGCCCGTGTCACGTCCTTCCTCCCGATCACGCAATTGGATGTGCTGACCTACGCGACCGATGCCGTCATCCCCGAGCTGGGCGTCAATGGCTTTGCCGAGGGGCCGCATTTGCTGCACATGAAGATCGACCCACGAAGCCCTCATCTCGTGCAGACCATCGACAGTGCTGTGCCAGCGCTGTTCGCCCATGAGGTGCATCACTGCATGCGAGAACGCTCGGTCGGCTACGGACGAACGCTGCGAACGGCGCTGGTCTCTGAGGGACTCGCCTGCCACTTTGAGGCGGAGATCATGGGCCAAGCCCCTTTCTACGCCACAGCCCTCACCACCGAGCAGATCAGCGACATGACAGAGCGCATGCAGCCTGTGATGGATGCTCCTTGGTACAACCACTCGGCATGGTTTTTTGGCAACTATGCTGAGGCAATCCCGCGCCACTGCGGATACTCGGTGGGCTTTGCGCTGGTCGGTCAGCATCTTGCACGCACCAATCTCAGTGCTAGCGCGGCAGTCAACTTAGCTGCCGAAGCCTTCTTCGTCTGATATCCGTTCTAGATTAGCGCCCCCCAGTGGCCCGCAGCACGGGCAGCGCCCCAGCTTTGGCCGCCAACACCTCAGCCCGCTTCAGGGCCTGCACCGTGTCAATATCCGTCACAGTGCCCTCGTCCTGCACCGGCACGGCCAGCACCTGCCCGCGCTTCATCCAGTGCCGCACTACGGGCGCAGCCCCTTTCTCGCCCGACAGGGCCAACAAACTCTCCAGGCAATCCCGCCCAAACGCTACCGGGTGGCCGCGCTCACCCGCAAACTCTGGCCAGGCCACCACGGCCTTTTGATCCCGCAAAATCTGCGCCATGGCCAGCAGCGTGGCGGGCTGCACCAGGGGCAAATCGCCCGGCAGCACCAGCCAGCCTGCAGCCTCGGCCGTATGGCGCACGGCCGCAGCAATGGAATCGCCCATGCCAGGGTGCCCCGCGTCCTCCACATGCCAAGGCAAGCCGCTGGCGCGCACGGCATCCAGTGTGTGCTGCAACACCGGCTTGCCCGCCAGCAAGGCCTGCAATTTGTGCACGGTGCCACCCGATGCCTTGAAGCGCTCGCCCCGACCAGAGGCCAGAACCAGCACCACGGGCAGGCCTGGCGGGATCGAGGTGGAGCAAGGGGTGGTAGCGGACTGACCAAGCATATCGCGCCATACTAAGCCAGCGGCCATCCCCTGCTCTGCTCCATGCTTCGTCAAGCCAGCGTGTAGCCGCCATCCACCACCAGGTTGTGCCCGCTCACGTAGCTGGCCGCGTCCGACAGTAGAAACAGCACAGGCCCCGCCATGTCCTCGGGCTTCGCGGGACGGCCGGCGGGCGATGCCTGCAAGGCAGCACGCATGTTGTCCTCGCTGCCAAAACCTGCCAGCGCCATGGGCGTGACGGTGGGCCCGGGGCTTACGGCGTTCACGCGGATGCCGTGCTGAAAATATTCCAACGCAGCGTTGCGCGTCAGGCCCAGCGCCGCATGTTTGCTGGCGGTGTAGGCCGAAATGCCCGCAAACGCCACGCCGGACGAGATCGACAGGTTGTTCACGATGGCCCCACCACCGGTGGCGAGCATGACCGCAATCTGGTGCTTCATGGCATGGAAGATACCCATCACGTTGGCCTGCAGTACAGCCTGCACATCGGCCGCTGCCAGCGTGTGCAGCGGCGCGCCCGTGCCCAGCTCCCCCGCATTGTTGAAAGCGCCATCCAGCCGCCCAAAGCGCTTGACAGCGGCGTCGACACAGCGCTGCATGCTGGCTTCGTCCGTCACGTCCACGGGCGTGACCCAGGCCTCGCCGCCTGCAGCCCGCACCTGCTCGGCCACAGCTTCGCAGTCGGCCACGCGGCGCGCGGCCAGCGCCACACGGGCACGCTGGCGCCCCAGGGCCACGGCGGTGGCTGCGCCGATGCCAGACGACGCGCCGGTGACCAGGATGGCTTTGTCGACCAGATTCCATTCGCTGTTTTGCATGTTGCTTCTCCTTGGTTTGTGCAAATCAGCGGCGAGCTTATTGGCGCATTCAAACGACATAAATAGCCCAAAAATGCATTGGTTAATGAATATGATTCATCAATGAACCTGGACCTGGACGATCTCAAACTCCTCAGCACCGTGGCCCGGCACCTCAGCTTTCGTGTGGCCGCGCAAGAACTGGGTCTGTCCGCCTCCGCCGTGAGCCATGCCGTGCGCTCCATCGAGGAACGTTTGGGCGTGCGCATGTTCAGCCGCACCACCCGCAGCGTGGCCCTCACGCCCGCCGGGCGCCAGTTGCTGGACCGTGTGGGCCCGGCGTTGCAGGACATCGCCGCCGCCATCGACGGCATCAACGACTTCCGCGATACGCCGCAGGGCCTGCTGCGCATCAACGCCCCCCGCCCTGCAGGCGAGCTGGTGCTGGGCCCCCTGGTCGCCAAGTTTCTGGCCCGCTACCCCAAGGCCGAGGTCGAACTGGTTCTGGAAGACGGGTTTGTAGACATCGTCGAGCAGGGCTTCGATGCTGGTGTGCGCTATGGCGAAAGCCTGCAGCAGGACATGGTGGCCCTGCCCCTGGGGCCGCCACAGCGCCTGATGGTGGTGGCCGCACCCAGCTTGCTGGCGCGCGTGGGCACGCCCCACACGCCACGCGACCTGCTCACACGGCCTTGCGTTCGCATTCGGTTTCCCAGCGGCGCGCGCTACGCGTGGGAGTTCGAAAAAGCCGGGGAGAAGCTCGCAGTGGACGTGGAAGGCCGCCTGACAGTGGGCGAGATGCCGCTCATGCTGCAGGCAGCGCTGGCTGGCGTGGGCTTTGCCTACATGTACGAGCCCTATGCCCGTGAGGCCCTTGCCAACGGCACGCTGATGGGCGTGCTGAACGATTGGTGTCCACCGATCCCGGGCTTCTATCTGTACTACCCCAGTCGCAAGCTGCCTACGGCCACGCTGGCGGCCTTTCTGGAACAGGTCAAGGCAGCGCAGTGGCCGGATTGATGCAGGTTGATGGTTGGTGGGTCAACCACCGCACACCCGCTGCGGATGCCGCGCTGCGGGGACCGTCGCATTCAGAACGCGCTGCTCGCTACTGTGAAATCCGCATGCTGCGCCGCCAGGCCGTGCAGCGTCCCCACCAGCGCCCGCACATCGTCGCGCCGACTGTGCAGCGCATAACCCAGCGAGCCCAGAGGTACGGGGCTCGGTAGTTGCTGCAGCACGCCCCGGTCGCACAGGGCCTGGGCCCAGCCCTCGGGCAGCAGGCCAATGCCACTGCCCTGTGCCAGCAGCCCCACGATAGCGCCCCAGTGATTGCAGGCCAGGCGCCGCACGGGCCTTGCCTGTGCTTGCCGAAGCCAATCGTCAATAAGGTGGGTAACTCCCGAACCCTGCGGCAGCGTTACCAGCGGGTGCCGCTGCGCAGCATCGGCATCCATCTGGCGCAGGCCGCGCGCTACTTCAGGGCCTGCGCACCAGGCAAAACGGGCATGCGCCAGCGGTACCGACGTCAGCGCCGTGCGGCTGGCAGGACCTGCGATGATTGCCACATCCAGCTCGCCACGGTCCAGCCGCTCTGCCAGGGCCTCGCCCACATCCACATGCACGCTCAGGTCCAGCGCCGGGTGCGCTTCGGTCAATGCCGTCACCAGCCGGGGCAGCCAGGTCAGCGCCGTGAGCTCCCCCACCCCCAGGCGGCAAGGGCCACGCAGGCCCGTGCTGCTGCCCATCTCCTCTTGCAAACGGTCGGCCTGCTGCAGCAATGCACCGGCCAGGGGCACGAGTCGCGTACCGGCCTCGGTCAGCGTTGCGCGGTGCCCGCCACGGTCAAACAGCACTTGGCCCAGCGAAGACTCCAGCTCGGTAATGCGCTTGGACAGTGACGACACCGACAAATGCACCCGCTCGGCCGCCGTGGCGAAGCTGTTGCAGGTGGCGGCCCAGTAGAAGGCTTCGAGCTGTTTGAGGGTCATGTCGTCGATGTATTTTCAATTTAGCGAATGATTCAATCACAATAAATTCGCTTTCTTGATTTTCATGGATTCCAGAAACTGCCCCTAGTCCTCGTTCGCCGTTGTCCCTGTCATCCCACCTGCCTGGAAGCGCTCCATGTCCATCCCCTCCCCCACGCCCCAGCCCACCGCCCCCAACGCCTGGGGGGCTTTTAGCGGCACGCGCCGCAGTGGCCGCACTGCCAATCTTCTGTCGCTGGACGACTTTGAAGCCGCCGCCCGCCGCGTGCTGCCGCGCCCCATCTTTGGCTACGTGGCCGGGGCAGCCGAGGACAACCAGGCGCTGGGCGACAACCGCCAGGCTTTTGCCGAGCTGGCCCTCGTCCCCCGCGTGCTGCGCAACGTGGCCGAGCGCGACCAGAGCGTGACGCTGTTCGGCCAGCGCTATGCCAGCCCCTTCGGCGTGGCGCCCATGGGCATTGCCGCCCTGTCGGCCTACCGGGGCGACATCGTGCTGGCCCGTGCGGCGGCGGCAGCAGGCATCCCTGCCGTGCAAAGCGGCAGCTCACTGATCCGGCTCGAAGATGTCATGGCCGCAGCCCCGGGCACCTGGTTCCAGGCCTATCTGCCCGGCACCCCCGAGCGCATCGACGCGCTGCTGCAGCGCGTGAAGAAGGCTGGCGTGCAGACCCTGGTGGTGACGGTGGACATCCCCGTGGCGGGCAACCGCGAGAACAACATCCGCGCGGGCTTCTCCACCCCGCTGCGCCCCAGCCTGCGCCTGGCGTGGGACGGCCTGGTGCGCCCACGCTGGCTGGCGGGCACGCTGCTGCGCACCCTGGCACGCCACGGCATGCCGCATTTTGAAAACTCGTTTGCCGAGCGCGGCGCGCCCATCCTGTCCTCACGCGTGCAGCGCGACTTTTCCGCGCGCGACCACTTTGATTGGAGCCACATCGCCCACATCCGCCGCCAGTGGCAGGGGCCGCTGGTGGTCAAAGGCATCCTCAGCCCGCAAGACGCCGCCCTGGCGCGCCAGCATGGGGTGGACGGCATCATCGTCAGCAACCACGGCGGCCGCCAACTTGATGGCGCCGTGGCCCCGCTGCGCGTGCTGCCCGCCATTGCCGACCAAGCGGGTGACCGCATGGTGGTGATGCTGGATGGCGGCATCCGCCGGGGCACCGACGTCATCAAGGCCCTGGCACTGGGCGCGCAGGCGGTGTGGGTGGGACGCCCCTTCAACTACGCGGCTGCGGTCGATGGCGAAGCAGGCGTTGCCGCCGCCATCGACCTGCTGCGCGCCGAAGTGGACCGCAACCTGGCGATGCTGGGTGCCACCACCTGCACAGAGCTGGGGCCAGAGCACCTCATGGACCGGCGAGTACCGTGGGGGACTGCGGCGCAGGCCTCTCCGCTACGGCCTTCCCCATCTGGTGTGTAAACACCATGGCTACGGGCGGCGGGTGCAAGCCGCCGCCATTGCCGCTCAGCCACCACCCCGGCCCGCTTTCGCAAAGCCCGGACGCCAAAGCGCTGGCACAGGGGACGATGGGGAGCAAAGTGCCATCGGCGCCGTTTGTAATGAAGTGATGGCAGGGCAACCAAAGTGCCTCCGCAGCGCGCTTCAAAATTGATAGCTGCTAACGCTTGTCCAGCAAGCGCTAGCAGCCATTTTCATTCAATAAGGATGGCCTGCAGCGCCACGGGTGACCTCAGGCTGATTTCGAACTTGCACTCGACCGCCTCTGGCAGACAGCTTTCGGCCCCAAGCGGTCTGTTTGCCGCGCAATAGGGGTCGTCCATGGGCGGCCCTTCAGTTACAGTCCTCGCCCTTCGGGAGATTTTTGCCCGCATCGCGCACCCTGATGGCGGGGTTTCAAAACACCATCTGCGACTTGGGGCGGTACCTGCGATCCTCTGCACAAATCCCCGCGCCGCGCGCATCTGCGGATTCGGGCAGTCTGCCGCGCACACTGACCGCTCGATTCGCGCAGAGGATTCCCAGCCGATTCGGCCATGCAAACCGCAACGCGCGGAGATAGAAAAAATATGCTGTTAACCGATATAGCCGTCGAGCACACTTTGGTGTCCAAAAAGGATGGCGTTCGCCAGACTTTCCTGCTGCATCCCTTTACCGATACCCAGCGCGATTCGCTGGGCAAATTCGAACTGGTTCGCGACGTGAGCCAGCCCGGACTCAAAGACGTGAAACGCTCCACCTTCGTATCGTTTCACCAATTGGCGGAGCTGTATGCGAAGGGCCTGCTCGACGAATACGGGTTTTCCGTTCGCATGTGCCCGGGCAAAGGCACCTACCCCGCCAAGCTGCCAGCCAAAAAAATACTGCCCACCAGCATCAAGCCCGGCTCTTCGTTCGACCTGGCGGTGCAAAAGGTGGATATTGCCAAACCTGCCACGCGCGAATTGAGAACCGCCTTGCTTCGCGCCAACGTCAAAATTGAAGCGTGACGGCGCTGATGGATCAAGGAGCCGATGTGAATCCACCCACTGCGTATGCGGAACTGATTGCCACGTTCAAGCGGGCCGAGGCAGATGCTGCCCACAAGTTTGGGTTGATCCAAGCGGCTGCCAACAAAGGCCCCAAGGCCATTCAAGCTGCCACCGAAACCGCGGCAAAGGCTGCAAAACGCAGGGACTCGTTTGCGAAAAAGCTGGAAATTCTGGGAGTGAACCTCAAGGATTGAGTGCCGCCAGGCCTACGGCGTGACACTAACCCATAGCGGCTGCGTACAGCAGGCCTTGATCGTCAAAATAAACTTCGCAACCTAAAAACAGAATCGCTATGACGGCGACACCGAGCAAGTTGTAGAACGAGAATAAGGCGGTACATATGGCAAACGAAGAGGAAATCCATCGCAACAAACTGGCGGGTAAGACCTACATTAGCCCGCAGGTCCCAACGCTGAACGGGCCTCTTCGAATTGCATCCAAGGTAATCGATTCCGAGGGTGCCTACTACGCAAAGGTGAAGAAGGAGGTTGTCCTTCGTCGTACTCCAGCGGCAAGAACCGAGATCGTTGCTAAGTTTCTTGAGGATGACCGCAAGCTCACGGTGTTGACACTCCAGCAGTTCAACGGCAACAACGGCCAGCCCCACCGCACGAACTTCTCATTTGTTGGCAGCGAGATCCCGAGGCTTCTGGGCTTTCTCAACGACATTGCGGAGGTGGAGTTCAAGCACACAGGCGCAGTCAACATCACAGACACCGAGTTACACCGGCTGGTACTTTCCAAGGCTCAGGCCGCGACCTTGGTTCATGACAACCAGGAAGTGTTCCTTGAAGCGCTCAAGTCCGAAGTTACCAAGGATGTCATGGTCCAATGAAATAGGACACCTCGATAGGGGCCCATGACCCCAGAGGAAATGACGAACATGAAAGACAAAAGAGCGCGCAGGGCGTTTGACGC
>CAXIRU010000038.1:0-10261 GCA_964031875.1 Acidovorax facilis
CCAGATCGCCTGCAAGGTGGCACCCGCCCTGGCTGCGGGCTGCACCGTGGTACTCAAGCCCAGCGAGACGGCGCCGCTGTCGGCCCTGCTGTTCGCCCAAGTGCTGCATGAAGCGGGCGTGCCGCACGGGGTATTCAATCTGGTCAACGGTGATGGGCCGGGCGTGGGCGCGGTCATGGCGGCGCATGCGGACATCGACATGATTTCCTTCACCGGCTCCACGCACGCCGGTGTGGCCGTAGCCAAGGCTGCGGCCGACAGCGTCAAGCGCGTGGCGCAGGAGCTGGGCGGCAAGTCGCCTCACCTCATCATGGACAGCGTGGACCTGGTGTCCACCGTGCGCCAGGCTGCGCTGCAGTGCTTTCGCAACAGCGGCCAGTCTTGCAACGCACCCACGCGCCTGCTGGTGCCCACACACCTGCACGCTGCCGCCACGGCCATCGCGGTGGAAGCGGCGCAGTCGCTGCGCCTGGGCGATCCCCGCGATGTCGCCACCACGCTAGGGCCGGTGGCCAATGCCGTGCAGTACGCCAAGGTGCGCGAGTGCATCGCCAACGGCCTGCGCGAGGGCGCACAACTCGCCACCGGCGGCCTGGAGCGGCCCGAGGGCCTTGCCCAGGGTTACTTCGTGCAGCCCACGGTCTTTGCCCACGTGGCCAACACCATGGTGGTTGCGCGCGAGGAGATCTTCGGGCCTGTGCTCTGCATCATGCCCTACAGCAGCGAGGAAGAGGCTATTGCAATCGCCAACGACACGGTCTACGGCCTGTCGGCCTATGTCAGCGCGCCCGATCTGGACCAGACGCGGCGCATTGCTCGGCAGCTACGGGTCGGCATGGTGCACCTCAACGGGGCGCGCGCCGACCATGCGGCCCCGTTCGGCGGCTACCGGCAGTCGGGCAACGGGCGCGAGTGGGGACGGATGGGCTTTGAAGAATTCCTCGAAGTTAAGGCTATGTTCGGCTACGAGGAACAGCAGGCCACCTGAACAGGTGCGCTGGACGGAAAGAGCGTAGAGGGCCTGCCACCGGCCCCTTCCTCCATTCCGTAGGTGCAGGCACCAAGCGCAGCAGCACGGAGTTGTGGCCGTAGGCGTCTTCACTCTCAATCTGCATGCCAAAGCCCCGCAGACACTCCACATGCCGCAGCACCTCCTGCGTATCGCTGACCAGCAGGCGGCCCTGGTTCTGGGCGTGACGGACCACCACATATTCCACAGCATCTATTTCTTCGACCCCAACGGCATCCGCCTGGAGCTGTCGGCCCAGCTGGCCGATGAAGAACAGATGGCCAAGGACAGCACCGTGGCCCACGCCCGCCTGGCCGAGTGGACGGCGCGCAAAGAGCAGTGGCGCAAGGAACGGGCAGAGGGCAAGATGGCCGCGCCGCTCAAGCCGCAGAGCAACGACAGGCCAGAGTTCGTGCCCCACTAAGCTCGTTCTCACAAAAAAGCCCCGGCGTCGAGCCGGGGCTTTTTTTGGTGTGTGGTGCCCGCCAACGGTGCTCAAGTGCGGGCAGAGCCCCGGCGGCGGCGGAAGGCGCCCAGCCCCGCAACCAACGCAGCCAGCGACACCAACCCCACTGGCGCCAGTGCTGGCACCGCAACCGCGCCACCAGAGGGTGGCACTACGGGCAGCGCCGCCTCAAAGGCTCCGATATCGCAGGCCGGGCCGATGGGGCGTGCTACCAAGCGCTGGTCCATCGCCTCACAGCCGCTCCCCGCATCCACGGCGGGGCTGCCCGCCTGCAGGGCCATGGTGTAGCTATAGCCCCCGTTGTTGGCCAGCGGGGCAAGCAGCGGGTTGCTCACAGGAATGCTGGCGCCACACGATTGTGCCGCTGCGCTGCCGAATTGCAGGTTGTGGCCGCCGTCAGTGATAGCGCCGGAGCTAATCAAACAGTTCTGATCCACCAGCGGGTCGCTGCTCACGATCGTATTGCGTAGCATCAGCGTTGCGTCGGGAAAGGCCGCAATGGCGGATGGGCCCACGTTGCCAGAGAAAGTGCTGTTGTCAATGCTGCCATTGGATGAAAGTTTGGCAGCAGAAAGTGCACTGCCTGCAAAGCCTGCGGCATTGCCATAAAAGGTGCTGTTGGCGATACGAAGACTGCTGCCCGACTGGGTGATCTGGATGGCCCCACCTACACCGTCCACGTCCTGCAAGAAGTTTCCAACAAACAGGCTACTCACTACGGTCAAGGCGCTGCCGCGATGGGAGATGGCCCCGCCCTCGCTATTTGCATGGTTGGTGTCTGCCACAAACTCGCTGAGCCACAAGCTTGTGCCAGTCTGCGTGAAAATGACGCCGCCGGAATTGGCACGGTTGCCGACCGCCGTCACCTCGCTCAGGGTGAGTTGCGCATTGTCACGGGCAAAGATCGCGCCGCCCCGCCCTCCAACCAACACCGCTGTCTCCGCCAGGTTGTCCAAAAGGCTGACTTTGTTCATCAGCAAGGTGCCTCCGGCCACATAAACGGAACCGCCGTCCGCGTTGGCGGCCCGCCCATTGATCAAAGTAAGCCCCGCCAGGATGTAGTTGGCTGCGCTGCTCAGCACGAAATGCCGACTCGTTCCCTGTGCATCGAGCCTGATCCGTCCCTCACCGTCGATCTGCGTCGCCTGGCTCAGGACCTTTTCACTGGTCAGCGCAATGGTATGGAGCGCGGCGCCGCAATCAAACGTGACGATGCCCCCACCCGACAGGGCCGTATCGAGGGCGCTTTCGGTGCAACTGCCCGGTGTACCGTCGCCAACGATGGATGCCTGGACTGGTGCGGTGAAGATGATGGCCGCGAGCAACACGGGCAGAGAGAAGCGGTAAAGACGCATGGAGGGTTCGCAACATTCGGAAGACTGCGGCGATTCTTGGGGAAACGCCCCGCCCCGTCCGTGCCCGAAACGACAATCGCTATGCCCAAAGCGACATGTTTTGTGCCGCATCGCGGGGGCCGCCCCGCGACACGTCAGCCGGCTGCGCCAAACGCCAGGCTGCGCACGTCGGACGGCGTCAGGCCAAAGTGGCGCCGGAACGCGCGGCTGAACGCCGACACATCATCGAAACCGCTATCCAGGGCAATCTCCAGCACGCGGCGGTGCCGCTGCCCCGGGTCGGCAAGCATGGCATGCGCACGGTCCAAGCGCGCACCGCTCACAAAATCGGAAAAACAGGTGCCTTGGCGGGCGAACAGCCGCTGCACCTGCCGGGGCGTCAAGTGGTGCAAGCGCGCAATCTGGGCCAGACTCAGCTGCGGCTGGTCAATGCGCGACAGGATGTCGCGCTCGATCAGTGCCAGCCGGGACACGTCGACCGCCACCTGTTCTGGAGGCAACGCAGCGGGCGCAACAGGGCGGATGACGCCTGCCAGTAGCTCTTGCAAGTGTGTCGTCGCCTCGCGCCGCAGCGCCGTCGGCATCAGCGGCTGCTGTGCGAGCAACTGCGCATACCCCAACGCGAGCGCAGCACCCGGCATGCCCACGGGCAGTACACGCATGGGGGCCTCCTCCAGCCGGGGCACCAGCCGTGCCAGGGCTGCGTGGGGAACCTGGATGCATGCGGTAGGGCCGCCATGGGGCGTGATGGCGTCATGGGCGCGCGCCTTTGACATCAGCGCGAAACCTCCCGCAGGGATCTCGAAAAATCCCTCCGCCGTGCGAACCATCGCCCCCGCCTGGGCACAGGTCAGATAGATGTCGTCAGCCCCGTCCCGCATCAGCTCGGCCGAGCGGGTCATGCGGGCGGGCGTGTTCTGGCAGTGCGCGTAGACCACCCCCTCGGCCAGCGGTACCACGGTGGCGGAAAATTCCAGCTCCTGCCGTTCGGCCCCGTCGTAAGCACTGAGATCCACGCGCATCAACTCTCGGCCATACAGTTCGCGCAACGCAGCGACTTTGTCGGGACCTGTGTACGCGTTCGATGAGAGGTGAAATGCTGGCAGAGCGCCGAAGGGCATGGGGGAAGAGTCCGTTGTTTCCTGCATTGCGGTTCCAACAATGTGTGCTTTTTTGACGAACAGAATGTTGTTTTACCCGATCTGATGGGTGAAATCTGGTCTTCATTTCGCGGATCGCCCCCCGGAAGTCTGCCCAGTCCTGAGCGATGCTGTCGTGACCAGCGTTGGATGTTTGACCATGGCGCTCCTGCACCACGCAGGTTTTGAGAACAGCGCCAACAAGTCCCGCAGCGACGTCTGTCCCCTTGCCGTTGAAGTTACGACGGATCCGACGCTGGCATCAGCACACCACTGCTCCCGTAAAATGCCCGGTCTACCTTCTTGACCGTCGAGGCACGCCCTGCGCCAGCCTCTTCCTTCTGCAAATCCCCATGAGCACGCCCCAAGCACAACCCGGCCTCGACAGCCTGTCCAAGTCCTTTGAACCTGCCGCACTGGAAGCCCACTGGGGCCCCGAATGGGAAAAGCGCGGCTATGGCACCGCAGGCCACCGTGGCACGGGCGCACCGCAGGCGGGCGAGCCCGCGTTCTCCATCCAGCTGCCGCCGCCTAACGTGACGGGCACGCTGCACATGGGCCATGCGTTCAACCAGACGATCATGGACAGCCTCACGCGCTACCACCGCATGCGGGGCTTCAACACCGTGTGGGTGCCAGGCACCGACCACGCGGGCATCGCCACCCAGATCGTGGTGGAGCGCCAGTTGCAAGAGCAAGGCATCAGCCGCTACGACATGGGCCCCACCCCACCCGAAGCGCGCAAGAACTTTGTGAGCAAGGTGTGGGAGTGGAAGGAAAAGTCCGGCAACACCATCACCACGCAGATGCGCCGCATGGGCGACAGCGTGGACTGGAGCCGCGAGTACTTCACCATGGACGACAAGCTCTCCAAGGTGGTTACCGACACCTTCGTGAAGCTGTACGAGCAGGGCCTGATCTACCGTGGCAAGCGCCTGGTGAACTGGGACCCTAAGCTGCAGTCCGCCGTGTCGGACCTGGAGGTCGAGAGCGTCGAGGCCAACGGCAAGATGCACTACATCACCTACCCGTTCGCCGACGGCCCTCAGATGATCGACGGCGTGATGCAACGCGGCATGACGATCGCTACCACCCGCCCCGAGACCATGATGGCCGACGGCGCGCTGGCGGTGCATCCCGAGGACACGCGCTACCGGCACCTGGTGGGCAAGCTCGTGGAACTGCCGCTGATGGACCGCAACATCCCCATCATCGCCGACGACTTCGTAGACCGCGAATTCGGCTCGGGCTGCGTGAAAATCACTGGCGCGCACGACTTCAACGACTACGCCTGTGCGCTGCGCCATGACCTACCGCTGATCACCATCTTCACGCTGGACGCCCGCGTGAACGACAACGGCCCCCAGGCCTACCGGGGCATGGACCGCTTCGCCGCCCGCGCGGCCGTGGTGGCTGACCTGGAGACTGGCGGCTATCTGGTCGAGATCAAGCCGCACAAGCTGATGCTGCCCACCTGCACGCGCACCGGTCAGGTGGTGGAGCCCATGCTCACCGACCAGTGGTTCATCGCCATGAGCAAGCCCGACGCGGGCGGCAAAAGCATTGCGCAAAAGGCCATCGATGCCGTGGCCAGCGGCGAGGTGACCTTTGTGCCCGAGAACTGGGTCAACACCTACAACCAGTGGATGAACAACATCCAGGACTGGTGCATCAGCCGCCAGCTGTGGTGGGGCCACCAGATTCCGGCGTGGTATGACGAAGACGGCAACGTGATCGTGGCCCGCAACGAAGCCGAGGCCCAGGCCAAGGCTCCCGGCAAGACGCTGCGCCGCGACGAGGACGTGCTGGACACCTGGTACTCGGCCGCGCTCGTGCCTTTCAGCACCATGGGCTGGCCGAACCAAGGCACCGCCGACACCGACGACTTCAACCTGTACCTGCCCAGCACCGTGCTGGTCACGGGCTACGACATCATCTTCTTCTGGGTTGCCCGGATGATCATGATGACCACGCACTTCACGGGCCGCGTGCCGTTCAAGCATGTGTACATCCACGGCCTGGTGCGCGACGCGCAGGGCAAGAAGATGTCCAAGAGCGAAGGCAACGTGCTTGACCCGGTGGACCTGATCGACGGCATTGCGCTGGAGCCGCTGCTCGACAAGCGCACCACCGGCCTGCGCAAGCCCGAGACCGCGCCCACGGTACGCAAGAACACGCAAAAGGAATTCCCTGAAGGCATTCCGGCCTATGGCGCCGATGCGCTGCGCTTTACCTTTGCGGCGCTCGCGTCGCTGGGCCGCAGCATCAACTTTGACAGCAAGCGCTGCGAGGGCTACCGCAACTTCTGCAACAAGCTCTGGAACGCCAGCCGCTTTGTGCTGATGAACTGCGAAGGCCAGGACTGCGGCCTGAAAGAGCACACCAAGGAAGAATGCCAGCCCGGCGGCAGCGCCCACGGCTACATGCACTTCAGCCAAGCCGACCGCTGGATCACCTCGCTGCTGCAAAAGACCGAAGCTGAAGTGGCCAAGGGCTTTGCCGAGTACCGCCTGGACAACGTGGCCAACACGATCTACGACTTTGTCTGGAACGAGTACTGCGACTGGTACCTGGAGATCGCCAAGGTGCAGATCCAAAACGGCACCGAGGCAGAGCAGCGCGCCACCCGCCGCACGCTGATCCGCACGCTCGAAGCCATCCTGCGCCTGGCCCACCCCATCATCCCGTTCATCACCGAAGCCCTGTGGCAGGTGGTGGCACCTGTGGCCGGCATCCCTGGCGCGTCGGTCAGCATTGCACGCTACCCCGAGGCCCAACTGGCCAAGATCGACGATGCGGCCATCGCCCACATGGGCCGCGTGAAGGGCCTCGTGGACGCCTGCCGCGCACTGCGGGGCGAGATGAACGTGTCCCCCTCCACCCGCCTGCCCCTGTACGTGGTGGGCGACACCGACTTCATGCGCGGCGTGGGCCCCGTGCTGCAGGCGCTGGCCAAGCTTAGCGAGGTCAAGGTGTTTGACGACGAGGCCGCCTGGGCCGCTGCCGCGCAGGCCGCACCCGTGGCCGTGGTGGGCGAGGCCCGCCTGGCGCTGTACATGGAAATCGACGTGGCTGCCGAAAAGGCCCGCCTGTCCAAGGAAATCACCCGCATCGAGGGCGAGGTGGCCAAGGCCAACAACAAGCTCTCGAACGAAGCCTTTGTGGCCAAAGCGCCCCCTGCCGTGATCGACCAGGAGAAAAAGCGCATTGCCGACTTCGGCGCCACGCTAACCCGCCTGCGCGACCAGCTGGCACGCCTGGGCTGAGCCAACAGACACAGGCCAGTCATCCCCTGGCCTGACACTTGCATATCCCCAAAACAACCACTGACCCCGAATCTCCGCCTTCAAGGACCCCCATGACCGTTGCTACCACCGTCCGCAAAGCCGTATTTCCCGTTGCCGGCCTGGGCACACGCTTTTTGCCCGCCACCAAGGCATCGCCCAAGGAAATGCTGCCCGTGGTGGACAAGCCGCTGATCCAGTACGCCGTGGAAGAGGCCTACGCCGCTGGCATCCGCCACATGATCTTTGTGACCGGCCGCAGCAAGCGCGCCATCGAAGACCATTTCGACACGGCCTATGAGCTGGAGGCCGAGCTGGAAGCAGCCAACAAAAAGGAACTGCTGGCCCTGGTGCGCTCCATCCAGCCCGACGATATGGACTGCGCCTTTGTGCGCCAGCCCCGTTCGCTGGGCCTGGGCCACGCCGTGCTGTGTGCCGAGCCGCTGGTGGGCAAGGAGCCCTTTGCCGTGCTGCTGGCCGACGACCTGATGGTCGGCCCCCCCGGTGGCCAGCCCGTGCTGGCCCAGATGGCCACCGCCTTCCGCCAGCAAGGCCGCTCGGTCATCGCCGTGCAGGAAGTGCCGGAAGACCAGGTGCACAAGTACGGCATCGTGGCGGGCGAGCCCGCAGGCGGCCCGCTGATCCGCATCGAACGCATCGTGGAAAAGCCCAAGGCCGATGTCGCCCCCTCGCGCATGGGCGTGGCGGGCCGCTACATCCTCACACCCGGCGTGTTCGACGAAATCCGCAACCAGCCACGCGGCGTGGGTGGCGAAATCCAGCTCACCGACGGCATCGCCCGCCTGATGCAGCACGAGGCCGTGTACGCCTTCCAGTACCAGGGCAAGCGCTATGACTGCGGGAGCAAGGAAGGTTTTCTGGAAGCGACCGTGGAGCTGGCCTTGCAGCACCCACAGGTGGGGGCGCACTTCCGGGAATATTTGAAGGCTCTGGCGCTGTAAGCCACTGCGCCAATCCACACCGGAAGCACTTCAGACACGTCAAGCGCTTCTTTTTTGATAGCTGCCAGCGCTTTACTGACAAGCGCTAGCAGCTATTTTTACGTGTTATCTGCGGCGCAGAATGTGGATAAACTCCTCACCCACTGTCTGCTGCTCCACCAGCTCGTTGCCCGTCTGCTTGGCAAACGCCTGAAAGTCGCGCAGCGAGCCGCCATCGGTGGCCACCACTTTCAGCAACTGGCCGCTGGCCATGTCCGACAGTGCCTTCTTGGCCTTGAGGATGGGCAGGGGACAGTTCAGGCCCCGGGTGTCGATTTCTTTGTGAATGTCCATGGTGGTCAATCCTTTGGCGGCTGCGGCGGCTGCTCGTCCAGGCCGCGCCGCCGTTCTGCATTTTCTTCGGCGGTAAAAAACACGGGCTCATGCCCCCGCGTGCGCAGCCAGTCGGCCAGCGCGTAGCCCGTGCCCGCAGGCCAGCATTTGAGCTCGTGCAGGTCATACATGCGGTAGTCCACCAGTTCGGGCGACAGTTGGACCTGCCCCGTGGCCACCACATGGTAGGCAATGATGACCTGGTTCATGCGCAGAAACTCGTAGGCGCCCACCAGCGTGGTGGCCTGCACATCGAGGTTGGTTTCTTCCTTCACCTCGCGCGCAATGCCCTCCTGGGGCGACTCTCCCGCCTCCATGAAACCGGTGATCAGCGCAAACATCTTGCCCGGCCAGGCCGCATTGCGCGCCAGCAGCACCTTGCCGTCCACCTCCACAATCGCGGCCAGTACAGGCGTGGGGTTGTTCCAGTGGGTCCAGCCGCAGGCGGGGCAGCGCAGGCGCTCTTTGTCGCCCCCGTCTTCGACCCGGGTGATGGGCTGCAGCGCAGTGCCACAGTGGGTGCAGTGGCGGACTTCGTAGTGCATGGTTTACTATTATTTCGATAGCTGCTTGCGCTTATCTATCCAGCGCCAGAGGCCAAATTGATTGGATTTTTACGATGCCTGGCTGCGCGGCAAGCCCGACCTCACGCCGGGAACACACCGGTCGACAGGTACCGATCGCCCCGGTCGCACACGATGAACACGATGGTGGCATTGCTCTCGCGCGCGGCAATCTGCTGCGCCACCCAGCAGGCGCCCGCGGCCGAAATGCCCGCAAAGATGCCCTCTTCACGCGCCATGCGGCGGCACATGTCTTCGGCGCTGTCCTGGTTCACATACACCAGCTCGTCCACGGTGCTGGCGTCGTAAATTTTGGGCAGATACTCCTGCGGCCACTTGCGGATGCCGGGGATGCGTGAGCCTTCTTCGGGCTGCGCGCCGATGATCTGGATGGCGGGGTTCTTTTCCTTGAGGAAACGTGACACGCCCGTGATGGTGCCCGTAGTGCCCATGGCGCTCACAAAGTGGGTGATGCGACCGCCGGTTTGCTCCCAGATCTCGGGCCCGGTGGTTTCGTAGTGGATGCGCGGGTTGTCGGCGTTGGCAAACTGGTCGAGCACCTTGCCCTCGCCGCGCTTTTGCATGGCCTCGGCCAGGTCGCGGGCGTGTTCCATGCCGCCGCTCTTGGGCGTGAGCACCAGATCGGCGCCAAAGGCCTTCATGGTCTGCGCGCGCTCGATCGACAGGTCTTCGGGCATCACCAGCACCATGCGGTAGCCCTTGATGGCTGCGGCCATCGCCAGCGCTATGCCGGTGTTGCCCGACGTGGCCTCGATCAGCGTGTCGCCAGGGCGGATGTCGCCCCGCTCCTCGGCGCGGCGGATCATCGACAGCGCAGGCCTGTCCTTGACCGAACCCGCCGGGTTGTTGCCCTCCAGCTTGCCCAGCACCACGTTGCCGCGCGCCGCGTTGTCCTGCGCCCCAAGGCGCTGCAGTGCCACCAGCGGCGTTTTTCCCACCGCATCTTCAATCGTCGGATATTTCATGCGCCCTACTGTGCCATAATTTGGGGCTTCACGAATTCCTGCCCGGGTGGTGAAATTGGTAGACGCAGGGGACTCAAAATCCCCCGCCGCAAGGCGTGCCGGTTCGATTCCGGCCCCGGGCACCA
>CAXIRU010000039.1:0-108729 GCA_964031875.1 Acidovorax facilis
TCACCAGCAGCGCCAAGGCAGCGGCCCCCGCCAAAGCGCCCGCCCCGGCTGCGGCCCCAGCGGCCAAAGGCAATGACGATGAGTGGGAGAGCTTTTGACCACCACCGGTGAGGGCATGTATTTGCAATAAATTTGATAGCTGCTAGCGCTTTGTGCTAAAGCGCTGGCAGTTAAAAACACTCCATTTTTGTGCTACGTTTCCAAGGCAGCCTCGGCTGCCTTTTGTTTTTTGTGGATGCCGATGAAAGGAACTGCCCATGCCCCTGGTCAACATTCGCCTCGCACGCCGCGACCTGCCCACCACGGCCGCCCAGAAGGCCGCATTGATTGCAGGCGTTACCCAACTCATGCAGCAGGTGCTGGACAAACAACCTGAAAGTGTCACCGTCATCATCGACGAGGTGGACCCAGAGAACTGGGGGCAGGGGGGTGAGCCCGTGACGGTGATTCGAAAGCGCAGCAAGGGGCCCGCGCAGGCGTGACGCCTGGCTAGATTTGCGCCCCCTCCACCAAAAACTGCACCTTGCGCTCCCCCTTCCACTCGTTCACATCCAGGCGAAACGCCAGTAGCACGCGCTCGGGCAGTTGCTCGGTGTGGCCGAACCAGATGGCGTCCACTGGGTTGCCCTGGTGGATGAGCTTGATCGACAGGTGGTTTTTGGCCTCGCCCACCAGGCGCTGGCTCACGATCTGCACCTCTTCGCTGAAGGTGGGGGGCAAAAAGCCCTGGCCCCAGACCTCGCGGTGCAGGGTGTCCACGATGTCGGCGCGGCAGTATTCCGGCGCCAGGGGGCCGTCGGTTTCGATCTTGCGGGTGAGGGTGGCGGCGTCCAGCCATTCCTGGGCCACCTGCGCCAGGCCTTGTTCAAACACCTCGAAGTGCTCCTCGGCCACGGTGCAGCCCGCCGCCATGGCGTGGCCGCCGAACTTGAGGAGGACGCCGGGGTGGCGCTTGGCCACGAGGTCCAGCGCGTCGCGCAGGTGAAAACCGGGGATGGAGCGGCCCGAGCCTTTGAGTTCGTGCTCTTTGCCTGGCGCGCTGCTGGCCGCAAACACAAAGGTGGGGCGGTGCAGCTTGTCTTTGATGCGGCTGGCCACGATGCCGACCACGCCTTCGTGGAAGTCGGGGTCGAACACGCTGATGGCGGGCGGGGGCTCCTCGTCTTCCTGGAAGAGGCTCTCGGCCATGAGCATGGCTTGGTCGCGCATGCCACTTTCAATATCGCGGCGCTCGCGGTTGATGCCGTCCAGTGTGGCGGCCAGCTCGGCGGCGCGGCTGGCGTCGTCGGTCAGCAGGCATTCAATGCCCAGTGTCATGTCCGCCAGACGCCCGGCGGCATTGATGCGCGGGCCCAGGGCAAAGCCAAAGTCGAAGGTGGTGGCTGCGGGCGCCTTGCGGCCTGCGGCGGTGAAGAGGGCGGCCACGCCGGCGGGCATCTGGCCTGCGCGGATGCGTTTCAAGCCCTGGGCGACCAGGCGGCGGTTGTTGGCGTCGAGCTTGACCACGTCGGCCACGGTGCCCAGTGCCACTAGGGTGAGCAGCGGGTCGAGCTTCGGCTGCGGTCTGGGTGCCCCCACGCTCCCCGCTGCGCGTGGTTCGCTGCCCCCAGTGGGGGAGCTCGATGCATCAAAAACTCCGCGCGCACGCAGCTCGGCGCGCAGGGCCAGCAGCACGTAAAACATCACGCCCACCCCGGCCATGGATTTGCTCTCGAAGGTGCAGCCGGGCTGGTTGGGGTTGACGATGGCGTCGGCCGCAGGCAGCGTGGGGCCGGGCAGGTGGTGGTCGGTGACGAGCACTTGCAGGCCCAGGGCTTTGGCCTCGGCCACGCCTTCTACGCTGGCAATGCCGTTGTCCACGGTGATGAGCACGTCGGCCCCGCGCTCGGCCACGCGGCGGGCGATGGAGGCTGTGAGGCCGTAGCCGTCGGTCACGCGGTCGGGCACCAGGTAGTCCACGTTTTGTGCGCCCAGCAGGCGCAGGCCGCGCACGCCCACGGCGCAGGCGGTGGCTCCGTCGCAGTCGTAGTCGGCCACGATGACCAGGCGCAGGTTTTGCGCCATGGCGTCGGCCAGCAGGCGGGCGGCGGTGTCGATGCCTTTCATGCCTGAGGGCGGCAGCAAACGGCCCAGGCCGTCGTCCAGCTCGTCTTTGGCACGCACGCCGCGTGCGGCGTACAGCCGGGCCAGCAGCGGGTGCACGCCGGCCTGCTCCAGCGCCCAGGCGGCGCGGGGGGGAATGTCTCTTGCTACTATTTTCATAGCTGGTTGCGCAGGTCTGTAAAGCGCTGGGGCCTGAAAAGGCTTTGAAAACGCTGCGCCAGCGTGCGGGGCGCGGTGTGGAAGGCCAGCGCATTGCGCTCGCCGCACAGGGTCAGTTGCACTGGCGTGCCGCTTTCAGTCCGGCGCAGCAGGTGGGCCACGGGGCCCGCGTCCAGGGCCGTCCAGGCCTGGGCCCAGGCGCGCCAGTCTTCGTTCAATGCCGCGTCGCGCAAGTTGGCGGGCATCTCTGGCATGGGGGTGGTGGCGGGGGCGGGCGTGGGCAACTGGCCGGTGCCGTGCACCCAGAATGAGTTGATCACCGGCAGCCCGCGCGCCGAGCGCTCGTCGTTGAAGGCGTGGGTGTAAAGCAGCATCTGCATTTCGCTGTGCAGGCGGTGCAGGGTGCGGGCCGCTTTCGCATCGGGCATCCAGGCGCGCACGTCGCGCTGCAGCACGCGCTCCAGCGAGGCGGTGGCCAGGTCGGTAAACAGCGTGCTGTGGGCCAGCCAGCGTGTGGGTTGGTCGTAGTGCAGGGTGATCCCGTCTTCGGCAAACCAGGGTGCCACGATGGCCAGCAGCGCGCGCGAGGCGGCGTCATCCAGTGCAAGGTGCTCGGGGTTGCGCAGCGTGACATGGTCGGTACTGACTTGCCACTGGCAGGGGGTGACAAACGCCCATGCGTCGCCGCTGGCAGGCTGGCCTTGCTGGTGGCGGTGCCATGCCGCCCAGGGGATGCGCCCGTTCTGCGCGGGCAGGCCCAGGGCGCGCGCCAGTGCGCGCTCATGGGGGGTTGAGAAGCTGGTTTCCTCGCCCCCGCTGTCATTGTTTGCGGGGTGCGGGCTGAGCCGGGCCAGCAGCCGGTCCAGGTGGGGCAGGGCCAGGCCGTGCAGGGCTTGCTGGCATCCCTCGGAGGCGCTGGCGGCGTAGGGAATGAGCAAATGGTGGGTGTCTGACATGGGCCTATTGTCCGGGATGCCACAATCTGGCCGGCCTGTGGCGTGCATTCCGCGCCCTGCAGTGCCTTCTTTCCCTATCCATGAATATCCCCTACGAACTGGCCCTGGGCTGGCGCTACACGCGCGCGGGCCGCGCCACGCGGCGCAATGGCTTTATCTCGTTCATCTCGGGCGTGTCCATGCTGGGCATTGCGCTCGGGGTGGCGGCGCTGATCATCGTCTTGTCGGTGATGAACGGTTTTCAGAAAGAGGTGCGCGACCGCATGCTCAGCGTGGTCTCGCACATCGAGATCTTTGCGCCCCAAGGCGCGGCGCTGGCCGACCCGGCGCGCACGCTGGCCGAGGCCCAGCAGAACCCCAATGTGGTGGGCGCAGCCCCCTTTGTGGCCGCGCAGGCGCTGCTGGCGCGTGGCGAGGACATGAAGGGCGCGTTGGTGCGCGGCATCGACCCGGCGCTGGAAGGCGCCGTGACCGACCTGGCGGCCACCAACGAAAAAACGCTCAAGCTGCTGGTGCCTGGCGAATTCCGCGTGGTGCTGGGCGGCGAGCTGGCCCGCATGCTGGGCGTGCGCTCTGGTGATGTGGTCACCCTGATCGCGCCCGCAGGCCAGGTCACCCCGGCGGGCGTGGTGCCACGCCTCAAGCAGATGACGGTGGCGGGCACGTTTGACTCGGGCCACTACGAATACGACTCGGCCCTGGTGCTGCTGCACCACGAGGACGCGCAGCGCATCTTCCGCCTGGAAGGCCCGACGGGCGTGCGGCTGAAGCTCAAGGACCTGCACCAGGCGCGCGAGGTGGCCCAGCAACTGGCAGGCTCGCTCAGCGGTCAGTTGCTGATCCGCGACTGGACGCAGCAGAACCGCACCTGGTTTGCCGCCGTGCAGCTTGAAAAACGCATGATGTTCATCATCCTCACGCTCATTGTGGCGGTGGCGGCGTTCAACCTCGTATCGACCCTGGTGATGACGGTGACCGACAAGCGCGCCGACATTGCCATCCTGCGCACCCTGGGCGCCAGTCCGAAAAGCATCATGGGCATTTTTGTGGTGCAGGGCGCCATGGTCGGCGTCATCGGCACGGCCGTGGGCCTGCTGCTGGGCCTGGGCATCGCGTTCAACATCGACGTGATCGTGCCGGCCATCGAGCGGGCGCTGAACGCGAGCTTCCTGCCCAAGGACATCTACCTCATCAGCAAGATGCCGAGCGAGCCACAAAGCAGTGACATCGTGCCGATCGGCGTCATCTCTTTGGTGCTGGCCTTTGTGGCCACCCTGTACCCCAGCTGGCGCGCCAGCCGTGTGAACCCTGCCGAGGCGCTTCGCTATGAATGAGAAACACCCCCTGAGGCGCTTCGCGCCTTCCCCCTCTCTGGCGTCGCTGCGCGATGCCGGAGGGGGACGCAGCCAGCGCGGCGGGGCGGCCCTTGCGCGGCTGCCCTGGCCTTGCGAGCGCCAGTTTCATGCCATGGATCACTGAGATGAATGCCTTGAAAAACGACGTGGTGCTCGAAGCCAAGGGCCTGACCAAGCGCTTCACCGAAGGCCGACTGGACGTGACTGTGCTCAAGGGCGTGGACCTGCAGATCCGCGCGGGCGAAACGCTGGCCATCGTGGGCGCTTCGGGTTCGGGCAAGAGCACCTTGCTGCACCTGCTGGGCGGGCTGGATGCGCCCACCTCGGGCAGTGTGCGGCTCAAGGGTGAAGACATGTCTGCGCTGTCGGCGCAGCGCCAGGGCCAGATGCGCAACCAGCACCTGGGCTTTATCTACCAGTTCCACCACCTGCTGCCCGAGTTCAGCGCCCTGGACAACGTTGCCATGCCGCTGCGCATTCGCCGCCTGCCGTTGGCCCAGTGCCACGCTGAGGCACAGCGGGTGCTGGCGTCGGTGGGGCTGAAGGAGCGTTTGATGCACCGGCCGGCCGAGCTGTCGGGCGGCGAGCGCCAGCGCGTGGCGATTGCGCGGGCCTTGGTGACGCGGCCTGCGTGTGTGCTGGCGGATGAGCCGACAGGGAATTTGGACCGCAGCACGGCGGACGGTGTTTTCGATCTGATGCTGCAACTGGCGCGCGACCAAGGGACGGCGTTTGTGATGGTGACGCACGATGCGGCGCTGGCGGCGCGGTGTGATCGGGTGCTGAGGTTGGTGTCTGGAGTTTTGGGGTGATTTTGGCTGCTGGAGCTTTTCTATCAAGCGGTAGCAGCTATTGTTTTGATAGTGTTTTGTTTTCTGTTGTTCGTTTCGGCTGTGCTTTGTCGGAGGGTTTGTGGGTCATGGTTACCGCATGCCTGGGTTGAGGGCGGGGGCCGGGAGTCGCCCGGCGGCGAGTAACTTTCTTTCGCGTCGCCGAAAGAAAGTCACCAAAGAAAGGGCGACCCCCAGTCTGCGACCCCTTCGCGGAGCGAAGGGGCAAACCTGCGTCGGGGCGGTTGCGGGGTGCGCCGTGGAACTCGCTTTGCGCTGCGCGCGCCGCTCGGACAGCCACGGCGAGCCAGAGCACGAAGCATGGGCGCTCCGACGCCCATGCTCACCCCGCAACCGCCCCGCCGCAGGCGCAGCCAGCAGGGGTGGGCAGCCGAACAGCCGAACAACCCCACGGGCCATCGCTGCGCTCGGCCCGGGTTGCGCAGCGCGTGGCGCTTGCGCCCGCGAGTTGGGGCCGAGCGCAGCGCAGCGAAGCAATGGCCCGTGTGGATGTCATCGGGTTCCCTTCTGGATGCGCCTGGGGCGCGCAGGGCGCGGGGTGGCGCGCGTGCTTCGTGAACTGACTCACCGCAGCTGTTCGAGCGGAGCGCCGCAGGCGCGCAGCGAGTTCTGCGGTGCACCCCGTGACCGAGCACCCCAGGTTGCCCCGCAGCGCAGCGAAGGGGTCGCAGACAGCAGGGTCGCTTTCTCTTGGGTGACTTTCTCTTGGCGAGACAAGAGAAAGTTACTGCGCCGCCGGGTGCACACCCCGGCTCCCGCCCTTCAACCCGGCACGCCGCCCAACCGCGAGCGCTGCGAGCGCGCTCCGTTTCGAAAGGCTCAGCCCGATCGGATGAAGTAGCATCAAAATGCTATAAAAATAATAGCTATTAGCGCTTGATAAAAAAGCGCTAGAGACCAAAAAGGCTACAAAACCCGCCCATACCACCACACCGACAGCACTGCCGCCAGCACCGCCAGCGCAGCCCCCAGCAGGGCCAGCAGAGAGGAAATCTCCGTCTCTTTCTTTTCTACCGTCAACCGCGTGCTCAGCGTTTCGTACACCTTCTTCAAATCTGCCGCCGTGGCCGCATGAAAGTACTCGGCATTCGTGCGCGTGGCCACAGCCTTCAGGGTTTCCTCGTCCAGCCGCACGCGCATGGACCAGCCTTCGAAGCCAATGGTCTCGCCCTGCACCGTACCCACGCCCACGGTGTACACCCGCACCCCCCGGTCGGCGGCCCACTTGGCGGCTTCGAGGGGGTCAACGCCCGTGGTGCGCTGGCCGTCGGTCAGCATGATGATGGCGGCCGAGGTGTAGGAGCCGGGCGCCACCGGCGTGAAAGCCTTGGCAGGGTCCTGCTTGCCGATCTCGTCGATGGGCTTGGGGCGCATCGCCTGGCGGCCACCCAGTGCGGCGATGTCGATGCCTGCGTCCGGGAAGATGGTGGCCAGCGACAGCATGATGCCGTTGCCCGTGGCGGTGCCGCGCTGCAGCTGAAAGCTGTCGATGGCCTTGGCGAGGTCTTCGCGGCTTTGGGTGGGCAGCTGGGCCAGTTGGGCGCTGCCGGCAAAGGCGACGATGCCCACGCGCACATGGCGCGGCAGCTCGGTGATGAAGGCTTTGGCGGCGTTTTGCGCGGCGGTGATGCGGTCGGGCTCTACATCAGTGGCGCGCATGCTGCCCGAGACGTCCATGGCCAGCATGATGGTTTGGTCCTGCGAGGGCAGGGTGATGACGGCCAGCGGCCGGGCTGCGGCCAGCAGCAGCGCCACCAGGGCCAGGAGGAAGAGCGCGGGCGGGATGTGGCGGCGCAGGTTCTGCCGGGTGCCCATGGCTTCACGCACCAGGGACAGGCTCGAATAGCTCAGCGCCGTTTTTTTGCGCCGGTGCAGCAGCCACCAGTACAGCAGCACCAGCAGGGGGATCAGCAGCAGTAACCAGAGCAAGGTGGGCCAGAGAAAAACCATGGTGTATTCCTTCGGGCGGGAGGCGCAGTTTGTTTGTTTGTCTGTTGGTTTACGCGGCGTGCTGCGCCGCTTCTGCCGATGCTGCCGATGTGGCCGATGTGGCCGATGTGGCCGATGTGGCCGCAGGGGAGGTGGGTGTTCGGTGGGTTCGCACCCGGCGCTGGCGCAGGTCCATGAAACGCAACAGGGCATCGAGCAGGTCGTCGTCGGTGCACAGCTCCAGGGTGTCAGCGCCTGCGCGGGCCAGCCCTTCGCGCAGCACAGCCTCGCGTTCGGCCGCCAGGCGGGCAAAGCGGCGGCGAAAGCCTGTGTCATGGGTGTCCACCTGCAGCTGCTCGCCACTTTCGGCGTCGCGCATCGTGATGAGGCCCACATCGGGCAGTTCCAGCTCCAGGGGGTCGAGCAGGCGCACGGCCACCACGTCGTGCCGCTGCGCGAGCTGGGCCAGGGGCTTTTCCCAGCCGGGTGCGCTGATGAAGTCAGACACCACAAAAACAGTGGATCGCCGGCGCAGGTTGCCCAGGCCTGCCTGCAGCAGTCGGTGCAGCTCGGTGGCAGCGCCGCCGCCTTTTGACTGCGCTGGGGCGGCATTGGCGGGCGCGAGCAGGCGGTGCACCAGGTGCAGTACGTGGGCGCGGCTGCTGCGGGGCAGCAGCATGGCGTCTACCGCACGTTCGGCCTGGTCGCTGGCACCGCCGTACAGCATGGCACCCACGCGGTTGCCATGGCGCGTGAGCAAGCGCGACAGCACCGCCACGAAGCCGGTAAGGATGTCGCGCTTGGCGCGGCCCTCGGGGCCGAAATTGATGGAGGGGCTCAGGTCCAGCAGGAACCAGGCGGTCATCTCGCGGTCTTCGGTGAACACGCGCACATGGGGGGTGTTCAGGCGTGCGGTCACGTTCCAGTCGATATGGCGAACGTCGTCGTGCGGCTGGTATTCGCGCAGGTCGGCCAGGTCCAGGCCACTGCCGCGCATGAGCGTGCGGTAGTCGCCTTGCAGCAGGCCGTCCAGGCGGCGGATGACCTTCCATTCCAGCTCGCGCAGCAGCCGGTCGGCCTGTCCTGGCAGGGTGGGCAGGGTGTGCACCTTGGCGGATGTCGCGGGCGGCTTGCTGGTCATGGCGGGTGAACTCAGGCGGCTTTTTGTTCGTGGTGCAAAGGCCGTGCCGGTGCCGGGATCTTGGCCATGATGCGCTGGACGAGGGCATCGGCATCCAGCCCCTCGGACAGCGCCTCGTACGACAGCGCGATGCGGTGGCGCAGCACGTCGGCCGCCAGGTCCACCATGTCTTCAGGCAGCACGTAGTTGCGCCCGCGCAGCATGGCCAGGGCCTGGGCGCCCTCGGCCAGGGCAATGGTGGCGCGGGGGCTGGCCCCGCAGCTGATGTAGCCCGCCAGGTCCTTGAGGCCGTGGCGCGCAGGCTCGCGCGTGGCAGCCACCAGCTTCACGGCGTACTGCAGCATCGAAGGGTCCACATACACGGTGCGGCATTCGGCCTGCAGCGCCGCCAGTTGCGCGGTGGTGGCCACGGGCAGCACCTGCACGGGCACATCGAGCGCACGCTGGGCGATCACGAACTCTTCTTCCTCGGTGGGGTAGCCCAGCAGCACCTTCATCATGAAACGGTCCACCTGGGCCTCGGGCAGTGCGTAGGTGCCTTCGGTCTCGATGGGGTTCTGCGTGGCCATCACCAGAAAGGGCTCGGGCACCTTGTGGGTCTCGCCCGCAATGGTCACCTGGCGTTCCTGCATGACCTCTAGCAGGGCGCTTTGCACCTTGGCGGGTGCGCGGTTGATTTCGTCGGCCAGCAGCAGGTGCGTGAACACCGGGCCCAGCGTGGTGCTGAACTCGCCGGTCTTCTGGTTGTACATGCGTGTGCCCACCAGGTCGGCGGGCACCAGGTCGGGCGTGAACTGGATGCGCTTGAAGCTGCCCTGGATGGTGCTGGCCAGCGTCTTCACCGTGAGCGTCTTGGCCAGGCCCGGAACGCCTTCGACCAGCAGGTGGCCCTGGGCCAGCATGGCGACCATGACGCGTTCCAGAAAGCGGTCCTGCCCGACCACCACGCGTTTGACCTCGTACAGCACCTGCTCCATCAGCGTGGCGGTGGCGGCGTTCGATGCATTGGGCGACGTGCTGGTGGACATGGGGCTCCTTGCGATGACGGATGATGATGGGAGGGTGGTGCGATGTGGGGTCAGAACGGGGGCATACCGACGGCAGACGCTGCGTTTTCGATGGGCACCGCAAAGCCGATACCGATGAAAGTGCGGGCCGACGTAGGGTTCAAGATGGCAGTGACGATGCCCACCACCTCGCCATCGAGCGTGACCAGCGGGCCGCCGGAGTTCCCCGGGTTGGCGGCAGCGTCGAACTGGATCAGGTTGCTGAGCTGGCGCTTGCCTTCAGGCGAGGTGAATTCACGCCGCAGGCCCGAGACCACGCCCGCCGACGCCGAGGGCCCGATGCCGAACGGGAAGCCCACGGCCACCACATGGTCGCCAGGGCGCAGGTCCTGGGTGGAGCGCAGCGGGGCTGCAAAGAGGTCGTCGGGCACCTTGTGGGCTTGGAGCACTGCCAGGTCGTTTTCGGGCTGGGCCCCCGTGATGCTGGCGGTGGTTTCCAGGCCATCATGGAAAGTGATGGCAATGCGGTCTGCGCCCGCCACCACATGCAGGTTGGTCAGGATGATGCCTTTGTCCACAATCACCACGCCGGTGCCGATACCGCGTTCCTCTTCTTCCTTGCCGTTTTTGCTGCGGTTGTAGCCCACCACGCGCACGATGGAGGGCGAGATCGCTTCCACGGCCCGGGCAGCAGCAGAGGGGGGTGTGGTGGTTTCCAGCGTACGCAGCACGGCGGCGTCAATGTCTTCCTGGGTGATCTGCCGGGACGCGGGGCGCTGGTGTTGCCACAGGCTGGCTACCAGCAGCACCGCCAGCAGTGCCACCGTGGCCCATAAGGCCTGCAGATGGCGCCGAGAGGGGATAGCGTCGGCGGCGGTGGTCTTGGCAGCGACTGAAGGCTGTGAGGGCCGCGAAGGCTGGGTTGTTTCAGTTCCGGCGTCGGCTTCGGGCAGGGCAGGAGCCGCGGCGCTGGCGGGGCGGCGGGGCGGACGTGAACTGCTGTAAACGGCGGGCCGGGGCATCCTGTCACCTTTACAAACGCTGCAAATGGGCGTTCGGATTTGACGGTAGCACGGATCGCTTCGGAATGCACTTGCTGGGGCACTTTTCGCTGGCTTGTGCGATGCATTTGCACGACCCATGGTGTTGGCAATCGAGGCATCCCAAAGTGCACGACCTTGCAGAGCGCCCGGATTGTGGGGCTGAAGTTTCAGGGCATCATTGTCTTCATGCCTGCCTGGATAGATACCCACTGCCATCTGGATGCCCCCGAATTCGACGCGGACCGCGAGGTTGTGCGCCAGACCGCTGCCGCACAGGGGGTGGCGCATTGCGTGATCCCCGCCGTGGAGCGCAGCAACTGGAGCACGGTGCGTACCCTGGCGCACCAGCAAGGAGACAGCTACGCGCTGGGCATCCATCCGCTGTACACCGGACGGGCTGATGACAGGGACCTGGAGCTGCTGGCCCTGGCGCTGGAGGAGCACCACGCCGACAACCGCCTGGTGGCGGTGGGCGAGATCGGGCTGGACTACTTTGTGCCTGGGCTGGATGCGCAGCGGCAGTGGCGCTTTTACCGGGCGCAACTGCAACTGGCGCGCCGGTTTGATCTGCCGGTGATCCTGCATGTGCGGCGTTCTGCCGACACCTTGCTCAAGGCGCTGCGCGAGATGCCGGTGCGCGGCGGCATCGCACATGCCTTCAATGGGAGCTTGCAGCAGGCCCAGGCGTTCATCAGCCTGGGTTTTCGCCTGGGTTTTGGCGGTGCGGTGACTTATGACCGCGCCCTGCAACTGCGGCGCCTTGCCACCGAGCTGCCCCTGGACGCGCTGGTACTGGAGACCGATGCACCGGACATCCCCCCGCACTGGCTCTACACCACCGCCGCCCAACGGGCCGCAGGGCTGCCCCAGGGCCGCAATACTCCCGCTGAGCTGCCGCGCATTGCCCACGAACTGGCCCGGCTGCGCCACCTGACGTTGGATGAGATCGCACGGGCCACGCACGCCAATGCGCTGCGCGCACTTCCGCGGCTTGCTGCATTGCTGGCCTTGCCGGGCGTCAAAGCTCCTGCGCCCGGCGAGGACTGAGCAGCGGCTCTGCGAATGGGTTGTTAAAGTTCACGGCTTGTGCTACTTGGGGCGTGCGTCTTCAGTGGTCAGCGGCTTGCCGCCCGCTCCCCACCAGCCGCTGCGGATTTCCTGGATGACACAGCGTGTCATGGGCCGAAAGCCTTCGCCGCCCACGGTCACAACCGCTTCCGTGATGGCGGAAATCAGCGCGTGTTTTTTGTCGTCGGGTAGCACACCCTCGATGATCTTGACGTCAATGAATGGCATGGGAATCTCCTAAACGATGGTGGCTACGGTGTCGAAAGACAGCCGGGGGCCTCGGGGGCGCAAGGCCGTTGCATCGCCGTACCCGATATTGACCAGGAAGTTGGTGCGGTAGCGGCCGTCGGGGAAAAAGCTCTGGTCCAGTGCCTGGGCGTTGAAGCCGCTCATCGGCCCGCAGTCCAGGCCCAGCAGGCGGGCCGCAACGATCAGGTAGGCGCCCTGCAGACTGCTGTTGCGCAGTGCCACGGTTTGCGCCAGTGCGGCGTCGTTGGCGTACATGGCTGCGGCCCCTGGCTGGTGGGGGAACTGGGTTGCAAGATGCTCGTGAAACCGGCTGTCCTGCGCCACGATGACTGTTACCGGTGCACTCATGGCCTTGTCCACGTTGCCCGGCGCCAGGCAGGCACACAGGCGGGCCTTGGCTTGCGGGCTTCGCACAAAGACGTACCGCGCAGGCTGGCAATTGGAGGCTGTAGGACCCCATTGCGCCAGGTCGTAGAGTGCCTTCAAGGTGTCATCCGGTACGGTCTTGTCGATGAACTTTGAGAAGGTGCGGGCTGCGGAGAATGCCTGCTCGGCAGGCTGGTTTTGGGGAGGCTGCGTGAGTTGCATAAAGGGACTTCGGTGACTCGTTTTTTGGGGGGGCACCTGTCATGCCGCCGTGTAGGCGGTCTTGACCGTGGTGTAGAACTCTGCGGCGTAGCTGCCCTGTTCGCGCGGTCCTGCGCTAGAGCCTTTGCGTCCGCCAAAGGGAACGTGGTAGTCCACGCCAGCGGTGGGCGCATTCACCATCACCATGCCCGCCTGCGCATGTCGCTTGAAATGCGTGGCGTGTTTCAGGCTGGTGGTGCACAGTCCGCTGGACAGTCCGAAAGGCGTGTCGTTCGCGGTCGCCAGCGCCTCCTCGAAGTCTTGCACCCGGATCACGTTGGCAACCGGGCCAAAGACCTCTTCCCGGCTGATGCGCATGTGGTTGTCGCTGCCAGTGAGCAAAGCAGGCGTGAGATAGTGCCCCGGCTGGCCCATGTCGTTCGCGGCGTGGTGTTCCCCGCCGAAAGCCAGTGTGGCGCCTTCGTCCTGCGCAAGGCGTATGTAGTCCATGTCAACACCAAGCTGGCGTTCGTCCACCACCGGTCCGATGTCGGTGCCGGGGCGGCGCGCGTCGTCCACCCTCAGCTGCCGCATGCGTGCGATCATGGCTTGCACAAAGCGGTCATACACGCCTGTGGTCACGATCAATCTGCTGGCTGCCGTGCAGCGTTGGCCCGTGGAGTAGAAGGCGCTCATCACCGCGCACTGCACGGCCACATCCAGGTCGGCATCGTCGAGCACGATCAGCGGGTTTTTGCCACCCATCTCCAGCTGGTACTTGGCACCGCGCGTGGCACAGGCTGCGGCGATTTGTCGGCCTGTGGCTACCGATCCGGTGAAGCTCACGCCGGCCACGCGCGGGTCGTCGACCAGTGCGGGGCCGACTTCAGCGCCCACGCCCATGACGAGGTTGAATACTCCAGCGGGCAAGCCACTGCGCGAGAGTATGTCGGCCAACGCCCAGGCCGAGCCGGGCACCAGTTCGGCGGGTTTGAACACCACACAGTTGCCGAACGCCAGGGCCGGAGCGATTTTCCAGGCCGGGATGGCGATGGGGAAATTCCATGGGGTGATGAGACTGACCACACCCAGGGGTTCGCGGGTGATCTCGACGCCGATGCCAGGCCGCACCGACGGGATCGTCTCGCCGCGCTGGCGCAGTGATTCACCTGCAAAGAACTTGAAGATATGCCCGGCGCGGACCACCTCGCCGATGGCTTCGGGAAGTGTCTTGCCTTCCTCGCGTGCCAGCAGATCGCCCAATTCGGCACTGCGAGCAAGGATCTCGCTGCCAGCCTTGTCGAGTACGTCAAAGCGTTGCTGCGGGCCTGCGAGAGACCACGCCGGGAAAGCTGCTGCCGCTGCCTGGATGGCGCTGCGCGCCTGGGCTGCGTCGGCAAGCGCGTATTCGCCAATCACGTCGCGGGTATCCGATGGGTTGATGTTGGGAGCACTGCGCGCCCCTGCCACCCATTCGCCACCGATGAAGTTGTAGCCCCGCGTCATCATGCACGCCCTGGGCCGCGGCGGCGAAACCGTGCTTGCCATTCTTCCAGCGGCATGTAGCTCGGGTCGTCTTTCACCATGGCGAAGGTCTCAGCCAGCAGTTCTTCTTCGCTTTTGACCAGGTCCAGTGGTGTTCCGTACGGTTGGTTGACGTAGTACGGCGTGTCCAGATAGACCTCCACCCGGTTGCCTTCCGGGTCGAAGTAGTACAGCGACCAGGCGTTCCCATGGTTCATGGGGCGCATCTCCGTAGCGCCGAGGGCCAGTGCCTTGTCTCGGTTCCACCGCAGTTCTGCCAGGTCCGGTACAAGAAACGATACCTGCATGATGGTGCTGACCTTGGAGTCGGGCGAACGGCCTTCGGAGAGCACGATCTGGTGGTGCTGGTCTTCTGTAGCGCTCATGAAAACCAGGCGGTTGCCAAAGTTCTTTCCCAGTCCCTCGTCGGTGATGGTGAGCTTGAAAACCTGGGTATAGAAGTCGACCATCTTGTCGAGGTCGTACACAAAAAATCCGAAGTGGGCAGGTGTTGGGCGTGTGACATTCATGGTTTTGCGTGATTTCAGTTTTTCTGGATATGGGCTTCTTTGACCAACTGTGCCCAGCGCTTGAGATCGCCTTCGATGGTGGCCTGGACTTCCTTGCCGCTGCTGGCGTGCACGTCGCCGCCGGTAGCTTCTGCGAGTTTGGTGCGCAGCGTGGCGTCCTGCAGCGCCGTGCCGACCTGCGCGGTGAGGCGGTCGATGACGGGCTGGGGCGTGCCTGCAGGGGCCAGCAGGGCGGTCCAGGAGCGGACCTCGAACTGGGCCAGGCCTTGCTCTGCCACTGTCTTGACGTCGGGGAGGCCGCTCCAGCGCGTGGCACCCGAAGTGGCCAGGGCCCGCATTTTCCCGGCCTTGACCTGTGGCAAGGCGGCTGTGGGGGCGACGATGATGAAATCGACCTCGCTGCCCAGCAAGGCGGAAACGGAGGCGCTTTCGCCCCGGTACGGGACGTGCATGAGTGAGACGCCTGCGCGGTTGGCCAGCAGCTCACCGGTCATGTGCTGGCCTGTGCCTACGCCAGCCGTTCCGAACGTCAAGGCCCGGGGTTTTGCCGCTGCTGCAGTCAGCAGGTCAGACAGTTGTGTGTACGGACTGGCCGCATTGACCACCACCAGGAACGGGAAAGACGTTAGTGCAGAGATGGGTTGAAACGACTTCGCCGTGTCGTAGGGAAGTTTGTCGTACAAAACCCCCGCGATGGCATGGCCCCCTGTTGCGAGCAGCAGGTTGTAACCGTCCGGCTTGGAGGCCGCGACTGCAGCAGCAGCGATGGTGCCGCCAGCCCCCGCCTTGGGTTCGACCACCACGGGTTGCCCCAGACCCGTGGCAAGCTCGGTGGCCACAAGGCGCGCGACCGAGTCCGCGTTTCCACCGGCCGCGAACCCGTGCACAAGGCGGACGGGGCGGCTGGGGTAGGTCTGCGCATGGGCAGCAGCAGACCATGCCAGGGGCAGTATCAGCGCGGCACCAATGCGCAGCATTTTGAGCAGTCGATTTTTCATGGGCGTTGTCTCCATCATTTTTCTTTTGTGGTTTTTGGTCAGAGTGGCGCCTGCTCGATCGTGTTGCGCAGGATGCCGATGCCTTCGATCTCGACCTCCACCACATCGCCAGGCACCATGAAACGCGGCGGTTTCTTGCTCCAGCCCACACCGCCAGGCGTGCCTGTGACAATCACATCGCCTGGAACCAGCGTAAAAATGGTCGACGCATAGGCAATCTGCTGCGCCACCGAGAAGATCATGTCGTCCGTGGTGGTTGACTGCATCTGCTCGCCGTTGAGCCGTGTTGCGAGCTTGAGTGGACGATCGGGCGCTATCTCGTCGGTGGTGACCATCCAGGGACCAAAAGCGCCCGTGGACTCGAAATTCTTGCCTGCTGCGATGGCCTTGGCATGGAATTGCCATTCGCGAATACTGGCGTCGTTGTAAATCGAATAACCCGCGACATGCTCATGTGCGCGTTCTGCGGGGATGTTGCGGCCTGGCTTGCCGATCACTACCGCCAGCTCGCCTTCCCAATCCAGCGAGTCCGAGCAGTGCGGCCGCAGGATGGGCTGCCCGTGAGCGACCTGTGATCGCCACACCCGCAAGAAGATGGGCGGGTGGGCGGAAAGCTCACGGTCCAGCCCTGCAGCGACAACTTCCCTGTGGTGGTCGTGGTAGTTGCGGATCGCGCATACGATTTTCTCGGGCTGCGGAATCACCGGCAGAAACCGAATTGCCGAGAGCGGAATGTCTGCCGCAACGCTGGCTGCATCAGCGCTTGCCTGCAGTGTGCGACCAGCGGCGATATAGGCCTGAAGGGTTGGGTACTGTGGATACGCGCGGCCAAGATCGGCAACGTGTTCGCCCACGACAGCGCCCCAGCTGGGCCGACCTTGGTGTTCAAAAGAGAGGAGTTTCATTGGTTTTTCAGTGCTTGATGGTTGAAGGATGGAAGAAGCCGTGGATCGATGGTGGACGGTCGATGGATGGTGGTATGTGCTGGGACTGCGCGCAGGGCGCGCATCATTCATCCCGTCGGATCTGTCCGTTCCGGATGATGTGATCCCGCTTGTGGTGTTCGACAGGCAGGAACTGACTGGATTCCTGGGGACTGAGCGACGAGATTCCGGGCCTGAGGTCCGCAATTCTTTTGGACACCGCAGCGTGCTGGAAGGCGGTGATCTGCCCTCCTTCGTCTGCGCGGTTTTCCCCGATCGGTACCTCGATTTTTTCGGTCAATCGCTCAACCCGTGCGCGGGCCACTGCGTTCGGCCCGCCGACTGAGGGGGATGCCGAGACAACGATGGTCGGCTGGTTGCTTGATGGCCAGGCCGTGCTCTGCGTTGCCCCCGAAGGTGTCTGCACAAAACACAGAGCGAACAAGGCTGTGCCGCTGAACCGCAGAAAGCGGCGACGCCAATGGAGTGCGAGCAAGTATGTCTCCTTCATGTTTTTGGTTGATCTGAGGCCAATGCATGGAGCACTCGCTGGGTATCCGCACCAAGCCCCGGTGCGGCCCGCCGGTAGACGACAGGGGTCTTGGACAGCCTCAGCGGGCTGGCCACGGAGGGGGTGCTTCCGACTGTGGGGTGTGGGACGTTCACTTGCAGGCCCCGTGCGCGCACATGGGGGTCTGCAAAGACCTGCTCCAGCGTGTTGATCGGGCCGCACGGCACATTGGCGGCCTCCAGGGCGCTGATCCATTCAGCGGTGCTGCGTTGCGACGTGACCTGGCGCAGTAGCGGCACGAGTTCGCTGCGGTGTGCTACACGCGCGGCATTGGTGGAGAAACGGATGTCTTGTGCCCACTCTGGACGGTCTGCTGTCTTGCAAAACGATGCGAACTGGCTGTCATTGCCTACTGCAAGAATCATCTGGCCGTCCGCTGTGGGAAAGGACTGGTAAGGAACGATGCTGGGATGCGCGTTGCCCAGGCGGGTTGGCGAATGGCCTGTGACAAGATAGTTTTGTGCCTGGTTTGCCAGGCAGGAGACCTGCACATCCAGCAGCGCGAGGTCGATGTGTTGCCCCTCGCCTGAGCGCTCTCTCCAGGCCACAGCTGCCAGAATGCCAGCCACGGCGTGCAGCCCGGTGAGCACATCGGTCAGCGCTACCCCGACCTTCACGGGCCCTCCGCCCTCTTCACCGTCTGGCAGACCGGTCAGACTCATCAGCCCGCCCATGCCTTGCACCATGAAGTCGTAGCCGGGCCGCTGAGCATAGGGGCCTGTCTGTCCGAAACCTGTGATGGAGCAGTAGATCAGGCGGGGGTTCTGCGCGCTCAGGCTGGCGTAGTCCAGGCCGTAGCGTGCCAGGCCGCCGACCTTGAAGTTCTCTATCAGCACATCCGACTGCAGTGCCAGTGCCTTGATCTGTTGTTGCCCCTCTGGCGTGGCCATGTCAAGCGCGACCGACTGCTTGTTGCGGTTGGCACAAAGAAAGTAGGCAGACTCCAGGTGATTGCCCTGCGGATCCTTTAGGTAGGGTGGGCCCCAGCTGCGTGTGTCGTCTCCCCGTTCCGGATGTTCGATTTTGATCACCTCTGCACCCAGGTCCGCCAGCATCTGACTGGCCCAAGGGCCTGCCAGAACGCGCGACAAATCGAGCACTTTCAGGTGGGAGAGTGCGCCGGCATGGGCAGTAGTTTCGTGTTGTTGCATATGGAACGCGATGTATGAAGGGTTGTGCGATGGCAGCGCAGACGCCTGCGCATCAGCGTTGGCACACGAAGCTGTCTGCGGACTCCGTGGCTCCGGCGGAATAGCGCGCTACCAGTGGATACGGACAGAGCAGGCGGGTACGGTGGGGCGGCCAGTGGGCGGGCAGGTCGGCATTTGCGCCTCCTGCATTGCCCGTGCCCCGGGCTGCCGCCACGATGCTCTCGGGCGCGCGCCCTTGTTCTACCCAGTCCACCAACGCCGCAAGACCGTCATATTGATCGGTGGCTGGACCGCCCCGCGAATGGCCCATGCCGGGCACGAGGAACAGTCGTGCGAAGTCGTTGGCCCGGCCTTGTTGATGGGCGTCGAGTGACCGGTACCAGGCTTGCGCGTGGTCGGAGGAAAAGATGGGGTCAGCGGTGCCATGAAAGAGCAACACCTTGCCCCCTCGCTCACGCAGACGATCAAACTCTGCGGATTCCAGGGTCCCCATGAACGCAAGGGCGTTTTCGGTATACACGCCACTGGTTGCGAAAATCTTGGCGCCGTCTCTGCCCCAGTCGAACGCCAGCGCAAAGGCGGCGCTCCTGTGTGGATCGGTGGCCATCGCCAGGTCGGTCACAGGAGGCGATGAAAAAATGAATCCCACGGAAACAGGGTTGCGGGCGGTGAGGAGGGAATTGCGGAACTTCCACTCCGCCCATCCGGGGTGCTCTATCCCAGGATCAAAAGGGAATCCGCTGTAGACCACCTCGCCAGCATCGTTGCGGGTGGGGGCATGGACCGCTGCCAGTACAGATTTTTGCGTGGCGGTGAGACAACTGCCATCTCTGTGAGCGGTGCAGGTGGGCAGATCCCGTACGGGGTCGAAGGCGGCACGGCATCGCTCCACATCGTTCACGATGCCGTCGCTCAGTCCGTCCAGGGCATCGCAGCGTTCCAGGACGGCGCGTGCCACGAGTGCTCGCTCAGGTTTGGGAAGCGCCGACTCATAGTCAGGCTTTCCGTTGACCTCTCGCGTGGTGACCACAGTGTCCCAGCGCTTGACGTGCGAGAGGTTGGCCACGGAGGCGCGCGGCAAATGTATACCGGGAGACTGCGCCAGCACGCCATCGAATTCATCAGGGTAGCGGGTTGCTGCAACCAATGCCTGGCGTCCCCCGTTGGAGGTGCCGCCGATGTAGGACCGGTCGGGGCCTTTGCCGTATGCAGTACGTATAAGCACCTTGGCCATCGGGGTGAGCGCGCCGATAGCGTTGTACCCATAGTCTCGCCGCGCCTGTGGGTCCAGGCCAAACAGTGGATTCTGAGCGCTGCTGTGCCCCGCGTCAGAGCTGATCACTGCGAAGCCCTTCTGCAAAGCGTTGTGCAGCAGGCCTCCGCTGCCCAAAGAGTTTCCGCCGTCAGCAGTGACGACAAAGCCGTCCGTTCCACCATTGCCCTGGTAGAGAAAGCGTCCGTTCCAGGCCTTGGGAAGGCGTATCTCGAAGCCGATGGCATAGGTCTGGCCGTCCACGGGGCTGATACGCCGGTTCATGTGGCCCGTCACGCGGCAGTGCTCGTCCACAGGGGTTCCTGCATTTGTCAGGCGGCCCGCTGGCTCCCAGGTGGTGGCGGTGAGCTGCGTGTTTTCATGGCGAAACAACTCGGTCAGATCGCTGCACTTTTGTAGCGCCGCGGGGGTGGCTGCGTTCAGTTGGGGTGATGGCTCCGAGGCGCATCCCGACAGCCAGGTCGCTGCGGCGAGCGCAACACTCGATACGGATAGGGCGCGGTACATGATGTTTGTCTCCACGGGTTGCGACAGCTAGGTCGGCACCCTTGATTTTTATGAAGTGCGATAACCGAACTTCGTGATTGACTTTTCGGAAATGTACGGACGAGAATTACTCGGATCAAACGATTTGTTTGCAGTAATTAGTGCGTAAATCGCACTTCGAGATGGATTTGTACATTTATGAGCGCTCGCAGAAAAATTCCCAGCACCGCAGCTCTGAGCGCCTTCGAGGCGGCAGCGCGGCACTCAAGCTTTACCGAGGCCGCCGAAGAGCTGTCCCTGACCCAAAGCGCGATCTGCCGCCAGATTGCGGGGCTGGAGAGCTTTCTGGGAGTGAGTCTTTTCAGGCGGTCACGCCGTGGTGTGCTGCTGACCGAGGCCGGAGTGGCGTATCACCGCCAGGTTTCGCGAAACCTCGAGCAAATTGAGTTGGACACGCTGAACCTGATGACCCGGGGAGGCCGCGGGGGCCGTCTGGAGCTGGCAGTGGTGCCTACTTTCGGGACGCGGTGGCTTTTGCCCCGCCTGGCTGGCTTTGCGAAGTTGCATCCCGATGTCACGCTCAATCTCTCCAGCCGCACACGCCCCTTCCTGTTTGAAGACTCGACCATGGATGCGGCAATCTACGCGGGCGACGGCCACTGGCCGGGCGCGGAGACCACCCACCTGATGCCCGAAACGCTGGTGCCCGTGTGCAGTCCTGCGCTGATTGCGCCGCGGAAGGTGCTCACCCCCCAGCAGCTTGCCGAATTGCCCTTGCTCCAGCAAAGCACAAGGCCCTACGCTTGGCGCCAGTGGTTCGAATCCATTGGCTACCTGCCGGGCAATGAACTTGCAGGGCCCCGGTACGAGCTGTTCTTCATGTCACTGCAGGCTGCAGCAGTGGGATTGGGGGTGGCCTTGGTTCCCGAGTACGACATTGGCGACGATCTCACCTCAGGCCGGCTAACCATTCCGGTGCAACATTTCTGCCCCAGTGACCGCGCTTACTACCTCTCGATTCCTGAACGCAAGGCCGACAATCCCGTGTTGGAGATATTCAAGGATTGGCTCATTGAAGAGATGAAGACCTACAACGCAGCCGCTGAGCAGGAGCGCCTTCTTCGTGCAAAACCCCGAGTCCGCGCCCGGTAGTCCGCTAAGAGGGGCTAACAAAACACCCCTGGCGTTGTTGCTCCGTCTTGTCGTACCTCGCGTGCTGCCTGCGACGGAACGCCTAGCCAGGGCCGCTTCGCTGAGTTTTGTTGGTCGCCCTAAATCGTGGATGCCAGCGGCGCGTGTGGGGCTGAAAAGGTCGCTATCGACCATTCCAGGTGCAATGCTCGCTCCTGAAAAATTCTGTTCTACAGACTTCCAGCGCTTTGTGGTAAAGGGTTTACAGCTATCGTTTTTTTTGAGGCTCACGCGGGGTTGCTGCAGAGTTTCGGTTCAGAATCGGCAGATGCCCGACGCAGCTCTGACGCAGCCTCCACCTATTCCTGATGCCCTGGCTTCAGCTCCGCCGGTGCGCCTTCAGGGGTTGCCTCCTATGGTGTCCGCAAGCACCGTGGTGTTGGTCCTGGGAAGCTTTCCGGGGGCAGCCTCCTTGCGCGCGCGCCAGTACTATGCGCATCCGCAAAACCATTTCTGGAAAATCCTGCAAGCGCTCTGGCCCCAGCACCCGCTGCCAACCGCCGGAGCGCAAGGGTATGCGGTGCGCTGCGATTGGCTGCTGGCAAGAGGTCTTGGTTTGTGGGATGTGTATGAAAGCTGCGAGCGTGAAGGCAGCATGGATACCAGCATCCGCAATCCGCAGGTCAACGACTTTGGGCGCTTGCGGGCAGTGTGTCCGCAGCTTGCCGCTGTCGCTCACAATGGTGGCGAGAGCTTCAGGCATGCCAAGGCGGTGCGCAGCAGTTTTTGCCATCACCGCGCTGCGGCGCACCATGATGGTGTGGTGCCCGATCTGTGCCAGGACACCGACTCCGCCCCAGGGCCTGGCGGAATGATCGCGTCGCACCGTCTGCCTTCGACCAGCCCGGCCAACGCATCCTGGAGTTTTGACCGTAAATTGGCCGCCTGGTCGGCGCTGATGTCGGCCCACCGTCTGCTTTGAACGCTTTCAATGACCCGAAAAAAAGAAAAACTGCAAGAACTCCCCGAAGTCAGCGTGTCGGATGACGGCGAAGTGCGCCACCTGCACCTGGGCACACCCTGGATCCAGGGTTCCATGCGCATTGCCGAGCCTTTTGCGCTGGAGCTGGAGTATGTACAGCGCATGATGGCCTGGCTGTTGTTTGCCGACCTGGCTCAGGTGTCCAAGGGCCACGCCATGCAATTGGGACTGGGGGCGGGCGCCATTACCAAGTTTTGTCACAAAAAACTGCGAATTTGCACGACCACCATCGAGCTCAACCCCCAGGTGCTGGCGGTGTGCCGACAGTGGTTCAAGCTGCCGCCCGATGGTCCGAAGCTGCGCGTGGTGCTGGCCGATGCGGCGCAGGAGATCCGAGACCCCATGTGGCAGGGTACCGTGGACGCCCTGGCGGTGGACCTGTACGACCACGAAGCGGCTGCCCCTGTGCTGGACAGCGCGGATTTCTACGCTGACTGCCGGGCGCTGCTGACGGAATCCGGATGCATGACGGTCAACCTGTTCGGTCGGGCCTCCAGTTTTGACCGCAGTCTGCAAAGCATGGCGGCGGCTTTTGGCGACAAGGCCCTGTGGTCCTTCAAGCCCACGCGAGAGGGTAACACCGTTGTGCTCGCCCAGAAGACACCCACACGCCCCAAGCGCGCAGAGCTGGCAGAACGCGCCGAGGCCATCCAGTCGCGCTGGGATCTGCCCACCACCAAGTGGCTGCGGGCTTTCAAGCCCGTGGTGGCTTGAGCGGCCGCCCTCGGCACTGCATGGCCTCCAACTGGAAAGGTTCTTGATGAAAACATCCTTTGTTTCCCCGGACAACAAGACAAGCCGGCCTTATGTAGGACCGGTGGACTGGCGGCGTGTGGTGCAGTGGCTCAGCGATGACGAAGTCATCTCCTCGGAGGAGGCGCAACGTACCATCGCCCGCTGCTCGCAGGCCGAAAGCTCCCAGCATGCGCTGGTGCGTCTGGCCAACGTGGCCATGGAACGTGCCAGCGATGGTAAGCCGCTGGACATCGAGGCGTTGTCTGAGTACCTGGCCAAGCGGGCAGGTCTGCCGTATTTGCGGATCGATCCGCTCAAGGTGGATGTTGGGCGCGTGTCCGAAACCATGAGCGCCACGTATGCGGAGCGCCACAAGGTGCTGCCTGTGCAGGTGACCCCCAAGGAGGTGGTGGTCGCCACGGCGGAGCCCTTCATCGAGGACTGGGTGGCGGAAGTGGAGCGGCAGTCGCGGCGCACGGTGCGCCGTGTGGTGGCCAGCCCGCTGGACATTCACCGGTTCACTGCGGAGTTCTTTGCCCTGGCCAAGTCGGTGCGTGCTGCGCAGAAGGCGGGGGGCAACTCAGGGGGCAGCAGCTTTGAGCAACTGGTGGAGCTGGGCAAGAGCAACAAGCAGCTCGATGCCAACGACCAGGGCGTGGTCAAGGTGGTGGACTGGCTCTGGCAGTACGCCTTTGACCAGCGTGCGAGTGATATCCACCTGGAACCTCGGCGCGATCAGGGTGTGATCCGCTTTCGCATCGACGGCGTGCTGCACCCGGTCTACCAGATGCCCATGGGCGTGCACAACGCCATGGTCTCGCGCATCAAGCTGCTCGGCCGCATCGACGTGGTGGAAAAGCGCCGCCCGCAGGATGGCCGCATCAAGACGCGCAACCAGCGCGGCGACGAGGTGGAAATGCGCCTGTCCACGCTGCCCACAGCGTTTGGCGAGAAGATGGTGATGCGGATATTTGACCCGGACAACGCGGTCAAGGATCTGGATGCCTTGGGGTTTGCGCAGCACGACGCAGAGCGCTGGGAGGCCCTGGTCAAGCGCCCCCACGGCATCATTCTGGTGACGGGGCCCACGGGCTCGGGCAAGACCACCACGCTGTATTCCACCTTGAAGCGTGTGGCGACCGAAGAGGTCAATGTGAGCACGGTGGAAGACCCCATCGAAATGATCGAGCCCAGCTTTAACCAGACCCAGGTGCAGCCCCAGCTCGACTTCAACTTCGCCGAGGGGCTGCGGGCCCTCATGCGCCAGGACCCGGACATCATCATGGTGGGCGAAATCCGCGATCTGGAGACCGCAGAGATGGCCATCCAGGCTGCGCTGACCGGGCACCTGGTGTTCTCCACACTGCATACCAACGACGCGCCATCGGCCATCACCCGCCTGATGGAACTGGGCGTGCCTCCATATCTTCTCAATGCCACGCTGCTCGGGGTGCTGGCCCAGCGGCTGGTGCGCACGCTGTGCAAGCAGTGCAAACAAAAGGACGAAACGGCGCAGCGCGAAACGCTGGTGGACGTGGTCAAGCCCTGGAAGCTCAGTGGTGGCTACCACCCCTACAAGCCCGTGGGGTGCGTGGATTGCCGAATGGGGGGATTCCGGGGGCGTATGGGTCTGTATGAATTGCTCACCGTGACCGAGGCGCTGAAGGAGAAGATCAACCAGGCGCCCTCGATCGACCAGCTGCGCCGCCAGGCGGTGCAGGATGGGATGCGGCCATTGCGCCTGGCGGGTGCACTCCGCGTGGCGGAGGGCCTGACCACCCTCGACGAGGTGATCGCCGCGACCCCTCCGCTGGAGTAGGGCCCCGAGCAGACTGCGCAGGAGCAGGCGTTACAGGATGTAGGTGGAATCCACATCCGCGCGGACCCCGGTTGCACGCACAATCGCGCAGTCGAGATTCCGCCAAGGAGACAATTCGTGAAAATCAAAAGTCAAAAAGACTTCTTTGCCGGCCTCATGTTCATGGGGGTTGGTGTGGCGTTTGCGTGGGGAGCCACTACGTACAGCGTCGGAACCGGTGCCCGCATGGGGCCGGGTTATTTCCCGCTGCTGCTGGGTATCCTGCTGGCCGTCATCGGCGGCGCAATCACCTTCAAGGCCACTACGGTCGAAACTCAGGATGGTGACAAGATTGGAAAGTGGGCCTGGAAGCCGCTGTTCTTCATCTTGGCTGCCAACTTTGCGTTCGGTATTTTGCTCGGCGGCCTGCCGAGCCTGGGTATTCCGGCGATGGGCCTCATCGTCGGCATCTATGCACTGACCTTCATCGCAAGCCTGGCTGGCAACGAGTTCAATGCCAAGGGTGTGTTCGTGCTCGCCACCGTGCTTGCCATTGGCAGCTATGTGGCATTCGTCTGGGCGCTCAAGCTGCAGTTCCCTGTGTGGCCGAGTTTCATCACGGGTTGAGCGGGAGTACCGACCATGGATCTGATTAATAACCTGTCGCTGGGTTTTGGTGTCGCGTTCACCTTCCAAAACCTCATTTATTGTTTTGTGGGCTGCTTGCTGGGCACGCTCATTGGCGTGTTGCCAGGCATTGGCCCCGTGGCAACCATTGCCATGTTGCTGCCAGCCACCTATGCGCTGCCCCCCGTGGCTGCGTTGATCATGCTGGCTGGTATTTATTACGGTGCGCAGTACGGCGGCTCGACCACCGCCATTCTGGTGAACCTGCCCGGCGAATCCTCGTCAGTGGTGACCGTGATCGATGGCTACCAGATGGCGCGCAAGGGCCGCGCGGGCCCGGCGCTGGCCGCTGCGGGCCTGGGCTCCTTCTTTGCCGGCTGTGTGGGCACACTGATCCTCGCGGCCTTTGCGCCTCCGCTGACCGAGGTGGCTTTCAAGTTCGGTCCTGCCGAATACTTCTCGCTGATGGTTCTGGGCCTGATTGGTGCCGTGGTGCTGGCTTCGGGCTCTCTGCTAAAAGCAGTGGGCATGATCGTGCTGGGCCTGCTGATGGGGCTGGTGGGTACCGATGTGAATTCGGGCGTGGCCCGTTTCAGCTTCGACATTCCTGAACTGACCGATGGCATCGGCTTTGTGACCATCGCCATGGGTGTTTTCGGCTACGGCGAAATCATTGCCAACCTCTCGCGCCCCGATGAAGAGCGTGAAGTGTTCACCGCCAAGGTGGAAGGACTGTTCCCCACCAAGGACGACTTCAAGCGCATGATTCCTGCCGTGCTGCGCGGTACGACGCTGGGTGCTGCTCTCGGTATCCTGCCCGGTGGTGGTGCGTTGCTGGCGGCGTTTGCGGCTTACACGGTGGAGAAGAAGACCAAGCTCCAGCCCGGTGAAGTGCCTTTTGGCCAGGGCAACATCCGTGGTGTGGCAGCGCCCGAGTCGGCCAACAATGCCGGTTCGCAGACTTCCTTCATCCCGCTGCTGACGCTGGGTATTCCTCCCAACGCCGTGATGGCGCTGATGGTGGGGGCCATGACGATCCACAACATCCAGCCTGGCCCTCAGGTGATGACGAGCAACCCCGAGCTGTTTTGGGGCCTGATTGCCTCCATGTGGATCGGCAACGCCATGCTGATCATCCTGAACCTGCCGCTGATCGGCATCTGGATCAAGCTGCTCACCGTGCCGTATCGCTGGCTGTACCCCTCCATCGTGCTGTTCTGCGCGGTGGGCGTGTATTCCACCAACAACAATACGTTCGACATTTGGATGGTGGGTGCATTCGGGTTGATTGGCTACATCTTCTACAAGCTGGGGACTGAACCTGCCCCTTTGCTGCTCGGCTTTATCCTCGGGCCGATGATGGAAGAGAACCTGCGCCGTGCGCTGCTGCTGTCCCGTGGTGACTGGAGCGTGTTTGTCACGCGTCCGCTGTCGGCAGGCCTGCTGGCTGCTGCGGCGCTGCTGCTCATCATCGTGCTCTTGCCTTCGGTGAAGAACAAGCGCGAGGAAGCCTTCGTAGAAGACTGACGGCACGGCCGTTCCCATCCAACTCCAAAACAACGGCACCTTCGGGTGCCGTTGTTTTTTGGCGATCTGCCGTGGCGGTGCACCGGCCTTGCCAGTACACAATGGCAGGCAAGAGGCCCGCATGTCTACTTCATTTCATCTGCCGCAGCATCCCCACCGGGCGATGTTGCACAACGAAATTCACGCCCGCCCGCCCGAGGCCATGACGGCCCCCCTGGCCATTGCGCACATCGTGATGCTGGCCGATGCAGCGGGGCGCGAAGCGAGCCGCGCCCATGTGGCAGCCCTTTTGCGTGATCACCACCTTGCCTTGCCCGACGCGCATACCACGCACCTGCGCATGGACCTGGGGGCTTACCGCCTGCGCTGGGAGCTGCACACCGAGTTTGTTTCCTGGACCTTCATGGTGCCCCTGGCAGCAGATGCCTTTGGAGACCGCGAGCCCGCCAGCGCTGCAGACGCGGTACCCCGCGAGTGGCTGCAGGCTCTGCCCGGGCATTGCCTGTGTAGCCTGAACCTGTGGGTGCTGTCCACGCACGCCTTTGGTTCGGGATCGCTGGTCAAGCATGTGCTGCATGAGGACACGCTGGTGGCATCCACCGTGGCCGATGGGCATGGCGAGGTCTATACCGACTTTGCGATCCATGCCGATGGTTTCTCGCGCATGGTGCTGTTGGCGGGCGGCCTGACGCAGCGCCGCTTGGGCCGCCTGGTGCAGCGCCTGCTCGAAATCGAGACCTACCGCATGGCGGCGCTGCTGGGCCTGCCCGCTGCGCGCGAGGCCGCCAGTGTGCTGGCTTTCGCCGAGCGAGAACTGGCCGAACTGGCCGACGCCATCCGCACGGCCAACCGCGATGCAGAGCCCGCGCTTCTGGACCGCCTGACCCGGCTGGCCGGGCAGGTGGAGAGCCAGTATGCGGCCACACACTCGCGCTTTTCGGCCAGCACGGCCTATTTTGAGCTGCTGGACCGCCGCATTCAGGACATTGCCGAGTCACGCCTGGCCGGTATGCAAACCATCCGCGACTTCATGGACCGGCGCCTCACCCCTGCACGCAGCACTTGTGAGTGGGCAGCGCGGCGCCAGGATGCGCTGTCGCAACGCGTATCGCGCATGAGCAATTTGCTGCGTACGCGCGTGGAGATCGAGCAGCAGCAAAGCAGCCAGGCGCTGCTGACCACCATGAACCATCGGCAGGACTTGCAGTTGCAGATGCAGTCCACGGTGGAAGGGCTGTCGGTGGCTGCCATCACCTACTACATCGTGGGCCTGGTGAGCTATCTGGCCAAAGGGGCGCAAAAGCTGGGCTGGCCCTTGTCGCCCGAAACCACGGCGGCCATCGCGATTCCGGTGGTGGCAGGGGGCGTGTGGTGGTCGCTGAGGCGATTGCACCACCGGGTGTTCCGCAAGCACGGCTGACGCAAAAAACGCCCCCCACCGCGCGCCAGAACGTGAACGCCCCAGCATCCCCATCCATGGGAAGCTGGGTCCTGCGGTTGGACATACAGCGCGCGCCATGCAGCGGCAGGGCACGCGGCCCATAATGGGTTGATGCACTTTAGCTACACCCCCTCCTATGCCAGCACCCGACTGCCGGTGTTTGCGCGCAATATTGTTTCCACCTCGCACCCCTTGGCCGCCCAGGCGGGTCTGCGCATGCTGCAGCAGGGCGGTAATGCCGTCGATGCCGCTGTGGCGGCAGCCGCTGCCATGACGATCTGCGAGCCCGTGAGCAATGGGCTGGGCAGCGATGCGTTTTGCATTCTGTGGGATGGGCAGGCTCTGCATGGGCTCAACGCTTCGGGGCGCGCCCCTGCGGCCTGGACACCCGGGTACTTTCACAGCCGCTACGGCAAGAGCCCGGCAAGCCCTCCCAAACGCGGAATCGATTCCGTCACCGTACCGGGTGCCGTCAGCGCATGGGTGGCCTTGTCCGAGCGTTTTGGCAAGCTGCCCTTTGCCGAACTGATGGAGCCCGCCGCCGAAATTGCCGAGCGTGGCTATCTGGTGCCGGTGGTGGTGCAGCAGAAATGGGCGGCTGCGGTGCCGGAGCTGCAGTCGCAACCGGGCTTCGCCCAGAGCTTCATGCCCTGGGGGCGCGCACCGCAGGTGGGGGAACTGTTCCAGTTTGCTGCGGCGGCCCGTGCGCTGCGCGCCATTGGGGCTACACGGGGCCAGGCGTTCTACACGGGCGAAATTGCCCAGGCGCTGGTTGCTTTCTCGCAGACCCAGGGCGGCAGCCTGACGCTGGCGGATCTGGCGGCGCACAGCCCTGAATGGGTCACCCCCATTGCCCGCAACTACCGGGGCTACACCCTGCATGAGATCCCGCCCAACGGGCAGGGCATCGCAGCGCTGATTGCGCTGGGCATCCTGGACCAGTTTGACCTCAGGAGCCTGCCTGTGGATGGCCCGGCATCCCAGCATCTGCAGATCGAGGCCATGAAGCTCGCGTTTGCCGATGTGTACCGCTACGTGGCCGAGCCATCGTCCATGGAGGTGACACCCGCGCAAATGCTCGATGACGCCTACCTGGCCTCCCGTGCCAAACTCATCGACATGAACAAGGCGCAGGATTTCGGGGCAGGCAATCCAGTCAAGGGCGGCACGATCTACCTGACGGCAGCCGACGAGAACGGCATGATGGTGAGCTTCATCCAGAGCAACTACATGGGCTTTGGCTCGGGCTGTGTGGAGCCCACCTTTGGGATCAGCCTTCAGAACCGGGGCCAGGCCTTCAGCACCGACCCTGAAGGCGCCAACCCGGCCAATCTGGTGGCGCCCGGCAAGCGGCCGTTTCACACCATCATTCCGGCCTTCCTCACGCAGAACGGCCAGCCGGTGATGAGCTATGGCGTGATGGGTGCCAACATGCAGCCGCAGGGCCACATGCAGACCCTGGTGCGCATGCTGGACTACGGCCAGAACCCGCAGGCGGCGTGTGATGCACCGCGCTGGCGCTTCAACGAAGGGCTGTCGATCAATGTCGAGGCCGCCATGTCTGCCGCCACGGTGCAAGGCTTGCTGGGCTTGGGACACCGCACCGAGGTGATTCAGGATTCCTACCAGGACTTCGGTGCTGGCCAGTTCATCTGGCGCATGGGCGACCCCAAGGTGCAGGGCTATCTGGCCGCCAGCGATCCGCGCCGGGACGGCCAGGCTGTCGGTTATTGACACTTCTCGTGGGTAAATTAGAAGAAAAAGTGGCTCTACCGCAATCCCTAAAAGCGCAAGCAGCTACAAAAAATGTAGCAACTGGTCTCGCTCTGGCCCTGCTGGGCTCCATTGCTTTCAGTGGCAAGGCCATCATCGTCAAGCTGGCGTACCGCCACGGTGTCGATCCGGTCACGCTCATCATGTACCGCATGCTGTTCGCGCTGCCCATCTTCGCCGTCATGGCCTGGTGGGCCAGCCGGGGCAAGCCACCGCTGACCCGCAAGGACTGGCTGGGCGTGCTGGGCCTGGGGCTCACGGGCTACTACCTGGCGAGTTTTCTGGACTTTGCCGGGCTGGCCTACATCAGCGCCAGTCTGGAGCGCCTGATCCTGTATCTCAACCCTACGCTGGTGGTGATGCTGGGCTGGGTGCTGTACCGGCGCGGCATTCACTGGGGGCAGGCGCTGGGCATGCTTGTCAGCTATTGCGGCGTGGTGCTGGTGTTTGGCCACGAGGCCAACCTGCAGGGGGCCGACGCGGCCTGGGGCACCCTGCTGGTCTTCCTGAGCGCGGTGAGCTACGCCATCTACCTGGTGTACAGCGGTGAAATGGTCCAGCGCCTCGGTTCGCTGCGGCTGGTGGGGCTGGCCACCACGGTGGCGTGCCTGCTGTGCCTGCTGCAGTTTGCGGTGCTGAGGCCCTTGAGTGCTGCCGTGGTGGCGCCCGAGGTGATCTGGCTGTCCATCCTCAACGCCACGCTGTGCACGGCTGCCCCCGTGCTGATGGTGATGATGGCCATTGAGCGTGTGGGCGCGGGCATGACCGCGCAGACCGGCATGGTGGGGCCGCTGTCCACCATTCTCATGGGGGTGTGGATTCTGGGCGAGCCGTTCACCGTGTGGGTCGCTGCAGGTACGGCGCTGGTGATCACGGGTATTTTTGTGTTCACCCAATTGGCGCGTCGCCAGGCGCCTTGATCGGGGGCAGGGTGCAGAGGCTTCGGCGTGCGGCGCTCACCCTGGCCCCGTAGGTTCACCCTGACTTCTTGGCGGGTGCGGGCCGGTTGGATGGCGCCGGGGCGCTGGCGGGTGCGCTGCCGCCCAGTCGTTGTGCAATCGATGCCCGCGAACCGCCCAGCCCGTCGAGCTGTCGGCCCATGGATTGCTCCAGATAGTCCAGGCGGGCCTGTGCGGCGGGGTGGGTGGACATCGTCAGCGTGAACATGGGGTTGTCGGGCGTGACGGTGCGCAGCTGCTGCAGCACCGACACCAGGCCATACGGATCAAAACCCGCCTTGGCCGCCAGCGCCACGCCGGAACGGTCTGCCTCGAATTCGTCGGTCTGGCTCAGGCCCTTGGTGTAGACCGTGCGGAACAGCGACAGCAACTGGTCTTTGACGAGCTGCCCAGCCACGTTGCTGGTGCGGATCTGCGAGGCCAGCAGCTGTGTGCCAACCCCCGCCATGGCGCTTTGCCGGATGGCCTGCAGATGGTGCTTGGAGGTCACGTGCGTGATTTCGTGCGCCAGGATGCCGGCCAGTTCGGACTCGTCGGCGCAGCGGTCGATGAGCCCCTTGGTCACAAACACATAGCCGCCCGGTGCGGCAAAGGCGTTGTAGCCGCCATCGTCGAGCACCACGAAGGTCCAGGGCAGTCCGGGGCGTGGGGACTGCAGGCTGATCCAGCGGCCCAGCCGGTTCACGTAGCGCTGCAGGGCCATGTCCGGGTGCGCTGGCTTGGCGCCCAGGAGCAGGGCGGCCAGCTGGCGGCCGATTTCGATTTCCTTGGCCTCGTCGATGTTCTCCATGGACTGCGTCAGCAGGCTGATCAGGTCGTCACCCTGCGCCGCAGGTGTCGGCTTGCTGCCCGTGATGGCAGAGCCCAGCCCGCCACCCAGCGAGTTGAGAATGTTCATCACGTTCTGGCTGTGGGCGGCCAGCGGGGTTGCGGCGAGCAACGTGCACAAGGCTGCCGTCTGCGCGCGGCGTTTCCAGTTGGAATTCCGGTTCATGGGCATCTCCTAGTTGGGGCTGTAGTTGGGGTCAGACGGGTTGCCGGCCCCGCTGCTGGATCGCTGGCTGGAGGTGGGGAGCGCAGGCTGGGCCAGCGCTGGAACGTCGCGGGCGCGCAGGGACGCGGAGCTGGCAAACTGGCGCGCCTGGTCGGCATTGACCCGCAGGTTCTCTGCGCGGCCGACGGCTGCGGAGTCGGGCTGCGCATTGGCGATGTCTTCGGCACCCAGGCCACGGATCCCCACGGTGGATGTGGCTGTGGTGGTCGAGCCGCTGTTGCCGCCAAACAATCCGCCTAGGCCGCGCAGGCCGCTGGTGGCAGCGTTATTGCTGGGGGCGGCAGAACCCGATTGCGGCCCCAGGTCGAACATGTGCACCCAGCCGGTAGCACCTTGCTGCGTGGTGACCTTGGTCCAGGGGCCCTTGCGCTCATTGCTGCGGGTGACCACGGTGTTGGCCTCCAGCGGGGCCACGCTCGCACCGCTGTCGGCCGGCGTGTTGCGCAACGGGGTGGCACGCTTGACCACAGCCGCCTCCTGCGCATGCACGCTGCCTGCCAGGGGCGCCAATGCAGCCAATGCCAGCCAGGTGGCCAGGGCTCCGCGGTGCAGCCAATTCATGTTGCAGCTCTCCACTTATGATGATTTGTGAATGCTGCAACCGGTTGCAGCAAAACCGGAGATTGTTATGGATTTGGGTATCGCAGGCAAATGGGCGCTGGTGTGTGGCGCGAGCAAGGGTTTGGGCTATGGCTGTGCGCTGGCCCTGGTGCGCGAGGGCGTCAACGTAGTCATCAACGCCCGCAATGCGCAGGCTCTGGAACAGGCTGCTGCACAATTGATAGCTGATAGCGCAATGCAGGAGAGCGCTGGCAGCCAAAAAGGCTCGAAACCCACGGTGCTGGCTGTGGCGGCCGACATCACCACCGCCGAAGGGCGTGCCGCCGTGTTCTCCGTGGCTGGTGGCCCGGGCCGCGACTTTGACATCGTGGTGACGAATGCCGGCGGCCCGCCCACAGGGGATTTTCGGGACTGGGACCGCGACGCGTGGATCAAGGCCGTGGATGCCAACATGCTCACCCCCATCGAACTGATCAAGGCGACCGTGGACGGCATGGCCCAGCGGGGTTTTGGCCGCATCGTCAACATCACCTCCAGCGCGGTGAAGGCGCCCATCGACATCCTGGGTCTGTCCAACGGTGCGCGCAGCGGGCTCACCGGCTTTGTGGCGGGGGTATCGCGCAGCAAGATCGCTGCACGGGGCGTCACCATCAACAATCTCTTGCCCGGCAAGTTCGATACCGACCGGCTGGCAGCCACCGTGACCGCTGCCGCCGGTAAGGCGGGCAAGAGCGTGGACGATGTTCGCGCGCAGCAGCAGGCCCAGATTCCGGCCGGACGGTATGGCACGGCGCAGGAGTTTGGCGCTATCTGTGCATTCCTGTGCAGCCAGCACGCGGGCTACATGACGGGGCAGAACGTGCTGGCGGACGGTGGCGCCTACCCTGGAACTTTCTGACTTTCCCCATGGACTTACACAGCAACAGGGCTTCGGCACGCCGCTCACTCCGTGACAGGGGGCCAGCGGCAGTTGCCGCATTCCGATGTGCGTGAGTCCTGGTGCCTTTTTCCGTTCGGTCCTTCGGGACAGCGGGTCATCGCGGTGGCGGGCCGCCTGGGGCCCCTGAAATTTCCTGGCCAGCGTGCGTAGTGTTTTGCACACAGCTTTACCTGGCGAGGGGTAAAACTTGGTAAAGAATGGTGTCCCAGCATTTCAAACCGAAAGTACCGGAACATGACACTGCGTAGCCACCCCTCGGGCAGCCTGCCTGGCCTTTGCGTTATCCCTGGATACCGTTGGGCTGCGGGCAGTGCCCTGGGCATGCTGGATGCGCAGCGATTGACGTGCCAGAAGTTCCCATGCAGTTCATGCCTGCTTTGATCTCCCGCGTCCTTTACCGCGTCGTTGTACTTTGTGCAGCATGGGCTGCGCTGGGTGGCCTGCCGCAGGCGGTCGGGCAGTCAGCCACTGCCGCGGCACCCGCTGCGATGACCGGGGCCACGGGGGCCACCGGGGCAGTGGCGCCGTCCAGGCTGCGCATTGTGGGTGGCCTGGCAGATACCAACCAGTACGTTCGCAAAGAAGAGCCTTTCTGGAGCAAGGAACTCCTGCGCCTGAGCGGCGGCCGGTTCGACGCCGAAATTGTGCCCTTCGACCGCGCGGGCGTGCCGGGTGCTGAAATGCTGCGGTTGCTGCAGCTGGGGGTGGTGCCTTTTGGTACCACGCTCATGAGTTCATTCACGGCCCAGTACCCTGAATACACCGCGCCCGACCTGGCGGGCCTCAACCCTGACATTGCCACCCTCAAGTCCACGCTGGCGGCGTTTCGTCCGTATCTGGAGAAAAGCCTGCGTGACCAGCACGGCGTGGAAGCGCTGGCGGTGTATGTGTATCCCGCCCAGGTGGTGTTTTGCAAGAAGCCACTGAGCGGACTGGCTGACCTGGCCGGGCGCCGCACGCGGGTGTCGTCGTCCACCCAGGCTGATTTTGTCGGGGCGCTGGGCGGCATCCCGGTGCTGACGGGCTTTGCGCAGATCGTACCGAGTCTCACGACGGGCAATACCGAGTGCGCCATCACCGGCACGATGTCGGGCAACACGCTGGGCCTGCACACCTTGACCTCCCACGTGCACGCGCTGCCGGTGACCTGGGGGCTGGCGGTGTTCAGTGCCAACAAGGCAGCCTGGGAGGCGCTGCCGCCCGATCTGCGGGCACTGCTGCGGCGTGAGCTGCCCCGGCTGGAGGCCGCCATCTGGGAGGAGTCCGAGCGCGAAACTTCTGACGGCATGGCCTGCAACCGTGGCATCCCCGCCTGCGTGGGCGGTCGCAAGGGCCGCATGGTGATGGTGCCGGCGTCTGCGCAGGATGAGCGCAGTCGCCGGGAGATCCTGGCCTCCACCGTGCTGCCGCGCTGGGTGCAGCGCTGTGGACCGCGCTGCGCCCAGGTGTGGAACCAGACGATTGGCCCCGTCCGTGGACTGACTGCGGCCCCGGTGAAATGAGGGATACCACGACTCCACAGCGCTTCAAGGCCTTCGTGCGGACCGGGGCTGCGGTGTTCGCGGCGGCGGTGGTGCTGGTTTCTGCCGCGCTGGTGTGGAACGCCCGCAAGGTGGCGCTGGACGACTATGAGGCCCAGGCTACCCGCTTTGTGGCGGGCGCCGAAGCGGCGCTCAACCGTTCCCTGCTGGCCGTGGATGTGCTGCTGGCCAGCATGGACGAAATGCTGGCCCTGTCGGGTTCCATGAGCGACTGGGTGGACGCGGACCTTGCCAGCCAGCGCCTGCGCACCTCTGCCCGGCAGAACCTGATGGTGCGCTATGTGGCGCTGCTGGATGCGAACGGCAAGACCATCGCCTCCTCCGACGCGTCGGGCGGTGCGCTGTCGCTTCAGCTGCCGCCTGGTTTTTTGGCGTCGGTCCTGGAGCAGCCGGTATCCACACTGATGATCAGCCCGCCGGTGGTGAGCTTTGCCACCGCCGAGCGCGTGCTGTACTTTGCGCGCCACCTGCGCATGGCCGATGGTGCCCGCGTGTTGGCCATTGCCGAGTTGCCGGTGGGGGCACTCAGCTCGGTGCTGGTCCAGGGGGTGGACATCACGGGCCTGCAGGTCACGCTGGAGCGCGCCCCCGGGCTGTTGCTGCTGAGCGTGCCCAACCGCGAGGAGGCGATCACGCCCGTGCTGTCGCCACCTCTGCAGGAGGTGGCCGCCCTGGGCCAGGTGTGGAAGGCCCCCGCCCGCCTGAGCGGTGAGCCGGCGCTGGTGGTCTACCGCCCCATCCTCTACCAGGACTTGCGCATCGCCGCCAGCATTCCGCTGGCCGATGCGCTGGCAGGCTGGCGCGACCAGCGCAATGCCATCGCACTCACCGGGCTGCTGTTCGTGGCCATGATCGTGGCTGCAGGCCAGCTGGCGTTGCGCTACCTGGACCGTATGTCCCAGGCGCGGCTGGCCCTTGCACAGTCCAAGGCCACGCTGGACCAGGCGCTGGAATCGATGGTGAGCGGCTTCATGCTGCTGGACGACGAGCAACGTGTGGTGCGCTGGAACAGCCGGTTTGAGGAGATATTCCCCTGGCTGCGCTCCGTGATGGCGCCGCTGGTGCCGTTTCGACGCGTGGTGGAAGAGACCGCCCGGCACTACCTGCCCCGCGCCAGCGAGCAAGAGCGCACGCGCTGGGTAGAGCTGCAGCTGCTCCAGCAGAGCCAGCACCATGACCCCTACGAACAGGTCCTGACCAATGGCCGCACGATTCAGGTCACCGAACGGCCCACGCCCGAGGGCGGGCGTGTCATCACCTACCACGATGTGACGGCCCTGCGCCGTGCCAGCGCCGAGATCGAGAGTCTGGCCTTCTACGACCCCTTGACCAACCTGCCCAACCGGCGGCTGCTGATGGACCGCATGCAGCAGGTGATCGCAGCCAGTGTGCGCAGCGGGCAGTACGGGGCCTTGCTGTTCCTGGATCTGGACCACTTCAAGACGCTGAACGACACCATGGGCCATGAGGTGGGCGACATGCTGCTGCGCCAGGTGGCAGAGCGCCTGAAGACCTGCGTGCGCCGCGAGGACACTGTGGCGCGCCTGGGGGGGGACGAGTTCGTGGTCATGCTGCACGAGCTGTCGACGCACAGCGAAGAGGCTGCCGCCCAAGCACGCCGCGTGGGCGAAAAGATCTTGCGCACCCTCAACATTCCGTATTCGCTGGGCGGGCTCACCCACCACAGCACTCCCAGCATCGGGGCCACGCTCATGGGCGGGGCCCTGCAGCCGTCGGTCGATCTGCTCAAGCAGGCCGATATCGCCATGTACCAGGTCAAGTCGCAGGGGCGCAATGCGCTGTGCTTCTTCGACCCGCAAATGCAGATTGCCATCAGCTTGCGCGCGCAGCTGGAGGGTGACCTCCAGGCCGCCCTTGCGGCGCGGCAGTTTGTCTTGCACTACCAGCCCCAGTTCCATCTGGACGGACGCATTGTGGGCGCCGAGGCGCTGATCCGCTGGATCCATCCCGAGCGAGGCCTGGTTGCGCCAGGCGCCTTCATCGGTGTGGCGGAAGAAAGCGAACTCATCGTGCCGATGGGCCATTGGGTGCTGCGCACGGCGTGCGAGCAGCTGGCGGCGTGGGAGAACGATGCCCGCTACCGGCATGTGCAGCTGTCGGTCAACGTGAGTGCCCGGCAGTTCCGCCAGCGCGATTTCGTGGCCCGCGTGGTCGAGGTGTTGCGCGAGACCGGCGCGCGGCCCCACCTGCTCAAGCTGGAGCTGACGGAGTCGCTGGTGCTGGACAACGTGGACGACACCATCGCCAAGATGGGCCTGCTCAAGACCAAGGGCGTGCGGTTTTCGGTGGACGACTTCGGCACGGGTTACTCGTCGCTGGCCTATCTCACGCGCTTGCCGCTGGACCAGCTCAAGATCGACCAGTCCTTCGTGCGCAACCTGGGCGTGCGGCACACCGACGATGTGATCGTGCAGACCATCATCGGCATGGCGCGCAACCTGGAGCTGGATGTGATTGCCGAGGGCGTGGAAACCGCGCAGCAAAAAACCCTGCTCGCGGACTACGGGTGCCAGCTCTTTCAGGGCTATCTGCTGGGCATGCCGGGGCCGGTATCAGAGCTGGAAGCCTTGTTGCAGCAGGCCGCAGCACAAGCCTCGGCAGAAGGCGCGGCAGGCTGACCCGTCCGTCGTTATCGCCGTGACGACACCACAATCCCGCCCACGATCAGTGCGAATGCCACACCATGGAAAAGCTGTGGTGTTTCGCCCAAAAAGGCCGCCGACAGGATGCCTGCAAACAGCGGGGTGAGGTTCACGAAGAAGCCTGCCACCGCAGGCCCCGCGCGCTGCACCCCCACGCCCCAGCAGCGATAGGCCAGCACGGCAGGGCCCACGGCAATGAAAACGAGCGCCGCGAGCAGCGGCCAGCCCCAGGCGATGTGGGTGGGGCCTACCGCCCATTCCACGCCCGCAAAGCTGCCAGACCACGCCAGGCCAAACACCATTTGCGCCATCAAGAAGGCGGCCCAGTCGCTACGGATGCCGGCGGGCTCAGTGGTGCGCGACAGCAGCCAGCTGTAGAACGCCCACGAGATGGTGGCCAGCAGCATGAACACATCGCCTGGCACGAGGCGAAAAGCCAGCAGCTGCGACCACTCGCCCCGGCTGAGCACCAGCAGCACGCCACACATCGACAGCAGCGCGCCCAGCAGTTGCCGCCGCGTGACGGCTGCGCCAAAGAACAGCGCTCCCACCGCCAGCATCCACACCGGCATGCTGGAGCCCACCAGCGTCACGTTGATGGGCGTGGACGTCTGCAGCGCCATGTACTGCAGCGCGTTGTACAGGCCAATGCCGAGCAGCCCTAGCAGTGCATAACGGCGCCAGTGTGGCCATAGCGGGCTGTCTTTGCGCAACACGCTGTGCGCAAGCGGCAGCAGGATGAAAAAGGCCAGCACCCAGCGGATGAAATTGAGTGTGATGGGCGGGATGAGGTCGTGCACCAGCCGGCCTGTGACGGCGTTGCCAGCCCACAGCAGCGGTGGTATCACCAGCAGCGCCGCCGTGCCGGGCGTGAGTCTTTGAGTCATGGCCTGCACTGTAACGGTGCGGGCAAGACAAGGCTTTCAGATTCATGGCAGGATGGCCGCCGTTTGTCTCGCCCGTTACAGGCCCCATCCACGCGCGTTTGAGACCCGTTCAACACCCGTTATCCAGGAGCGTTTAGCCATGAGCCTTGCCGTCCAGATCCGCCAGCACGGTGGTCCCGAAGAACTCCACCTCGTTGACGTCAGCGTGGGTGAACCCGGTCCCGGCGAGATCCGCATCCGCCACCATGCCATCGGCCTGAATTTCATCGATGTGTACCACCGCACCGGGCTGTACCCGCTGCAGATGCCCGCCACCATCGGCATGGAGGCCGCAGGCGTGGTCGAAGCGGTGGGCGAAGGCATCACGCACCTCGCGGTGGGCGACCGCGCCGCCTATGCCAGCCAGCCCCCCGGCGCGTATTGCGAAGTGCGGGTGATGCCCGCCAAGTGCGTGTGCAAGCTGCCCGACGCCATCAGCTTCGAGACCGGCGCGGCCATGATGCTCAAGGGCCTGACGGCGCAGTATCTGCTCAAGAAAACGCTGCCGGTGGAAGGCCTGCAAGCGGGCGACCATGTGCTGTTCCATGCCGCCGCAGGCGGTGTGGGGCTGATCGCCTGCCAATGGGCCAAGGCGCTGGGCCTGCAGCTCATCGGCACGGCGGGCACCGATGCCAAATGCCAGCTGGCCCTGGCCAATGGCGCAACGCACGCCATCAACTACAACACGGAGGACTTTGCAGCGCGTGTGAAAGAAATCACCGGTGGCAAGGGCGTGAAGGTGGTGTACGACTCGGTGGGCAAGGACACGTGGGACAAGTCGCTGGACTGCCTGCGGCCCTTTGGCCTGATGGCCAGCTTCGGCAACGCATCGGGCCCCGTGGCTCCGTTTGCGCCGGGCTTGCTGGGCGCCAAGGGCTCGCTCTACGTCACGCGCCAGACGCTGTTCACCCACATTGCCACGCGCGAAAGCACGCAGGCCATGGCCGACGACCTGTTTGCCGTGGTGGCCAGTGGACAGGTGAAGATCCATATCGACCAGCGCTACCCGCTGGCCGATGTGCAACAGGCGCACCGCGACCTGGAAGCACGCAAGACCACCGGCTGCACCATCCTCACGCTGTGAACGCCGCCGCTCAGACACCGTCGTTTGGCGACTGGCTGGCCAGCGCGCGCCGTGCGGCGCAGCAGCCGCCTGCCCAGCCGCGCCAGCCCTTGGTGGTGGCGGGGCAGGAGGTGGGCTCGGTTACCGACGATTTTTTGAAAGAAATCGGCCTCCAGCGCTTAATGGATAAGCGCTATAAGCTATTAAAAAAAGAGCATTCTGGCGCACCCTCCGAAACACCCGGCTGGCACCTGGAAGTGCCGCCGAACGCCGGGGCTGGTGCCCTCACCGATGCCCTCAACACCCTCGCGGCAGCCCTGCGCGACGCGGGCCAGTGTGGCCCCTGGCGCGACGAGCAACTGGCGGTGTGCAACCGGGCGGGCGACGTGGTGGGCACCGTGGAGCGCGGCGCCGTGCGCGTGCTGGGCATTGCCACGCGCGCCGTGCACCTGGTGGGCCTGGCACCCGATGGGCGCATGTGGGTGCAAAAGCGCTCGATGACCAAACCCAACAACCCCGGCCTGTGGGACACGCTCATGGGCGGCATGGTCTCGGCCGCCGATTCGCTGCCCCAGGCCCTGGCGCGCGAAACCTGGGAAGAAGCGGGCCTGCACGTCGAGGCCTTGCAGGGCCTGCGGCACGGCGGCCATGTGGACTTCAGCCGCCCGAGCCGTGAGGGCGGCGGCGTGGGCTACATGCGCGAGCGCATCGACTGGTTCTGCGCCCAGGTGCCGGGCGGCGTGGAGCCCACCAACCAGGATGGTGAGGTTGAGCGCTTTGACCTGCTGCCGCTGGATGGGCTGCGCGCGCAGGTCGCCCAGGGCCTGTTCACGCTGGAGGCTGGCCTGGTGATCGCGGCTTACCTGGGGCAGTGAGCCCGGTTGCGGGCAGGCCGCCCAGCCCCTGCAGCGTGGCCTGCACCGCCATATCTCTAGGAGTGTGGGGCTCGGCGCCCAGCGCGGCCACGAGGCGGCCGTTGGCCATGCGCACGGGCTGCTGCCACAGGTAGCGCATCTCGCGCAGCTGACGCAAGGTGGCCACCCACGGCGATGCCTGTGTGACCAACCACCATGGAAACGCCTGCGCCCGGGGGCGCCGCTCCAGCAGCAGCGCCATGGTGCGCGCTACTCCGGGCAGGTAGGACCACAAGCAGCCCACGCCCGGGCGGCTTGACCGTTTGTTTGCTCCGGGGCCGAGGCCCCAAACACTGTATTTCGCAAGTTATGGGGACGGGGATACCCGCAGCGATGCCAAAAGCACCTCAAGTTCGCTGTGGTCTGGCCGAAACTAGACCAAGCGCCGCTTGTGCTGCGCGCTCCACAACAATACAAAAGCTTTGCGAGCGGAACGAGGCGAGGAATCCACGTGGCGTCAACGATCAATACCAATGTGTCATCGCTGACGGCCCAGCGCAATCTGGGCATGAGTCAGGCCTCGCTGAACACCTCCATCCAGCGCCTGTCTTCGGGCCTGCGCATCAACAGCGCCAAGGACGACGCTGCGGGTTTGGCGATTTCCGAGCGTTTCACCGGCCAGATCCGCGGCCTGAACCAGGCCGTGCGCAATGCCAATGACGGCATCTCCCTGGCACAGACTGCTGAAGGCGCTCTCAAGGCCTCTGGCGACATCCTTCAGCGTGTGCGTGAGCTGGCCGTGCAGTCTGCCAATGCCTCCAACAGCGCGGGCGATCGCCAGGCCCTGCAACGGGAAGTGGGCCAGCTGGTGTCCGAGCTGGACCGCATCTCGCAGACCACCGAGTTCAACGGGGCCAAGCTGTTGGATGGCACGTTCGGTACACAGCAGTTCCAGGTGGGCGCCAACGCCGACCAGACCATCGTTGCCATGTCGTCCAACATGCGCACCCAGACCTATGGCTCCAACGAGCTGGCCGGCGCGATGATCAACACCGCCGTGGCGCCCGCCTATGCCGCGGTGGCGGTCAACGTGCAGGGATACCGGGGCAGCGCCACTGTGACGACGGCGGCCACGGACACCGCTGCCATGGCTGCGGCTCGGTTCAATGCGGTCAGCGGTTCCACGGGTGTCACGGCCAGCGCCAAGACCACGGTGCGCTTTGACTTTGGAACGGTTGCGTCGAGCTTCAGCATCACAGGCGCGAACGGCAAGGTGGCCAATTTCAGCGTGAAGGTTCCCAGCGCCGATACGGTGGCGGGCCTGTCCGAGGCGGTAGACGCCATCAACGCCCAGTACGCCAACACGGGGGTGAGTGCCCGCATCGTGCAGGCAGGGGAGCCGTTGTCGGCGGGAAACACGGCCATCATTCTGGAAAGCCAGACGGGTGACAACATCACGGTCACCAGCAAGGACGGATTTGGCTTGTGGCTACAGGCCGTGAATGCAGAGACGGGCGCCATTGGGGTTTTGAACAACACCGGCGTTGGCGGCTCGTTGACCGCTTTGGGCCAGGTGACGTTGCGCTCGGACAAGAGCTTTGCGGCAACCAGCGGATCGGCGACCTCAGTGCTCGGCGCCACCGCCGTAAGTTCCAGGCTGCAGTCGGTGTCGGCACTGGATGTGTCCACGAAGGAAGGTTCCAACGATGCGCTCTGGGTGGTGGACGCAGCGCTTGCGTACATCGGGAGCGAACGCGCCAAGCTCGGCGCCCTGCAATCGCGCTTTGAAACCTCGATCAGCAACCTGCAAGTGACGTCGGAAAACCTGTCGGCCTCGCGCAGCCGCATTCTGGATGCTGACTTTGCGGCTGAAACCGCCAACCTCTCGCGCGCACAGATCCTGCAGCAGGCGGGCACGGCCATGGTGGCCCAGGCCAACCAGTTACCGCAAGGCGTGCTGGCTCTGCTGCGCTAGCGCATCGCGGCCCTGTTTTTCGCAGGGCACGGGCGGGCGCCAGCAGGTGTTGGGCCCGTCTTTTCTCAGGCCTGGTCCACCATCGTCTTGAGCCGGCTGGGCGCCAGCGCGCCGGCCGATTCCAGGATGGGATAGGCCACCGAGCACAGCAGCGAGTTGATGCGCTTGAGCTCGCTGATCAGGTCGATGTGCAGCGAGCTGGTTTCGATGCTCTGTACGGTGTTGTCCGACAGGCGCGCCAGGTGGGTGGCCGAATACGCGTGTTCCAGGTCGCGAAAGCGCGCCTTTTCCTCCAGCAGCTTCTGGGCATCGCGCACGCTGCCGTTCAAGAACACGCTCATCGCCAGCCGCAGGTTATCGATCAGGCGCGCGTGCAGCTCGTTGATCTCTTCCATGCCCGCTTCGGAGAACTGCCGTCCCTTCTTGATCTTCTTGTCCTCGATGTCGATCAGCACGCGCTCGATGATGTCGCCGATCTGCTCCATGTTGATGGTGAAGCTGATGATGTCGGCCCAGCGGCGGCCTTCCCGCTCGTCCAGCGCCTCGCGCGAGATCTTGGTCATGTAGTACTTGATGGCCGAGTACAGGCCGTCCACCTCGTCATCGAGCTTGCGCAGGTCCTGGGCCAGTTGCAGGTCGTCGGTGCGAATCACCTTGTGCAGGCCCAGCAGCATGGACTCGACCACGTCGGCCTGGTGCAGTGCCTCGCGCGCAGCGCACGAGATGGCAAGGGATGGCGTGGCCAGGGCGGAAGGGTCCAGGTGCTGGGGCCGGCTGCCCGCAGCGGCCTGCGCCTTTTCGACAGGCAGCAGGCGCTGCACGGTGCGTGCCACTGTGCCCGTGAGGCTGATGCAGACGATGCCCACGACGATGTTGAAAGCCAGGTGGAAGAGCACCACCAGCGTGGCGGTTTCGGGCACGTAGGGCCGCACATGCTGCAGCCACAAACCCGTGAGCGGCGTCATGATGAGCACGCCAATGATCTTGAAGAACAGGTTGCCCAGCGGCACCTGGCGCGTCTGCACGTTGGACTTCATGGTGGTCAGCACGGCGAGCACGCCGCTGCCCAGGTTGGCGCCCAGCACCAGTCCCAGTGCCACGTCGGCCGGAATACCGCCCGAGCCCGCCAGCGCGGCGGTGAGCAGCACGGTAGCCAGGCTGGAATACGCCACGATGGCCAGCACCGCACCGGTGAAGATCTCCAGCAGCAGATCGCTGGTGAGTGCCCCCAGAAGTGTTCGCACAGTGGGCGACTGGGTGAGCACCGTGGTCGACTCGGTAATGAGCCGCAGCGCCAGCAGCATCAGCCCCAGGCCGATCAGCACCCGGCCCACGCGGCCCACGGCGGTGTCCTTGCGTGAGATGAACAGCACCACACCGACGAAGATGAACAAGGGCGACAGCCACGACAGATCCATGGAGAACACCACCGCCATGACACTGGTGCCGACGTCGGCACCCAGCATCACGGCCAGTGCGGCAGGCAGGCCCACCAGACCCTGGCCCACAAACGACGACACGATGAGTGCGGTCGCCGTGCTCGACTGGACCACGGCGGTCACGCCGATGCCGGACAACACTGCCGTGAACCGGCTGCTGACGCTGTGCGCAATGAGCTGGCGCAGGTTGGCGCCAAAAACCCGCAAGATGCCGGTGCGCACCAGGTGGGTGCCCCAGATCAGCAGCGCCACGGCCGCCAACAAGTTCAAAAGATGCTTCATGAAATACCGCGTTTATTCTTTTTGGAAACACCCGAAAGAGCATGCGCCATGCACTGCGTGGACGCAAGCTTCGCGCTGGCGTCCACGCAGGGAGGCGGGTTCATTCATTTCTGTGCCGGTAGGCGGCGGCAGGAAAGGCGGCATGGCCTGGCTGCGCGGCTTCCGGGATGTTGAGCGCACTGAAAAAAAACAGTGGCACCCGGATCATTTGTCACAAAACTGACACACAAGCATACTCCTGATTGGGGAGTCATGCCAGCAGTGGCCCTGCTAAAACCGGGTGGCGAAATGGGGAAAGCGCCATCCAGCATGGCGGTGTTACCGCGCGTCTGTCGGTGGCTGGCAGTCAGCGGTCGGTGGCCGTGTCAGTCGATCAGCTGCCCACCGTCGTGGAAAGGGAACGGGCCCGCGTAGGAACCGCTGGCGGCAGTGTGGCTGACCAGGCGCCCCACGGCGGGCAGGGCGTGCAGGCCGAAGCCGGGCGGCTCCAGCATCCAGGCCGATGCGGCGTCGGGTGCCAGATCCAGCCTGACCTGGTGCGCGGGCGAGGGCACGGTCGCGGCGATGGTGCCGCCAAACCGCACCTGGATCGACCGGTGCAGGTGCCCGCAGATCACGCGCTCCACCTGGGGGTGGCGCGAGACAATGGCTTCGAGTTCGTCTGCGCCCTCTAGCAAACCGATGTCGTCCATGTGGCCGATCAAGGTGCGAAACGGTGGGTGGTGCATGGCGATGACCACAGGGCGTGCAGTGTGGCGGGCCAGCTCGGTCTCCAGCCACTGCAGGCGTTGCGGGCACAGTCGTCCTTCGCTTGCTCCGCTGACGACGGTGTCCAGGGCAATGAGTTGCAACCCACCTACCGCCACGCTGAACTGGATGAAGCCCTCGGTGCCCAGGTACGTGTGCTGCGGAAAGCTGGCGCGCATCTGTTCGCGGCTGTCGTGGTTGCCTGGTAGCAGGTACACCGGCATGCGCAGCGGGGCCAGCAGCTCGCGCAGGTGCTCGTATTCAGCGGGCCGTCCGAAGTCGGTCAGGTCGCCGGTGATGACTGCGGCATCGGGCGCCTGTGGCAGCCGGTTGATGCTGGCTACCGCTTCGGCCAGATACGGTGCGGTGTTGATGCGGCCATAGGCCTGCCGGCCCGGCTCGCGGATGTGGGTGTCAGAAAGCTGCAGCAGCAAGGTCGTGGTCATGGCGTCGTATGTTGTGTGCTGTGTGGAGGTCATCCCAGGGTGTCTTGGCACGGCATCAGGCGGTCGGGGGCAATGCGTATGCCCACTACGTCGCCCTGGCGTGCGGGGTGGTCGCGCGCCACATCGGCGCACAGTGGCGACTGATCTGCCAGTGCGAGCGAAAGCTGTACGCGGTCGCCCAGAAAGCTGCGGCGCGTGACACAGGCCTGGCCCCAGCCTGCTGCGGGCGTGCCCACCTCGATGTCTTCGGGGCGCACCAGCACTTTGGCGTGGGCCTGCAGTGGGTGCAGTAGCGGAAGGCAAAGGCCTCCCAGCATCAACACGTTCTCATCGTTGGGGTTGGCGTTGGGGGCGCCACGTTGCAGTGTGTTGACCCGCCCCAGGAATTGCGCCACGAAGGGGTGGGCGGGCGTGCGGTACAGCGTTTCACCATCGCCTACCTGCACGATGCGCCCCGCCTGCATCACCGCCAGGCGGTCGGCGATGGCCAAGGCTTCCTGCTGGTCGTGTGTGACATGGATGGCGGTGATGTGCAGGCGGCGCAGCAGCTCTGCCAGTTCGTCGCGCAGAGACTCTTTCAGCTTGGCATCGAGTGCGGTCAGCGGCTCGTCAAGCAGCAGCACGCGCGGTCGTACGGCCACGGCGCGCGCCAGGGCCACACGCTGGCGCTGCCCGCCCGAGAGCTCTGCAGGGCGTTTCTTTTCCAGACCGTTGAGCCGGACCAGATCCACGAGTTCACCGACCACGCGCCTGCGCTCTGCTTCGTCGGTGCCGCGGATCTTCAGGCCATAGCCGATGTTGGCCTCCACCGTCATCTGCGGGAACAGTGCGTAGTGCTGGAACACCATGCCAATGCCGCGCTGCTCGATGGGCAGCTGCGTCACATCGGTACCGCCGAACGCAATGCGGCTGCCCGCATCGGGCGATTCCAGCCCCGCAATCAGGCGCAGCAGCGTAGTCTTGCCACAGCCCGAAGGGCCGAGCAGGGCAATGACCTCACCGGGTTCTACCGAGAGGTCCGTGGGGTGAAGGCCACGGGTGCCGTCGGCATAGGTTTTGGCGCACTGGACAACGTCCACGCGCGTGCGTTCAAGTTCCATGGTGTTTCTCGATGAAGGTGCCAATGGCTTGCAAGCCCCACAGCACCGGCAGGATGACGATCAGAAAAACCAGCGTGTAGGCTGAACCGATCTCGATGCGCATGGATGCGTAGCTGTCGGCCAGCCCCACAGGCAGGGTGCGGGTGAGCGGGGTGTGCAGCATCCAGGTGAGGTTGAATTCGCCCACGGACAGGGTGAACACCATCAGGCTGCCCGCCACGATGGCGGGCAAAACGGCGGGCACCAGCACGCCCAGAAAGCGCTGAGCAAAGCTGGCGCCGAGCGAGCGTGCGGCTTCTTCCAGCGCGCGCAGCTCGTCTTTCTGAAATGCGGAACCCACGGTGCGCACCATGAACGGCAGTGTGAACACCATGTGCCCGACCAGGATGAACGCGAAGCTTTGCCGAAACCCCTGCAGCGTGCCGTAGGCCAGGATGAGCGCCAGCGCGCTGGCCAGCCCGGGCACGGCGACGGGCAGGGTCAGCAGTTCTTCCAGCAGGCGGGCCCAGCGTGAGCGGCTGCGGGCCATGGCGTAGGCGCAGGGCACGCCGATGAGCAGGTTGCCCACCACGCACAGCAGGGCCAGCACCAGCGACCAGCCGACGGTGCCGCCATAGTGCTCCCACACCTCTCCGATCCAGCGCAGCGTGAAGCCGCTTCGGAGCCCGGCGCTGTAGTTGTTGACCAGACCGGCCATTACCGACAGCGCAATGGGCGCCACCATGAAGAGCGCCACCAGCGCGGTGAGCGCCATGAGCGTGCGGGGAGCTTGTCGTGCATTTCTCATGGGGTGGCCTTCAGAACGCTGTGGGGCCAGCGATACGGCGCGACACCCAGAGCACCAGCCAGGTGATCAGCCCCAGCGTGATGGACAGGCTGGCGGCCAGTGCAAAGTTGGCGTAGTTGGTGAACTCGTTGTAGATGGTGATGGGCAGCACCTCAAACTTGCTGGCAAGCGTGAAGGCTGTGCCGAAGGCACCCATGGCCGTGGCAAACACGATGGCGCCGCAGGCCAGCGTGGTGGCTGCCAACTCCGGAATCCACACATCGCGGGCCACGCGCCAGCGCGATGCGCCGAGTGAGCGCGCGGCCTCTTCCAGCTGCAGGTCCATGGCGCTGGCGGCTGCGGTGTAGGTGGCAATGGCACGCGGCAACGAAAAGTACAGGTACGCCAGGAACAAGCCTGTCAGGCCGTAGGCGAAGGTGAATCGCCCCCAGCCCAGGGCGTGGGTCAGGTCCGCGACCACACCCTGGCGCCCGCCCAGCAGGATCATGAAAAAGCCGATGATCACTCCGGGAAACGACAGTGGCAGCGTGAGCAGCGACAGCAGCAGCTGTCGGCCGCGAAAGCGCTGGCGTGCCAGGGTGATACCCACCAGCGCGCCCAGCAAGAGCGTGACCAGGGTCACGGTGAGCGAAAGGCCCAGCGTTTGCAGCAGGCTTTGCAGGTAGCGGCTGTTCGTCAGCACCGCAAAGTAAGTGCCCCAGCCCTTGCTGGCCGGCAGCGCCAGCAGCAAGGCGACGGGTAGCAGCCAGAAGGCTGCAAAGAATGCTGCGGCCGGGGCGGCGCAGCCGACCAGCAACAGGCGTGACGCAGAGGAGCCTTGGCGCATGGTGGCTGCTTTCGCGCGGGCTTACTGGACTTCTTTCAGGTAGCGGTCCGAAAAGGCCTTCTGGACGGCGGCCATCTTGGCGTAGTCCACGGTCTTGGCACGTGCGTAGTCGCTGGCAGGCAGAAAGCGCGCCTGCACTTCCTTGGGCATGGCGCTGGCGCGCACCGGGCGCAGATAGGCATTGGCCCAGATAGCCTGACCTTCGTCAGACAGTACAAAGTCCAGCACCTTCTTGCCGTTGTCGGCATGGGGAGCGTTGGCTGTCAGGCTCATCACGTAGGGGACCACCGCTGTGCCTTCAGCCGGGATGACGAACTGCACATTGGCCTTGTCCTTGTACTTGGCGCGGTAGGCATTGAAGTCATAGTCCAGCAAGATTGCGATCTCGCCCGAAAGCACACGCGCATACGACGTCTGCTTGGGCACGATGGGTTCGTTCTTCTGCAGCGCCTTGAAATAGTCGATTCCAGGGCCGAAGTTGTCCAGCGTGCCGCCGCGTGCCTGGTTCACTGCCACGGCACCCACGTAGCCCACGAAGGCCGAGGCGGGGTCCAGGTAGCCGATCAGGCCCTTGTACTCGGGCTTGAGCAGGTCGGCCCACGAACGTGGGACGGGTTTGCCATTGAGCGCATCCACGTTGACCATGAAGCCCAGCGTGCCGGAGTGGATGGTGAACCAGTGACCCTGTGGGTCTTTCAGCCCGTCCGGAATCTCTGCCCAGGCGGCGGGCTTGTAGGCCGCGACGACGCCGTCTTTTTGCGCCTGGATGGCAAACGTGACGCCCAGATAGGTCACGTCGGCCACAGGGCTGGCGCGTTCAGCCACCAGTTGCGCCAGCGACTGGCCGGAGTTCTTGTTGTCGGGCGGTACGGTGATGCCGGTTTTCGCCTTGATGGCCTTGAGCTGGGTGCCCCAGTCGGCCCACTCCGGCGGGCAGTTGTAGCAAATGGCCGTTTGCGCCATCGCCGCGCTGCTGGCAGCGATGCCGAGGGCAAGCGCCGCGGTGCGGGCCAGGGTGGAGAACGTGTGTTTCATGAAAGGCTCCTGTGTGATCAGAGGTGGCTTGAAGGGGAAGTTCGGAGACAGCGAGAACGGGTTTCCTCGGTACGGGAAACTTTCTGGGGGTGAGCGGGGTGGGGCGTCAGGCGCAGGCAGCGCACGACTCGCCCTTGCGAAAGTGGTGGGCCAGCGTGAGGCTGGCGTCGGGCAGCAGTGGCGTGCCGCCTGCGATGGACTGCACCAGCAGTTCCACACTGTTGCGACCGATGTCCGCGTTGGGCTGCACCACGGTGCTCAGCATGGGGGTGAGGTCTTCACCGATCGCAATGCCATCGAAGCCCGCGACGCTCAGGTCGCGCGGCACGGCCAAGCTGGCCAGGTGTGCGGCTCGAATGCTGCGGATTGCCAGCAGGTCGTTGGAGCACACCAGTGCTGTGGGTGCTGAAGATTGCTGCAGCAGGGCGCCAATTTCGGTCACGGCGGTGGCCAAAAAGGGTACCTCCAGCACGTCGCCATCGCCCAGCGAGGCGGCCTGCATGCCTCGGCGAAAGCCCCGGCAGCGCTGTTGTGCCCGGTCCGATGCCGACAGCTGGCCGCTCACCATGGTGATGCGCCGGTGGCCCAGCGCCACCAGGTGCGCCACCAGGTCGGCCGTTGCCTGTTCACTGTTCACCGACACGCAGGGGTGTTCGGGGTGGCGGTTGTAGGCCAGCACATAAGGCAGGCCCGTTTCTGCCAGGCGTACCAGGCCTGCGGAAGTGGCGGGGTTGGAGACAACCAGAATCATGCCGTCCACATTGCCGGCGAGCAGCAGGTTGACTGCGCGCTCTTCCTGGTCGATACGGTAATCGGTGGTGAATGGCGAGATGGCGTATCCACCCGCCGACGCTGCACGCGCAATGCCCTCCAGGCACTCGGCAAACACCGGGTTGGTGAGTGTGGGCAGCACCACGCCCAGCACGCGGCTGCGTTGGGTGCGCAAAGTGCGCGCACTGGCGTTGGGCAGGTATCCCAGCGCGCGCGCTACTTGCTCTACGTGTTCGCGCGTTGCAGCCGTCACCTTGTCTGGCAGGTTAAAAACCCGCGACACCGTGGCCACAGAAACCCCCGCTTCACGGGCTACGTCCTGAATGCTCATGCCATGCCTTTCGCAAACATGACTTCCGCACACGCACAACGGGTCTTGGGCCTGTGTCTCGCCCCAAGGCAATGGCACTTGTTGCGTTGAGGTTTGCGGAAGTTCGATCGATGTAATCGTTTACATTGAAGCATCGCAGTATGACGAGGCGATGACATCCGACCCCACCGGGATAACCCGAGGGGTAGCGTTCACACGTGGATGTCGCCCAAAAACCAATGGCCCGCTGAAAGCGGGCCATTGCGTTGGTGCGGGGAGCAGGTCAGGGCGTAAGCATTAGCGCTCGCGCCGCATCCTCAGCAGCTCATCCAGGATCAGGCAGGCGGCGCCGATGCTGATGGCCATATCCGCCAGGTTGAAGGCCGGGAAATGCCCGCCGTGGAAGATGCCCGAGAGGAAGTCCCAGTGGAAGTCCAGAAAATCCACCACGTAGCCATGCATCAGGCGGTCCACCACGTTACCCACAGCACCGCCCAGGATGCTGGCCAGCGAGAAGCAGAACAGCTTTTGCCCCGGGTGCGCACGCAGTTGCCACACGATGAAAATCGTGGCCACCAGACCGATGCCCGTGAACAGCCAGCGCTGCCAGCCCCCGGCATTGGCCAGGAACGAGAACGCGGCGCCCGTGTTGTGCGCCCGCACGATGTTGAAAAAGCTGGTGATGACCGTGGAGTCGCCCAACCGGTAGTTGTCCAGGATCAGCGTCTTGGTGATCTGGTCGGCCACCATCAGCACCGCAGCCCAGGCCAGCCAGACCCAGATACCAGGCCCCTGGCGGTGTGGGGTGCTCGCCATCACGCGTGGGCCCGGCTTTCGCCGTCGCCGTGGAGGTTGCTGGTGCAGCGGCCACAGATGGTGGGGTGGGCGGCATCGCTGCCCACATCGCTGCGGTAGTGCCAGCAGCGCTCGCATTTGGCATCAGAACTGGGCTTGACGCTTATCTGTAGAGCGCTACCAGCTATCAATTCAATAGCGGATGTAATGAACACAAACTTCAGGTCATCGCCCAGGCTGGCCAGCAGCGCGTGGTCTTCCGGGGCTGCCGTCAGCGCGACGGTGGCCTGCAGGGAGGAACCCACTTTGCCATCGGCGCGCAGCGCTTCGATCTCCTTGTTCACCGCGTCGCGGATCTCGCGGATGCGTGACCACTTGGCCAGCAGGCCTTCATCGGCACCGGCACCCACGCCCGCCACGTTGCCGTAGGTCTCCAGGAAGATGGAGTCGGAGTTGCCGAACACCTTCCACGCCTCTTCGGCCGTGAAGGACAGGAACGGTGCCATCCAGCGCAGCATGGCGTGCGTGATGTTGTAGAGCGCGGTCTGCGCGCTGCGGCGGGCCAGGCTCTTGGGCGCCGTGGTGTACAGGCGGTCCTTGAGCACGTCCAGGTAGAAGCCGCCCAGGTCTTCCGAGCAGTACAGCTGCAGCTTGGCCACCACGGGGTGGAACTCGTACACCTTGTAGTGCGCCAGCACCTCGGTCTGGAACTCGGACGCACGGGTGAGCGCGTAGCGGTCGATCTCCAGCATCTGGTCGAACGGCACGGCGTCCTGGGCCGGGTCGAAGTCGCTCACGTTGGCCAGCAGGAAGCGCAGCGTGTTGCGGATGCGGCGGTAGGCGTCCACCACACGGGCCAGGATCTTCTCGTCGCCCGCAATGTCGCCCGAGTAGTCGCTCGCAGCCACCCACAGGCGGATGATCTCGGCGCCCAGCTTCTTGTTGATTTCTTGCGGATCGATGCCGTTGCCCAGCGACTTGCTCATCTTGCGGCCCTGGCTGTCCACGGTGAAGCCGTGGGTCAGCAGGCCGCGGTAGGGCGCGCGGCCTTCGAGCGCGGATGCCAGCAACAGCGAGCTGTGGAACCAGCCGCGGTGCTGGTCATGGCCTTCCAGGTACAGATCGGCCTCGGGGCCCTGGTCGTGGAATTGCGGCGCGTGCGTGCCGCGCAGCACGTGGCTGAAGGTGGAGCCGGAGTCGAACCACACTTCCAGGATGTCGGTGCTCTTGGTGTAGTGCGGCGCGTCTTCGGCGCCCAGGATCTCTTCGGTCGTCACGCGGCTCCAGGCCTCGATGCCGCCCTTTTCCACGATGTCGGCTGCCTGGTCCATGATTTCCATGGTGCGCGGGTGCAGCTCGCCCGAGTCCTTGTGCAAAAAGAACGGGATGGGCACGCCCCAGCTGCGCTGGCGCGAGATGCACCAGTCTGGCCGCCCGGCGATCATGTCGTGCAGGCGGGCCTTGCCGTTCTCGGGGTAGAAGCTGGTGTGTTCGATGGCATCGAGCGCAATCTGGCGCAGCGTCTTGGCGGGCTTCAGGCCGGGCTTGGTGAACACGCCTTCGCCTTCGTCCATGCGGATGAACCACTGGGCGGCCGCGCGGTAGATCACCGGCGTCTTGTGGCGCCAGCAGTGCGGGTAGCTGTGCGTGATGTCCTTGGTGGTCATCAGGCGGCCCGCATTGCGCAGGGCTTCGATGATCACAGGCACGGCCTTCCAGATGTGCTGGCCGCCGAACAGCGGGAAATCGGCCGCATAGGTGCCGTTGCCTTGCACGGGGTTCAGGATTTCGTCCAGCGCCATGCCATGCGCGCGGCAGGAGTTGAAGTCTTCCAAGCCGTAGGCGGGCGACGAGTGCACGATACCGGTGCCGTCATCGGCCGTGGCGTAGTCGGCCAGGTACACGGGCGAGAGGCGGCGGTAGCCAAAGTTGCCGTCTTCGCTGGCCACGTCGTACAGCGGGTGTTCAAACTCCAGGCCGCCCAGGTTTTTGCCCAGGGTGGTGGCCAGCACGCTGCCGGTGAGGCCGTAGCGCTCCAGACACGAGGCCACCAGCGGCTCGGCCACCAGCAGCAGGCGCTCGCCTGCATCGACCAGCGCGTAGGTGATTTCGGGGTTCAGGTTGAGTGCCTGGTTGGCGGGGATGGTCCAGGCGGTGGTAGTCCAGATGACGACGAACGCGTCCTTGGTCAGCGAAGGCAAGCCAAAGGCTGCGGCCAGCTTGGCGGGGTCGTGCGACTTGAAGGCCACGTCCAGCGTGGTGCTCTTCTTGTCCTGGTACTCGATCTCGAACTCAGCCAGCGACGAGCCACAGTCAAAACACCAGTACACGGGCTTGAGGCCTCGGTACACAAAGCCACGCTCCATCACGCGCTTGAAGGCGCGGATTTCGCCCGCTTCGTTGGCGGGGTTCATGGTCTTGTAGGGGTTGTCCCATTCGCCCAGCACGCCCAGGCGCTTGAAGTCCACCATCTGCTGTGCGATCTGCTCGGTGGCGAACGCGCGGCTCTTGGCCTGCATGTCGTCGCGGCTCAGGTTGCGGCCGTGTTTCTTCTCGATGGCGTTTTCGATCGGCAGGCCGTGGCAGTCCCAGCCGGGTACGTACAGCGCGTCAAAGCCTTCGAGCTGGCGCGCCTTGGTGATCATGTCCTTCAGAATCTTGTTGACCGCATGGCCCATGTGGATCTGGCCGTTGGCATAGGGCGGGCCGTCGTGCAGGATGAACTTGGGCGCCCCCCGGCGTGCGTCGCGCAGGCGCTTGTAGATGCCCTGGTCTTCCCATTCCTTCACCCAGCCCGGCTCGCGCTTGGGCAGGTCGCCGCGCATGGGGAAGGAGGTGTCGGGCAGGTTCAGCGTGCTGCGGTAATCCGTGGAAGGAGTGCTGGCGTTGTCGTCGGACATGAGGGAGCCTTAAAAACGGGGCATTCCGGGGCAAAGCCCGGAGCAAGAACGGGGTGGGAACGCGAAGGATGGCGAGCCCGTCAGGCGGGCGCTGCGAGAAGCAGCTCCCTCAAATTCGGTCGCGGGTGGTCTGGCGCCGGGTCTCGGTGTGGTTGGGGGCGTGGGCCGAGGCAAAGTAGGCACGCGCGTCGGCGCAGTCTTTGGCGATGCCCTTCGTCAGGGCATCCAGACCGTCGTATTTCAGCTCGTCGTGCAGTTTGTGCAGAAGTTCCACGCGCACGATTTTACCGTACGCCCCTTCGGCACCCAGTTCGGCGGGCCAGTGCAGGCAATGGGTTTCGAGCAGCACACGGCCGCCGTTCACGTCGTTCGGGTCCAGCGAGGGGCGCACGCCCAGGTTGGCCACCCCCGGCAGCGGGCCATCGGCCAGGCCATGCACCAGCACCGCAAAGATGCCGCTGGCGGCGGGCTTCCAGTGCGCAAACCGCAGGTTGAGGGTGCGAAAGCCGTCGCCCGCGCCCTCTGCCGTGGCGCCCAGTTCGCGCCCCAGCTTGCGGCCATGCACCACATGGCCGCTGATGGTGTAGGGCCGCCCCAGCAGGCGCGCGGCGGCCTCCATGTCGCCTGCGGCCAGCGCCTGGCGCACGGCGGAACTGGACACGCGCAGCCCATGCACCTCGTAGCTGTTCATGCGCGCCACGTCAAAGCCCTTGGCTTGCCCCGCCGCATCCAGCATCGCGTAGTCGCCCGCGCGCTGGCGGCCAAAGCGGAAGTCGTCGCCCACCAGCACGTAGCGGGCGCCCAGCCCCTGGATCAGCACTTCGTCAATGAATGCGTCCGGTGACTGGCCGGCCAGACGGGCGTCAAATGGCAGCACCACGGTCTGCTGCACGCCGCAGCGGGCCAGTTCGGTGAGCTTGTCACGCAGGGTGCCGATGCGCGCCGGTGCCAGTTCCGGCTTGTTGTGAAGGCCGGCGAAATAGTCGCGCGGGTGGGGCTCGAAGGTCAGCACGCAACTTTCCACGCCCCGGTGCGCCGCCTCGCTGTTGAGCAGCGCCAGCATGGCCTGGTGACCCCGGTGTACGCCATCGAAGTTGCCGATGGTCAGCGCGCAGGCATGGGCAATGCCAGGGTGGTGGAAGCCGCGAAAGATCTTCATCGGTTTGTTATCTTTTTGATAGCAGTGTGCGCAGGTCCATCAAGCGCAGGACGCCAATTTGTCATGAAAACAGAGTATATTGTGACCCACGGCTGGCCCGGCGCAGGGCTGCCCGCGAGACATCTGCGTTCAGAATCCTTTGGGACTTGCGCAAATCAGGGTGCAACAACCGCCTTTTTCCTGGGTTTTCCCTGGGGCGAACCACTTGCCAGAGTCCTGTTTTGCGTAAGTCATGTCCTTGTGTACTTTGTGTTCCAGGAGGCGTGTTTTGAAGGTCTTGAAGCTGTCAGCCCAAGGGCTGCCCCAATCGTGGATTTCGCTGGAGCAGGCGGTGATTCACTACGCCGCTGGCGAGGTGCGCTGGGAGTCCGGCGGCCAGATCGCCCGGTTCCGGGGCGGGCACAACGCCATCACGGGCGAACAATCGGTGATCGCCATCAACAGCATCATCGGCACCAAGGGCGTGCCCAGCATCAACCCGTTCGAGCTCAAACCCAGCCTGACCAACAGCAAGCTCTTTGCCCGCGACCGCAATGTGTGCGCCTACTGCGGCGGGCATTTTCATGAGGAAGACCTCACGCGCGAGCACATCGTGCCCTTTGCCCGCAACGGGCAGGATCACTGGATGAATGTGGTCACCGCGTGCCGCCCTTGCAACCACCGTAAGGGCCCGCGCACACCAGAACAGGCGCACATGCCGCTGCTGTATGCGCCCTATGTGCCGAGCCTCTGGGAAGACTTCATCTTGCGCAACCGGCGCATCCTGGCCGATCAGATGGAGTTCCTGATGGCCCACGTCCCCAAGTCTTCCAGACTGTTGGCTTAGTGAGCGGAGCGGCCAATACGGCCCCGCTGGCGTCGTTGCTCCGTCTTGCCGTAGAGGGTCTGTTCACACTGTTTTCGGGGGTCGCGTTGCCCGGCCTGGGGGCTGCATGCCAGGCGCCCGTGCGTAGCAAGGCTGATGCCTTGCAAGCGTGGGCAACGTCGCAGACGGCCCCCAGTCCGGGCAACCCGAAGGGACGGCACTTGCCGACGCGCCACTCGTCGTTGTGCTCCTTGCGTGGGCATGCGCACACGCGGCGTCGCACGCCTAGATTGGCGCGCTGCCAAGAGTCTTCGCGACCCCGAAAACAGTGTGAACGGGCCCCAGCGTACTGTCTGCGATGGAGCGCCTAGCCATTGAGGCCGTCTTGACCACTCTTGGGGCTGGGCGCTGCGCAATATAGATACCGCGCAGCGCTCATTCCTTCAGTAAGTCAATTCCAGGAACACCAGATGGCCGCTGGCCGCTGGCCAAGTCTGGCCCACCAAGCGTTCGCCGTTGAACTCTGCCGCAATAGCGCGCACGCCACCCGCAGGCTTGACCTTGGTAGATGCGACACCGGCTCCAGCGGGCACCCCGGCAGGCACTGCGCCGTCCAGCAGCATCTTGTCGCGTGCAGGGTCCAGATAGCCGCGCGGGCGGCTCAGCGTCACAACGCTTTCGGCGCCTTTGTCGGCATCGGCCAGGCGCTCGGCGCGCAGGTGAACGAGGTTGCTGCTGCGTGGAAAGCCGCTGCGGTAGATGTGGGTAGTGGCGTAGCCGGGTGCGGTGATCACAAACTCGACGGGCGAGCCGCTGGGCGCAGTCAATGGCCCCCATTGGCCATCCGTTCCCACAGTCTTGCGCAGCAAGGCATTGCCGGTGCGGGCGCCTGTGGCGGCATCGGTGGCATACACCTCCAGCTGGGCACCTGCCAGGGGCAGGTTGTTGCTGAAGTTGCCGGTCTTTGCGTCGGTCGGGTCCACACCCAGTCCGGTGATCTTGCCGTTCAGCACCACCTGCTTTTCGGCTGCAATGGCGGTGACCTGCGGTGCCTTGCCGGTGATGAAGCGATAGGTGGCCTCAAAGGCTGCCGGAGAGAAGGAGGTCTCGCGGTGGTCGATGCGCGGGATCACCACATTGACAGCGCCCTTGAGCTCGGGCCCGGCGGCCGTCACGTTGGTGGGCGTGCCTTTCTGGCCGATCCACAGGCCATCAGGCTGGGCGAACTTGTCGTTGTTGTCCGAGCGGATCGTCATCCATTTCACCGGGCCGCTCACCTCGTCACCCGCCGCATTCTTGGGGGCATTCAGCCCTTTGAGGAACGGGCCGGTGCCCGAAAACTCGTTGCCTTCGCGGAAGCCGGGAATTGCCCACACGCCGTGGTTCGGCGTGCCACCCAGGACGGCGTGGCTCACGGTCTTGTCGCCGCCGCCGTTGTCAATGTAGTTGCGGATGGCATTGCCGCCGCGTGAGTTGCCCACCAGCACCACTTGGCGGGCGCCTGTGGCCTTGAGCACCTTGTCGACCTCGGCCTTGAGGTAGGCCATGTGCTCGGCCGTAGACGTGCGGCCGGGTTGTGGCTTCGCGTCCTCGTCGCGGGCCTGCGGGTAGGGCAGATCAATGGCGTGCAGGCGTTCGCGGGGCCAGCCGTTGGATTCAAACCGCCACACCGTGGTTTGCCACAGCGCGGCAGTGTCTCCGTTGCCATGCACAAAGACGATGGGTGGTACCTCGGGCAGGCTGGGGCTCTTGGTGGCGCAGCCAGCCAGTGCCAGGGTGGCTGCAGCAGCGGTTGCCAGCAGGAGAGATCGGCGTTGCAGCCAGAGCTTGTTGTTCATGAAGGCGTCTCCAGAAAAAAATGCCCGTGGATCGGTCAATCCACGAGCATGGCACGCAAGCGTTACACAGCCGCGTCAGGCAAACACGCCTGCGGTGTCCTGCATACGGGCGGACACTTCACCCAGGTGGTGCAGCGTGTCGCCAAAGGTCACTTCCAGCTGAGTGAGCTTCTTGAAGTAGTGACTCACGATGTATTCGTCCGTCACGCCGATGCCGCCGTGCAGTTGCACCGCTTGCTGGCCGACAAAGCGCATCGATTGGCCCAGTTGGACCTTGGCGCGGGCCATGGCGGCACGGCGTTCAGCGGCAGGGGCGCCCAGCTTGAGGCTGGCGTAGTAGCTCATCGAACGGGCCAGTTCCAGCTGCATCTTCATGTCGGCCACACGGTGGCGCAGTGCCTGGAAGCTGGCGATGAACACGCCAAACTGCTTGCGCTGGTTCATGTATTCGACGGTGATGGCCACGGTCTTGTCCATCACGCCCACGGCTTCGGCGCAGGCGGCGGCAATGCCGGTGTCCACGGCCAGCTCCAGCGCAGCCAGGCCGTCGGTGGTGATGAGCGTGGCAGGGGCGTTGGCCAGGTGCACTTCGGCGGCGCGGCTGCCGTCTTGCGTGACGTAGCCCTGCGTCGTGACGCCCGCAGCCGTGCGCTCGACCAGGAAGAGGGCGATCTTGCCGTCAAGTTGCGCAGGCACGATGAACGCGTCGGCTTTGTCACCAGCGGCCACTATGCTTTTGATAGCTGTTACCGCATATCCTGATTGCGCTGGCGCTGCTTTTGCCTCGCAAACGTCCAGGCGGTATCTCGCCTTGCGCTCTTGCTGTGCCAGCACCACCAGGGCTTCGCCACTGGCCACGCGGGGCAGCCAGGCCGATTGCACGTCGGCGCTTGCGTAGTGCGACAGCACGCTGCTGGCGATGAAGGCCTGGGCGATGGGCTCCAGCACGATGCCGCGCCCCAGTTCTTCGGCCACCACCATGGCGTCGATGGCGCCCTGGCCCATACCGTCGTGTGCTTCGGGCACGGTGAGCGCGGTCAGGCCCAGCTCGGCCAGCTCGCCCCAGGCGGCGCGGTCAAAGCCGCCGGCAGCAACGGCAGCGCGGCGGCGCTCAAACGTGTAGCCCTTGTCCACCCACTTGCGTACGGCGTCGCGCAGTTGTTCCTGGTCGTCAGAAAAATCGAAATCCATGTTCTTGTCTCCTGGAACTTGGGATCAGCCGAGGACGGTCTGAGCCACGATGTTGCGCTGCACTTCGTTGGAACCACCGTAGATGGTGGTCTTGCGCAGGTTGAAGTAGGTGGACGCCAGTGGCGCATTGGCGGTGACACCGCCAGGGAAGTTGCCCTGCCAGCCCGCTTCCATGGCCTCTTCGATGAAGGGCATGGCAAAGGGGCCAGCGGCCAGCATCATCAGCTCGGCGTAGCGTTGCTGGATCTCGCTGCCCTTGATCTTGAGCAGGCCGGCGATGTCGAGCGAGTTCTTGCCCGACTTCTCGGCCGACAGCACGCGCAGCACCAGCATTTCCAGCGCCACGATGTCCACTTCCAGCAGGGCGATCTGGTCCCGGAAGCGCAGGTCGTCCCATACGCCTTCGGTCTTGGCAATGCGCTTGAGGCGCTCCAGTTCGCGCTTGCTGCGGTTCACGTCGGCGATGTTGGTGCGCTCGTGGCTCAGCAGGTGCTTGGCGTAGGTCCAGCCCTTGTTCTCCTCGCCGATCAGGTTCTCGGCGGGCACTTCGACGTTGTCGAAGAACACTTCGTTGACTTCGCACTCGCCATCGAGCAGCTTGATCGGACGCACCGTGACGCCCTTGGACTTCATGTCCACCAGCAAGAAGCTGATGCCGGTCTGCGGCTTGCCCTCGGTGCTGGTGCGCACCAGGTTGAACATCCAGTCGCCATGCTGGCCCAGCGTGGTCCAGGTTTTTTGGCCGTTGACGATGTACTTGTCGCCCACACGCTCTGCGCGGGTCTTGACGCTGGCCAGGTCTGAGCCCGAGCCGGGTTCGCTGTAGCCCTGGCTCCACCAGACTTCGCCACTGGCAATGCCGGGCAAAAAGCGCTTTTGCTGCTCTGCATTGCCAAACGCCATGATCACCGGGGCCACCATCACCGGGCCAAACGGCACGATGCGGGGCGCGCCTGCCAGGGCGCACTCTTCTTCAAACAGGTGCTTTTGCACGGCCGTCCAGCCGGGGCCACCAAACTCTTTGGGCCAGCCAAAACCCAGCCAGCCTTTTTTGCCCAGGATCTTGGCCCAGCCTTGCATGTCTGCACGGGTCAGGCGCAGGGCGTTGTGCACCTTGTGCGAGATTTCCTGCGGCAGGTTGGCGTGAACCCAGGCGCGAATCTCTTCGCGGAACGCCTGTTCTTCGGGGGTAAATGCGAGATCCATCGGTTTGTCTCCAAGTGATCCGCATTTGTAGCACGGTCGTTCGTTTTATTCCTGTCCGGGTGGCGACATTGGACTGAACTCAGGGGAAATGCCCAGCTCGGCGCACAGCCGCTGCACGGTGTTGCGCAGGCTTGCCACCTCAGCCTCCAGGGCGTCCACACGGGCCTGCAGGGCGGGGGAGGGGCTGGCGCCCGCGCCAGCTGCAGGTGCCTGGCTGGCAGACATGTCCACCGGCCCGCACAGCAGGTGCGCCCAGCGCTGCTCGCGGGCGCCGGGCGCGCGGGGCAGCAGCACGACCAGCGGGCCGCCTTTTTCTTCGCTGCGGTTTTGTAATTCGTCCAGAAAGGCTTCGACCGAGGAGATGTCGGCAAACCGATACCAGCGCTCGGCGTTGATGCGCAGCTCACCCGCTGTCTGGGGGCCGCGCAGCATCAGCAGGCCCAGCAGCACCGCCGATTGCTCAGGCACCCCCACGCCGCGCTGAAAGTTGTGCTCCCAGCGCGTGGTGCGGTTGCCGCTGGTTTCAAAAACCAGCGTGAGCAGCTTGAGCGAATCCAGCGCCTCCTGTGTCTCGGCGTCGCTGAGGTTCATCACCGGGTCGCGGCTGGTCTTCTGGTTGCAGCCGGTGACCAGGCCGTTGAGCGACATGGGGTAGCTGTCGGGCACGGTGCGCGCCTTTTCCATCAGGGTGGCAAGCACGCGGGCTTCGTTGGGGGTGAGGGGGCGGGTGGCAGGATCGAAGGGCATGGCTGGGATAATCCGGGGCAAATATGAAGAACAACGTCAAGAACATCGTCATTCTGATCTCTGGCGGCGGCTCCAACATGGCCACCATCGTCCGCACGGCGCAGCAGGAGCACTGGGAGCAGCGCTACGGCGCCCGCGTGGCAGCCGTCATCAGCAACAAACCGGAGGCTGCAGGGCTGGTGTTTGCGCGCGAGCAGGGCATCGCCGCCGAGGTGCTGGACCACAAGGCCTTTGCCAGCCGCGAGGCGTTTGATGCCGAACTGGCCGCCACCATCGACCGCCACCAGCCCGCCTTGGTGGTGCTGGCCGGGTTCATGCGCATCCTCACCCCGGGTTTTGTGGCGCACTATGCGGGGCGGCTCATCAACATCCACCCCTCGCTGTTGCCCGCTTTTACCGGCCTGCACACCCACCAGCGCGCCATCGATGCAGGCTGCAAGTTTGCAGGTGTGACGGTGCACCAGGTCACGGCCGAGCTGGATGTGGGCCCCATCCTGGACCAGGCCGTGGTGCCCGTGCTGCCTGGCGACACGGCCGAGGCGCTAGCCGCCCGGGTGCTGACCCAGGAACATGTGATCTACCCGCGTGCTGTGCGGTCGCTGATTCAAGTCTTGTAGCCCTTGGTTTTCAGGCTGCCCAGTCTGGGCAGGCCCAGCTGCCGTGCAGAGATGCCGCACGACTGGGGTGAGTGGATTGTTTGCTATAAAAATAGTAGCTATTAGCGCTTATCCATCAAGCGCTGGCGCCTGTTTTTATTCTATTTTCTGCTGCCGGAGGTCTTTGAGCAGAGACGCCCAGGGATTCCGGCGCACGCAGCTCGTCAACTGACGGGCGAACCGCACTGCGTGGCCAGAAATCCTGCGGTCGGTGGCAGCGCCGCCCGCATCAACCTTGTCAGGCCACTGCGCTCAAGCTGCTGGTGCTGGTGGCCGAATTCCAGTCGTTGGCAGCCAGGGCGTATTGCTGGCGGGCAAACTCGGCCAGCCGCGCCAGGTCATTGCGTTGGCCGGTGTCTGATGTCGATGCCTGGCTGACGGTTTCGGTCTGCTGGAGCTGGCTTGTCAGCTGGTCGATGAAAGTCTTGGATTCGCTGGCGCTGATGCTGGTGTCGCCATCGGTGTCGATGGCGTTGAACAGCGCGGTGATCGCGTCTTGCTCCACGCTGCTGGTGCTGCCAGCCAGCCGTTCTGTGAGTGAGACCACGCCGTCCTCGTTGGTGTCCAGGGGGTCGTAGGTGGTGGTGCTGTCGGCAGATGCACTTGCACCGCCTGGGCGTCCGGGGCCTCCTGGGCCTCCGGGTGGTGGCATACCGCCCATGGCCTGCATGCCGCCACCCGCTTCGGCGGAAGGGCGGCCTGCGTCGAATTCGGCCTCGCTCAGGCTGCCGTCGCCATCTGCATCCAGCTGGTTGAACACATCGTCGCTGCTGACCCCCGTCTTGCTCGCCGTGCCGCCGGACATCGCCTCCAGCAGGGCCTGCAGTTCGGTCTGGCTCACAGCGCCATCTCCGTCGCTGTCCACCTTGCCGAAGAGGTCGTCGCCGGCCTGGCCGGTAGCGTTGTCGCTGTCGCCCCGCGATTGCGCGAACGCCATGGTGGAGGGCGGCGCAGGCAGCACGCTTTGCATCGTCTTGCCAAGCTCGTCCGCGTTGAGGCTGCCGTCCCCATCGCCGTCGTACTGCTTGACCAGATCGCTGGCGCTGGCCTGGCTGCTGATGCCGGTTTTTTTGGCCACATCGTCCAGAAGGCCCTGCAGCTCGGTATCGTTCACGCCCCCGCTGCCGTCGGCGTCTAGTTTGGACAGCAGCCGCTCCGGTGAGGGCGCCGGGCGCGATGCCCTCTGCACACTTGCACTGGACCAGGCGCTGCTGACGCTATGGATGGTCGTCATCGTCGTTCCTTTCGTTCCAAGGGTGGGTCGGTGCCAGGGCCCCCAGAAGCGGGAGTCCTCAGCCATGGCCCTTGTCCATTCTTGGAGGTGCGTGTCTCTGGGGTTTGTCCGCTTTGTACCGAGGTTGATACAAACGGCGTCTGCAAGGGCTGAACAAGGAGGCAAATTCCCGCTAGATCGACGCCAGCGTCCGTTGGGAGCTACCTAAACTTGGGCGTTCTTTTGCGCGACCGGGCTTATGCAACACATTCTGGTGGTGGACGACGATGTCGAGATCACCACACTGCTCACCGAATACCTCGCCCGCTTTGGCTATGCCGCCCATGCGGCGTGCGATGCGCCGTCGATGCGTGCGCAGATGGCGGCGCACCCCATCGGCCTGGTGGTGCTGGATGTAATGCTGCCGGGCACCGACGGCATCACCCTGGCACGCGAGCTGCGAGAGCGCTCGCGGCTGCCCATCATCATGCTCACGGCGCGCGCCAACCCGTATGACTGCGTGCTGGGGCTGGAGATGGGCGCCGATGACTACATGGGCAAACCCTTTGAGCCCCGCGAGCTGGTGGCACGTATCCAGAGTGTGCTGCGCCGCATTGCGGGCGAGGCGGCTCCTGCCAGACAGGGCCCGGACGAGGTCGTGCGCTTTGACGGCTGGACACTGCACAGCATCGAGCGGCACCTGGTGTCCCCCCAGGGCGTGGTCGTGCCGCTGTCGAATGCCGAATTCCGCCTGCTTTGCACCTTTTTGCGCATGCCGCGCCGCATCTTCAGCCGCGACCAGCTCATGGAGCTGGCCCGGGGCCGGGCGATGGACGCTTTCGAGCGCAGCATTGACCTGCTGGTTTCGCGCCTGCGCAGCAAGCTCGCTGACGATCCACGCTCGCCCTCGATGATTCGCACCGTGCGCGGTTCCGGTTACCTGCTCAATGTGCAGTCTTTGCAGGGGCAGGTGGGATGGCCGCATTGATGGCGGAACGCCTGCGTTGGACCCTGCAGCGCTGGCTGCCAGGTACCTTGTTTGGCCGGATCGCACTGCTGCTCATCGTGGCAGTGATTGTGAGCCATGTACTGGCGCTCACGCTGATGTTTGGGCTGCGCCCAGCGCACCCCGAGCACCCCGCGCATTTGCCCGGCCCGCCACCCATGGCGGTGGCAGTTGATCGCTCAACCCTGACAGCCCCTGGCCCCGGGCTCCGGCCGGGTGGCCCGATGCCGGGTTTTTGGGATGCTCCGCTATCGCTGCAGCTGGGACTGCTGCTCGACATCAGCGTGCGGTTGGCTGCGCTGGTGGCCGTGGCCTGGTGGGCGGCGCGTTGGCTGGCGCGCCCCATGCACCGGTTGGCCGCGGCCGCGCAGGAGCTGGGGCGTGACGTCAACCGCCCCCCGTTGCCCGAGGACGGCACGCTGGAGTGCCGCGATGCCAGCCGTGTGTTCAACCAGATGCAGGCGCGCATCCGCCAGCAGTTGGCCGAGCGCGACCGGTTTGTGGCGGCGGTTTCGCACGATCTGCGCACGCCGCTGACCCGCCTGCGCCTGCGCACTGAAAGCTTGGACGACGCCCGCGCGCAGCAGCTGTTTCGCCGCGACATCGAAGAGATGGACGCCATGATTACTTCCACGCTGGACTACTTGCGCGGTGTCGCGGGCGCCGAAGCAAAGGTCCTGCTGGACGTGCGGGCCCTGGTGGACAGCATGGCTGACGACCAGATCGCCATGGGCCACCGTGTCATGGTGGCCGGGCAGGCAGCTTTGCTGCGGGTGCAGGCCGTGGCGCTGCGGCGCTGCCTGGACAACCTGGTGGGCAACGCAATCCGCTATGGCGGCAGTGCAGAGGTCACGCTGCGCGACGCGGCCGATGGGCTGACCATCGAGGTGCGCGACCACGGCCCCGGTTTGCCTGCGGAGGAGCTGGAGCGGGTCATGGAGCCGTTTTACCGCGTGGAGGCCTCGCGTAACCGCCAGAGTGGCGGGGCCGGGCTGGGGCTCACGATTGCCAGCGATATCGTGCGGCGGCACGGTGGCCGACTGGCCTTGCGAAACGCCGCAGGGGGAGGCCTGTTGGTCACCGCAACCTTTCCGCGCACTGCAGCGTGATCTCCACGGGCTCAGTCCGTTTGGGTGTCCTCCCCGCATTTCTCAAATCGTGGCCGCATCTGGCCATCAATGATCACTTGCTCCTCAAACATGGCGGCTGGCCGCACCCACAGCCCCCGCTGGCTGTAGAGAGCGCGGTACAGCGTCATAGGCTCCAGTGTTTCGCTGTGGCGCACGGTGTCGATCACCTCGTACAGCATGCCCTTGTAGTGGCGGTACAGGCCGGGTGGTGTGCGGATCAGTGCGGGCAGGTCGTCGTCGGTCATGGTGGTGGGGCGGGTGCGTGAATGGTTAGGATGGCGGTTGAAAAATAACCCAGAGTGAGGGAAACCCGTGGATCAGGCAGATTTTGTGCATCTGGTGCGCATGAGCGAGCATGCCAGTGCCGACAACAGCCGAGCGTATCGCCGCAGTGTGGCCGCGTTTGCGGCATTGGGCTATGCCTGGGTGCTGGGCTGCCTGGGGCTGGCTGTTGGCATTGTGCTCTGGGTGGTGCCGCAACTGGTGCAGGGGAAGTTTCGCTTTGCGATGGTGTGGCTGCTGCTGGGGGCTGCGGGCCTGCTCTGGGTCAGCCTGCGGGCACTGTGGGTGCGGTTTGACGCGCCCGAGGGCGTGGAGATCACGGTGCTGGAGGCTCCAGAGCTCTTTGAAGCGCTCGAGCGCATCCGCCGCAAGATCAAGGGCCCACCCATCCACAAGGTCACTCTGAACGACGAATTCAACGCCAGCATCCAGCAGCTCCCCAAATACGGGCTGCTGGGCGGTAACGTCAACCACCTGAGCATTGGCCTACCCCTCTTGATGGCGCTGGACCGACCGCGTTTTCTGGCCGTGCTGGCACACGAGTACGGCCACTTGCGCGGTGACCATGGCCGGTTTGCCGCCTGGATCTATCGCACACGCCTGTCGTGGATGCGCTTGAACCACAGCCTGGCCGACGACGAAGGCCCGGTGGCGGCCGCCACGCAGGCATTCATGCGCTGGTACTTTCCGCGCTTTTCCGCCAAGACCTTCGCGCTGGCCCGCCAGGACGAATACGAGGCCGACCGCATTGCAGGCAAGCTGCTGGGCCGCGACGTTACCGCCGCCGCCCTGGCCGAGATCGAGATCCGGGGCGCAGCGCTGCAGGCCCAGTTCTGGGGCACCCACTGGTGCGGTGCCGCTGGCAATCCGCTGCCGGTGGGGCCTTATCGCAGCATGCGTCGTTTCCTGGCCGAGGCCCCGGATGCTGCATTTGCCAACGACGCGCTGCGCCAGGCGCTCAAGCGCCTGAGCAGCGTAGACGACACCCATCCCGGCCTGCGGGACCGCATCGAAGCACTGGATGCCACGCCCACACTGCCCGACTGGTCGCGTGGCAATGCGTTGACCCTGCTGGGCGATGAGGCCAAACGGTGGGTCAAGCACTTTGACAAACAATGGTGCCGCGACAATGCCACGGAGTGGAAGCACCACCACGCATGGTTGGAACGTGTGCGCGCACGCGCCCAGGCGCTGCAGGCTTCGATCGCGCAGAACAGTGCGGCAGATCTGGTGGAGCTGGCCCGCCTCAAGCGCCATCTGGACCCCCGTGCCGATGTGCGTGCCTTGTATGAGCTGGCGCTGGAGCGCAGTCCCGAGTACGCGCCAGCCCTGTGTGGACTGGTGCCTTGCCTGCCCGAGGACGATCGTGAAGGTAAGCTCCTGCTGCTGCACAGGGTGTGGGAAGCGGGCAGCAACGACCGCTATTGGGCCGCGCGCACTGCACTGGCCGAGCTGGAAACTCCCCGCATGGGCATGGAGCATGATGCGGCGGCCTTCAAGCAGTGGCGCAAACGGCTGGAGCGCGCGCAGGAGTCCGAAGAACGCGCCTGGGAAGAGCTTTCGGGCGCCTCCTTTTTCAGCCAGATCACGCGGCACGACCTGAGCCCCTTCGAGCTGGCCGAACTGCAATCGGAACTGGCCCGCTGTGCGCCCCTCATACGTTGCTGGCTGGTGCGCAAGAATCTGCATGAGCATCCGCAGCGCCGGGCGTACCTGGTGTTTGTGGAGCTGCCGGGGATGGACGACGAAAGCCGCTACCACCTGTGCCGCGCCCTGGAGCGCAATCTGAGCCTTCCCGGCCCGGCGCTGGCGCTGTGGGCGGGTGAATCGCCCAGCCTGAAGGAGATTCAGCGCTATGCGTTTGATCCGGTCTACACGCGTTGACAAACCGAACGGATCGATGCGGGTCGTTTGAAGGAGCATTGTGGTTGGCTGTTGATCAGACCACAGTGGGACAATCGGGGGATGCATCCCAAAGTTCTTCTCGACGCCTGCGCCGAACTGGTCAGGCTCACCCTCACGTTTGAACACCCCGCCGATGCGGTGGTGTCACGATTCTTCCGCGACAACCGGGGCCTGGGGCCCCGAGAGCGGGCTACGCTGGCTGAGACGGTCTACACCGTGCTGCGCAAGAAGCTGCTGTTCGATCACATGGCTCCCTCGGGCTCTGGCCCCAAGGAGCGCCGCCTGGCCATCCTGGGGTTTTATGGTCCGCGCGACTTCCTCAAGAGCGCCCTGACCGACCAAGAAAAGAACTGGCTGGACCAGTGCGATGCGGTCACAGTCGATGACCTGATGGAGCGCCACCGTCACAACCTGCCCGAATGGCTGGTGAAGCCCCTCAAGGACCAACTGGGCGACGGCTTCTGGCCGCTGGTGGAAAGCCTGGCGCAGAGCGCGCCGCTGGATTTGCGCGTCAACGCCCTCAAGGACAAGCGCGCCGATGTACAAAAGGAGCTTGCCAAGGCCGGCGTCAAGGCCAGCCCCACGCCATATTCGCCCTGGGGGCTGCGCATTGACGACAAGCCTGCGCTGACCAAACTGGATGCGTTCACGCGCGGTGCCATCGAGGTGCAGGACGAAGGCTCGCAGTTGCTGGCCCTGCTGCTCGATGCCAAGCGTGGCGAGATGGTGGTGGATTTTTGCGCAGGCGCAGGTGGCAAGACCCTGGCCATCGGGGCGGGCATGCGCAGCACGGGGCGGCTGTATGCGTTTGACGTGTCCGCGCACCGTCTGGATGCTTTAAAGCCCCGCCTGGCCCGCAGCGGTTTGTCGAACGTGCACCCCGCTGCAATCGCCCATGAGCGCGATGACCGCGTCAAGCGGCTGGCGGGCAAAATCGACCGCGTGTTGGTCGATGCGCCGTGCTCGGGTCTGGGGACACTGCGGCGGAACCCGGACCTCAAATGGCGCCAGTCGCCCAAGGCCATTGAAGAGCTGGTGGCCAAGCAGACCGCCATTCTGGACAGTGCAGCGCGCCTGCTCAAGCCGGGCGGCCGCCTGGTATATGCCACCTGCAGCATCCTGCCGCAGGAAAACGAAGCCATCGCAGAGGCCTTCAGCGCATCACACCCGGACTTTGAGATGCTCGACGCGGGTGAACTGCTGGAGCAACTCAAGGTAGAAGAGGCCAAGGGCCTGTGCAGCGGCGGTGATTCGGGCAGCGCATATTTGCGCTTGTGGCCCCATGTGCACCAAACCGATGGATTTTTTGCCGCAATCTGGTCCAAAAAGGCCTGAGTTGGACCTCTAAAGGCGCTAAATCAGCGTAAATACCATGGATACCCCCGAACCTATTTCGCGGGGGCGGCTCTAAAATCAGGTGCCCGGTCCGATGGCGAACGGGTTCCCTGTAGATGTAAGGTTTTCTGAATATGCTGTTACCCGATTGGGCTGTGCTCAACGCTGCCATTGACTGGCTGGGCCATGGTTTGTGGAACCTCGCCTGGTGGCAGATCGTGCTGTACACCCTGGCGACGACCCACATCACCATTGCGGCAGTCACCATTTTCCTGCACCGTGCGCAGGCCCACCGCGCCCTGGACCTGCACCCCATCCCCTCGCATTTTTTCCGCTTCTGGCTGTGGATTGGTACGGGCATGGTCACCAAAGAATGGGTCGCCATCCACCGCAAACACCACGCCAAGTGTGAAACCGTGGACGACCCCCACAGCCCCCAGACCCGGGGCCTGGATACGGTGATGTGGCGTGGTGCAGAGCTGTACCGCGCCGAGTCCAAGAACATGGAGACGATGAAGAAGTTCGGTCATGGCACGCCCGATGACTGGATGGAGCGCAACGTCTACACCCGCTACGGCTGGCAGGGCGTGGGCCTCATGTTGATCCTGGATCTGGCGTTGTTCGGTGCTCTGGGAGCTGCAGTGTGGGCTGTGCAGATGCTCTGGATTCCGTTTTGGGCCGCAGGCGTGGTCAATGGCGTGGGCCACTACTGGGGGTACCGCAACTTCGAGGCGCAGGACGCCAGTACCAACCTGTCCCCCTGGGGCATCATCATCGGTGGCGAAGAGCTTCACAACAATCACCATACCTATCCGACTTCGGCCAAGTTTTCGGTCAAGCCCTATGAGTTTGACATCGGCTGGGTCTACATCACGATGATGAAGAAGATCGGGTGGGCCACCGTCAAGAAGGTGCCGCCCAAGTTGCAACTGGGCGACGTGAAGCCGGTGGCCGATGAGAAGACGCTGGAAGCCTTGATTGCCAACCGCTACGAGGTGATGGCGGGCTACGCGCGTGGCGTACGCAAAGCCTGCAAGGATGAGATTGCAGCGCTACAGGCCCGCCAGGCAGATGTCTCGGTGCTCAAGGCTGCCAAACGCTGGTTGCATCGCGACGTTGAAAAGGTGCCTGCGGTGGCCCTGCCTCAACTGGCGCAGGCGCGCGCTGCGCACCCAGCCCTCGACAAGATGGTGACCATGCGTGAGGAACTGCGCCAGTTGTGGCTCAATACCTCCCAGTCCCGCGAGCAACTCACGGCCGACCTGCAGGCCTGGTGCCGCCGCGCCGAAGAGAGTGGCATTGCCGCCCTGCGCGATTTCTCGATCAGCCTGCGGGCTGCGCGCGCCTGACGAGTATTTTCCGAAGGCTGTGCCAGAGCCGCTTCAGGGCCCCGTGCCCTGGGCGGCTTTTTTCATGGTGTGCATCCGCGCACTGCGTTACGGACGGGGTGGTCAGCGCGAGCGTGGCGGGTGCTGCGTCGCTGGCCGCGATGCTCATCCATGCACCTTGGGGGCTGCGCCACGCAGCATGGGACTGCAGGCGGGGTGGAGGTTGCCCACCCCCTGGCGTGGCAGTGGTTTCCAGCAAGGCTGTGCCTGACAGGCTGCGGAGTTCGCAACCGGCCTCCACCCAGACAAGCCTGCTCTGTCCAGCTCCAAGGACCAGGTGCTGGACGCAGTCTGACGTGAGGGGATTGGTGGCCGGGGGCGTTTCTGCATCGGCCGCTAAGGAGGGGGGGATGGGGTGCTGCTGTTTCATGCCCACAGCGTAGAACCACAGCCTGTAATGCAACAGGCACAGAATCGGGTCGTGCGATGCAGAGCAGACCATGGACATGTGTGCTGTTCTGGTGCATCTTTCACTTGACTGTATCTGTTCTGGTATTCGAATCCGGCGCATCATCGATCCGCCATGCTTGTATCTTCTGACGAGAACCTTCCTCTGTACCGCCAACTGGCCGACCACTACCAGCGGGCAGTGGTCCAGGGTGTGTTGTTGCCTGGCGCCCGCATGCCGTCGGTGCGTGAGCTGATGCAGCGCCACGGTGTGAGCCTGTCCACCGCGCTGCAGGCGTTGCGCACCCTCGAGGAGCGAGGTTGTGTGCAGGCGCGCTCCCGGGTCGGCTACTTCGTGCAGGAACAGCGGGTGCATCTGCTGGACCACAGTAGCGAGCCGGATCCACGCTGCCCAGTGCAAAGGATCGATGGGGCCCAGTTCGCGGGCATCAACGAGCGCATTTCGCTGTGGCTGGAGCAGGGGCGCCGGGCGCATGTGCGTGTGGACCTGGGAGCCGCCATGCCAGCGCCTGAACTCTTCGACCACTTCACCCTCAACCGGGTGGGCGCAGGGTTGTTGCGCGAGTTTCCCGATGTGCTGGTGCATGGTCATTCGCGACCGGGCACCCATCCGCTGTTCCAGGCGGCAATGGCCCGGCAGGCGCTGGAGGCCGGCGTGAATGTGGCACCGCAGGAGGTCATGGCAACTTTGGGAAACTCGGATGCAGTGAATTTGGCGCTGGCGGCAGTGACCGAGCGTGGCGATGTCGTGGCGGTGGAGTCTCCCACCTTCTACGGAGTGCTTCAGGCGGTAGAGACGCAGAACCTGCGTGCACTGGAGATTCCCAGCAGCTCGCGCACCGGCATCTCACTCGATGCCCTGGAATTGGCGGTGCAGAGCGAGCCGCGTCTGAAAGCCGTGGTTGTGGTACCCCACCTCCAGATGCCCAATGGCGCTCTCATGCCCGACAGCCACAAGGAGCGACTGGTAGCGTTCTGCCGGCGCCACCAGCTGGCGCTGATCGAGGATGACATCTACCGCGAATTGGTCGATGTACCGGTGCTGCAGCGTCCGCTCAAGGCCTGGGATGAGACAGGGCAGGTCATCTATTGCGTCTCTTTCAACAAAACGCTGGCACCGGGCCTGCGCCAGGGATGGATGAACGGCGGGCGCTGGCATGAGCGCATTCAGATCCTCAAGTTTGCGCGCACCCGCAACATGCAGGTGTGGGCCCAGTTGCTGGCGGCGCGTACTGTGGGCACACCTGCCCATGAGCGGCACCTGCGCCGTTTTCGGAGTGCTCTCAGGGTGCAGCGCGAGCGCGGTGTTCAATTGGTGGCGCGGCATTTTCCGCATGGAACGCGTCTGTCAGTGCCGCCTGGAGGGCTGAGCCTGTGGATTGAGCTGCCTGCGAGCGTGTCTTCCATGGTGCTGTTCGAGCAGGCCCTGGCCTTGGGCATCCGCGTGGCGCCGGGTCCGATCTTCTCGAATTCAGGCCGCTATGAAGGTTTTTTGCGCCTGAGCTGTGGCCTGCTCTTCTCGCCCGAGGTGGAGTGGGCGTATGGAGAGCTTGGACGCCTGCTGCACGAACAGGTCCGTGCATTGCCGCCCCAGCGCCAGGTGGCATGAATGAAAAAAGCCGCCAGGCGCAGGGCCGGGCGGCTTTTTGGGGGAACCGGGCTGAATTACTTCAGCTTCATTTCCTTGTATTCGACATGCTTGCGAGCTTTGGGATCAAATTTCATGATCAGCATCTTCTCGGGCATGGTCTTCTTGTTCTTGGTCGTGGTGTAGAAGTGACCGGTACCCGCAGTGGATTCCAGCTTGATCTTGTCGCGTCCGCCTTTGCTTGCCATGGTGCTACTCCTTAAGCCTGGCCACGGGCACGCAGGTCTGCGAGCACCGAGTCGATACCGTTCTTGTCGATCAAGCGCAGGGCAGCGCTCGAAACGCGCAGGCGAACCCAGCGGTTTTCGCTCTCAACCCAGAAACGGCGGTATTGCAGGTTCGGCAGGAACCGGCGCTTGGTTTTGTTGTTGGCGTGGGAAACATTGTTCCCCGTCATGGGCTTCTTGCCCGTTACGTCGCAGACGCGTGCCATGAGGACACTCCGATACTGATTAACGGCCGTTCGCTGAGCCCTGGGCTGTTGGTTTGCCCTGGTTGGCTTGCGGCCTCACCTCGCCAGAAAGGGTGGCGGTAACCCGATTTGCTTGGTTTCGGGTGCCGCGAGAACGGGCCGAATTCAGCAAAGCCGCAGATTATAGCCTGCGGCTTATTTTTTCATCAAGCTTCCTGTTCCAGGAAGCGCTGGGCGTCCAGCGCGGCCATGCAGCCCGTGCCTGCGCTGGTGATGGCCTGGCGGTACACATGGTCCTGCACGTCGCCAGCGGCAAACACGCCGGGCACACTGGTCTGGGTGGCAAAACCCTTGAGCCCGCCCTGGGTGATGATGTAGCCGTTTTCCATCTCCAACTGGCCCTGAAAGATCTCGGTGTTGGGCGCGTGGCCGATGGCGATGAAGCAGCCCTGCAGCTTGATGTCTTCCGTGCTGCCGTCTTTTGTGCTCTTGATGCGGATGCCGGTCACGCCCGTGTTGTCGCCCAGCACCTCGTCCAGGGTGTGGAATAGCTTGAGCTCGATTTTGCCCGCTGCCACTTTCTCGTTGAGCTTGTCCACCAGGATGGGCTCGGCCTTGAACTTGTCGCGGCGGTGCACCAGGGTGACCTTGCGGGCGATGTTCGACAGGTACAGCGCTTCCTCCACCGCCGTATTGCCGCCACCGACCACGCAGACATCCTGCTCGCGGTAGAAGAAGCCGTCGCAGGTCGCGCAGCCGGACACGCCCTTGCCCATGAAGGCTTCTTCCGAAGGCAGGCCCAGGTACTTGGCCGATGCGCCCGTGGCCAGAATCAGCGCGTCGCAGGTGTAGGTGCCGCTATCGCCGGTGAGCGTAAAGGGGCGCTGGCTGAAATCGACCTTGTTGATATGGTCGAAGATGATCTGGGTCTTGAAGCGCTCGGCGTGCTCCAGAAATCGTTGCATCAGGTCTGGGCCTTGCACGCCGTGCACATCGGCCGGCCAGTTGTCCACCTCGGTCGTGGTCATCAGCTGGCCGCCCTGGGCCATGCCGGTGATGAGCACTGGATTCAGGTTGGCGCGGGCGGCGTACACCGCAGCGGTGTAGCCCGCTGGGCCCGAGCCGAGGATCAGAACTTTCGCGTGTTGGGTGGTGGACATGGTAAAAGCCTGTGTTTTGCGCCCGCTACCGGGGCGCTGTTGGGGAAATTGGGGGTTGGACCGGCGAGTATCAACCGTGTGCCGCTCATGCGAGCGGTGCCCTTTTTAATCACGGCGATTGTAAGAACCCATGGAGTACCCCTGCACAACCCGAAGCGACTTCGGTGGGGTCGCGCTCTGAAAGGAGATGTTTTCATGTCGACGATGTTGTCCAACCTGGACCTCTTGCGCCGCGTGCCCTTGTTTTCGCTGCTGACGGTGGCGCAGGCCGAGGTGATCAGCGGTGCGGTGATCAAGCGCCGTTTCAAGCGCGGCGAGGCGTTGGTAGAGCAGGGGCACAAGTCCAATGCCCTGTTCATCTTGCTCACCGGGCGTGCCAGGGTGATGACATCGGACAGCCGGGGGCGCGAGGTGATTCTGGCCACCCTGTCGCAGGGCGACTACCTGGGCGAGATGAGCATCATCGACAACGAGCCCCACTCGGCCACGGTGCGGGCCGAGGTGCAGACCGATGTGCTGATGCTGGGGCGCACCGAGTTTGCCCGTTGCCTGACGGAGAATGCGTCCATGTCGCTGGTGGTGATGCGCGGCCTGGTCAAGCGCCTGCGCCACGCGGATCGCAAGATTGAGTCACTGGCGTTGCTGGATGTGTACGGGCGCGTAGCCCATGCCTTGCTGGACTTTGCCGTGCCCGACGCTCAGGGCCAGTTGGTGATCAAGGAAAAAATCTCCCGGCAGGACCTGGCCAAGATGGTGGGCGCCTCCCGTGAGATGGTCAGCCGCGTGATGAAAGACTTGGAGGAGCGTGGCTTCATTGAGGTGTTGCCCAGCGGTGCCACTGTGCTCAAGGACCGTTTGAACGCCCTGGGCTGAGCGCTGGGCCGGTTGACGCCAACCCAAGTGCAAATACCTTGCGGTGCATGGGGTAAGCTAGCCCGGCACGCTTATGACCTATTCCCTCAATACCCTGAATGCATCGGCTGCGGCAAAGTCGCCGCCGCGTACGGGCGCAGCCCGTTTTGGCCACGAAATTGGTCTGATGGTGGGGCTGCTGGCCCTGGTTTTCTGGTTGCTGGCCCTGCTGAGCTATTCCGCGCAGGATGCCGCATGGTCCACCTCGGGCGCCCAGGGGGGGCGCATGGTCGCCAACTGGGCGGGCCGGTTTGGCGCGTGGCTGGCGGATGGCAGTTATTTCGCCCTGGGTTTCTCGGTCTGGTGGTGTATTGCAGCTGGCGTGCGGGCCTGGCTGTCGTCGCTGGCGCGGTGGATGCGTGGCGGCGAACTGGTCCCGGGCGCGGTAAGTCCGATGCGCAGGCGGGCGATGTTCTGGGTGGGGCTGGTGGTGCTGCTGTGTGCCAGCACTGCGCTGGAATGGTCGCGCCTGTACCGGTTTGAGGCGTTTCTTCCGGGGCACGCTGGCGGGGTGCTGGGCTATATCACCGGGCCGGCCAGTGTGAAGTGGCTGGGTTTCACCGGCTCGGGCCTGCTGGCCATCGTGCTGGCTGTGCTGGGCGCGGCGCTGGTGTTCCGTTTCTCCTGGGGACATGTTGCGGAGTTTGTGGGGGGGCGCATTGACGCGTTGGTGCAATCTCGCCTTGCCAAGCGCGAAGTGGCCAAGGATGTGGCCGTGGGGCGCAAGGCTGCCCGCGAACGGGAGGTGGTGGTGCTTGAAGAGCGCACCGAGAGCGAGGTGTATCACCCCCAGCCGGTCCAGATCATCGAGCCCGTGCTGGTCGATGTGCCGCAGAGCACCCGCGTGGTGAAGGAGCGGCAGAAACCGCTGTTCACCGAGATGCCCGACAGCAAGCTGCCGCTGGTGGACTTGCTCGACGGCCCCTTGCAGCGCCAGGAAACCGTGGCCCCCGAGACGCTGGAGATGACCAGCCGCCTCATCGAAAAAAAGCTCAAGGACTTTGGCGTGGAAGTGCGTGTGGTGGCGGCCATGCCTGGCCCGGTCATCACCCGCTACGAGATCGAGCCCGCCACGGGTGTGAAGGGGTCCCAGATCGTTGGCTTGGCCAAGGACCTGGCGCGTTCGCTCAGCCTGGTGTCCATCCGCGTGGTCGAGACCATCCCGGGCAAGAACTACATGGCGCTCGAGCTACCCAACGCCAAGCGCCAGTCCATCCGTCTTTCTGAAATCCTGGGCTCGCAGGTCTACCACGAGGCCAAGAGCATGCTCACCATGGGCTTGGGCAAAGACATCGTGGGCAACCCGGTGGTGGCCGACCTGGCCAAGATGCCCCATGTGCTGGTGGCCGGTACCACGGGCTCTGGCAAGTCGGTGGGGATCAACGCCATGATCCTGTCGCTGCTTTACAAGGCTGAGGCGCGTGACGTGCGCCTGCTGATGATCGACCCCAAGATGCTGGAAATGTCGGTCTACGAAGGCATTCCGCACCTGCTGGCGCCCGTGGTGACCGACATGAAGCAGGCCGCCCACGGCCTGAACTGGTGCGTGGCCGAGATGGAACGGCGCTACAAGCTCATGTCCAAGCTGGGCGTGCGCAACCTGGCGGGCTACAACGCCAAGATCGACGAAGCCAAGGCCAAGGAAGAGTTCATCTACAACCCCTTCAGCCTGACGCCCGAGGAGCCCGAGCCGCTGCAGCGCCTGCCGCACATCGTGGTCATCATCGACGAGCTGGCCGACCTGATGATGGTGGTGGGCAAGAAGATCGAAGAGCTGATTGCCAGGCTGGCGCAGAAGGCCCGAGCCGCAGGCATCCATCTGATCCTGGCCACCCAGCGCCCCAGTGTGGACGTGATCACCGGCCTGATCAAGGCCAACATTCCCACCCGTATCGCGTTCTCGGTGGGCTCCAAGATCGACAGCCGCACCATCCTCGACCAGATGGGCGCCGAAGCGCTGCTGGGCATGGGCGACATGCTCTATATGGCCAGCGGCACGGGCCTGCCGATCCGGGTGCATGGGGCCTTCGTGTCGGACGAGGAAGTACACCGTGTCGTCAGTTACCTCAAGGAACAAGGGGAGCCGGACTACATTGAGGGTGTGCTCGAAGGTGGAACTGTGGATGGCGAGGGTGATCTTTCAGGGGAGGGCGGTGGTGGCGAAGGGGGCGAGAAGGACCCCATGTACGACCAGGCCGTCGAAGTGGTGCTCAAGGACCGCAAGGCCAGCATCTCGTACGTGCAGCGCAAGCTGCGCATTGGCTACAACCGCTCGGCGCGGCTGCTGGAAGACATGGAAAAAGCCGGTCTGGTCAGCGCCCTGACGGCCAGTGGCCAGCGCGAAGTGCTGGTGCCCAACCGCAGCGAATGACAGGGCGGGGCGATGTGCCCGGCCCATGCCCCCACAGGAGAGTTCCCTTTGAAAAAATCCGTTACTGCAATTTTGATAGCTGCCAGCGCAACGCTGGCAAGCGCTGATGGCCTGAAAAGCCTTGAATTGTTCATGAAGGGCACGCAGACGGGCAAGGCTGATTTCACGCAGACCGTGACTTCGCCCCCCAAGGATGGCCAGACCGCGCGCACCAAGGCATCAAGCGGCAGCTTTGAATTTCAGCGCCCTGGGCGCTTCAAGTTCGTCTACAAAAAGCCTTTCGAGCAAACCATCGTGGCCGACGGCCAGACCCTGTGGCTGTACGACGTGGACCTGAACCAGGTCACGCAGCGCTCGCAGTCCCAGGCGTTGGGCAGCACGCCCGCTGCACTGCTGGCGTCGGCGCCCGACTTGTCGGCGCTCAAGGCTGAATTCACGCTGGAGGCCGCGCCTGAGCAGGATGGTCTGCAGTGGGTGTTGGCCAGCCCCAAGACCAAGGACGGCCAGCTCAAAAGCGTGCGTGTGGGGTTTGCGGGCGAGCAACTGGCGGCGCTCGACATCCTGGACAGTTTTGGCCAGCGTTCGTTGATCCGCTTTTCGGGCATGCAGGCCAATGCAGCGCTGCCCGCCAGCACCTTTCAGTTCAAGCCGCCCGCTGGAGCGGATGTGGTCAAGCAGTAAATTGCTGCGAAAAAGATAGCTGTAAGCGCTTGTTGGTAAAGCGCTAGAGGCTAAATTGGATCAAAAATCAGCGTGACGCAGACAGGACACGACCATGGCAGCACGCGGTGCCTCCGCCTTGACACCGGCACATACGGCGCACGTTTCCGCCCACCAGCCCCTGGCTGAGCGTCTGCGCCCCCGCGCGCTGGGCGAGGTGATCGGCCAGCAGCACGTGCTGGGCCCAGGCATGCCACTGCGCCTGGCCTTCGAATCCGGCCGGCCGCACAGCTGCATCCTCTGGGGCCCGCCCGGTGTGGGCAAGACCACCATTGCGCGCCTGATGGCCGATGCCTTTGACGCGCAGTTCATCAGCATCAGCGCGGTGTTGGGCGGCGTCAAGGACATCCGCGAGGCCGTGGAGCAGGCCCAGGCCGCGCGCGACGGGCTCATGCAGCAGCGCACCATCGTGTTTGTGGATGAGGTGCACCGCTTCAACAGGAGCCAGCAGGATGCCTTTTTGCCCCATGTCGAATCGGGCCTGTTCACCTTCATTGGCGCGACCACCGAGAACCCGTCGTTCGAGGTCAACTCCGCACTGCTGTCGCGGGCTGCGGTGTATGTGCTGCAGCCGCTGTCCGAGCAGGATTTGAAGCGAATTGTGGCCTTGGCGCAGGCGGAGCAAGCGCTACCAGCTATCGAAAGTGTAGCGATTGACCGTCTGGTGGCGTACGCTGATGGCGATGCCCGCCGTCTGCTCAACACCCTCGAAACCCTGGCCATGGCGGCCACGCAAGAGAAGCTGAACGAGATTTCCGATGTCTGGCTGCTCAAAGTGCTGGGCGAGCGCATGCGCCGCTACGACAAAGGCGGAGAGCAGTTCTACGACACCATCAGTGCGTTGCACAAATCGGTGCGTGGCTCCGACCCCGACGCCGCGTTGTACTGGCTGGTGCGCATGCTCGACGGCGGTGCCGACCCGCGCTACATGGCGCGCCGCCTGGTGCGCATGGCCAGCGAAGACATCGGCCTGGCCGACCCTCGCGCCCTGCGCCTGGCGTTGGATGCCAGTGAGGTCTATGAACGCCTGGGCAGCCCCGAGGGCGAACTGGCGCTGGCCGAATGTGTGGTGTACCTGGCTGTTGCGCCCAAGTCCAACGCGGTCTACAAGGCCTACAACGCCGCCCGTACCTGGGTCAAGCAAGATGGCACCCGCCCCGTGCCCATGCACCTGCGCAACGCACCAACACAGCTCATGAAGCAGCTCGACTACGGCAAGGGCTACCGCTACGCGCACGATGAAGAGGGCGGCTTTGCCGCAGGCGAAAACTACCTGCCCGAGGGCATGCCAGAGCCCGGTTTTTACGCGCCGGTGGAGCGCGGGCTCGAAATCAAGATTGCACAGAAGTTGCGTGAACTGCGCGCGCGCAATGTTTCGGCGGGTCTGGAGGGCGGGCTGGACGAAATGCCCTGAGCCTTTGCCCGTGGCGCGGCTGAACCCGCATCATGCTGATTCTGCATGAAGTCGGTAATAAGTTTGCACATCATTTTTCCTGCTTGCATCATGCAGGCTTATGGATTGCGTTGCGCACTGATGTGGCGCAAACCCGAGGGAAAACCCCGCCCGGCTTGGTGGGGGCCGCTTGTGACTACTCGCTACAATTCCGTCCACAAACCCGCACAGCTGCACTTCTGGCGGGTTTTTTGCTAGATGGCAGTCGGGCCCACAAGGCTGTACCGATTCCGGTGCCAAAGCGGTGGGTACGTTACAAACGAAGGACTTCTCTTATGGACATTTTGCTGCAACAGATCATCAACGGTCTGGTACTCGGCAGCATGTACGCCTTGATAGCCTTGGGCTACACGATGGTGTACGGCATTATTCAGCTGATCAATTTCGCCCACGGCGAAGTGCTCATGATCGGGGCTCTGACCAGTTGGAGCTGTATAGGAATGATGCAGGCTGCAATGCCTGGCGCCCCGGGCTGGCTCATCCTTCTGCTGGCCACCCTCATTGCCTGCGTGGTCGCCGCGACGCTCAATTTCGTGATCGAGAAGGTGGCATATCGCCCCCTGCGTAACAGTCCTCGTCTGGCCCCCCTGATCACCGCCATCGGCATGTCGATCCTGCTGCAGACGCTGGCCATGATCATCTGGAAGCCCAACTACAAGCCCTATCCGACGATGCTGCCCAGCTCGCCTTTCGAGATTGGTGGCGCCTACATCACCCCCACGCAGATCCTGATCCTGGGCGTCACCGCCGTGGCTCTGGCCTCGCTGGTGTACCTGGTGAACCACACCAACCTGGGCCGCGCGATGCGCGCCACGGCCGAGAACCCCCGCGTTGCATCCCTCATGGGCGTCAAGCCCGACATGGTCATCTCCGCCACCTTCATCATCGGCGCCGTCCTGGCCGCCGTGGCAGGCATCATGTATGCCTCCAACTACGGCACGGCCCAGCACACCATGGGCTTCTTGCCCGGCCTCAAGGCTTTTACGGCGGCTGTTTTCGGCGGCATCGGCAATCTGGCCGGTGCGGTGGTGGGCGGCATTTTGCTGGGCCTCATCGAAGCCATCGGCTCGGGCTACATCGGCACCCTGACGGGCGGCCTGCTGGGCAGCCACTACACCGACATCTTTGCGTTCATCGTGCTCATCATCATCCTGACGCTGCGCCCCTCGGGCCTGCTGGGTGAGCGTGTGGCCGATCGCGCCTGAGGAGCCCCACACCATGAAGAACACCAAAACCAACTGGATCATCGGCGCCGTCGCGCTGCTGGTGCTGCCGCTGATCCTGCAATCCTTTGGCAATGCCTGGGTGCGTATCGCCGACCTGGCCTTGCTGTATGTGCTGCTGGCCCTGGGCCTGAACATCGTGGTGGGCTACGCTGGCCTGCTGGACCTGGGCTACGTGGCGTTCTACGCCGTGGGCGCCTACCTGTTTGCCTTGATGGCCTCGCCGCACCTCGCGGACAACTTTGCGGCGTTTGCCGCCATGTTCCCCAACGGCTTGCACACCTCGCTCTGGCTGGTCATACCGTTAGCGGCGTTGCTGGCGGCGTTCTTCGGGGCGCTGCTCGGGGCGCCCACGCTCAAGTTGCGCGGGGACTACCTGGCCATCGTGACCTTGGGCTTCGGCGAAATCATCCGCATCTTCCTGAACAACCTGGACCACCCGGTCAACCTGACCAACGGCCCCAAGGGCCTGGGCCAGATCGACTCGGTGAAGATCTTCGGCCTGGATCTGGGCAAACGCCTGGAGTTGTTTGGCTTCGACATCAGCTCGGTCACACTGTATTACTACCTGTTCCTGGTGCTCGTGGTGGTGTCCGTCATCATCTGCTACCGCCTGCAGGACTCCCGCATCGGCCGTGCCTGGATGGCCATCCGTGAAGACGAAATTGCTGCCAAGGCCATGGGTATCAACACCCGCAACATGAAGCTGCTGGCCTTTGGCATGGGCGCTTCGTTCGGTGGTGTGTCGGGCGCCATGTTCGGTGCGTTCCAGGGCTTCGTGTCGCCCGAGTCGTTCAGCCTGATGGAGTCGGTCATGATCGTCGCCATGGTGGTGCTGGGCGGTATCGGCCATATTCCGGGCGTGATCCTGGGTGCCGTGTTGCTGTCGGCCCTGCCCGAAGTGCTGCGCTATGTAGCGGGCCCGCTGCAGGCCATGACCGATGGCCGTCTGGACTCTGCCATCCTGCGCCAGCTGCTCATCGCTCTGGCCATGATCATTGTCATGCTGCTGCGTCCCCGTGGTCTGTGGCCTGCGCCCGAGCACGGCAAGAGCCTGACCCAGAAGACTTGAACCCATCGCAGAAAGTTAGAACATGGCAGAAAAATCCAACGATGTGGTGCTCAAGGTTGCAGGGATTTCCAAGCGCTTCGGCGGCCTGCAAGCCCTCTCTGATGTGGGCATCACGATTGAACGCGGTCAGGTCTATGGCCTGATCGGTCCCAACGGCGCGGGCAAGACCACGTTTTTCAACGTGATCACTGGCCTGTACACCCCCGACAGCGGCACCTTCGAGCTGGCCGGCAAGCCCTATGAGCCCACAGCTGTGCACGAAGTGGCCAAGGCCGGTATCGCCCGCACGTTCCAGAACATCCGTCTGTTTGCAGAAATGACGGCGCTGGAAAACGTGATGGTGGGTCGCCACATCCGCACCCAGTCGGGTCTGTTGGGCGCTGTGCTGCGCACCAAGGCCTTCAAGGAAGAAGAAGCCGCGATTGCCAAGCGTGCGCAAGAGTTGCTGGACTACGTGGGCATCGGCAAGTTTGCCGACTACAAGGCCCGTACCTTGAGCTACGGCGACCAGCGCCGCCTGGAGATCGCCCGGGCGCTTGCTACCGACCCGCAACTGATCGCACTGGACGAGCCCGCCGCCGGCATGAACGCTACCGAGAAGGTGCTGCTGCGCGAGCTGATCGACCGCATCCGCAACGACAACCGCACCATCCTGCTCATCGAGCATGACGTGAAGCTGGTGATGGGCCTGTGTGACCGCGTGACGGTGCTCGACTACGGCAAGCAGATCGCCGAAGGCACGCCTGCCACCGTGCAGAAGAACGAAAAAGTGATTGAGGCCTATCTGGGCACCGGAGGACATTGAGAATGGCCGAAAAATCCAACAAGGTACTGCTGCAGGTCAAGGGCCTGAAAGTGGCCTACGGCGGTATCCAGGCCGTGAAGGGCGTGGACTTTGAAGTGCGCGAAGGCGAGCTGGTTTCGCTGATCGGCTCCAATGGCGCCGGCAAGACCACCACCATGAAGGCCATCACCGGCACGCTGGCCATGAACGATGGCGACATCCTGTACCTGGGCGAAAGCATCAAGGGCCAGGGTGCCTGGGATCTGGTGAAGAAGGGCCTCGTGATGGTTCCGGAAGGCCGTGGTGTGTTCGCGCGCATGACCATCACCGAGAACCTGCAGATGGGCGCCTACACCCGCCGCGACAAGGCTGGCATCCTGGCCGACATCGAAAAGATGTTCACCATCTTCCCGCGCTTGCGCGAGCGCAAGGACCAGCTGGCGGGCACCATGTCCGGCGGTGAACAGCAGATGCTGGCCATGGGCCGTGCGCTGATGAGCCAGCCCAAGGTGCTGCTGCTGGACGAGCCCTCCATGGGCCTCTCGCCCATCATGGTGGACAAGATCTTTGAAGTGGTGCGCGACGTGTACGCCCTGGGTGTGACCATCATGCTGGTGGAGCAAAATGCGAGCCGCGCGCTGGCCATTGCCGACCGTGGTTACGTGATGGAGTCCGGCCTCATCACCATGACCGGCCCCGGCCAGGAGCTTCTGAGCGATCCCAAGGTGCGCGCCGCCTACCTCGGCGAATAAGGCGTATCCAGGCCCATTCCAAGTCCCGATCCCCGCCCCACTTCTTGGATGGGGCAAGATCGCAGCGTTTCGCACAAGGCACTGTCGCATGACAGTGCCTTTTTTTATGGTTTTCGGGTTCGCTGGGTGAGGTTGGGAAGATGTATTCACTTGTTGCTACTATTTTTGTAGCTGTTGACGCTTGTCCATCCTGCGTGAAAAGCCAATTTTTTCATAATTTGGCCCTGCCCATCACCCGCCGCTGCAATCCGATGTCCGCCCTGCAATCCTTGCCCGTATCGCTCCAGACCGTGTTGCTGCTGATTGCCAGCAACGTGTTCATGACCTTTGCCTGGTACGGACACCTCAAGAACCTGGCCACGGCCCCCTGGTACACCGCAGCGCTGGTGAGCTGGGGTATAGCGCTTTTCGAGTATTTGCTGCAGGTGCCGGCCAACCGCATCGGCTTTACCCAGTTCAATGTGGGGCAGCTCAAGATCATGCAGGAGGTGATCACGCTTGCGGTGTTTGTGCCGTTCGCTGTGTTCTACATGGGCCAGCCGCTCAAATGGGACTACCTCTGGGCGGGTTTGTGCTTGGTAGGGGCGGTGTACTTCATTTTCCGCAGCGCCTAGAGCGTATGGATGGTCTCGTACCAGGGGATGCCTGGCGCGAGGTAGCGAGGGGTGCATGACCGGATGCCGTGCGGGCAACGGTCCAGACTGGGGCTGCCGGTTAAACTCGACTGTCATCAAAAAGTCATGCATTTGTCATGATTCAGGCGCGTTAAAAAATCAATAGCGATTCAGAGGAGTCTCCATGCTGTTTGCCAAGCTGTTGCCACGGGAAGGCAATTTTTTCGAAATGTTCAACCAGCATGCGGACCGCATCGTGGAAGCAGCCCGGGCCTTCTCGCAATTGGTGGCCAACTACAACGATCCGCACCTGCGCGACAAGTACAACCAGGACGTGGACAACGCCGAGCGCGCTGCTGACCGCGTGACGCACGAGGTGAACAAGGCCATCCACAAAACCTTCATCACCCCCATCGACCGGGAGCAGATCCACACGCTGATCAACACGATGGACGACGTGGCCGACCTGATCCAGGACTCCGCAGAAACCATGGCGCTGTACGACGTGCGCCACATGACCGAAGAAATCACCCGCCTGACGGACCTGAGCCTCAAGTGTTGCGAGCGCCTGCGCGATGCGGTGAAGCTGTTGGACAAGATTGCTGACCCCGCAGTTGCCGAAGCCGCCCTCAAGACCTGCGAAGAGATCGACAAGCTCGAATCCGACGCCGACCGCGTGATGCGCAGCGCCATGAGCAAGCTGTTCCGCGAAGAGCCCGATGTGCGCGAGGTGATCAAGCTCAAGGCCATTTACGAGCTGCTGGAGACCATCACCGACAAGTGCGAGGACGTGGCCAACTGCATCGAGGGCATCGTCCTCGAAAACTCCTGATCACCGCAGGCTGACCGGTATGGAAACCGTACAAACGGCCCTGTGGGTTGTGGTGCTGCTCGTGGCGCTGGCGCTCCTGTTCGACTTCATGAACGGGTTCCATGACGCTGCCAATTCGATTGCCACGGTGGTCTCCACCGGTGTGCTCAAGCCTGCGCAGGCGGTGCTGTTCGCGGCGTTCTTCAATTTCATCGCGATCTTCGTGTTCCACCTGAGCGTGGCGGCCACGGTGGGCAAGGGCATCGTGCAGCCCGGTATCGTGGACACCCATGTGGTGTTCGGCGCTCTGGTGGGAGCCATCACCTGGAACGTGATCACCTGGTACTACGGTATCCCCAGCAGCTCGTCGCATGCGCTCATCGGGGGCATCGTGGGTGCGGTGATTGCCAAGGCCGGTGCCAGTGCGCTGATTTCCACCGGCATTCTCAAGACCGTAGCGTTCATCTTTGTGTCGCCACTGCTGGGCTTTCTGCTGGGCTCCCTCATGATGGTGGCAGTGGCGCACATCTTCCGGCGCGCGCGCCCGAGTCGGGTGGACAAGTGGTTCCGACGCCTGCAACTGGTGTCGGCAGGGGCCTACAGCCTGGGCCATGGGGGTAACGATGCGCAAAAGACCATTGGCATCATCTGGCTGCTGCTGATTGCCACGGGGTACACCTCGGCAGCGGAGGCGTCGCCCCCCACCTGGACCATCGTGAGCTGCTACGTGGCCATCGGCCTGGGCACCATGTTCGGCGGCTGGCGCATCGTGAAAACCATGGGCCAGAAAATCACCAAGCTCAAGCCGGTGGGCGGCTTTTGTGCCGAGACGGGTGGGGCGCTCACATTGTTCCTGGCCACCACATTGGGCATCCCGGTGTCCACGACCCACACCATCACGGGCGCCATCGTGGGCGTAGGCTCCACGCAGCGCGCCAGCGCCGTGCGCTGGGGCGTGGCGGGCAATATCGTGTGGGCGTGGGTGCTGACGATTCCGGCCAGTGCGTTTGTCGCCGCAGTCGCGTACTGGGTGAGCCTGCAGATCTTCTGAGCGGCCCGCGGAACTGCTGCCCAGTCATGTGATTGCTATTGATTTGATAGCTGTTTCCGCTTGGTAATCAAGCGCTGGCGTCCGAAAAGCCTAAAAGGGCTCTGACGGGCGCTGTCGGGAACCGCTTCTTGGCCGGTCGTTGAACCCGTCCGCCGCCCTTTCGCCGCAGGCAGGCGCCGTAGGGGTTCTTACTGCGAGATCTTTCGCGCCTCTTCGATCTGGTATTCGAAGTAACGCTGAAAGCTGAATGCCAGGCTGGCCATCAGCACCGTGGTGCCAATCAGCAACGAGACCACGATGGCTCCGATGGTGATCCACTGCGTGCGGCCGGGCGCAGCATCGGGTGTTGCGCCTGGGTTGTAGCGTGCATTCCATGCCTCGGGCGTCTTCAGTGCGAACAGGATGGCCTGGAGGGCGCAGCCAGCAATCGTGAAACCCAGCAGGGGTATCAATACCCAGCTGTAATGGTCGTCCTGCCCCCACTGCTGCACACGCTGGATGCCATAGATGCCCAGCGCCGTCGGGATGGGCAGCATCCAGCCCAACAGGTCACCCAGGCCGTGCAGGTAAAAGCGGTGCAAGCCTAAGGGGCCACCCAGGAAGGCGAGCCAGGCCGCCACGGTTTTGTTCTTCATGCAGCGATTATTCCGGCGAAGTGGTGTCGCCTGCGCCAAGGGTCTTTTCCATCAACACGATGTCCCGCCAGGCGCCGAACTTCCAGCCGACGGAGCGCATGATGCCCACGTCGGTAAAGCCTAGCGACCGGTGAACACCGATCGAGCCAGCGTTGGCTGAGTCTCCGATCACCGCCAGCAGCTTGCGCACGCCGACTGCCTCGGCCTGAGTGGCCAGTTCGGTCAGCAGTTTGCGGCCCACGCCCATGCCCCGCGCGCTGTCTGCCACATAGATCGAGTCCTCGGCCGAGAATCGGTAGGCCGGGCGCGGCTTGAACCAGTTGGCGTAGGCAAAGCCCAGCACCTGGCCGTCCTTTTCGGCCACCAGCCAGGGCAGACCTCGGGCCAGCACGTCGGCGCGGCGACCAGCCATGTCGGCTTCAGACGGTGGATCGATCTCAAAGGTGCCCGTGCCGTGCAGCACATGGTGTTGGTAAATGGCCGTGATGGCAGGAATATCGCTATCGATGCTGGAACGAATATTGGGCATGGAAGAGGGAAATGGATATAATCGCGGGCTTTGCAGCGTGTCGCTGGCCGGGTGGCCATGTCGCGTGTCTCAAGCGTTGCGAATATGGTTGCGAACACAGTGGCTCAAGGCAAATTTTGCCGGAGTTCACCACCCGAAGGATAAATCATGGTCGTCATTCGACTCTCCCGCGGCGGCTCCAAGGGCCGTCCTTTTTTTAATATCGTTGTGGCAGACAAGCGCGTGCGCCGCGATGGCCGTTTCATTGAGCGCATCGGCTTTTACAACCCTACCGCCAAGGAATCCGAAGAAGGCCTGCGCATCGTGCAAGACCGTCTGACGTACTGGAAGAGCGTTGGCGCCCAGTCCTCGCCCACCGTGGACCGCCTGATCAAGCAAGCTGCCAAGAAGGCTGCTTAAAGCTCCCTGAAAAGGGCGGGTTTCGTCGGCATGCTGGCGAAACCCGCCCTTTTCCTATTCTGGAATCATGACCATGGCCGCCAACCTGACCCTCGAACCCGCAGAGCTGCCGGAAGATGCCGTTGAAGTGGGGCGTATCGCCGATGCCTGGGGTGTCAAGGGCTGGTTCAAGGTGCTGTCGCACAGTGCCAATCCAGAGGCGCTGTTTTCGTCCAAGCGCTGGTACCTGCAACCTTCGGAGCGCGGTGCTAAAACCTTCGCGGGCACTGTGTTGCTGTCCATTCGCCAGGCCAAGGACCATTCCGACACCGTGGTTGCCTGGGCGCAGGGTATTGATGACCGCGACGCGGCGGAAGCTCTGCGCGGCGCTCGGATCTTTGTGCCGCGTTCCAGCTTCCCGTCCACCACGGAAGATGAGTATTACTGGGTCGATTTGATCGGTCTTGAAGTAGTCAACCGCGAGGGCATAGCGCTGGGGCAGGTCCAGGAGCTGATGTCCACCGGTCCCCAAACGGTGCTGGTACTGGGCTATGAGCAGGGTGGCAAGGCGCAGGAGCGCATGATTCCCTTTGTCTCGGCCTTCATCGACAAGGTGGATCTGGCCGAGAAGCGCATCACGGTGGACTGGCAGCCGGACTACTGATCGGATCACCTGCCTCGGCGCCGCGCACCATGCGCTTTGACATCATCACCCTCTTTCCTGAGCTGTTTGCCCCTTTCCTGGCAAGCGGCGTGACCCGTCGCGCCTACGCAAGTGGGCAGGTCGACGTGCGCCTGTGGAACCCGCGCGACCATGCTGATGGCAACTATCGCCGCGTGGACGATCGTCCGTTTGGTGGCGGCCCTGGCATGGTGATGATGGCCGAGCCCCTGGCGCGGTGTCTTTCTGCCATCCGGGCGGAGCGTGCCGAGCCTGTGGCCAGCCAGGTGCCGCTGGTTCTTTTTTCGCCAATTGGTGAAACGCTCAATCATGCGGCTGTGGAGCGCTGGTCAGCCAGCGCCGGTGCGATCCTGCTGTGCGGACGCTACGAGGGCATCGACCAGCGTTTCATCCATGCCCATGTCGACGTGCAGATGAGTCTGGGTGATTTCGTGTTGTCGGGCGGCGAAATCGCTGCCATGGCCCTGCTGGATGCTGTGGCGCGCCTGCAGCCCGGTGTGCTCAACGATGAGGGCAGCCATCAGCTCGATAGTTTCAATCCGGCGCTGGATGGCCTTCTCGACTGTCCCCACTACACGCGGCCCGAGGAGTGGGCGGGGCAACAAGTGCCCGCAGCGCTAATGTCGGGCCACCATGCGCAGATCGACCGCTGGCGGCGTGATCAGCGCCTGGCCACCACCGCCCGGCACCGGCCCGACCTCATCGAGGCGGCGCGTAAAGCAGGGCACCTGGCCCCCGCTGACGAGGCTGTATTGGCCAAGCTCGGCTGAATTGCTATAATCAAAGGCTTTTCGATCCTCTGGCCGGCCGTTTTGACTGGGAGTTCTCCCGCAAAACACTGAGACGTCAATCCCGACGCAGCCATTTTTGGCGCGGACAAGATCACTAGGAAATACATATGAACCTGATCCAGACTCTGGAAGCGGAAGAAATCGCCCGCTTGAACAAGACCATCCCCGAATTCGCCCCTGGTGACACCGTCATCGTGAGCGTGAACGTGGTGGAAGGTACCCGCAAGCGCGTGCAGGCTTACGAAGGTGTGGTGATTGCCAAGCGCAATCGCGGCCTGAACAGCGGCTTCACCGTGCGCAAGATTTCCAGCGGCGAAGGCGTGGAGCGTACGTTCCAGACCTACAGCCCGCTGATCGCCAGCATCGAAGTCAAGCGCCGTGGTGACGTGCGCCGCGCCAAGCTGTACTACCTGCGTGACCGCAGCGGCAAGTCGGCACGTATCAAGGAAAAGCTGCCTTCGCGTGTCAACAAGGTTGCAGCCGCCACCGCTGCATAAGGCGCGGGTCCGACCTGACAAGCCGCTACAGCATCAGCCTGTAGCGGCTTTTTTGTTTTTGGCTTGTTGAGCCTTTTCTTGTGAAGCCTTCCTCCAGTCCAGCTGCTGCTTCGGTGACCGCTCCATTGTCGAGCCTGCCCGACTTTGACCCCCGCCTTGTTCCGGTGGTAGGCGTGGATGCGCACCTGCCCACAGTCTCGGTTCAGGCCCAGACTGCTGATGCGCTGCGGGTGCGTTTTGCACACCCTCCCCAGTGGGAGCCGGAGGTGCTGCTGGAAAAGAAGTTCATGAGCCGCGAGCCCGCCCGTGCGTCGGTGCTGATCGGCATCGTGCTGCGCGAACAGCCCATGGTGCTGTTGACCGAGCGCACGGCCCACTTGTCTACCCATTCGGGGCAGGTGGCCTTCCCCGGTGGCCGGGCAGATCCTGGGGATGCCACGCCCGCCGACACGGCCTTGCGCGAGGCGCAGGAGGAGGTGGGGCTGGAACGGCGTTATGTCGAAGTGCTGGGCACGTTGCCGATCTATGTCACTGGCTCGTCGTTCATCATCACGCCGGTGGTGGCCCTGGTGCAGCCAGACTGTGTGCTCCAGCCCAATCCGTATGAAGTGGCGGATCTTTTTGAGGTGCCGCTCGATTTTCTGCTGAACCCTGCCAACCACCGGCGTCACGTATTCGACCGGGATGGTGTTCGCCGGGAATGGTTCTCGATGCCCTACCAGGACGGCGATAAGAACCATTACATCTGGGGCGCCACAGCCGGTATGCTCCGCAATTTCTATCGTTTCATGATGGCAGAGTGAAGCCCGCCTGAATCGCTTTGTGCGAGGAGGAGGGGCTGTCTGAGATCGCGTCAGTTTCGCCGGCGGGTTTGTGGTGCCCACCGTGCATGGCGAGGGGGGCCGGAGGTTCGGCATCGAGACCAGTGTTCCCGCGGGTGCTGGCACCAGTATCATTGTCCCCCATGAGTTTCTTCGCCATCCTGTTCGCTTTGCTGATCGAGCAGGCCCGCCCGCTGGCACGTAGCAATCCCATCCATGCAGGTCTGCGTGCCTGGGCGCTGTCTGTGAGCCGCAATTTTGATGCCGGCAAACCGCACCATGGCTGGGTTGCCTGGAGCCTGGCAGTGCTGGTCCCCGCATTGGTGACGCTGGCCATTCACTGGCTGCTGCTGTGGGGACTGGGGTGGCCCTTCGCGGTGCTGTGGAGTGTGGCGGTGCTGTACGTCACGCTCGGGTTTCGCCAGTTCAGCCACCACTTCACCGGTATCCGCGATGCGCTGGAAGAGGGCGAGGAGGATGCTGCCCGCGAGCGACTGGCGCACTGGCAGCAGGTGGATGTGGGGGCGCTGCCGCGCAGCGAGATCGTGCGCCACGTGATCGAGTATTCGGTACTGGCAGCCCACCGGCATGTGTTTGGCGTACTGGCATGGTTTTCGGTGCTGGCGGCCCTGGGCCTGGGCCCCACCGGTGCCGTGCTCTACCGCTTGGCCGAGTTTGTTTCACGCTACTGGCATTACAAGCAGCGCACGGGTGCCCAGCCTGCCAGCGCCTCGCTGCAGCAGGCCTCTGCCCAGGCGTGGACAGCCATCGATTGGCTTCCGGCCCGGCTTACAGCGCTGAGTTTTGCGGTGGTGGGCAGCTTTGAAGAGGCGATCGAGGGGTGGCGGTTTCATGCGCAGCGCTTCCCCAATGACAACGACGGCGTGGTGTTGGCCGCCACGGCGGGGGCGATCAATGTGCGACTGGGTGGCGAGGCGCTCAAGGCGCGCACCGATTTGCATGCGCCACAGGGGTTGGAGATCGACGCCGATATGGGGGACAGTGATTCCACTCCCGGCCGTGAGCCCGAGGTAGGTCACCTGCGCAGCGTGGTCGGGCTGGTGTGGCGCTCTGTGGTGGTCTGGATGCTGCTGCTGGCGTTGCTCACGCTGGCGCGTTTGCTGGGGTAGCTCGCAAGCCTCCTGGGCTCCAAGGTGGTTTCTTCAGGAGAGGCTGCCAGTGGCCTGCAGATCCAGTGCGCGCGTTTGCGCTCGGTTTTGCCGCACCAATGATGGTGGCTGCGCTCTGATCAGTATCGGGTGTGGCGCAGTTCTTCAAACAGATCGCTATAAATTTTATAGCGTGTTGCGCTTATCCCTCCTGCGCTAGGGCCCATTTTGACTGCGTCTAGCACGCCGCAGCCTGGTTCGTGCAAGTGTGTGCAGTTGTAGAACTTGCAGGCTGTCGCATGCTCGGCAATGTCGGGCATGCAGGCTGCGAGTTGCGTGGGGGCGATGTGGTGCAACCCAAACTCCTGAAAGCCTGGTGAATCGATGAGGGCAGTGGTGCGGGCCTTGTCCATCCAGTACCAGTGCGTGCTGGTGGTGGTGTGTTTGCCCGAGTTCAGCGCCTGCGAGATTTCACCCGTGAGCACGGAAGCCCCTGGCACCAGCAGATTGATGAGGGTGCTCTTGCCGGACCCTGAGGGGCCCAGCACCAGTGTGGTCTTGCCCTGAAGGTGCTCCATCAGCAGCGCCCGGTCCACGTTACTTGAAAGCGCTAGCGACAGGGGCAACACCCCGTAGTGCTTGCCAGCCCCCATGTGCCGATAAGGTAGCAGGCGTTCCCAGGCGCGGCCGAAAGGTTCGACCAAATCGCTCTTGTTGAGCGCAATGATGGGCTTGATGCCTTCGGCTTCTGCAGCAATCAGGGCGCGGGCAAGCTGGCTTTCCGAGAACACAGGCTCTGCTGCGATCAGGATGAGCACTTGGTCGAGGTTGGCGGCAAAGGACTTGGTGCGGATCTCGTCCTGCCGGTAAAAGAGGTTGCGCCGCTCCTTGACCTTTTCGATGGTGCCCTCTTCGCCCTGGCCGGGCGGTGGTGCTTGCCACAGCACCTGGTCGCCCACTACGGCCTGGCTCTTCTTTCCGCGTGGATGGCAGATGCGGCGTTCACCGTCGGGTGTCTCGACCATGCAGTGGCGCCCATGGCTGGCCACCACGGTGCCGTCCATGAGCGCGCTGCGTTCAGCCATGGGAGCTTGTGGTGCACGTCATGCGGTCAGGCCACCAAGGCGTCGAACTGCGCTGCGCATTCGAAATCCGTGGAGGAAATGCCCTGCACGTCGTGCGTGTTCAGGCGCACCACGCAGCGGTTGTAGTGCACCGACAGGTCGGGGTGGTGGTCCTGGGCATTGGCGATGAAGGCCAGGGCGTTCACGAACGAGATGGTCTCGTAGTAGTTGGCGAAATGGTAGGTCTTCTCGATGGCGACGTCAGCACCATCGCCAGTCAGGCTCCAGCCTTCGAGTTTGGCCAGGTTTGCTACAACTTCAGTAGCTGTCAACGCACGCCGGGTCAGCGCTGACCAGTCTTTTTTCTTCAACATGGTAGTCATGGGTGGGAGGTGTTTTGCATGCGCGCCAGCCGCTCGGTGGCGGGTGGGTGTGAGTAATAGAACTTCACGTACACCGGATCGGGCGTGAGTGTGGAGGCATTATCTTCGTACAGCTTGAGCAGGGCGGTGGATAGGTCGGCGCCACTGGCTTGGGCCACGGCGTACGCGTCAGCCTGGAATTCGTGGCGGCGCGAAAGCTGGGAGAACAGCGGCGAGATAAAAAACGTGAAGACGGGCACCACGAGCATGAAAAGCAGCAGGGCCAGTGCGTCATTGGGGGCTGCGGCCAGGGTTGGGTTCAGCGAGATGCTGGGCCTGACACCCAGTCCCGTGTAAAACCACACCTGGTTGGACAGCCAGCCGAGCAGCGCAAAGCCTGCCAGGCTCAAGGCGAACATGGTGACGATGCGCTGGATGATGTGCCTGTGCTTGAAATGCCCGAGTTCGTGGGCCAGCACCGCCTCGACCTCGCCCGGGGCTAGCTGGCGCAAGAGGGTGTCATAAAACACCACGCGCTTTGTTGCGCCAAAGCCCGTGAAGTAGGCGTTGGCATGCGCACTGCGGCGGCTGCCGTCCATCACGAACAGCCCTTTGGCCGAGAAGCCGCAGCGCTGCATGAGGGCGGTGACGCGGGCCTTGAGCGATTCGTCTTCGAGGGGTTGGAACTTGTTGAACAGCGGGGCGATGAAGGTGGGATACACCACCATCAGCAGAAGATTGAATCCCATCCAGAAGCACCAGGCCCACAGCCACCACAGCGGACCGGTCGTCCCCATGATCCACAAGATGAGCGCGGCGATGGGCAGACCGATGAGCGCGCCTACGAGCAAACCCTTGAGGGCATCGGCAACCCAAAGGCGCCAGGTCATCTTGTTGAAACCAAAGCGCTCCTCCACGACGAAGGTCTGGTAGAGCGACAGCGGCAGGTCGATGAGGCCGCTGATGGCGGCAAAGGCGGCCAGCAACGCAAGCTGCTGCCACATTCCGCCGCCCAGGCTGTTCAGCAAGGTCTGGTTCAGCAGGTCCAGTCCACCCAGCAGCGTCCAGCCCAGCAGGACCGCCGCGCCCAGCGCCATTTCCAGCAAACCCAGGCGCGCCTTGGTGATGGTGTAGTCCGCAGCCTTCTGGTGCGCAGCCAGCGAGATGCGTTCAGCAAAGGGTCTGGGGACTTCGCTGCGGTGCCGTGCCACATGCCGGATCTGGCGCGTAGCCAGCCAGAACTTGAGTAGCAGGCCCAGGGTGATGGCAGCGGCCAATGCAAGCGTCAGTGCCATGGCGGGGGAAAAGGCATCGGAAGTGGGCATGAGCGGCGAGTTTAGGTCATCGGTGACAATGCGCGCCATGTCTGAAGCCAACAACCCCACCCCTCACGCACTTGCCAAATCCGATCAGAACCTGGTTTGGCTCGACTGCGAAATGACCGGCCTGGAGCCCGATACTGACCGCCTGCTGGAAATTGCCGTCATCGTGACGGGGCCGAGCCTGGAGCCCCGCATCGAAGGGCCAGTTTTTGCGATCCACCAGTCCGACGAACTGCTGGGGAAGATGGATGCCTGGAACAAGGGTACCCACGGCCGCAGCGGGCTCATCGACAAGGTAAAGGCCTCGACCGTGACGGAGGAGGAGGCCGAGCAGCAGATCATTGCCTTTTTGAGTCAGTACGTTCCCAAAGGAACTGCGCCCATGTGCGGCAACAGCATTGGCCAAGACCGGCGTTTTCTGGTGCGCTACATGCCCAAGCTGGAGCGATTCTTTCATTACCGCAATGTGGATGTAAGCACCCTCAAGGAACTGGCCAAGCGTTGGAAGCCCGAGGCCTACACCAGCTTCAAGAAAGCGCAAAAGCACACTGCTTTGGCAGACGTGCATGAATCCATCGACGAACTGGCGCATTACCGCAAACACCTGCTGTCGGTGTAGTTGATTCTCAGGCACGCCTGCCGAAGGCGTCCTGGGGTTGTGCAGCGCGAGCTTTGAGACTTGCGGGAAAATACCTATCCATGCCATAATCTGCGGCTGCGCTGAAATTCGTTTCGCGCAGATTGTGCATCTCCCCTCACACACCGGGCTTGCCAGCCAACTGCTTTCACGCAGTGCAGGACTGGCGAACAACGCCCACCAGCATCCGCCCAGAGCAATGCAGGTTTCGTTTGATGGTTGATGTTTTTTAACCATTGACGAAGCCACTCGCAGGCTGCGCTTGCGATCGTCTTCGTGAGAGAAAATCATGACCGACACCTCCTTGGTGCAGGGCGAATTCGCGCCTGCCGACACTTCCTTTGCTGCCGACGTTTCCGTGCAGTCATCCCCTCTAGATGCCGTAGTGGCGGCCGCTGTTGACACTGACGCCGCTGTCACTGCCGAGCCCAATGGCTTCGTGGAACTGGGACTGGCCCCTGAACTCGTTCAGGCCGTTGCCGACCTGGGCTACACCCAGCCCACAGGCGTTCAGCTCAAGGCCATTCCCCTGGCAATGGGTGGTGGCAACGATTCCACCAAATTCATCGACCTGATGGTCTCCAGCCAGACTGGCAGCGGCAAGACCGCCGCCTTCTTGCTGCCCGTGCTGCACACGCTGATCAAGCAGCAAGCAGCCGCCGACGCCGAAGAACGCGCCGCTTTCGAGCGCGCTGTGGCCGAAGCTGCTGCCCGTGGTGAACCTGCCCCCAAGCGCGCTAAGCGCAAGGATCCCACCAGCTCGCGCAACTTCAAGGCCGCCACCCCTGGTGCTCTGATTCTGTGCCCCACGCGTGAACTGGCGCAGCAAGTCGCGCACGACGCCATTGATCTCGTCAAGCACTGCCGTGGCCTGCGCGTGGCGAACGTGGTGGGTGGAATGCCTTACCAGTTGCAGATTGCCAAGCTGCAGAATGCTGACCTTGTGGTGGCTACGCCCGGCCGCTTGCTGGATCTCCAGCGCTCGATGCAGATCAAGCTCGACAAGGTGCAGTTCCTGGTCGTTGACGAAGCCGACCGCATGCTTGACCTGGGTTTCTCGGACGATCTGGCAGAACTGAACCAGCTGACCTCCCAGCGCAAGCAGACCATGATGTTCAGCGCTACGTTCGCGCCTCGCATCCAGCAATTGGCCATGCGGGTGATGCACGATGGTGGTTCGTCGGTGCAGAAGGTGACCATCGACTCTCCGCAAGAAAAGCACGCCAACATCAAGCAGGTGCTGTACTGGGCGGACAATGCCCAGCACAAGCGCAAGATGCTGGATCACTGGCTGCGTGACACCACCATCAACCAAGCCATCGTCTTTGCCAGTACGCAGGTGGAGTGCGATGGTTTGGCCAACGATCTGCAGCAAGAAGGCTTCTCGGCCGTAGCGCTGCACGGCGCATTGAGCCAGGGCTTGCGCAATCGCCGTTTGATGGCGCTGCGCGCAGGTCAGGTGCAGATTCTGGTGGCCACGGATGTGGCTGCACGCGGTATCGATGTGCCTACGATCACTCACGTGTTCAACTTTGGTCTGCCCATGAAGGCTGAGGACTACACCCACCGCATTGGCCGTACTGGCCGCGCGGGCCGCGATGGCCTGGCCATCACGTTTGCCGAGTTCCGCGATCGCCGCAAGATCTACGACATTGAGTCGTACAGCCGCCAGCAGTTCAAGGCCGAAGTGATTCCGGGTATGGAGCCCTCACAACGTGCGCCCCAGGCGCCGCGTGGTGGTGACTTTGGTGGTCGTGGCCGACCCGGCGGTGGCTACGACCGCGACAGCCGCGATCGCAAGTTTGGTGGCCCTGCCCGTGGTGGCAGCGGTGACCGTGGCGGATTCGGCGGCGGTTTTGGCGGTGGTTTCGCCGGCCGTGATAGCCAACGCGCAGCACCAAGCCGCGGTGGTGAAGGTGGTGGTTTCGGTGGTCGCGACGACCGAGGTTTTGCCCCCCGTCGTGATGGTGAGGGCTATGGTCGCAAGCCAGGGTTTGGCGACGCAGGCCGTGGCGGCTTTGCACCCCGTGGAGACGCTGGCGCGCCGCGGGGTGATTTTGCACCCCGCAAGCCCAACTTTGCCAAGCCTGCTGGTGGTGGTGGTGGCAAGCCCTTCGTGGCCCACGATGCGCGCAAACGTCCTGCGCGCCCAGCTCGCTGATACGCTGGCACGTTTTTCAGGTCGGTTTGTGAAGGCTGGTGCTGTAAGGTGCCAGCCTTTTTTGTTGTGCCTGCCCCTGTCGGGAAAAATATCAAGAGCGGCTGAACAATAATTGGGCAGGGAGGAATCTGCAGTGTCGTCTTCGTTATCTTCCGGGGCAGACTTTGAGCACATGTTCGAGCTTGCGCCTGTGTCTCTCTGGCTGGAAGACTACAGTGCCCTGAAGCAGCTTTTTGACGCTTGGCGCGCAGCAGGCGTTGTTGATCTGCGTGCCTACCTCTCACAAGACCCTGAGAGAGTGCGGCAATGCAGCGCAGCACTCAAGGTGTTGAAAGTCAATCGCCGCACGCTTGAACTCTTTGCCGCTGAGAGCCAGCAGGTGCTTGAAGCGAATCTGGACCGGGTCTTCAGGGATGACATGCACGACGCGGTCTCTCATGAACTCTCGGCACTGTGGTCTGGTCAATTGGAGTTCTCGAACCAAACGGTCAACTATGCGCTGGATGGTCGGCGTCTGGACGTGCAGATCCGAGCACGCATCCTCCCTGGTTATGAAAACGACTGGAGCCGTGTTTTGCTCTCGCTGGAGGACATTACGTCCCAAGTGCGGAGTGCCGGGCAGCTTCGACGCAGTGAGCAATATTCACGGGATTTGTTCGAGCACTCCCCTGTATCGCTTTGGGTTGAGGATTTCAGTGCCGTCAAAGGCCTGCTCGATGGCGTTCGCGCGCAGGGCATCGATGATTTCAAGACGTTCCTTGCAGTGCATCCCGAGTTCGTCACGCGCTGCATGCAGGAGATTCGGGTGATCGATGTCAACCAGCAGACGTTGCGCTTGCTGGGTGCCTCCAGCAAGGAAATGCTGCTGAACAACATCGGTAGGGTGTTTCGGGGGGAGATGCACGAGTCTTTCGCGGAGCAGTTGCTGGACCTGTGGGACGGTAAGACCTTCCAGCAGCGCGAAGTGGTGAACTATTCGCTGTCAGGTGACGCGGTGCATATCCACATGCAGTTCTCGGTGCTGGCGGACCATCTATCAGATTGGGGGCTGGTTTTGCTGTCGCTGGTCGACATCACGGCGCGCAAGAAGGCTGAGGCCTATCTCGAATACCTTGGCAAGCATGACGTCCTGACCCAGCTGCGAAACCGTGCTTTTTATGCCGAGGAACTCAATCGTCTCACACGCAAAGGGCCCTGGCCCTTGTCTGTCATTGCGATTGATCTGAATGGGCTTAAGTTTGTGAACGATGAGCAGGGTCATGCTGCGGGCGACTCCATGCTGCGCCGCGTGGGCGAGGTGCTTGCCAAGGCGGTTGACCCGCCGGCGTGTGCTGCACGCATCGGCGGAGATGAATTCACTGTCTTGCTCCCAGGCATGGATGAGCGCAGTGCGCTCGCGTTGCAGGAACGCATCCTCTCGATGCTGGAATTGAACAATCAGTTTTATCCGGGCCAGCCCATCAGCTTAGCCATGGGCGTAGCCTCTTGCCGCTCGAGTGATATGGTTGAGGCTGCTATCCATCGCGCAGACCAGGCTATGTACGCTGAGAAGATCCGCTACTACCAGGACAGAGGGGTAGACCGTCGACAGCTGTCGTAGGGCTGCCAACGTTCAGAATGGTGGCAGGTGTCCTGCGGGTGACGCGCGGCTAGGGGATGTCTCAGCGGTCTCATGCGCCCATGAAGGTGCCGGTAAGCGGGGCAATGGCTTCCGCCTCGGGGGGGGGGCATTGCTGCTTCTGTTTTTTGGGATTCAAGTGGCATGGAGTCACCGGATGGGTGTCTTTTTAGCGCCTTGGTCACGCCATCGAGTATGGCGATCCTTGCCCCGACTGGTGTCGACTGGACTGTTCGGTTGTACGACGCGGGATGGTTTGCGCAGGCCGCGCGGTTCAGATGGGTCGGCGGCTCAGCCAGGCGTAGCAGTCCGTCCAATATCGGGCCAGCGATGGTGCAACCAGATCCATGCTGCCAAGCCTACGCACATCATGAGCAGCGATGCCAGGGCCAGCAAGACGGTTGAGTGCATGACCAGTGGAACCAGAATGCCCGCGACCATTCCGTTTGCCGTAGAGCCAACAAACGCCTGCATAGAAGAGGCCATGCCGCGGCGCTCGGGATGAAGGTCCAGCACCAGCAGAGTGACTACCGGCACCATCAGTGCCCAGCCAAGCGCGAAGATGGCAATAGGTAGTAGCGACCAGGCTGCGTGCACTGGAAAGAGCAGATTTGCACCGAGGTTCATGATGGCCACGGTGAACATGATCAAAAAGCCATGCCGTATCTGTCGCTTCGGCGCGATCTTGCCAGCCAAGCGTCCGCTGAGCCACGCGCCGCCCATGATGCCGGAAATGGTCAGAAGAAAAAACCAGAAGAACTGCGTGGGGGCCAGCGCAAGGTGCTCGCCCAAAAAAGCGGGGGCTGCCAGCACATACAGAAACATGCCGTTGAAGGGGACGCCACTGGCCAGCGCCAGCAATACGAAACGAGGGTTGGACCCCAGCTGCCAGTACCCTCGCATCAGATGGGGCACATTGAAGGGCTGGCGATGCTCGGTCTGCAGTGTCTCGGGTAGTAACCTGAAGTTCGCAGCCCAGAGCAGGATTCCCACGAAAGTCAGGAACCAGAAGATGCTGTGCCAGCCGGAGTGTACGAACAGCCATCCGCCCACGATAGGGGCGATGGCCGGTGCGACACCAAAGTAGATCGTCACCTGGCTCATCACCTGCTGCGCGCGCGCCGGTGGGAACATGTCGCGGATGACGGCGCGTGACACCACGATGCCCGCGCCTGTCGACAGTCCTTGCAGGGCTCTGAATGCAATGAGTTGTCCGATGCTTTGAGACAAAGCGCATCCAGCCGAGGCCAGCGTGAACACTGCAATACCACACAGGACAACCGGCCGCCGGCCGAAGCTGTCGGCGAGTGCCCCATGGAAGAGGTTCATGAATGCAAAACCAAAGAGATAAGCCGACAGTGTTTGCTGCATATCTACCGGAGTGGCGCCCAGTGCATTGGCGATTCCCGTGAAAGCCGGAATGTAAGTGTCAATGGAAAATGGTCCCAGCATGCCAAGTACCGCCAGGAGCGCGGCCAGTGCCCATTGGGGCGCACGCCAGAGTGTGTGGGCGTTGGGATTCATGCGGTGGTGGGCTGGGGGGACTTGGGGGATTGACTGGGGGCTCGGCCTGCGCCGTTGGCCGCTGATGCTGCAGGGGCAGCGGTCAGTGTGGGGTTCTTTGCGGCATGAGTTGCCCCCCGGGTGAGAACCGGTACCGGCCCTCCATCCAGCCCAATCCGAACAGGGCCAGAGTCTGTTCATAGTACGCTGTGGGCCGCACGGGATTCGAGGCGAGGCGGCTGCGCTGCGTTTTCAGGGCTGCGCTCTCATCTTGCGCCTGCAGGAAGGGCAGAATCGCTGCCGTGAAACCTGCAGGGCCAGGGCCTGAGCCCTGTCCTGTCAGTACATCGATCGACTCAGGTGGGTGTCCCTTGTCGCGCACGTACCTTGCCATGGGGTTCAACGCAGAAAGCAAAGACTTGCGCCCAGGGGCTGTGGGATGCAGCATGCCAGCCCATAGGTAAACGCGAATTGCGTTGTAGGCGCCCTGGCCTTTTTCTTTGCCCTTTTCGTCAATGAGAAAGCCTTGCTTTGTGTCGTACAAGGCCCAGTCGGGGGTGTAGCCTCTGGGTGATGCACCTACGATAATTTTTTCAGAGCTTTGAGCGAGCTGTTTCCATGCCCGGCTGGGGTAGAGAGCGGCCAGCCGTTGCATGGCCTGCAATGGCATATAGCTGGGGTTGAGTTTCCATCGACCCTCTGCCTCCACAAAGCCGTTGGGTGCAGGCAGCAGGCTCAGGCCCAGGCCCGGCAGATCTGCGGTCTCCTCTGCAATGATGCGTGCAGCCAAGCGAGCCCCCAGATTGTGGTACTGCGGAGCTTTCCATAGGCGTGCAGCCTCGCCCAATGCATAGGCAATCCAGATGTCGGCGTCGGACGCAGCATTGCTATCTATGACGCCCCAGGTGCCGTCTGGCCGAAGTCCCCACAGCCATGCAGGCAAGCGTGCTCCCAGGTCTCCAGCGCTCAGATTGTTTTCGGTCCAGCGTAGCAGCGTGTCAAAACCCTTGCGGTCGTTGGCGACGAGCGCAAAGAAAAGCCCATAGGCCTGGCCTTCAGAATAGGTTCGACCTCCTTCTCCATCGTCCGAGATGACGCGGCCGTCTTCACTGGTGAACTGGGCTTTGAAGGTGTCCCATGCGGGCCATTGGCCACCGCGCGATAGTCCCATCCCTGGGGAGGGCTGTGCTTGAGCGTGCAACAGCATGGTGGGCGTTAGCAGGCCCACCCCTGTGAGAAGCGCGGTTCGCCGTAGCATCAATGCATCCATTGGTGGAAATGCTGGTGAGGCACTTGCAGTGCTATTTGTCTTTCTCGGGGTGTTGTCGGTACGGGGCCCGGGAGCGAGGCTTGGAAGAAGTCGCAGCCTGGTGATTTATGGAGGAATCCTGTGCGCCAGGTGCTTCCTATACTAGCCCAGAAGGCTGGAATTTTGGGGCTGAATGCTGCTGGCAGGAGCTTGGCAGGGCTTTCGTGTAACTGCCGCCGAAGTCTGTGAGGGCCGCGCGCCGAGCGCGGTATCGGGGTGGCCAGCACGCAGCGTTGGCAAGAGGGTCTCACATGTCTTGTGCCGTGCGCGACGGTCCGCAAAACAAAAAAGCCGGTGCTACTTGAGAGTAGTACCGGCTTTCTGCGCCACGTGGCTTGTGTTTGGTGGGTCCTGAGTGACTCGAACACTCGACCTACGGATTAAGAGTCCGCTGCTCTACCAACTGAGCTAAGAACCCAAACTTTTCGAAAACATTTCTGCGTTGCTGCAGAGCCTCGAATTATGCACTAGTTTTTTATGATTTCGCAAGTGGATCGCAAAATTATTGCATGGCATTGCGGCTTGCGAGCTCCACAAAAAGGCCGCTGTGGTCGAGTTCGCCCAGGCCGTGGTCTACGCCTTCGGCGTACAAGGTCTCGAAAAGAGCCGTGATGGGCGCGTCGAAGCCGATCTCGCCCGCCGTTGCCAGGGCGTTGCGCATGTCCTTGAGCTGTACGGCCATACGTCCGCGGGGGGCGAAGTCCCGTTCCACCATGCGCTGACCGTGCAATTGCAGGATGCGGCTGTCTGCAAAGCCACCCTGAATGGCTTCGCGCACCTTGGCCATGTCGGCACCGCCCTTGGCGGCGAACAGCAACGCCTCGGCCACTGCTCCGATCGTGATTCCCACAATCATCTGGTTGGCCAGCTTGGTGAGCTGACCTGCACCGTGTGGGCCCACATGGGTGGCGCGGCCGCAGGCGGTGAATACGGGTTGAGCTTGTGCGAAGTCTTCAGGGCGCCCGCCGACCAGGATGGCGAGCGTGCCATTTTCCGCGCCCACCGTCCCGCCGGAGACCGGTGCATCGAGGTGCGCCATACCCATCTCGCCCAGGCGCGCGGCGTGGTCCCGTGCTTCACGGGGCTGCATGGAGGCCATGTCGATGAAAAGTGCGCCTTTGCGCATGGCCTTGGCCGTGCCGGACTCGAACAACACGTGTCCAACGACAGGGCCATTTTCCAGCAGGCTGATCACCATATCGGCGTTCTGGACGGCTTCGGCAGGGGTGGCATGGACGGTGATGCCAAACGCAGCCAGAGGTTCCGCCTTGGCCCGGGTACGGTTCCACACTTGGACTTGGTGGCCGGCTTCCTTAAGGCGGCGCGCAATGGGCCTGCCCATCATGCCGATGCCAAGAACTGCGATGCGAAGCGGGGTGGTGGTCATGTCGTTATTCATCCAGGATCGTTGTCTCTGTGTGCATCATGTGCTTTTTTGGTGCATCACCCTGTCACCGAGCTTGCAGCATGGTGGGATTGGATTGATGATGCCGCACTGCCCCTGGAGACCCCCACCATGAACCTGCCCCTGCACGACCCCGCCTGGCTGGAGCGCATGTACAACAACCGGGCCCTGGTGCCCGAACACATGGACTACCTGCAGCGCTGGGCCGAGGATTCAGCTCGCGTGCGTGCAAGCCGGCCCTGCTTGCTGGATGTGGCCTATGGCACTGGTGTGGGCGAGGTGCTGGATGTTTTCCCCGCAGCACGCGTACCGGGCACCGGTGTGCCGGTGCTGGTGTTCATCCATGGTGGGTACTGGCGTTCGCTCGACAAATCCGACCATTCGTTCATTGCACCGCCTTTTGTGCAGGCAGGCTTTTGTGTGGTGGTGGTGAATTACGCCCTGTGCCCTGGAACGCCCGAGGCACCGGTCACCATTCCCCATATCGTGCGGCAGATGGAGAAAGCGCTGGAGTGGGTGTGGCGCCACATCGCCAGCCACGGTGGCGACCCACGGCGGATCACAGTTGCCGGGCATTCGGCGGGTGGCCAACTGGCCGCCATGCTGCTCACCAGTGTGTGGCCCTTGATCGGCGCAGGGCTGCCTGACGGACTGGTGCGCAATGCGCTGTCGATGTCTGGGGTCCACGATCTGGAGCCGATCATGCATACCCCTATGTACCAGTCGGTGCTCCATCTGACAGAGCAGCAAGTGCTGCAGTGCAGCCCGGCCCGCCTGCTTGAGCCCGCCGCAGGCACGCTCTACTGCGCGGTGGGGGCTGATGAGAGTCCCGAATTCCTGCGACAGAACCAGTTGATGCAAGACGCCTGGGGCAGCCACTTTGTGCCCCGAAGCGTGGCACTACCAGGGCTGCACCATTTCAGCATCGTGGATGCCCTGGCCACGCCGGGACACGACCTGCACCACATGGCGCAGAACCTGCTGCGGGCCTGACCTCGCGTTGATCTCGGCCCGGGTGCCGGTTACATCAGCAGGTGCTCGCCTGCGTTATCGCCGCCCAGGATCACATAGTTCACCTTGCGGATATCCATCAGCTTTTTGCCACCGGCATAGCTGATGGAGCTTTGCACGTCCTGCTCCATCTCCACCAGCGTGCCGGCCAATGGGCCCTTGACCGGTTCGAGGATGCGCTTGCCTTCGACATGCTTGTACTCGCCCTTGTTGAAGTCACTGGCCGAGCCGTAGTACTCCTTGAACAGAGCGCCATCGACTTCCACCGTTTTGCCGGGCGATTCTTCATGGCCCGCAAAGAGCGAGCCGATCATCACCATGCTGGCGCCAAATCGAATGCTCTTGGCAATGTCGCCGTGGCTGCGGATGCCGCCGTCGGCAATGATGGGCTTGGTGGCCACACGGGCACACCACTTGAGCGCGCTGAGCTGCCAGCCGCCCGTGCCAAAACCCGTCTTGAGCTTGGTGATGCACACCTTGCCTGGGCCGACGCCCACTTTGGTGGCGTCGGCGCCCCAGTTTTCCAGGTCGATGACGGCTTCCGGGGTGGCCACGTTGCCTGCGATGACAAAGGCGTTCGGCAACTTGGCCTTGAGGTAGCCGATCATGTTTTTCACACTGTCGGCATGGCCGTGTGCGATGTCGATGGTGATGTATTCGGGCGTGATGCCTTCTGCCACCAACTGGTCCACGGTGGCGTAGTCGGGTTGTTTGACGCCGAGGGAGATCGACGCATAGCAGCCTTTGGCATGCATGTCCTTTACGAACTGGAGGTTGTCCAGGTCAAACCGGTGCATGACGTAGAAGTAGCCGTTCTGGGCCATCCAGGCACAGATTTTTTCGTCCACCACCGTTTTCATGTTGGCCGGCACCACAGGGATGCGGAAGGAGCGGCCGCCCAGTTCCACACTGGCGTCGCACTCCGAGCGGCTTTCCACGCGGCATTTGCGCGGCAGCAGCAGGACGTTGTCGTAGTCGAAGATTTCCATGAGATTCCAAGCTCCTTTGAAAAGGTCGCCCGCGAAGGATTTCGAGGGCGTGGGCGCTTGGCTTGGGTCCGGCTTTGTGGGCGCAGGCGTAGTGGCCCGCTCCGAACCCCGCAGATTGCGCGGGCACAAAAAACCGGGCGGCAAGAAACTTGGGCCCGGTGCTTGATTCTACCCGCCTGCTTGGCAGACCCTATAACGGCGCGGGTATGACCGTTATCACCGATGTCATCGGCAGGTGGACTGCGCCGCCGCCATGACACGCCCCTGGGCATCCTGCACCCAGCCCACCATGCGCAGCCGCGCGGCCTGCGCACCTTCCGGGATGCGCATGGAGCGGCTTTCCATCCACTTTGTTTGCTCTAATTTTGATAGCTGATTGCGCTTGTCCCATGTGCCGTGGAGCATGTTTCTAACTACATTTCGTGCCACTTTGGTGCCCTCGGTGCCTGCGGGCACCGACTCGATCAGCAGCAGGTAGAAGTCCATGCTTGTCGGCGCTGCGGTGCTTTGCCGTGCTGCCTGCTTTGCGGTCGTGAATGAAATGGCCGTGCCCAGATAGTCGTTGAATGCTATTCCGTGGGCCACGCGAAGCCTGGCGGAAGAGGGCGCATCCAACGAGGCGGTGTGTACATCCGTGGTGGTGGTGGGTGTGCGTCCCACTGCGTCAAGGCGGGTCAGCGCATCGGTGGTGGCAGCGGCCGATAGGGGCGCGTCGTCGCCCGTAGTGCTTGGCACGATCCAGTCCACAACCACCGCGCCTGCCGTGGCAGAGGGTGCGGGTGTGGCCGCGTCGCTCCAGCAGGCCTCGCAGTCGGCGCTGATGAAACGTTCGAAGATGGCCACCGGCTGTGGGGTGCCGTCGCTGCTGCAACTGGCCTGGGCCAGGGCAGAAGGTGCATGGATCAGTGCGAGGGCCAGAAGGCTGGCCAGGGTGCAGGCAGTGTTTTTCATGGGCTCCAGGGGCGGGCGACGGGCGCTTTCTACAATGCCTGCATGTTCCCACAAGATATGTTCTCGGACGCACCCGACAGCGGCGCGCCCGCTGCCCCGGCCGCTACGGCGGGCCTCTCGCCCCTGCTGCACAACCTCAACCCCGAACAGCTCGCCGCCGTCACCCTGCCCGCAGGCCATGCGCTCATCCTGGCGGGCGCTGGCTCGGGCAAGACCCGCGTGCTCACCACCCGCATTGCCTGGCTGCTGCAAAACGGCCACGCTACCCCTGGTGGCATCCTGGCCGTGACGTTTACCAACAAGGCCGCCAAGGAGATGGTGGCCCGCCTCTCTGCCATGCTGCCAGTCAACGTGCGCGGCATGTGGATTGGCACCTTCCACGGCCTGTGCAACCGGCTGCTGCGCGCGCACCACAAGGCGGCAGGGCTGGCGCAGACGTTCCAGATTCTGGACACGCAAGACCAGCTCTCGGCCATCAAGCGCCTGTGCAAGCAGCACAACGTGGACGACGAGCGCTTTCCGCCCAAGCAGCTCGCTTACTTCATCGCCAATTGCAAGGAAGAAGGCTTGCGCCCCGCCAACGTGGAGGCGCACGACAGCGATGCGCGCAAGAAGGTCGAGATCTACCAGCTCTACGAAGAGCAATGCCAGCGCGAAGGCGTGGTGGACTTTGGCGAGCTGATGTTGCGCAGCTACGAGCTGCTGCGCGACAACGACCCCATCCGCGAGCACTACCAGCGCCGCTTTGCGCACATCCTGGTCGATGAGTTCCAGGACACCAACAAGCTGCAGTACGCCTGGCTCAAGCAACTGGTGGGCAACGACGTGGGCGGGCGCTTTGAAGCCCGTTCTGGGCATTGCAGCGTGATCGCCGTGGGCGACGACGACCAGAGCATCTACGCCTTTCGCGGCGCGCGCGTGGGCAACATGACCGACTTTGTGCGCGAGTTCGATGTGCAGCGCCAGATCAAGCTCGAGCAAAACTACCGCAGCTACAGCAACATCCTTGATTCGGCCAACGCTCTCATCAGCCACAACAGCCGCCGCCTGGGCAAGAACCTGCGCACCACGCAGGGCGCGGGCGAGCCCGTGCGCGTGTACGAGGCCAGCTCCGACCTGGCCGAGGCGCAGTGGATGGTCGATGAGATCAAGCAACTGGTGCGCAGCGATGGGTTTGATCGCAAAGAGATCGCGGTGCTCTACCGCAGCAATGCGCAAAGCCGGGTGATCGAATCGGCGCTGTTCAATGCCAGCGTGCCCTACCGCGTGTACGGCGGCCTGCGGTTTTTTGAGCGCGCTGAAATCAAGCACGCGCTGGCGTATTTGCGCCTGCTCGAGAACCCGCACGACGACACCAGCTTCACCCGCGTGGTCAACTTTCCGCCGCGCGGCATTGGGGCGCGCAGCATCGAGGTGCTGCAAGACGCCGCCCGCAGCGCAGGCTGCTCGCTGCACGACGCCGTGAGCGCCGTACCCGGCAAGGCCGGGACCAACTTCAAGGCCTTCGTCGCCATGGTTGACGTGCTGCGTGAGCAGACCGAAGGGCAGAACCTGCGCCGCATCATCGAGCAGGTGCTTGAAGCCACCGGCTTGGTCGAACACTTTCGCACCGAAAAAGAAGGCGCCGACCGCATCGAGAACTTGCAGGAACTCGTCAACGCCGCCGAGAGCTTTGTCACCCAGGAAGGCTTTGGCCGCGATGCGGTGGCCCTGCCGCTGGACGAGCATGGCACGCCCCTGACGCAAAGCGCGCCCAGCCAAAGCCCGGTCAGCCAAGGCATCGACCCCAACGCGCCGGTGCTCGATGAACCCCTCAAGCCTGCCATCCCCGGCATCGTGGACGCAGACACCGGCGAAACCCTCTCGCCCCTGGCGGCCTTTTTGACCCACGCTGCACTCGAAGCCGGCGACAACCAGGCCCAGGCCGGGCAAGACGCTGTGCAACTGATGACCGTGCACGCCAGCAAGGGGCTGGAGTTTGACGGTGTGTTCATCGGCGGCATGGAAGAGGGCCTGTTCCCGCACGACAACTCGTCCAGCGACCGCGATGGCCTGGAAGAAGAGCGCCGCCTGATGTACGTGGCCATCACCCGCGCCCGCAAGCGCCTGTACCTCAGCCACTCGCAAACGCGCATGCTGCACGGCCAGACGCGCTACAACGTCAAGAGCCGATTCTTTGACGAACTGCCCGAAGAGTGCCTCAAGTGGATCACGCCCAAGCAGCAAGGCTTTGGTTCGTATTCGCCGAGTTTTGCTACTAATTCAGGAGCTGGTAGCGGTTATGGTTCAAGCGCTAGGGGCCAATTTGGCTTCAAATCCGAGACATTTGCCAGCCCTCCTGTGCCTGTGCAGAAGGCTGCGCCCTCCCACGGCCTGCGTGCGGGCATCGCCGTGTTCCACACCAAGTTTGGCGAGGGCAAGGTGCTGGCCATCGAAGGCACCGGCGACGATGCGCGTGCTCAGGTCAACTTCCCGCGCCATGGCACCAAGTGGCTGGCGCTCTCGGTCGCCAAGCTCACGGTGGTGGATTGAGCGCTGACGCTCTGCCCACTCCGGTCCTGGTCGTGCTCGGTGGGCTGCCCGGCGTGGGCAAGAGCACCGTGGCCCGGGCGCTGCTGGCGCAGTGGCAGGCGGTGTACCTGCGCATCGACACCATCGAGCAGGCGCTGCGCGATTCCGGGATGTTGATCGCGGGAGATGTAGGCACAGCGGGCTATAGGGTGGCCTACGCACTCGCACACACCCAGCTTGAGCAGGGCCTGGCGGTGCTGGCGGACTGCGTCAACCCGCTGCCCGTGACGCGCGACGCCTGGCGTGCCGTAGCCCGCGACACAAAAGCGCTGCTGCTGGAAGTTGAAGTGATTTGCTCAGACCCCACAGAACATCGGCGGCGGGTGGAAACACGCGCCATGGATGTCCCCGGGCTGGTGGCGCCCATCTGGCAGGCGGTTTTGCAGCACGACTACACGTATTGGAAGCGCGACCGGCTTGTGGTGGACACTGCGCGCCACAGCGCTGTGGAGTCGGCGCAACACATCCTGACTGCATTGCGGCAGCACGCAGCCAGCACCAGCCAGCACCAGCCAGCCGTTGTAGGCCAGCCGCTGTAAGCCAGTAGTTCTATGCCGAAGTACCCACTGCAGTCGGCTTGTGTTTGCAGGGTACGGATTCGCCTTTTCATCAGGATATGGGTCGCCCATGAAGCTTCTGACTGGCGCCGCCTCCCTGACGCCCACGCCCTGCAGCGCCTCTCATCGCACTCACAACCCCGCCACCCTGCGTAAAAGTCTGTAACCCCCTTCGCCCCATCGGCTCCAATCACCGTGCGCAGGGTGCTCTTGATATAATAGCTGCTTGCGCAATCCCTGTATGCCCTACAGGCCGATTCCTTGCATACCAAGCCACCCACGCCAGCCCACCCCATGTAGGGGTCATTCCTAGCTAGGAACGTCCCTAGCTAGGAGCCTTCCCAGTTTCGCGCGCTGCGGCCAGTGGGCACAGTCGCGCGCCATGCAAGTTGCACCCTCCGCCTCCACCTACGCCCCCGCCCCTGGCGACCTGGTCAGCCAGACCCCTGCTGGTAGCGCCCACCTTTTCACAGACCCGTACCAGGCCTCCTACCAGGACCCGCAACAGGACCCCACAGGCGCCTTTGCCGACAGCAGCCCCGGTGGCTCCGGCGACTCTGGCAGCCAGGCCCAGCCCGACCCCTACGCCGACACGGCCCTGGCCAGCACCTCCCTCTTTGGCCCCACCGATCACACCCCCAGC
>CAXIRU010000040.1:0-75441 GCA_964031875.1 Acidovorax facilis
GGCTCCGGCGACTCTGGCAGCCAGGCCCAGCCCGACCCCTACGCCGACACGGCCCTGGCCAGCACCTCCCTCTTTGGCCCCACCGATCACACCCCCAGCGGCACACTGGCCCAGATGGTGCAGGCGCACACCAAACCCCTGCTGGTCACCGCCGAAAACGCCGCAGGCCTGGGCATCGACCTGGCGCACACCAAGCCCCTCACGGTCAGCAACGACCCGGCAGCGGGATTTGCGAGTGACTTCCTGGGCGAAGAACTGCAGGGCGCGCAGGCCAAAGAACAAAGCCAGAGCCAAGCCCCAAGCCAGACAGCAAATGGTGCAGGAGACAAGCCCTCCAGCGACTGGGTGAGAAACCTGGGCCCCAGCGAAGTAGATGCACAGACGGCGCAGTGGGTAGAGGCATTTGCCAACCCGGCCACACTACCCTCGTCGCAAGGCATCCAGCTTGCGTCCGCCCCCATTGGCACGGTGGGTGATGCGGGTTACTTTGATGGCAGTGGCACTTACATGGAGCCCGCCCAGCTGATCTGGGCTGACGGCACCACCAGCGCGCTGGCGCAAAGCAACCAGGGCGAGCCCATGCTGGCGGACACCGAGGTGCGGGAGACCGCGCAGCTGATGCTGCCCGAAGACCTGCGCCGCTTTGAGTTGGAGTCCCGCAATAGGAATGAGCCAATTGAGCCAACCACAGGAAGCGCACTGGCGGATGAGGCCATCGAGCGTGCAGCAGGTACCGTCCTTGGTGTTGCAGGCATCCTGCACGGTGGCGTGCAGTTCGCCTCGGACCAAGTGTGGGCGATCGGAAATGCGGTAACCGGCGGTTGGCTGGCCAACAACGTGCCCGCAGCACAAGCCGCCACGGCCCGCAACATCGAGCTAGGCAATTCGCTGCTGAACCTGCCTGGACAAATATCACGGGGCGCCCTGCGCGCCGTGACTGGCAATTGGCACGGCGCGGCGCAGAGCGCAAGCAACGCGTTGCAGCTGAACCAGATCCAGGCGGCCAACGCCAGGGGTGACTACCTGAGCGCCCAGGTCATGACCACGCAAAGTGCCATCAACGTGGCCGGTCTTGCCATGGGAGGCGTGGGTGCGGCCAGGGCAGGATTGGGAATGGCTGCTGTGCAGAATGTGCGCAGTGGGGCGCAGTTGGCAGTGCAGGATGCGGCCGCGAATTTGTCTGTGCCGCGTCAGCTGAATTCGCAGTTTGGGGGGGTTAGGATTGGCAATGCTGCAGGTGCCGGGGAGACGGTGACGGTCTTCCGAGTCCAGGGCGGAACGCCGCCGCTCGCAAGTCGTCAGCTGATTGCCATCGACGAGAGCGGTAACCCGGTAATTAGCCGGACGACATTGAACATCAGTATTGGCGATCCGGCGCATGCGGAATACTTCCTGAGCAAGCGGCCAGGGGCCAACGTCACGTCGTTCGATGTTCCGCCGTGGATGGGTAACTTCATCGACGAGCAAGCCATACCGCAGGCTGGCTATAGAACCAACCCTGCGAACCAAGGCGGCTTGGCTCCAAAGGTGGTTGACCCCACGACGCCAGGTCGCTCCTATGAACTGCCGGATATCTGGGCAAAATGGCTTGAAGAGGTCGCGGTACCTGGGTCAGGCAAAGTTAAGAAGGGTGGTACTCCATGAGCACAATGGATGTTGAGAACGTTGTTGTCGCTGTTCGCTACGAGGGGCGAATTCGTTGGTTCCGGTGCGACCGTGACTGGTGGGTCATGGACGTGAACAAGTGGCGTTACGAGTTCATCCAGAACGGCTATGACGTGCCGGAGTTCAACGAGGCATATCGCTTCGGGTTCAACGTCGTGAACGAGAAGAACGCGGCTGAATTCCTTGCTTGCTTGAAGGGCTACGAAGTCGCGCCGGACACGCTCGCGGTGGAGCTTGCCAAGCGCTACCAAACGGCTAGTTCCTGGTGGGACGTCAGCGACCTGTTCCCGGTTATGTTCGTTGACTTCGATAGACAAGAGGTTGGTGCGTTTTACTCCCAGGGGGTCGTAATGGAGCGTTATGTTCCGGATGGATGGACTGGTCGCTTCATCGACTTTGCGACGGAATACCCCGAGGATGTGTTTCCCACTTCCAGCAAGTTCTGGGTGAAAGGTGGCGTTGACTTGCTCGCGCTGCTGAATAAGCGAGGAGCCGAAGGCGGCTGACTTGATGAGTCTGAGCGGTGTGGCCCGCTCTCGTCACGGCCCTTGCTAAAAAGAGCAAGGCCCGCGCCGTCGCTATACCGTTACGACTCAGCGGATGCTGCGTTGTCCACCACATCTCAAAGTTAGGCGCTTCGCGCAGTGTGTGGAAACAGCCCCAAGCGGATGAAGCGGATGACGAAGGCTTGGTGTGATTCCTGTTGGCTGCGTGTGGTGGAGGCGTCGAGTAGTCAACAACAGGCGCGTGCCGCGCAGACCTGAGCGTGCAAGAAGCCAGCATGCTCAAGCTGCTGAGCCGAGCGGCCAGCAGCGCAGTGAAGGTGGTGGGCAGCAACGACCCGGCAGCTGGATTTGCGAGTGACTTCCTGGGCGAAGTGCTGGGCGAAGAACTGCGGGGAGCGCAGGCCAAAGCACCAAGCCAGAACCCAGGCCAGATAGCAAATGGTGCAGGAGACAAGCCCTCCAGCGACTGGGTGAGGAACCTGGGCCCCAGCGAAGTGGATGCACAGGGCCTGGGCCTGCGGCCGGGGCCCGCAGGGCAGGGACTGCAAATCTCGGGCGACGCGCTATCGAACTGGAGCAACGAAATCGACGGCGGAATCGCCCTGAACGGCAGCATGGCCCCCGGCGCGCAAGCCATCACCGAAGCAGTGGTCGGCCAAGGCCAAGGCCCCCTGGCGGCGCTGGCAGCGGCGGGGCTGGACAGACAGCAGCAAATAGCGGCCTACGGCCAACTGGTGGCCAGCGGGCAGGTACAGCTGAACGCACAAGGCATACCCATCGTGCAGCCGGGGCAGGTGCTGCAGTTTGATCTGTCGGACATGAGCGCGGCGCAACTGGGCGGGCAGGCAATTGCGCAGGAGAGTGCGGGGCGGGCGCAGCGGGAGGCGCTGGAAGAGCTAGCTGCGCAGCAGGCGGCAGAGACCTATGCGGGAGGAGCCGGAGGCGGACGAGGGTTTGTGAATCCTGCACTAGCAGGGTCGCTCGCAGGAACTGCGCAAGACAACGGCCTGTTCTCACGTGACTCAATGAGCGCGTACTGGAGCGGAGACGACATCCTTAGCCGAGGCATGCGTGCTGCAGGCAACACCATCTATGACGTAGCAGAAGCATTGACCCCCGCAGACAGCACGCAGCAAGAGGTGCAGCGAGCACGGGAACTGGGGCAGTTGCGCCAGTCTTTCAACGCCGCGCGTGAAGCTGGCGACATCGGGGAGATGCAAAAGCTACAAGCGCGCCATGCCCAGATCACATCGGCTGATGGCAACCCATCGATGCTGCAGGTTGCTATGGCGTCGGACATTCTTCGCGCCCAGATAGCGCAAGGACTGCCGGCTGACCGGTATTCGCTGGGACTCGCGGCGGGTGCTGCCATTACGCAGGGGTTTGCTGGTATGGTGGCGCCCACGGCTGGCGGTCCTATTGCCGGGGTGAATGGGGTAGGGACGGCCAAGCCGCTATTTGGAAATATTTATCCAGAGCACGTCATTGATCCCGCCAAAATGGTACCTAACGAAAGACTCCGTGGGATCAGTGGTAACTTCAATTATGTGATTACTGAACAGGGCACTCTTATTGTTGGCAGGAGTGGCCATACCAGTTTGACAGGTGGTGCGCCGGTCCAAGCCGCTGGCGAACTTCAGCTATGCAACGGCAATGTCAAATGGATTGATAATGCCTCTGGACATTACCAACCATCATCGAATATTGGGTCAGTGGCAGAGACTGCTTTCAACAATGCTGGATTAGATGCGACAGGTAAATTTGTGCCCAAGGTCTGGGTACCAAATCCAACTTTGCCACGGGGGGGCTCATGGGTAAAGACCAATTGATCAACGATTTTCAAGCAGAGCTTGCGGAGGCAGAACGTGTGCTTGATACGCAGTATTCATTTGAACTGGCAGAACCACACTACCGAAAGTGTTTGTCACTCATCGAGCATGCACCTGCGTATCAAAGTGACTTTGAGAAGTTGCTGTTGGACATGTACTTTGAGAAGACGATTGGCGATGAGCCATTGGCATATTTGATGTATGTCTTGAGATGGCCAAATATTCGAGCAAGCTTGGAGTCGAAGCTCGCCAATGATCCTAAGGCGATCGCCACGGGCCAGGCGCACGAAAAGGTGCTCTCTGCGTACGATGATGAATGGGCAAATAAAGAGTTCTACAAATTTGGCGCCTGAATCCGTGACCCGCGCAAGAAGCCCAGAAGTCGGGGGCTGAGGAACGCCTCAGGTATTCCAGCCCGGCATTTCGCGCTCTACCTTGCGCAGCAGCGCAGGCCTGGTAAATGCCCCTCCTTGCCCGCCCGTCTGCACGCGCATGGCCTGGGCCACGCCGTTCACGATCTGCGGGTTCACCTCCGTCAGTGCGCCTCTGGCCTGGGTGTCGCTCTGGATGCGGCAGGTGTTCTCAAAGGTGTACATCGACAGGAACGCGTCCGAGCTCGCGAGAGTTGATGTTAGAAATTTGCGCCTCATGCGCTTTACGATTTCCAGCGCCAGGCCCCTGTTGCACCAAATCCTGCAATAGCTCTGTCACGGCAAACGAAAGGTGGAGCCTCTCAGATTTTTCTGCCAAGCACTCCATGCCACCAAGGGACACGAACCCCGCACGAGGCCCATCAAACCATCCGAGCCGCTGCTTCAAGTTCCAGAGGTCACCACCCAGTGATTGTCCAGCCGCACACCTTGCAGGCTGCGCCCATGCGGGTGGCTTGTGGGTACCGCAGCCTGGGCGTTTTGCAGGCTCGCGTCCAGGCCGCCCGCCCACAGCGCGCTGCTCTGCACGGCCAGTGCACACGCCTCGGGCAGAGGTACAAGGCCCGACCATTCACCTTCTGGGGTGTAGGTGGCGATGCCGTTGGCGCGCGGGCAGCTCACGGCCCAGCCTGCTGGTGTGGCGGCCACGCTGCCGCCGTAGCCGTGGAGGGTTGGTGCGATGTGCTGTGGCGTGGGCACTGTGCGCAGGGTCTTGCCATCGAACAGTGCCAGAACGGGCGCGGCGTCTTTGGCTGCGGTGTTGTCGTGTTCGGCTTGCAGTGCGATGCCCAGCCATCGCGTGCCGTTGCCATTGGGGTTCCAGGCCAGGTGTCGCAGGCTCAGGCGCCGGTCTGGCAGGCGCCATTGGCCGATCAGGCGGCCTGTTTTCCCATCCAGCCGCACGATGGATGAATCCATGGTTTGCAGGTCGCGTTTGATGCGGCCAGTTTCAGGGGCTGTGGGTACGCCGCCGTTGGCGACGATGAGGCTGGGGCCGCTGCTGCCCAGGGTGTTTGGGTCCCAGGCCAGTTCGTGCGCGTCGATGCCGTGGGTGGGCCATTCGGCGAATTTTTGGAGTGTGCGGGCGTCGCGCACGCCGACCCAGCTGGCACCGGTTTCTGTATCGGTCTCCGTGGTGTAGAGCGTGGCGCCATCGGCACTGGCGATGATGTGGCCGTTAAAGCTGCGCTCGCCGTCTTCTTGCCACAGCCATTGGGGTTCGGTCTGGGGGGCGGGGTGCCAGCGCACCAGCCAATCGCCGGGGCGGCGGGCGGTGGCCAGCACCGAGCCATCCGGCAGCACAAGAAGGCCGTGGGCGCGGGTGGGGACTTCGAGCGACGCGAGGATTTGCAAGGGCTGCCCGGCGCCTGTTGTCCCCCCAAGCAGGGACAGCAGGCCGATGTGGAAGCTGCCCCGCTTTTCCCACGCGGCGGCCAGGTGCAGGGCGTCGCCGGTTTGGGCCAAGGCGGACGCCGGAGCGAACACCCATGCTGCCAGGCCCGCCAGCGTTGCGCGGCGATGGAGGTCAGTCGCCATCGGCGTCCGAGAAGCCAATGCTCACCTGCAGCGCGGGTGCCACTTCGGATTCGGCCAGGAACTTGAGCGCGGCCAGGTCCTTGGCGGCCTGCTGGATGGCTGCCCTGTTTTGCAGGCCGGATTTCTGCACCTGCGCCATCGATGCATCCACCTTGCCGGTGGCCTGGCGCAGTTTGTCAGCCAGGGGATTGAGCCCTTTGCCGCGCAAGTACATCTCCAGCGGCACCAGGGCCTCGCCGGGGGCTGGCATGGCAGCACCAGCGGGCAGGGCCGTGAGGCTGCGCACACCCGCCCAGGTCGCAGCCCAGGCGGCCAGAGTGCTGCCGCTCGCAGTGCGGGGGTAGTCTGGGGTGCGCGTTCCAGCCCCTGATCCAGCGGCGCGCAGGGGCTTTTCCATCTGTGCCCAGCGCAGGCGTTCGATGCCGCCCACCCACTGGTTCACGAATTCGCTGATGGCCTGGGTGGACTGCTCCTGTTCGCCTTCTGCGCCCCAGTCCGTGCCAACAGCGACGGCAAAGGCCGCCAGCAGTGCGGCGGATTCGCGCGCCACGTCGTGTGCCACCTCGTTTGCGTAGCTGCAGGTGGGGCTGCCAGGCTGCGCCGGGCGCGTCCACAGCAGCCATTCCAGCGCGGGCAGGCCTTTGGCGGGCGTCCCGATGCGCTCAAACGCCTTGGCGCCTTGCGGCTGGGCAGCGATGGCCTTTTCGATGAGGGCCGGGCGGGTGGGGGAGAAGTCGATGGCACGCTGGCTGCGGCGGGCGATGACCGGGCCGATCGACACGGCCGACAGTTGCTCCCACGCACGCGCAGTCGTCTGCCAGGAGGTGCGTGCGGCGGCCAGGGCGGCCTTGCTGTCATGGGGGGAGGCCCCGCACAGCGCGGCCACTGCGGGCGCCAGCGCCTGGGCGTTCTCGTCAAAGTCTTTGGCGCGGCGCAGTGCCCAGTGCCCATAGATGCCTTGCAGGGCGTGCACAGTGTCGTAGAACGGCACGGCCTCGCGCTGCCAGGCGGGAGGCATGGGCTGGGCGGGCTGCACCTTCGCGGCGAGCGGTTGCAGTGCGGCCAGCAGCAGTGCGGCGGCAAGGAGGGGTGTTCTCATCGCTGGGCCGCCCCATGGTGAAAACGCGGCCGCCTTGAGGGCAGCGAGCGGCGCAGTGGTGGAACGTGGAGGGTGTGTGTCACAGCGACTCCACAAATTTCACCAAGGCATCGCGATCGGGTTTCTTCATCTTGAGCACCTGGTTTTTGGACCCTTCGGCCTCGCCGCCGTGCCACAGCACCGCCTCCAGCACGCCACGGGCGCGGCCGTCGTGCAGCAGGCGGGTGTGGCCGTTCACGTCCTTGATCAGGCCTGTGCCCCACAGCGGCGGGGTCTTCCACTGGCGGCCGTTGGCGCCAAAGTCGGGGCGGTTGTCAGCCAGCCGCTCGCCCATGTCGTGCAGCAGCAGGTCGGTGTAGGGCCAGATGCGCTGGCCGTTCAGTGCCTTGCTCGTCAGGTGCGGGAACGGCCCGGCCTGCGTCACATAGCTGGGCCGATGGCAGGTGGCGCATTGGGCCTGCGCAAACAGGGCCTGGCCGCGCAGTACCTGCGCATCGTTCACATTGCGGCGTGCTGGCGGGGCCAACGTGGCCTGGTAGAAGATCACGTCGGCCAGGGTTTTGTCGTCAATCTCCACACCGGGCTGGCCTTGCACGCTGGCGTCCTCCTGGCCACTGGGTGCTGCCAGGCAGTCTTTTTGCGCGGGGGTGCAGGCCTCCTGTGCAAAGTGGCGCGATGTGATGCCCATGTCGCCCAGGAAGGCACCACCGGTCTGGTGGGCAATGGTGGCGACGTTGGCTTTCCAGCCAAAGCGGCCGAGCATCATGGCTCCCGAAGGGGCGTCCCACACCTTGTTGGCTTGCCCCTTGATGGGGCCGGGGGCTGCCGCCTGGTCGGTGGCGTTGGCCAGGATGTCGGCTTCGGCAATGGCTTCGAGCAGGCCCACGCCGATGATCTGTGGCGCAATGCGCGGGCTGATCATGATGTCCGGGTGCAGGGGGCCGTAGCCCAGGTCGGCAAAGCCGTACACGGGTTTTTGCAGCGTGTAGGGCGTGCCGTCGGCAAACTTGCCGTGGATCGTTTCGTAGCGCAGTGTGACGCGACCCTCGGGCTTGACGCCCTGGATGGCAGCATTGTTGAACTGGTCGCCATAGACCGGGTCAGGCTTGGGGCCGCCGTGTGCGTCTTTGCCAGGGATGGACAGCCGCATCAGCAATGCCACGGTCGGGTCTTTGGTGTCGCCCAGGCGGTTGAAGATCGCTGGTGGCTCGCCGCGTCCATCCTGCACATGGCACCCACCGCACGACCGCGCAATGAAGTGCGGTCCCAGGCCGTCGCGCGCCTGGGTCGACGCGGGTGCTTCGACCCAGTTGCGTTTGAAGAACGAGTTGCCGATGACAAAGCGGGTGCGCTCGGCGTCTTCCAGATTGGCGGCTGGGAACGAGAACGCGTTGCGGCCGGTGGCGTACACCGTGGTGTCACCGCCTGTTTTTTCGCCCAACGGGTCGGGCTGCGGGACGGCGACCAAGGCGCTGATGCCGAGCGCGCCGAAACCGAGGATGGCGATGCTGATGCTGGCTGACGCCCAACGCATGGGGCGCTGGCGGTTTTGGGCTTGCGGGAGTTGCATGTTCAAGGCTGGACCAGCGTCAACTTGGTGATTCCAATCGCGTTGGCGGCGGCCACCAGGTCCTTGCTTTGTTGTGTCAGGCTATCGATGGTCTTTTGAATGCGCTGGCGACCGGGTGCGTCCTTGCCACCGATGATTTCGCGGTCGAACGGGGCTTGAATGCCTTCGGCTGCGGCCACCGACGCGGCGATTTGCTGCGTGGTCTTGTCTGCCAGCGCGGCGTCCTTGGTGGCCACCAAGTCACGCAGCGAGGGGCCTTGCAGCACGGTGCCGTCGGCCCGCTTGTACTGGCCCAGCCACACGTTCTGGATGCCTTGTGCATTGGTCACCGCATCGCGGTGGGTGTTGTCCGAAAAGCAGGAGTGCTCGTCTTCCTGGTCCTGGCTGTTCAGGGCCACCTCCAGTCGCTCCCCGGCCAGCTCGCCGCGCGAGAGTGAGCCCAGGCCCACCAGCATCTTGCGCACCGACTCGCGTCCACCCTTGGCAAAGCGCGCACCGTAGTTGTTTTTGGCGTCGGGCGCCCACGCCTTGGCGAGTGTGCTCAGGTCGTCGATCAGCAGTTCGGTCACCACCTCCAGGTACTTGCGGCGGCGGTCCGCATTGGGTGCCTTGCCGTCCACAAAGTCTTCAAAGCTGCGGTTGCCGGGGCCGTTTTCTGACAGGTCCTGGCCCCACAGGAAGAACTCGATGGCGTGCCAGCCGGTGGCAATGTTTTCTTCGCCGCCGCGCTCGTTCTGGGCTGACAGGTTTTTCTTGTGGATGATGAACTTGCGGTTGTTCACGAGCCCGGCGTTGGGTTTGCCTTGCACGCTGTCCACAAACGACTCGTCCATGGGCCAGGCGTTGATGCGGCCCTCGGGACCGTTGTCGTTGTCGATGGGGCCGCCGTAGAAGCGGAAGGCCTCGGTCTGGCCATAGAACTCACGGGCTGCCAGCCATGTCTTGCGGGCCTCTGCCAGTGTTTCTGCAGAAGGCTTTGCGGTGAAGGCCAGCACAGCGGTCTGCAGCGCCCTGGCCGCATTCAGCGTGTCGGTGTAGTTGGCATGCACCAACTGCACGTAGTGCGCGGCCACGGTGTTGTTGTTGACTTCCCGTGCTTGTGCCGACGGTGCCGCTGCCGCCCCTGTCTGTGCTGCAGCGTGGGTTCCAACCGTGCACAGGGCCAGGGCGGCCACCAGGACAGAGGTCTTCAGAAGGGGATGTGTCATGCAGTGGTCTCCAGGGCAGTAGGGCGCTCAGGCTGCGGCATGGAAGGCCGGTGGGCCTGCTGCGGCGCTGTGGTGGTCAACGTAGGGGCCGCACTGGCTGGGGAAACCTGCGCACCACAAGGTGCGAGGGCATGGCTGGGTGGGCATGGGTGGGCGTCAATTATACAAATAGTAGTGATTCGTATTTGTGAATTGATCCTGCGTTTGGTGCTGCCGCGGTGGACGGAAGTTGCAGGAGTGGCTGTCATCAAACCGCCGCAAAACCTTCATGGCGATGTCACCGGTGGTTTCTACGCTCCATGGGTTTTGCAACCAACAACCCGAGGATCACGATGAACCACCGTGTGGACGCGCCCGAGCAGGCGATTGACTTCAACAACGAAAACTCCAACACCTCTGCCAACCCCACGTTTGATGCTGTGTTGGGTGCACGCCTGTCGCGCCGTGGCTTGTTGCGCGGCAGCGTGGGTTCGGTGGGCACGGCCATGCTGGCTGGCTTTGGTGTGACCGCCTGTGGTGGCAGTGATGACCCTGCCGTGGTGGAGCCTCCAGCAGGGCCCAAGCTGCTGGGCTTTGGCGCTGTACCCAAGAGCCTGGCCGACGTGGTGGCCGTGCCTGCTGGCTACACCGCCAGCGTGCTGTTTGCGCTGGGCGACCCCATCGCTGCTGGCGTGGCTGCCTACAAGAACGACGGCACCGACGGCGACTTTGACAAGCGCGGCGGCGACCACCATGACGGCATGGAGTGGTTTGGCCTGGGTACCGACGGCAAGCGCAACGACAACGCCATCGACCGCGGACTGCTGGCCATCAACCACGAGGCCACCACTGACGAAAAGCTCTCGTCCCACTTCCTGCACGCCAACGGTGGCACAACCACCTTGCCACGCCCCGCCGCCGAAATCGACAAGGAAACGGCGATCCACGGTATTGCCGTGATTGAAGTCGCCAAGTCGGGTGGCAAGTGGGCCTATGTGCAGAACTCTGCGCTCAACTTCCGCCTGACTTCACTGAGCCCCATCGAGATCTCGGGCCCCGCGCGTGGCAATGCGCAACTGATCACCAAGTATTCCCCCACTGGCACCGCCACCCGCGGCACGCTCAACAACTGCGGCACGGGCAAGACGCCCTGGGGCACGTTCCTCACTGGTGAGGAAAACTGGTTTGGCTACTTCACCCGTGGCGCTGCGGACGATGCGGCACGTGGCAACGACAAGAGCGTGACAGCGCTCAAGCGCTATGGCCGCAACCAGGGCGCTGCATCGCGCCACGGCTGGGAAAGCGGCGGCACGGCCGACCAGTACCAGCGCTGGAACAACAGCAAGACCGGCACCTCGGTGGACGGCAGCGATGACTACCGCAACGAGATGAACGGCATGGGCTACATCGTCGAGATCGACGCCTATGACAAGACCCGCATGGCCAAGAAGCGCACGGGCCTGGGCCGCTTTGCGCACGAAAGCGCGGCTTTCGGCAAGGTGGAGGCGGGCAAGCCGCTGTCGGTCTATATGGGGGACGATTCGCGCGGTGAGTACATCTACAAGTTCGTGTCCACCGCGCTGTGGAACGCCGCCGATGCCAATGCCGCCGACCGCATGGCCGTGGGCGACAAGTACCTGGACAGCGGCAAGCTGTACGTGGCCAAGTTCAATGCCGATGGGACGGGCACCTGGGTCGAACTGGCGCTGGCCAACACTGCCATCAGCGGCTATGCAGCCTACAAGTTTGCCGACGCTGCCGACATCGCCATCAATACCCGCCTGGCAGCCGATGCCGTGGGCGCCACCAAGATGGACCGCCCCGAGTGGAACGCCGTCAATCCGGCCAACGGCGAGATCTATTTCACGCTGACCAACAACAGCAACCGCAGTGTCAACCCCGCCAGCGGTCAGTACCTGCCCGACGCTGCCAACCCACGCGCTTACACCGACATGAAGGGCACCTCGGCCCAGAACGGCAACCCCAATGGCCACATGGTGCGGATGAAGGAAGGCGCTTCGGTCTCGGCCTTCACCTGGGATGTGTATCTGTTCGGCGCTGAAGCCGGTGCCGACAAGACGATGGTCAACATCTCGTCCCTGACGGCCGACCAGGACTTCTCCAGCCCCGACGGCCTGGCATTCAGCAAGGCCACCGGCATCTGCTGGATCCAGACCGACGACGGCGCCTACACCGACGTGACCAACTGCATGATGCTGGCCGCTGTGCCTGGCCAAGTGGGTGACGGCGGCAACAAGACCCTGAGCTACACCAAGACCGACGGCTCCAAGCTGGACATCGTGACCCCCGTGGGCAAGGCCGCGACCGAAAGCACGCTCAAGCGCTTCCTGGTCGGCCCCAAGGGCAGCGAAATCACCGGCGTGGCCGAAACGCCCGACGGCAAGGCCATCTTCGTGAACATCCAGCACCCCGGTGAAGGCACTGCCCTGGCCAATGTGGGCGACGCTACCAAGTACCAGAGCCAGTGGCCCTCCAGCATTGGCTACGGCGCGGGCAAGCGTCCCCGCTCGGCCACCATCGTGATCACCAAGAACGACGGTGGCGTGATCGGGACCTGATTCCCCGCAAGTTCGCTTTTTGACCGACTCGGCCCGCTGGCCAGAGGGTTGCCACCCCAGGGCAACCCACTGCCCAGTGGGTCTTGTTCATTGGGCGTTGCCCACTGCGCACTGCGCCTGCAGTGGGGTGTTTCCCTGGTCGCTGAAGGCGCGTCAGTAGGTGCTGGTGTAGCCAGGCGGCGGTGGTGCCGCACGGGTGGGTGCGGGTGCAGGTGCAGGTACGGATGGCGCGGGTGGTGCCGTGGGCGTGGCTTCAGGCGCTGCGCCGCCGGGCGCAGGGTAGTGGATCTGCCCGCTGCCATCCTTCGTGCCTTTGCGCCCGGCAATCTGCCAGGCCGTTCGCTGGCCGATGAGGCTGGCCAGAAACTCCAGTTCTTCGTCGGTGTGATTGACGGCGCCCGCAGGTGTCAGAAGGCGGCCATTGCGCGGCGCAGGTTCGGCCCAGAACGCGTGGTGGTAGACCGACTGGCTGACCACGCTCTCATTGCCAGCGGCCAGGTCCACGGTCCCATAACAATTGCAGAAGTAGCCCCGGTGGGCCAGTTCGGGAAACACCTCGGCATACACGCCGGTACCACGGATTCCCGCCGTGGCGGTGGGCAGGATCACCTGGCGGTCGGTGCCTTGCCCCCACACGCTGGCCACCGCGCCGGTCAGCACCCGCAGCACCTTGATGGCTGTAGGTGTGTCGCCTTCCAGTGCCATGCGGGTGTTTTGCCGCACCATGAAAGCGCTGTTTCCCACGGCAAAGACTGCCGTGGAACCCGGGCCTGTTTCGATGCGGTCACCCGCTGCAATGCTGTCCCGTGCGGTCAGCACCTGGCCATTGCGCAGCACGTCTCCGCGTACCTCTACGATATTGCTGCCCGCTTGCGCCTGCGCGGCCACCCACCCCCCTGCGGCCACCCATGCAGCGGCCGCCTGCAGCAGGCTGCGCCTCCGGTGCCACAGCAGCTCGCTCTCAGTGCGGCCCAGGAGCTGGGGAGTCGGGTGGTGGTGTGTCATGGGGTACCTCGGCAGGGGTCGAAGGGGGCTCGAAGCTGTCACGGAAGGTGAACACCACCGACGTGAAGAACATCGCCGCCATCATCAGCGCGGCGCCCACCATGATGCCGCCTGCCGCTGATGCTGCAAGCCCCACCGTGGCCAACAGCGTCGATACCAGCGCCACCACCAGCCCCCCCAGCAGAAACACGCCGAACCAGCCCAGGCCGTAGACCAGGAATGCGCTGAAGTTGCGCCCGCAGGCCACGATGCTGAAGAACAGGGCTTTAACCGGCGGCACGCCATGCCAGTGCACCAGCCCCGGCGCATGCCAGAACAGCAGCGACAGCGGCAGGTACAGCAGCATGGCCAGCCACATCGCGCCCTGGAACGAAGGATCTTCCGCCACTTCTCGCGTCAATGGGGCGCCGCCCAGGTACACATTGGCAAACTGCCCGCCGTCTACCAAGGCCGACAGGCCCATGACCGCCAGAAAACCCACTGCATACAGGGCGCCCAGCACCAGCATGTCGCGCAGCCGTTGCTGTCCCGTGCGAAACGCCACCAGCAGCACGGCCGGTGTGGGAAACCGCCCCTGCGAGGCTTGCGCTGCCGCCACCATCATGGCCAGGGTGGCCGATGGCAGCAGCATTTGCGCCACAGCGAAGCCTACCAGCGGAATCAAGGTGGCCAGCGATATGGCTGCCATGGTCATGAAGAACAGCGCCGCCAGCGCCATGGGCTGCCGCCAGAACGTCCGGATACCGAGCTTGACCCAGGTCATGCCGGTGCGGGCGGGGACGATGTGGAGTTTCATGAAAAAAGTGTTGCGGAAGAAAGGTGGGGTTTGCACCCGGGCACTGCCGACGGCAAAAGGCCGCCCGTGGCAGTGCAATAGCTTGGAATTTACCCCAGTGGCCCATTCCGGCCCCTGGGCAAGGAATCAACGATGAGCCGTGAAAGCCCAAGGCCCAAGACTTATAGCCCAAAGACTAAGGCCCAAAGGCACGCGGGCACAGGGCACTGTGCTCAGGCGTGCACAGGGTGCGCAAGGCGGGCGCGCAAAACGCGCTCGAAATGGGTGGGGTCGTGCGGCGTGAGCATCGAGGCCTCGCGCGGCAGGTAAAAGTCCCACAGGCGCGAGATCCAGAACCGCAGCGCGCCTGCTCGCAGCATGGCGGGCAGCAGCTCGCGCTCTGCACCGGTGAGCGGGCGCACGGCCTGGTAGGCATCCAGCATGCGCGTGGCGCGTTCGGCATCGTGTGCGCCCGTGGGCAGGTCGATGCACCAGTCGTTCAGACACACGGCCAGGTCAAACAGCCAGGTGTCTATGCCCGCAAAGTAGAAGTCGAAGAAGCCGGTGAGTTCTTCGCCATCGAACATCACGTTGTCGCGGAACAGGTCGGCATGCACAGGCCCGCGCGGCAGGGCGGCATACGCTGCGCTGGCGGCCACATGGTTCTGGTAGGCCAGCTCGGACCGCAGCAGCGCCGCCTGTGCCGGGTCGATGTGGGGCAGCACCACGGGCACGGTCTCGTTCCACCAGGGCAGGCCGCGCAGGTTGGGCTGGTGCCGGTCAAAATCGCGCCCTGCCAGGTGCATGCGCGCCAACATGGTGCCCACGGCCGCGCAGTGCACGCCCTGGGGTGCCAGCTGGCTCTTGCCGCGCAGCTTGTTCACCACGGCGGCAGGTTTGCCGCACACGGTGTGCAGGATGTCGCCGTCCTTGTCGGCACGTGGGTCGGGCACGGGCACACCGCCGTGCGCCAGGTGCTTCATCAGGTGCAGGTAAAACGGCAACTGCTCCGCCGTCAGGCGCTCGAAGAGCGTCAGCACGAACTCGCCCTGGCTGCTGGTCAGAAAGTAGTTGGTGTTCTCGATACCGCCCTCAATGCCGCGCAGCTCTACCAGCTCACCCAGTTGCAAACGGCGCAGCAGCTCGCGCGCCTCGGAGTTGGAGACTTCGGTAAAAACGGCCATCGCTCAGGGGGTTACAAAGAAATGAAAAACTGGCAGGAGGGGGGCAGGGCGCGCAGCGGCTTCATGGAGGCAGCGCGCCGGGGCTGGCAGGCACCGCACGCGCCGCAGGAGATCAGAATTTGAGCACGTTCCAGACACGCGGTGCGGTGGTGGTTTCTGCGCCGCTGTTGCTGCCTGCGCGGCTGCGGGCGCCGTCGGGCGACTGCACTTCGTAGCCGGGCATGTTGCCGGTCTTGGGCTGCACGGAAATGTTCTGGGTCTGGCCGCCTACACGCAGCTCATCCACACGGCTGCCCGCGTCTTCCACCTGGATACGCTCGGTGCGTTGGTTGGTGCGGCCTGTGGTTTGCTCTTGATTTGATAGCGCGTCGCGCTTGTCTGTTGAGCCCTGGGGGGCATTTTGGCTTGAATTTTGGGCCAGAGCGGAGCCGGAGGCAATGCCCAGCAGCAAAAGAAGGTGAAGAGCGCGCATCGGGCGATTGTAGAGCGCCCTCTGGCACGCGCCCCGAAGCACCGTGCCCGTGCACAATCCGTGCATGACTGACAAAAAGACCCTGGTGCTGGTGGATGGCTCCAGCTACCTCTACCGCGCCTTCCATGCCATGCCCGACCTGCGGGCCATGCCGGGCGACCCCACAAGCCCCGCCACGGGTGCCATCCGCGGCATGATCAACATGATGCAGGCCCTGCGCAAAGAGGTGACGGCCGACTACGCCGTGTGCGTGTTCGACGCCAGCGGCCCCACCTTTCGCGACGCGCTGTACACCGAATACAAGGCCACGCGCTCGCCCATGCCCGACGACCTGCGCAGCCAGATCGAGCCCATCCACCAGGTGGTGGACCTGCTGGGCTGGAAGGTGGTGGCCGTGCCCGGCGTGGAGGCCGACGACGTGATCGCCACCCTGGCCAACCTGGCCGCAGCACAGGGCATCGAGGTCATTGTGTCCAGCGGCGACAAAGACTTGAGCCAGCTGGTCAATGAGCACATCACCATCATCGACACGATGAGCGGCAAACGCCGCGATGTGGCGGGTGTGACGGCAGAGTTTGGCGTGCCCCCCGCGCTGATGGTGGACTACCAGGCCCTGGTGGGCGACACCGTGGACAACGTGCCCGGCGTGACCAAGGTAGGCCCCAAAACCGCCGCCAAGTGGCTGGAAGAATACGGCTCGCTCGACAACCTGATTGCCAACGCCGATGCCATCAAGGGCGTGGCAGGCAACAACCTGCGTGAGGCCATCGCCAGCGGCCAGTTGGCGTTGAGCCGCCAGCTCGTCACCATGAAGACCGACTGCGCGCTGGCCGACTACATCCCCGGCCTGCCCGCGTTTGACGACATCACGCTCGACGCGCCAGACAGTGCTGGCCTGCTGCCGTTTTACGAAAAATACGGCTTCAAGGGCCTGGCCAGTGCGATCAAAGGCGCAGCCGCCCCCGCCGCTGCAGCCCCCACCGTCGCCATGCCCGGCCAAAGCGGCGACCTGTTTGCCGACCATTCCGCCAGCACCGTGGCCGAAGAAGCCCAGCACCGCACTGTGGTGTACGACACCATCCTCAACTGGGCCGACTTTGACCAGTGGCTGGAGCGCTTGCACAAAGCGCCGCTCACGGCCATCGACACCGAAACCGACTCCCTCGACGAAATGCGCGCGCAAATCGTCGGCATCAGCTTCAGCGTGCAGCCCGGCGAAGCCGCCTACATCCCCCTGCGCCACGAAGGCCCCGATGCGCCCGAGCAATTGCCCATCGACGAAGTGCTCGCCCGCCTCAAGCCCTGGCTGGAAGACCCCAAGCACCCCAAGCTGGGCCAGCACATCAAGTACGACCGCCATGTGTTCGCCAACCACGGCATTGAGGTGCAGGGCTACGCGCACGACACCATGCTGCAAAGCTACGTGCTTGAAGTGCACAAGCCCCACAACCTGACCAGCCTGGCCGAGCGCCACACTGGCCGCAAAGGCATCACCTACGAAGACCTGTGCGGCAAAGGCGCGCACCAGATCCCGTTTGCGCAAGTGCCGGTGGACAAGGCCGCAGCCTACTCGTGCGAAGACTCCGACCAGACGCTGGACGTGCACAACGCCCTGTGGCCCCTGCTGCAGGCCGATGACAAGCTGCGCTTCATCTACGAGCTGGAGATTGCCAGCAGCGAAGCCCTGTACCGCATCGAACGCAACGGCGTGCTGATCGACGCCCCCACGCTGGCCGCGCAAAGCCACGAACTGGGCCAGCGCATCTTGCAGCTCGAAACCGAGGCGTACGAGATTGCAGGCCAGCCCTTCAACCTGAGCAGCCCCAAGCAACTCGGCGAAATCTTCTTCGACAAGCTGGGCATGCCCGTGGTGAAGAAGACCGCCACCGGCGCCCGCAGCACCGACGAAGAAGTGCTGGAAAAGCTGGCCGAGGACTACCCCCTGCCTGCCAAGCTGCTGGAGCACCGCAGCCTCGTCAAGCTCAAAGGCACCTACACCGACAAGCTCGCGCAACTGGCCCTGCCACGCACCGGCCGCGTGCACACGCACTACGCCCAGGCCGTGGCTGTGACTGGGCGCTTGTCCAGCAACGACCCCAACCTGCAGAACATCCCCATCCGCACCCCCGAAGGCCGCCGCGTGCGCGAGGCCTTCGTGGCCCCCGCAGGCCGCGTCATCGCCAGCGCCGACTATTCCCAGATCGAGCTGCGCATCATGGCCCACCTGAGCGGCGACCACTCGCTGCTGCACGCCTTCCACGCCGGGCTGGACGTGCACCGCGCCACCGCTGCCGAAGTGTTTGGGGTGGAGGTCGATCAGGTCACCAGCGAGCAACGCCGCTACGCCAAGGTCATCAACTTCGGCCTCATCTACGGCATGAGCAGCTTTGGCCTGGCCAAGAATTTGGGCATTGAGACCAAGGCCGCCGCTGCCTACATCGACAAATACTTCCAGCGCTACCCCGGCGTGAAGCAATACATGGACGAGACCAAGGCTGCCGCCAAATCCATGGGCTACGTCGAAACCGTGTTCGGCCGCCGCCTGTACCTGCCCGAAATCAATTCCCCCAACGGCCCCCGCCGCGCCGGTGCCGAACGCGCCGCCATCAATGCGCCCATGCAAGGCACTGCGGCAGACCTCATCAAGCTGGCCATGGTGGCCGTACAAAAAGAGCTGGACGCCCACAAGCCGGACATCAAGATGATCATGCAGGTGCACGATGAACTGGTGTTTGAGCTGCCCGAGAGCGAGGTGGACTGGCTCAAGACCCACATCCCGCGCCTGATGGCGGAAGTGGCGGCGCTGAAGGTGCCGTTACTGGCTGAGGTGGGCGTGGGGGCTAATTGGGATAAGGCACATTGACGGCGAGCCCAAGTGTTTATGGCTTTGGCGTTTATTTACTATGCGCCAGCAGACCATCATTTCGATGGGCTCCCCTCAATTTGTTGTTGCCGCTATGAGACCGGATCTAAGTGCGCGTCTTGTAATTCCTTTAGTATTTTTGCGCCACGAAGGGTTTCAATCGGCTATCTACGAAATGGTTTGGACGCCAACCTTTTAGATATCGATCTAGGACGAATGCATCTGCCACACCCGCAATAACTCCCAAAGTAGGATCTACAAGACCTGCCCCCAGAGAGACAACATACCGCAATGTCTTGATCGGGGTTTTTTCGGTCCAGGTGTCCGCTTTTAGCGCCTCGATGTATTGGCCCACCAATTTTTGATCTGGGTTCGCCTTCGCCAACCAAACTTTGAACTTTTGCGCTTTATCTAAGAGTTTTAAAAACTCTGTGAATGATCGTTCGCCGCTATCTATGACCTCCCTAACGCTTGGGTAGTCAGGCAGGATAATTTCTGAGAAGTTTTCTTTTTCTTCTCTATTCAGATTTGTTCTATCGAGTAGATGGGCTTGACGCCAACGAACTAACGCCGAATTTGGAGCGGTGGTCGTAAAGTCGCCGCCGTAGTAGGCAGCAAGGTGCATGTCGGCGCGCGACTCGAGGACTAGATTCAACAACGCTGCGGGTGTGAGGGGCTCCAAAGCGGGTGTCATCGCCGCCCTGCGCATATTTATTCCCGCGAAGTCAATGTTTGCGAACAAGAAGTACCCCAAATCGCTGAACACAAAATCTGCTCTGAGGTCATCTCCCGCGTCATATCCTCCCGGAACAGCAGCAAGCCCTACTCGAAGGAGACCTTTCAGTGTGTTGATGTCTCTCGCATCTGCTCGGGCAGCGGCGGGTATTCCACCTTTCAAATAGTCGTCTTTTGTGAAGCTTTTCTGAGGTATTGCCTCGACGAATGCTGTGGCTAGGTTTTTCGCCGTGCGTGGTTCGATGCCTTGCGTGCGCAAACTAATTTCGACACGCTCTAAACGGTTAGCCCCTCGATCGTTTTCGTGCCCTACCAGTTTGAATGAGGCGAAGTCATGCGCTTGTAAAACGCCATAACTGTTCGTAATGGTGCCGAGCGTTTCTTCACAGTGGACTGCTTGCAGTCTTCCCTCACGGACGAGTCCAATGATGTCGGATAGGAGGCCGCCTCGTGCGAGCGAAACCAGCATTCCATGGCCGATGATGACGCGGGTGTTTTGATAGAAAAGAAGCGCTTCAGCCATCGCCCCCAAAGTTACGTTCCCGGCCTCTTGGCTGTTCCTTAGTACGATGCTTTCAAACACGATGACATCCTCCCTTTGCGGTTATTTTGCAGGAGGTCGCTTGTTTCGACGACTGCTTAGGATCATCCAACGAGCACCGCGTGATCCTTCTCTGATTCATATGCGTGTGGGTGCGGCTGGGAAATGCCGGGTGAGCTGAATTCAGTCACCTCGATTGGTGGGAGATTGCTTCATCTTCTTTGCCCATCTTTTAGTTGCCAGCGCTGATTCAACTGCTTCGCTAAACTGGTTGCGCAGCTGGTGATGCCCCCGCCAGCCGTCATCTCATCGTTTTGGAGTTCTGCATGTCAATTCCCTACACCCCTCCCGCCATCTGGCAATGGAACAAACAAAACGGCGGCCAGTTCGCCAGCATCAACCGGCCCGTCGCCGGGGCCACGCACGATAAAGAGCTGCCCGTGGGCAAGCACCCGCTGCAGCTCTATTCGATGGGCACGCCCAACGGCGTGAAGGTCACGATCATGTTGGAAGAGCTGCTGGCGCTGGGCCACAGCGGGGCGGAGTACGACGCGTGGCTGATCCGCATTGGCGATGGCGACCAGTTTGGTAGCGGGTTTGTGGGCATCAATCCCAACTCCAAAATTCCGGCGCTGCAAGACCGCACTGACCCCGCCAACCCGGTGCGCGTGTTTGAGTCTGGGGCCATCCTGATGCATCTGGCCGAGAAGTTTGGTGCCTTTTTGCCCAAGGATGGCGCGGCGCGGGCCGAGTGCCTGTCGTGGCTGTTCTGGCAGATGGGCAGTGCGCCGTTTGTGGGCGGCGGGTTTGGGCATTTTTATGCCTACGCGCCGGTCAAGATCGAGTACGCGATTGACCGCTATGCGATGGAAACCAAGCGCCAGCTCGATGTGCTGAACCAGCGCCTGGCCGTGACGGAGTATGTGGCGGGCAACGAGTACACCGTGGCCGACATGGCGATCTGGCCCTGGTATGGGCTGATGGTGAAGGGCGAAGCCTACGACGCGGGCGAGTTTTTGCAGGTGCATGAATACACCCATGTGCTGCGCTGGGCCGAGCAGGTGGGCCAGCGCCGCGCCGTGCAGCGCGGCCGCATGGTGAACCGGGTGCGCGGTGACCTGGCCAGCCAGTTGCATGAGCGGCACGATGCCAGCGACTTTGAGACGAAGACGCAGGACAAGATCGCAGCGGCAGCCTCCAGCCCATCGTCGTCACCCGCACGCTGAGCATTTTTGAACGCGGCGATCACCGCGCGTACCGAAGCGCACTACCGGATGCCTGCATGCTTGCCAGGCAGGCGTGCGGACATGGCGGCGTGGCTTTTGCTGCTGCGGTGGTTGCGGGCGCGGCTTTGAACAGGTTCTAAGCTACGCGGTCTCGCAATGGGTGGATGCAAGGATTGCACGTCCGGCCTGTTCCTTGCATCGTTGGTTCTAAGTTCTGCTTGGTATCCCATGCCAAAGGGGCTTTGTCCGCCCCCCAAAAGACAGTCAACTGGTTCTCAACCCATGCGCCTTCGCCACATAGAAGTTTTCAATGCCGTGATGCTTACCGGCAGCGTGAGCGCGGCGGCCCGCCTCATCAACGTTACGCAGCCTGCGGTCAGCCGCATCTTGGCGCATGCTGAACTGCAGTTGGGCTTTCCGCTGTTCCACCGGCTCAAGGGCAAGCTGGTGCCCACCACCGAGGCGCAGACGCTGTACCCGCACATTGAGCGCCTGTTCACCCAGCTCGATGATGTGCAGCGCCTTGCCAACAGCCTCAAAAGCGACCGGCGCGAGGGGGAGCTGCATATTCTGAGCGTGCTGGCACTGAGCTACGAGGTGCTGCCGCGTGCATTGCGGTTCTTCAGGCAGAAGCACCCGGATGTGCAGGTAACCATCGACGCGCTGCACTCGCCCCAGATCGTCTCGGCCCTGGTGCTGCAGGAGGCGGATGTGGGCTTTGTGTTCAGCGCCATCGCTCACCCCGCGTTGACGCAAGAGCATCTGGCCGATGGGCGCATGGTGTGTGTGGCACCCAAGGGAATGCTGGGGGCTGCGCTGGTGGCGGCCGGGGTGGCGCATCTGGCCGACCTGGCCGACACACCCGTGGTGCGGCTGGATGTGCGTGACCCCATCGGCACAGTGGTCAGCCATGCCTGCCGCGAGGCCGGGGTGGGCTTGCAGACGGCGATCACGGTGCAGACCTATCACGCAGCGCTGGCATTGGCGCATCACGGCCATGCGGTGGCGGTGGTCGACACGTGCACAGCGGCATCGGCCGACCGCAGCAAGGTGGATGTGCTGGCGCTTGCGCCGCACATTGCCGTGCCCATCAAGTCGCTGCGCACCGTGAACCGGCCCAGCTCGCTGCTGGCCAGCGCCATGACGCAGTGCATGCGCCAGGCAGTGGCGGAAACGCTGGACTCTGTGGGCCTGCGAGAGGCCGAATAACGCTTTTGTTCGGGTGGCTTCAGCCTGGCTTCAGCCTTTTGCGCTCAGCCGGTCGAAGCGCAGCGCGAGGCTTTGACTCTTCGACAAAGTACCCGACAGGCAAGCTTTTTCCGGGGTGAAGTTCAAAGATGTTGGTTCAACATCGACGGTTGCTATCAGTCCACGACAACGTCAAACTGCGGTTGCAATCAGTTCAGCCGCCTGTGCAGCTGTGCCAAACGCCAGCGTGAAGCCCAGTGCGCCGTGGCCTGTGTTCAGCAGCAAGTTGTCGGGGGCGTGGATATGCCTTCCCACCAGGGGCACGCCCGTGGGGGTGGCCGGGCGCATGCCGGTCCAGGGGTGCAGTTCGCTGAAGTCACTGCAGCCGGGGAAGAGCGCGCGGGTGGCCTCGCACAGGCTCTGGATGCGTGCTGGAGGAATATGGTCGTTGTTCCCCACCAGTTCGGCCATGCCGGCTACGCGCAGGCGCTGGCCGATGCGCGCAAAGACTACCTTGCGTGCCGCATCGGTCACGTTGACGCGGGGCGTTGTACCGGCAGTCTCGTTCGTGTCGAGCGTGATGCTGTAGCCCTTGAGCGGGTAGATGGGCAGGCGAAACCCCAGCGCCTTTGCCGCCTGGTGGCTAGCGCTGCCCAGTGCCAGCACGAATTGCTGCGCCTCGATGTCACCTGTGCTGGTCTTGACCGCTGCGATGCGCCGCGCATCGTGCACAAACCCCTCCACGCGCGTGCCCAGCACAAAGCGTACCCCGCGTGCAGCCAGCAGCCGCTGCAGCCCCCGGCATACCGCCAGGCAATCGGCCGCACATTCGCTGGCGGTGTAGATGGCGCCTGCGATGTGGCGCTGGTAGTGCGCCAATGCGGGTTCGATGTCCACGCACTGCTGCGCAGACACCGCCTCCTGTGGGCTGCCCCAGGGACGCTGCAGTTCCATCTGCCTGCGGGCTGCATGGAGCCCTGTGGGGGTGTCGTACAGCACCAGTTTGCCGGTGCGCGAAAAGTCGCAGTCCAAGCGCTCGGCCTGCAGCATGGCTTCAAAGCCGTGGCGGCTCAGTGCGGCCAGGGCCAGCAGATGCTGCGTACTGCGTTCCGAGGTGCTGCGATTGCACGCACGCAGAAACTCCAGGCCCCAGCGCCACTGGTGGGTGTCCCACTGTGGACGCAGTTTGAGCGGGGAGCTGGGCGATAGCAGCAGCTTGGGCAGCTGGCGCCAGAGGCTGGCATCGGCCAGCGGCTGTACATAGCTGTAGCTCAGTTGCGCGCCATTGCCGCCGCTGGCCCCAGTGCCGGGCTGGGCTTGGTCGATCACCGTGACCTGCATGCCGCGCTGGTGGAGTTTGTAGGCGGTGGCCAGGCCCACGATGCCCGCGCCAAGGACACATACCTGCATGTTGTGTGTTCTGTGTTGTTGACCGAAAGTCAATGTAGGGTGGGGGCGTGCTTTTGAACAATGCCAATGCCAATGGCGCCCATGCCGGGAAGTTATGCGCAAGCGCTGGTGAGGAGCAGACCGCAAAACACTCTGGCATGGGAGGTGAAAAAAGGCACCTGGATGGTGCGGCGACATGCACCAAAAAAGGCGGCATAACTTTTGGTCATGACCTCCCCGTGCAAATGAATTGTTCAACCGCAACGCTAATTTCTACAGTGCCCCTGCGTTCCGATCTTTCAACCAACTGCCTGATTTTTCGCAAAGGGATCCCCATGAAGCTCTCCGCCGTCACTTCTGCCGTCATCGTGGTCACCGGCCTGCTGGCCAGTACTGTTGCCTGTGCCGACACTCTCAAGAAGGTTGCAGAGTCGGGCAAGATCACGCTGGCCTACCGCGAGTCGTCGGTGCCCTTCAGCTACCTGTCCGGTCCGGGGGCACCCATCGGCTTTGCGGTAGACATCTCCAATGCCGTGGTGGACGCGGTGAAGAAGCGCCTGAACAACCCGAACATCAAGGTGGAGTTGCAGGCCGTGACTTCGCAGAACCGCATTCCGCTGCTCACCAACGGCACCATCGACCTGGAGTGCGGATCGACCACCAACAACACGGCGCGGGGCAAGGATGTGCAATTTGCCATCAACTACTTCTACACCGGCACGCGCCTGCTGACCAAGAAGACATCGGGTGTCAAGAACTACGCCGACCTGGCCAAGAAGAAGGTGGCCAGCACCTCGGGCACCACGAATGCACAGGTGATTCGCAAGTACAACCGCGACAACAACCTCGAGATGGACATTGTGCTGGGCAAGGACCATGACGACTCGGTGCTGCTGGTGGAAACGGGACGGGCGGAAGCGTTTGCGATGGATGACATTCTGCTGTTCGGCCTGATGGGCAACCAGCGCAACCCGGCCGATTGGACGGTGGTGGGCGATTCGCTGCAGGTGGAGCCCTATGCCTGCATGCTGCGCAAAGATGACCCGCAGTTCCAGGCGCTGGTCAACGGCGTGATTGGCGGGATGATGAAGTCGGGCGAATTCGAAAAGCTCTACACCAAGTGGTTCATGTCGCCCGTGCCACCGCGCAACCAGAACCTGAACCTGGCCATGAGCAAGGAGCTGCGTGAGAACCTGGTGGCCCAAAGCGACAAGCCCGCACAGTAAGCCGGAGTGCGCATGTCTTTGATGTCTGCAAGCCACCCCCATGCCCCGCAGGTGGTGGGGATTCTGGGTGGGATGGGCCCGGCCGCCGGGGCTGACTTTGTGCGCCTGTTCGTGCAGGCCTGCACCGACCGCATGGAGGTGCTGGGCATTCCGGTGCACGACCAGGCCTACCCCGAGCACTGGCTGGCGCAGGTCCCCATCCCGGACCGCACAGCCGCGCTGAGCGATACGCGCCCCGGCGCGCACCAACCCGCAGACCCCATGCTGCAGGCCACCGGGCGGCTGGCTGCGCTGGGCGCGCGGGTGGTGGCGATTGCCTGCAACACGGCCCATGCCTGGCACGGCATCCTGCAGCAGCGGTTTCCGCAGATGGTGGTCTTGCATGGCGTGCAGGAGGTGGTGGCCGAGCTGTCGGCGCGCAAGGTGCCGAGCGTGGGGCTGCTGGCCACACGTGGCGCCTACGACGCGGGCCTGTACCAGCGTGAGCTGGAGCGTGCGAGCATCGCCTGCTTTACACCCGACGACCATGAGCGCGAGCAGTTGATGCAGGGTATCTACGACGGCGTGAAGGCGGGCAACTATCCGCTGGCGCGACAGCGCTTTGAGGCCGTGTCGATAGCGCTGCAGGAGCGCTACGGCGTGTCCACGCTGATCATGGGCTGCACCGAGATTCCCCTGGCGCTGACGGAGCACCCCCGGCTCGAAGGGCTCTCGCTGGTGAACCCCTCGGTGGTGCTGGCCTCGGCCCTGGCCCGACATGCCTACTGGCACATCCATCCTGCGGGCTGAGCCCAGCGCACTGCCGTCGGCTTGGTGGGCGGCCGACTCCTTTTTCTTGCCATGCCCTCAGACTGCCTGGGGTGGCGACTTCTTGATTGAAGGTGAACACCATGACAGTTGCGACGGTCGGAAAAAGGCTGGGCGGTAGCGTGAGCGCGGCCGTGCTTGCGCTTGCATTCGGCACGGCGGGTGGCGGCAAGGTGCTGGCCCAGGCGGCGGCACCATTGCAGGCGGCGCCATCGTCAACATCCCAGGGGAAGACGCTACAACGCATCCAGTCCAGCGGCGTGGTGGTCATCGGCCACCGCGAATCGTCCATGCCGATGTCCTATGTGGCCCACGGAACACCCATGGGTTACAGCGTGGATGTTTGCCTTCAGGTTGCGCAGGCGCTGGGGCGCCATCTCAAGCTGCGCGAGACCAAGGTGGCCTACCGCCTGGTCACTTCCAGCAGCCGTTTCGATGCCATCGAAAAAGGCGAGGTGGACCTGGAATGTGGCTCCACCACCAACACGGCAGCGCGCCGTGAGCGCGTGGCATTCACCATTGCGCATTTCATCGCCTCGTCGCGCATCGTGGTGCAAAGCGACAAGCCGTATTCCCGCATCGAAGACCTGGATGGCAAGATACTCGCATCCACAGCGGGCACCACCAACATTGATTCGCTGGCGCGCGAGGCTGCCACCAAGTCGGTGCGCCTGCGCATTCAGCCCGCCAAGGACCACGCCGAGGGCTTTGGCTGGGTAGTGAGCGGCAAGGTCGAAGGCTTTGCGATGGACGATGTGCTGCTGTACGGCCTGCGCGCCAGCCACACCCAGCCGCAGGACCTGAAGGTCATCGGCAAGCCCATGACCATCGAGCCCTATGCGGTGGCGTTTGAGCGCAACAACCCTGAACTCAAGGCCGTGGTGGATGCCGAGCTGCGCCGCTTGATTCAGACCCGCGAGCTACACCGTCTGTATGACAAGTGGTTCACTCAGCCGATTCCGCCCCAAGGCATCAACCTGGGCATGCGCATGCCGCACCTGCTGGTGGATTCGCTCAAGTACCCGTCGGACTACGTACCGCAGTAGGCCGGATGGCATGCTGGCTTGGCATTCAACGCCAGGCCGTAGCCACCAGCTGGCTGTAGTGCACGCCTTTGCGCCCCAGCAACTGCTCGAACACGGCCGGATTGCCCACGTTGTCGCTGCCCAGCATGCTCAGTGTTTCGGTGCACCAGGGCACGCTGGGCACTGCGTCACCCATGCGGGCACTGAGCTGCGTCAGCGCATCGGGCAGGCGCAGCACGCGGGCGGGGCGGTGGCCTTGCTGTTGTCGCAAGCTGGCGATGAAATCTCCCATGGTCAGCGCCTCAGGGCCGGGGCATTCGATCAGGCCCTGGGTGGCCATGGCCGGGCCGAGCAGGGCCACGATGGCTGCGGTCAGGTCGTGCACCGACACGGGCTGTACGCGCGCCGTGAGCAAGGGGCCCGGAAACAGCGCCACGGGCAGGCGGGCCAGGTTCATGAACAGGGCGCTGCTGTCGCCGCCTTTGCCAAACACCACACTGGGTCGCAGGATGGCGGGGGTTAACGCCCCCTGAGCCGCCAGGGTCTGCAAATGCATATCGGCAGCGCGTTTGGTGCTGGCGTAGCGCGTGCTACTGCCCTCAATGCCCAGCGCCGAGATGTGCACCACCCGCTTCACACCCGCCTGGGCACAGGCGTTGAACAAGGCCACCGGGGTGTGCTGGTGGACAGCATCGATAGGGCGGGCGCTGCTGTCGCGCAGCACGCCCACCGCGTTCACCACGGCATCAATGCCCGCCAGGCGAGGCAGCCACGCATCGGGCGCGGTGTCGCGGGCAAAGTCCATGGGAACCTGCAGCGGCAGCACGGTGCGCTGGCGGGGCGATACACCGCCGTGCACCGTATGCCCAGCGCGTGTCAGTGCAGCCGCCACAGTGTGGCCAATGAATCCGGTGGAGCCGGTTAACAGAATGTGCATCAGGGTTGCCTTCGAAAAAACATAGGTCCATGGGCGGGTGCAGGCTTTTGCGCGGCGCACATGAACGCCGAGGGCGCCACATCTGGCATCGGCCCGGGTCCACTGAACTGGAGAAATCGCCGTCGATGTCTCCGATGCAGTGGACCCGCCCGTTCTTGATGGGTCATGGGCCGGGGTCAAACACCTCGACGCTGTTGCGGCCAGCGTTCTTGGCGCGGTACAGGGCTGCATCGGCCGCCTGCACCAGTGTGTCAGACCCGACCTCCGCGCGTGGGACCACACTCGAAATGCCCATGCTGAGCGTGATGATGGGCGCCGTGGGGGAGCGGGGGTGGGCCAGGGCCGCACCCCGCAGGCTCTCCACGCAGCGCTGGGCCACGGTCACAGCCTCACGCAGGGGCACGTCGGGCAGCAGCAGCACAAATTCTTCGCCGCCATAGCGCGCAGCCACTTCGTCCGCACGGCGTATGTGGGCCTGCAGCATTTGGGCCACGCGGCGCAGACATTCGTCGCCGGCCAGGTGGCCGTAGTGGTCGTTGTAGAGCTTGAAGTGGTCGATGTCGATCAGGATGACGGACAGCGGCAGGCCGTGCCTGCCGCAGCGCATCCATTCCGTGGCCAGCCGGTCGTCAAAACGGCGTCGGTTGCCGATGCCGGTGACACCGTCGGTGGTGGACAGCAGTGCCAGCTTGGCGTTGGCGGCGGCCAGCTCCTGCTCCTTGCGCACCAGCTGGGTCACGTCGGTGCGCACACCGGCGATGCCGCCCTGGGGGGTGCGGCGTTCGTCGGCCTGCACCCAGCGGCCATCGTTCAGGTGCTGCAGCACGGACTGGATGGCAGCCTGGTGGTCGGCCACGCGCTGGGCCAGCCAGGCCTCTTCGTTGCCCACGGCGTCCAGGTACTGACCGCGCTCGACGCCGTAGCGGACAATTTGCTCGAAAGTGCTGCCAGGCACGATCATGGGCGCAGCGATGGGGTACAGCCGCCGGTATTGCGTGTTGCACACCACCAGCCTATCGGCGGCATCGAACAGCGCAAATCCCTCGGGCAGCGATTCGATGGCGTCCTGCAGCAGTTGCCGTGCCTGCTGTGCCTCGTCCTGTGCTGCCTCCATGGCCTGGCGTTGCCCGATCAGGTCGGTGATGTCCAGGCGCACGGCCACCACGTAGTTTTCGGGGGTGCGGGTTTCATAGATGTTGATCCAGCGCCCGTCGGGCAGTCGCTGCACCACGTTGGACGTGCGGCTGCCGTGCTCGGACAGGCGCTCGGCGATCCACGCTTCCTCGCGGCCCTGGGCCGAGGGAATCAGGCCTTGCTGCACCGAATGCCGCACGATGTCGGCAAAGCTGCGGCCCAGATACTCTGCATAGTTCATGTGGGGGTACATGCGCGAGAGCTGCTGGTTGTAGAGCACCAGCCGGTCCTGCTCGTCAAATATCTCGATGCTGACGGGCAGGGCCTCCACCGCGCGCTCCAGCAACTGGCGCATGCGCTGGCTTTCCTGGCGGGCCGCCTCCACTTTCTGGCGCTGCTCGATGAGGTCGCTGATGTCCAGTCGCACCACCACGGTCATGCCCGAGGGGGTGCGGCTTTCGTGCATGTGCATCCATGCGCCATTGGGGTAGTGGCGCACTTCGGGGCCCGGCCGGTGGCCGCGCAAAGCCAATTCGTGGGCCAGCCACAGCTCTTCCTGTCCGCGCGCTTCCTCGGGAATGCCGTGCTGCAGGCCCTCGCGCAGCAGTTCCTCATAGGTCTTGCCCAGCGATGTTTGCACAGGCAGGTGAGGGCGCAGCTTGGCCATGAAGTTGTTGCACAGCACCAGGCGGTCGTTCTCGTCATAGATGTCGAGTCCGGCGGGCATGGCTTCCACCGCCTCGCGCAGGCGGCGCTCTGCGCGTTCGGCGTCGGCCAGTGCTTGTTTCAGGGCGCGCTCCTTGTGCACGGTGTCGGTGATGTCGGTGCGCAGCACCACCACGCCGCCACCGTCGAGTGCGCGTTCGTGCAACTGGATCCAGCTGCCGTCACGCATCTCCTGCACCTCGGGGCCGGATGGCGCTCTGTGGCGCTCCATGCGGTGCGCCAGCCAGGTCTCCAGGTCCTGCTGCGCATCCTTGATTTCGCCCGACGCGGCGGCCCGGCGCAGCACCTCGTCAAACCGTATTCCATAGTCCACAGCCATCGAGATGCCCGGGGTCACCTCGCGGTAGCGTGCGTTGCACAGCACCAGGCGGTCGTCGGCGTCGTAGATGGCCAGGCCGTCGGGCAGGATGTCGAGCGTGGCGGACAACTGGGCGTTGGCCTGCCGGGCCGACTGCTGCGCAGTATTTGCAGCTGCCTGCCAGCGCTGTGCCCGCCGCGCAAGCTGCCAGTGCAGCCCGCCGGTGATCCACAGCCCCAGCCCCGCGGCCACCAGCGCCGCACGAACCGGCGCTTCCAGTACAAGGCTGACCAGCGCCCAGGCCAGCAGGCCCAACCCCCCCAGCCCGCAGACCCCGCACACCACCACCGTCAGCAGAGCCGGAGGTGCTTCGCGCGGTGGGTCAGGGGGCATGCTCATGGGGTCCCAGGTTCGCAGAAAGTCTAGCAGCGCCCCTTTGTTTACGATACCGGCAAATGTCTCAAGGCCCCGCGCGCCGCATACCGTGTTGAACGCTGCATGGCGCATCGGATATGGATGGAAAGATATGGGCTTGCTGCAAGGTGCGATCCACAGCAATTCCGGTCCATGGCAAGCGATTCCGGTGGACATGGGGCGTGATCAGTGGGTATCGTGAGGATTTGCCGCGCCGCCACGGCCGAGAAGCCGCCTTGGATCTGCCAGAGACCTCAAAACACTGCACTAGACTGCGGCTTGCGCCCGTTTCCACTCATTTTTTACCCCTGGAGAAACCCATGCTCACTCAAGACCTCCATTCCGACGCCCGCGCGCTGTTGCCCGGCCGCACGACCGAGGCGGGCGCCACCCGCCGCACGGCGCTGCAGACCGCCCTCGGCCTGGGCTATGCGGCGGCGGCTGCGCCCATCATGGCGCAGACGGCCATCGCCACCCCCAGCGACGGCCTGACGGCCGGAGAGGTGAGTTTTATGGTCAACGGCTTCAAGGTGCCAGCCTACCGCGCAGCGCCTGCCGGCAAGACAGGCCTGCCCGTGGTGCTGGTGATCCAGGAAATCTTTGGCGTGCACGAATACATTGCCGACACCTGCCGCCGCTTTGCCAAGGCCGGCTATCTGGCCATTGCCCCCCAGCTGTATGCCCGCCAGGGGGACCCATCGCAGTACACTGAAGTTGCCAAGCTCATGGCCGAGGTGGTCTCCAAGGTGCCCGATGCGCAGGTCATGGCCGACCTTGACGGCACGGTGCAATGGGCCATCGCCAATGGCGGCGACGCCGCGCGCGTTGGCATCACGGGCTTTTGCTGGGGTGGCCGCATCACCTGGCTTTACGCGGCGCACGGCCCTGTGAAGGCGGGCGTGGCCTGGTATGGCAGGCTGGTGGGCCAGGCCAGCGACCTCACGCCCAAGCACCCCGTGGAAATCGCGCCTATCCTCAAGGCTCCGGTGCTGGGCCTGTACGGCGAAAAAGATGCCGGGATACCCCTTGACACGGTTGATAAGATGAAAGCTGCCCTGGTCAGTGGCTCCCCGCAGGCCAAGGCATCGGAGTTTGTGGTGTACCCCGACGCTCCCCATGCTTTCCACGCTGATTACCGGCCCAGCTACCGCAAGGAAGCCGCCGAAGATGGCTGGAAGCGGGCGCTGGCCTGGTTCAAGACGCACGGCGTGGTCTGAGCCGGTACACACAGCCCTCCGCCCGCAGCCGCCCCCTTACCAGGGCGGCTTTTTTAATCTCGCGTTCGGGCGTGGGATTTGTACAAAAATAAGCCCTGCGGCTTATCTATAAAGCGTAATAAGCTATGACTTTAGTAGCAATCATCTTGGCCACACTGGCTGCGGGTATCGGCAGTGTGTGGCTGGCTGCACTGCTGATGCGACTGGGCCTGGGCGGGCGTACTGACAGCGTAGGCCCCCAGCACCTGCTGAGCCTGGCGGCGGGTGCACTGCTGGCCACCGCCTTCATGCACCTGCTGCCCGAGGCGTTCGAGAGCCAGGCGGGCGCCCACGACCTGTTTGCCACCTTGCTGGTGGGCGTGGTGTTTTTCTTTTTGCTCGACAAGGCCGAGCTGTGGCACCACGGCCATGAGCACAGCCATGCCGAGGCCGCACCGCATGGGCACCACCATGGACATGACCATGGCAGCCACGCAGGCCACGCACACCATGGGCACGATCACCACCCGGGCCCACGCGCAGGGGGCTGGGCGGTGCTTACGGGCGACAGCGTGCATTGTTTTGGCGACGGCATCCTGATCGCCTCGGCCTTCTTGGCCGACATCCGCCTGGGCGTGATTGCCGCTTTGTCGGTGCTGGCGCACGAGGTGCCGCACCACATGGGTGACCTGGTGGTGCTGCGCCAGACCAGCCCCAACCGCCGCATGGCGCTGATCAAGGTGTCGCTGGCAGGCGCAGTCACTGCGCTGGGCGGTGTGGTGGGCTACTTCCTGGTGGGGCAACTGCAGGACTTCCTGCCGTATTTCCTGGCCGTGGCGTCGAGCAGCTTTGTGTACGTGGCGCTGGCGGATTTGATCCCGCAGCTGCAAAAGCGCCTGACAGCCCGCGAAACCTTTGCGCAGATCGCCTGGCTGATTTCTGGCATGGTCATCGTGACCCTGGTGAGCGGGGTGGCCCACGCGCACTGACACCCTTGACATGGCTCAAGGTGGTGACAGGTTGTTGTGCCATGGTGGGCTGATGACCGCCCCACACGTCGCCACCGGCACCGCCACTCTGGGCCTTCTCGCACAGCCCACCCGTTTCCTGTTCTTCACCGGCAAGGGCGGGGTGGGCAAGACCTCGCTGTCCACCGCAGCAGCCATTGCCCTGGCCGATGCTGGGCGGCAGGTGCTGCTGGTCAGCACCGATGCGGCTTCCAACCTCGATGAAATGCTGGGCGTGCCGCTGTCCAACCGGCCCGTCGCAGTGCCCGGCGTGCCGGGGCTGCACATGCTCAATATCGACCCCGACACGGCCGCCGAGGCCTATCGCCAGCGTGTGCTGGCGCAGCTGGAGGCCACCGCCACCAGCGATGAACGCGCCACGGTGCGCGAACAACTCTCGGGCGCCTGCACCACTGAGATCGCTGCGTTCGACGAATTTGCCGCGCTGCTGGCCAGCGAGGGCAGCGCCATCGGCCATGTGTTCGACCATGTGGTGTTTGACACCGCCCCCACCGGCCACACGCTGCGCTTGCTGAGCCTGCCCAAGGCCTGGACCGGGTTTCTGGCAGGTAACGACCGGGGTGTGTCGTGCCTGGGACCGCACTCGGGGCTCAAGATGCAGGAGGCGCGCTTTAACGCCGCGCTGGCCGCGCTGAGCGACCCGGCCCTGACCACCGTGGTGCTGGTCACCCGCCCCGACCCCCGCCCCATGCAAGAGGCAGCGCGCACCGCGCTGGAGCTGCGCGCCCTGGGCCTGGCCCACCAGCGCCTGGCGATCAACGGCGTGTTCCATGCCAGCCAGCCGGGGCAGGACGCGGTGGCCGACGCCATCGAGGCCCTGGGCCGCGAGGCCATGGACCAGATGCCCGATGCGCTGGCCCCACTGCCGCGCGACGAGGTGCCGCTGCGTGCCTTCGATACGGTGGGGGTGCCTGCGCTGCGGGCCTTGCTGGGTGGCGGTGATGTGCCGTTGGGCAAGCCTGCCGCCGTTGCCGGTGTGCCCTTGCAGGCAGAACCCCTCTCGGCCTTGGCCGACGCGCTGGCCGACAAGGGCCACGGCCTCATCATGGTGATGGGCAAGGGCGGCGTGGGCAAGACCACCATTGCCGCCGCGCTCGCTGTGGGCCTGGTGCAGCGCGGGCACAGCGTGCACCTCACCACCACCGACCCGGCGGCCCATGTGCAAAGCCAGCTGGGCGGCAGCCTGCCGGGGCTGAAAGTGGGGCGCATCGACCCGCAGGCCGAAACCCAGGCCTACATCGACAAGATCATGGCCACGCGCGGCAAGGCGCTGGACGATGCGGGCCGCGCCTTGCTGCTGGAAGACCTGCAGTCGCCCTGTACCGAAGAGGTGGCCGTGTTCCACGCCTTCAGCCGCGTGGTGAACGAGGCCCGCAGCGCCTTTGTGGTGCTGGACACCGCGCCCACCGGCCACAGCCTGCTGCTGATGGACGCTACTGGCGCCTACCACCGGCAGATGACGCAGCAGTACGAAGGGAGCGCGGGCGGCGCGATGGCCAAACACATCATCACGCCGCTGATGCGCCTGCAGGACGCCGATATGACCCATGTGATCATCGTCACGCTGCCCGAGGTCACCCCCGTGAGCCAGGCCGCCGCGCTGCAAGACGACCTGCGCCGCGCTCACATCGAGCCCTGGGCCTGGGTCATCAACAAAAGCGTGGCAGCTACCGGCGCCAGCGACCCTTTGCTGCAGGCCCGCCTGGCGGGCGAGCAACAGCAGGCGGCGCGCATTGCCAACGGTCTGGCGCAACGCACCTATGTGCTGCCCTGGCTGGTGATGCCGCCGGTAGGGGTGGATGCTCTCGGGCGGTTGGCCGCAGCGGCCCCGGCGGCTGCTCCATAAATGCTATTAAATTTATAGCTATTAGCGCTTGATGGATAAGCGACAGCTGGCGAAAAGGCTCGAAATCAGCGCGCCAATTCTTCGCGCACGGCGGCAACCTGGCGGCGGGAGACGGCCAGCAGCTCGGTCGACCCCTGCAGCCGCACAGCCCAGCCTTCCCCTTCCTCGGGGTCGTAGTGTTTTTCCAGCGCACGCACGGCGCGGCGGGCCACCAGCGCGTTGCGATGGATGCGCATAAAGCGCGGGGCGAACTTGGTTTCGATCTCGCTGAGCGAGCCGTCCATGATGTAGCTGCGGGTGGTGGTGCGCACCGTCACGTACTTCTGCTCTGCCTTGAAGTACAGGACCTCGGCCAGGGGCAGGCGCTCGGTGCGGCCCCGGTCCTGGATCAGCAGGGTCTCGCCCTCGGGCAGGCTGGGCGCCGGGGCGGGCACGGGCGGGCGTGTGCTGCGTTGCACCTTGGCCAGCGCCTGCTGCAGGCGTTCGCGGCGCACGGGCTTGGTCAGGTAGTCGGTGGCGTCCAGCTCGAACGCGCTCACCGCGTGGTCGGCATGGGCCGTCACAAACACCACCGCCGGGGGCTGGGGCAGGGATTGCAGGCTGTGGGCCAGGGCCAGGCCGTCCTGGCCCGGCATGTGGATGTCGAGCAGCACCAGGTCGAAAGCCCGTCCTCCGGTGGGCCCCAGGAGCGCCAGGGTCTCGCTGGCGCTGGAGGCCTCGGCCACCGTCATGCGCGGGACGGGCTGGGCCTGGGCGCAGTCGGCCAGCAAGGTGCGCAGGCGGCTGCGTGCAAGGGCTTCATCGTCAACGATCAGGATGTTCATGGTCACTCAAAGGCCTGTTGTTGTGGTCGTCGGTATTGTTGCTATCGAGCATGCGGCGCTGGGGCGGTGCCGCCCGGCGGTCATTGCGGGGGGCACTGCGGCTGCCGGGGCGGCGGCGGGCTGTAGGTGTGGTGCGCCGCGCGCGGGGCTGGGCGGCCGGGGCGGGCAGGGTGATGCGCACCTGGTAGAGGCCGTCTTGCACGCCCGCGGTGAACTCGCCCTGCACATCGTGCAGCAGCGCCAGCCGCGCGCGCACGTTGGCCAGAGCAATGCCGTGGCCCCGGGGCGCGTTGTCTTCTCCACTGTCGTTGCCGTTTTTGCCTTCCTTGGGGGGAAGGGTGTTGGTGATGCGCACCACCACACGGCTACCGCGCAGCTCGGTCAGCACCCGCAGCTTGCCGCCGCGCGCGCTGGGCTCCACGCCATGTTTGACGGCGTTTTCCACCAGAGGCTGCAGCAGCAGCGGGGGCAGGCGGGCACTGTCGGTGCGGGGGTCCAGGTTCCACTGCACCTGCAGGCGCTTGCCAAAGCGCACTTCTTCAATGGCCAGGTAGCGGCGCGCCAGCGTGATTTCTTCGGCCAGCGTGGTCGATTCACCCTGCTCGATGAGGGCTACGCGAAACAGGTCGGACAGGTCTTCCAGCAGCGATTCGGCCTTGGCCGGTTCCTCGCGCACCAGCGCGATGGCGCTGTTGAGGGTGTTGAACAGAAAGTGTGGGCGGATGCGCGATTGCAACTCTGTCAGCCGCGCCGTGGTGGCGGCCGGGGTGCGGCCCCGCGCGCGCAGCACCAGCGCCGCCACCAGCATGGCGGCCAGCAGCGCACCCGTGGCGGCACTGGCCAGCCAGGGGGCTGAGGTGGGCTGCGCCACCAGTGCCAGCATGCCGCAGGCATAGGCCCCGGCCAGGGCACCCAGCAGCACGCCTGCCACATATTGCTGCACGGTGCTCAGGCGCTGCAGCACGGTCTTGAGGCTGCAGGCCGTGACCAGCCACAGCAGCGTGGCGGGCAGCGCACCGCCCGTCAACAGCGCCAGGGTGGCCAGCCATTCCACCGGGGTGCTTGCACCGAACATCGCGCCCACCCCCACCACCAGCTCCACAAACAGCACTGCCCGCAGTACCACGCCCACCTGGCAGGCATCAAACACCAGGGCACGCCCGCGCGGCGGCTGGCCGCCCGGCCCGGCGCCAGCGGCGGCCCGCACGCTGCGCGCAGAGCGTTCTGGCGGGCCAGAATCCGGCAGAGGGGGCTGGGTCGATAAAATTTGCGTGTTTTGCATTGCGGCGCCCGGGTTGTCCGGGTGTCTGAACCACCGGATTATTGCCCTCCTTATGTCCAAAGCCCAAGCCACCAGCGCTGACTCTGCGCCGTCCCACAACCAGCTCGACACCAAGGCCCAGGCCTGGTCGGCGTTGTTTTCCGAGCCCATGAGCGACCTGGTCAAGCGCTACACCTCCAGCGTGTTCTTCGACAAGCGCCTGTGGCAGGCCGACATTGCGGGCAGCCTGGCGCATGCCGAGATGCTGGCCGCGCAGGGCATCATCAGTGCCGAAGACCACGCTTCCATCCAGCGCGGCATGGCGCAGATCACGCAAGAGATCGAATCCGGTGCCTTTGAGTGGAAGCTGGACCTGGAAGACGTTCACCTGAACATCGAAGCCCGCCTGACCCAGCTGGTGGGCGACGCTGGCAAGCGCCTGCACACCGGCCGCAGCCGCAACGACCAGGTGGCCACCGATGTGCGTTTGTGGCTGCGCGGCGAGATTGATTTGATTGGTGACCTGCTCAAAGAGCTGCAGGTGTCCCTGGTCGATGTGGCTGAGCAGAACGTCGAGGTGATCCTCCCTGGCTTCACCCACCTGCAGGTGGCCCAGCCCGTGAGCTTTGGCCACCACATGCTGGCCTATGTAGAGATGTTCAAGCGCGACGCCGAACGCATGGCCGATGTGCGCCGCCGCACCAACGTGCTGCCGCTGGGCAGCGCGGCCTTGGCAGGCACCACCTACCCGCTGGACCGCGAGCGCGTGGCCAAGACGCTGGGCATGGTGGACGCGAGCGGTGCTCCCATGGTGTGCCAGAACAGCCTGGACGCCGTGAGCGACCGCGACTTCGCCATCGAATTCACCGCCGCCGCCAGCCTGTGCATGGTGCACGTGAGCCGCTTGAGTGAAGAACTCATCATCTGGATGAGCCAGAACTTCGGCTTCATCAAGATTGCCGACCGCTTCACCACTGGCAGCTCGATCATGCCGCAGAAGAAGAACCCCGACGTGCCCGAACTCGCACGCGGCAAGACCGGCCGTGTGGTCGGCCACCTCATGGGCCTGATCACGCTGATGAAAGGCCAGCCTCTGGCCTACAACAAGGACAACCAGGAAGACAAAGAGCCGCTGTTCGACACCGTGGACACGCTCAAAGACACGCTGCGCATCTTTGCCGAAATGGTGGGCGGCCAGTTCAACCCTGCCACCGGCAAGAAAGAGGGCGGCATCACCGTCAACGCCCAGGCCATGGAGCAGGCCGCGCTCAAGGGCTACGCCACCGCTACCGACCTGGCCGACTACCTGGTGAAAAAGGGCTTGCCCTTCCGCGATGCGCACGAAACCGTGGCCCACGCGGTGAAGGCCGCGACCACGCACGCGTGCGACCTGTCGGAGCTGCCGTTGACGGTGCTGCAGGGCTTTCACCCCGCCATCGAGAAGGATGTGTACGAGTGCCTGAGCTTGCGCGGCTCGCTCAATGCCCGCAACACGCTGGGTGGCACGGCCCCGGCCCAGGTGCGTGCGCAACTGGCGCGCCACCGGGCACGCCTGGAAAAATGAGTTAACCCCCTGAGGCGCTGCGCGCCATCCCCCTCTCTCAAATTGCTGCGCAATGCGGGAAGGTGTAGGCCGCCAGTGCCCGCAAGCAAAGCGCCGCCCTGAAGGCTTGGCGGCCCTTGCGCGGCGCCCTGAAGGTTTGGCGGCGCCTTGCGCGGCGCCCGCTGGCCTGAACCGTGCTTGTTGTACGGTCGCTCCCTGCAACCACCCCATTCAAATCAACGAGTTCCGCCATGACAAATACTTCCCGCCGCAATCTGCTGTCCCGCCTGGTGCGCACTGGTGTCTTTGTGGGCGCTGCGCTGGCCGTGGGGCTGGCGTCGGCGCAATCGGCCAAGCCCATTCGTCTGCTGGTGGGTTTCCCGCCCGGCGGCGGGTCGGATGCCATTGCGCGCACCTTGTCCGAAAAACTCAAGGACGAACTGGGCGTGCCCGTGGTGGTGGAAAACCGCCCCGGTGCCGGGGGGCAGATTGCGGCCCAGGCACTCAAGGCTGCGGCGCCCGACGGCACCACGCTGTTCATCACGCACGACCACACCATCTCCATCCTGCCCCAGGTGGTCAAGAACGCGGGCTTCGACCCGGTGCGCGACTTCGTGCCCGTGGGCGGCTTCGCCACCTTTGTGAATGCGTTCGCCGTCTCGGGCGGCACGCCGGCCAAGTCGTTCAACGAGTACGTGGGCTGGGTCAAGTCTGCGGGCGGCGGCAAGGGCGCGGTGGGCATCCCGGCGCCTGCGTCCACCCCCGAATTCCTGGTCAAGCTGATCGGGCAGAAGTACCAGATCGATCTGGTCTCGGCACCTTATCGGGGCAGTGCGCCCATGATGGCCGACATGCTGGGCAACCAGATTGGTGCAGGCGTGGCCTCGGTGCAGGATTTCATCGAGAACCACAAGGCGGGCAAGGTGCATGTGGTGGCCGTGCTGGGCACCAAGCGCCAGGCCGCCATGCCCGATGTGCCCACCTTTGACGAAATGGGCCTCAAGGGCTTTGAAGACCTGCCGTACTACGGCATCTACGCCCCCACCGGCACGCCGCAAAAGTTCATCACCGAGTTCTCCGCCGCCCTGTCCAAGGTGGTGGCGATGCCCGAGGTGCGCGACCACCTCACGGCCATGGGCCTCACGGTGGGCTACATGGCGCCGCAGCAACTGGCCGCCCGCCAGACCGCCTACACCGAGGCCTGGGCGCGCATCATCAAGACCAGCGGTTTTGTGGCCCAATAGCCCCAATAGCGGCCAGCGGTGCAAGCAGCGTAGAAATCGGCGGTTGCCGAGGCCCGCGTTGCCGCCGCAGCCCGCTGGCCTGCGCCGCATCACCCCCCGCAATGAACCACCACCGCCTGCCCGCCAACTGGATACACCACCGGCTGCTGCCGCTTGCTGCGGGGCTGTGCGCCAGCGCGTTGGCGGCCTTGCTGGCGTGGGTGGTGATCGATATCTCGCACACCAAGGCGCGCACCGAGATCGCCGCCCAAGCGCAAAGCCATTTGCTGCAGATTCGTGACCGGCTCGACCGGCAACTGCAAAGCACCCTGTCCGTGCCCGAAACCGTGGCCGCATTCATCGCCGCGCAGGGCAGCATGTCACCCGACATCTTTGCCACCGTGGTGGGGCGCCTGCTGGAACACCAGCGCAACATTCGCAACCTGGCTCTGGCCCCCGACAACGTCATCAGCGACATCTACCCGCGTGTAGGCAACGAGCGGGCCCTGGGCCTGCGCTACCTGGACAACCCGCAGCAGCGCGGTGCCGTGGAGCGCGCCATCCAGACGCGCCGCACGGTGGTGGCAGGGCCGATACCGCTGGTGCAGGGTGGCCTGGGCATCATCAGCCGTACGCCCGTGTTCCTGGCGCAACCGACGGGGCAGGCGCCTGCGCAGGGGCCCAAGTACTGGGGCATCGTGTCGCTCACCGTCAATGCCGACACGCTGTTTGCCGATGTGGGCCTGCAGACGGACCAGATGGGTTTTCAGATCGCCGCGCGCGGCCTCGATGCCATGGGTTCCCAGGGAGCGGTGTTCATCGGGCGCCCGCAGCTTTTTGACGAATCTCCAGCCACGCTCGACATCCCCCTGCCCGGTGGCGGCAGCTGGACCCTGGGCGCTGTGCCCACCGGTGGCTGGGCCGCCGCAGGCCGTGCGCCCACGCTGATCGTGATGCTGTCCTATGCGTTTGCCCTGGTCCTGGGAGTGCTCAGCGCGCGCCTGGTGCGGGCGCACCAGCAACTGCTGGCGCTGGCCACCCACGACCGACTCACAGGGCTGCCCAATCGCCGCCTGTTCGAGGACCGCCTATCGCAGGCCGTGCTGGCCGCCCACCGCGACCACCGCGCTGGTGCGCTGCTGCTGGTGGATCTCGATGGTTTCAAGGCCGTCAACGACGACCGGGGCCATGCCAGCGGCGACCAGTTGCTGGTGCGCGTGGCGCAGCGGCTGGCTTCCACCGCACGCGCCAGCGACACCGCAGCCCGCCTGGGCGGCGATGAGTTTGCGCTGGTGCTCAACGTGGTGGATTCCCCCGAGGCCGCACTGGACGCTGCCAACAAGGTGCTCGCGGCGCTGGTGGCGCCCATGGGTCTGGACAACGGCCAGCATGTGCTGATTGGCGCCAGCGTGGGCGTGGCCTTGTTCCAGGGCCCAGCTGTGGAGTCCCTGCCCGCGCTGATGGACCGCGCTGACCGCGCCCTCTACGCCAGCAAGCGCAGCGGCAAAGGGGTGGCGACTCTGGCCGATGCGGCTGCACTCCCCGGTTCCTGACAACGTTCAGGCTTCGAAAAAATACAGCGAAAATTGCTGCTAGCGCTTGGTGGTAAAGCGCTAGCAGCTATTTTATTTATAGCGTTTTGGCCCCCTGGGCTGCTGCACCGGTTCGCCCAGCGAAGGGCTGTTGACCGTTGCTGGCCGCCCGTTCCGCCTACCCGTTCCCCCTACCCGTTACCCACCGTCATGGCGGATGGGGGCCAGGTGGGAGGCCCTCAGGCCAGCGCACGAACCTGGGGTTCTCGCCCCCACTGGCGGGTTTGGGCGGCGGCGATGAAGCCCTGGGCGTCGGCCGGGTCCACAACGCCCGCATCAGGCTCGATGCCGCCCGCTTGCAGGATGGCCTGCGTGCCCTTGCAGGCCGCAATTGCCTTGAGGTGGCCGAACGCGTCGCGGAACCAGTCCACCGCCGCGGCCTCCTTGGCCAGTTGTGCGCCCATGCCCGGCGACAGGATGGAGGCCACCGCGTCAAACACCACCGAGGGCGTGCCCTGCAGCTGGCCGTCGGCGGGCAGCAGCGTGCCGTCTTTGAGCATCGCTCCGCCCACCTTGGGCGACACGATCTTCACCGTTCCGCCAACCTTTTCCACCGCCTTGCGCAGGTTGGCGATGGTGTTGCCGTTGGAGCCGTCGGCCACCAGAATGCCGATGCAGCGCCCCTGCAGCGTGGGTTTCATGCGGTCAATGATGCGCAGCGCGGGCGACACGGGCAGATCCTGTACCGGTTGGGCGGCGGGCGGGGCGGGGGGCAGGGCCTGCAGCCCCAGGCCGTTGGCCACACGCTGGGCGAGGTCGGGGTCCACATGTAGCAGGTGGCCCACCACTGCCGTGCGCACATGCGGCGTGCCCACCTTGGACAACTCAAACACCAGCGCCGACGCCATGTGCGCCTGCTCCAGTGCGCTCTGGCTGCGAAAGAACATGCGCGCCTGGCTGTAGTGGTCGGCAAAACTCTCGGGGCGGATACGGCCTTTGCCCCGGCCATCGCCGTCGTCGGCCTGCGCAAAGTGGCGCAAGCCCTGCGCCTGCGAGGCGCGTGGCGTGTCGCCCTGCAGGCTGCTGGGCTCGTAGTTCACACGGCCCTTGGGCACTTGCATCTGCATGTGGCCGTCGCGCTGCAGGTTGTGGAACGGGCACTTGGGCGCGTTGATGGGAATCTGCGTGAAGTTGGGTCCACCCAGGCGGGACAGCTGTGTGTCCAGGTACGAGAACAATCGGCCTTGCAGCAGCGGGTCGTTGCTGAAGTCGATGCCCGGTGGCACGTTGGCGGGGCAAAACGCCACCTGCTCGGTTTCGGCAAAGAAGTTGTCGGGCCAACGGTTGAGCACCATGCGGCCAATCGGCTGCAGCGGCACCAGTTCTTCGGGGATGAGCTTGGTGGGGTCGAGATGATCGAACGGGAAGCGCTCGGCATCCTGCTCGCTGAAGAGCTGCACCGACAGCTCCCATTCGGGGAAGTCGCCCGCCTCGATGGCTTCGAACAGGTCGCGCCGGTGGTAGTCGTTGTCGGCCGATTGCAGCTTGACCGCCTCATCCCACACCGTGGACTGAAGGCCCAGCTTGGGCCGCCAGTGGAATTTCACAAAGGTGCTTTCGCCCGCTGCGTTGAGCAGGCGGAAGCTGTGCACGCCAAAGCCTTCCATCATGCGCAGGCTGCGCGGGATGGTGCGGTCGCTCATGGCCCACATCACCATATGCATGGTTTCGGGCATCAGCGAGACAAAATCCCAGAAGGTGTCGTGCGCGCTCCCCGCTTGCGGAAAGCCGCGATCGGGCTCCATCTTCACCGCGTGCACCAGGTCCGGGAACTTCATCGCGTCCTGGATGAAGAACACCGGGATGTTGTTGCCCACCAGGTCCCAGTTGCCTTCGGATGTGTAGAACTTCACGGCAAAGCCGCGCACGTCACGCGGTGTGTCCACCGATCCCGCGCCGCCAGCCACGGTCGAAAACCGTGTGAACACCGGGGTTTGTACGCCCACCTCCGTCAACACCTTGGCCGTGGTGTGTTGCTTGAGCGAATGCGTGAGTTCAAAAAAGCCGTGGGCTGCCGAGCCGCGCGCATGCACGATGCGCTCGGGGATGCGCTCATGGTCAAAGTGCGTGATCTTCTCGCGCAGGATGAAGTCTTCGAGCAGCGTGGGGCCGCGTGGCGACGGGCGCAGGGAGTTCTGGTTGTCTGCCACCGCAATGCCCTGCTGCGTGGTCAGCACCGGGTGCTTGCCCCCGGCTTGCTGCTGCAGCTCGCCTGCGTTGCCGCGAAAGGAGTCTGACTGGGTGGAAGAGGGCAGGGCGGACGGCGATTTTTTTGCCGCGCCGCGCGAAGTGGGGGTTTGGGCCATGGGCGCTCCTGGGGATTCTGGGCAATGAAACAAGACCAGCCAACATCGTTGGACCCCCGTGCTTTTCGAGGCGTAGGACACCGCCCCATCCGGGCGTCGTCGTCATGCAATGGGCCCGTTGCCAGCGCGCGATAGCCTCTCGGTGTTTGCTACGCTTGCGCCCATCCTGCAGGGCCCATTGCCTTGCGGCACGACCCTCTCCTTTGCCTTTGCCAGCCTGACCCATGTTCTACGCCATTCCCCTCGAAAACCGGCCCACCTGGCGCAACCCGCCCTGGATGACGGTGCTGCTGATCCTGGTGAACATGCTGGTGTTCTGGGGCCCGCAGCGCTCGGAAGAAAAGGCGCAGGACCGGGCGGCCGCCTTCTATGTGGCCAGCCCCTTGCCCGCCATCGAAGTCCCGCGTTTTGTGGCCTGGCTGGAGGAAACCGGCGACAAGCACCTCAAAGAGGCCCGCGCCCTGCACAAGGCGGGCAACCACCGCATGCTGCTGCGCTGGATGGAGCAGGAAAACGGCTTTCAGCAGCGCCTGAAAAGCCCGCGCTTTGTGCCGCCCGAAGACCCGCAGTACACCGACTGGAAGGCAGCGCGCACCCAGTACGAAGCCCGGATGCCCGAACCCTTCACGCGCAAGTGGGCGCAGAACTTTGAGAAGGACGCGGAGCTGCGCCCTGTCACCTGGCTCACGGCCACCTTCTTGCACGGCAGCACCGGGCACCTCATCGGCAACATGGTGTTTTTGTTTCTGTTCGGCTTTTCGGTGGAGCTGGCTCTGGGCCGGGGCTGGTACCTGGCGTTTTACCTGCTGGGTGGGCTGGGTGGCTCGCTGCTGGCGGGCTGGGCCTATGCGGGCATGGGCAGTTATGGCCTGGGCGCTTCGGGCGCCGTGTCGGCCTTGATGGGCATGTACGCCGTGCTGTACCGGCTGCGGCGCGTGCGGTTTTTCTACCAGCTGTTCTTCTACTTCAACTACGTGACCGCACCGGCGTTGCTGCTGTTGCCCGCGTGGATTGCCAACGAGTTGCTGCAGCACTGGCTCAGCGGACAGGGTGTGGCTTACATGGCCCACCTGGGCGGGCTGGTGACCGGCGCATCGCTGATGGCGCTGGCCATGCTGCTGCGCAAGAAACCGATGGAGGTGCCGGTGACGCAGGACGCCGCGCCCGACGACGGCTTTGACGCCCATGTGGCCAACGCCCAGCGCCTGGCCCAGGGCATGAAGTTCGAACAGGCCCTGGCCCAGTGGCGCGCTGCGGCCAAGTTGCGCCCGCAAGACCAGGCGGTGCTCAGCGCCTGGTTCAAAACGGCATCGCTGTGGCCCGACGGTGAAGACTTTCACCGCGCCGCGCGCCGCGTCTTCCGCCTGCATGCCCATGACGAGCAGACGCTGCAGTTTCAGCACGCCTGCTACCGCACGTATTTTGAAAAGGCCAAGCCCGGTGCCCGTTTGCAGCCGGACGACATGGCCCGCCTCTCACGCCGCTTTGCCCGTGCGCAGCAGTGGGGCGATGCCGAAAAGCTGTTCAACGCCTTGCACAAGACCGCCCCCACGCACCCGGAGCTGGGCGAGACGCTGGGCATGCTGGTGTCGGCCTTGTGCCATGCAGGGCGGCGGGATCAAGCGGTGGTGTGGGGGCCTTTGTTGCGGCAGCTGGCGCCGGGGAGTGCGGCGTTGCGGGGGTTGGGGACTGTGTAAGTGTGGGTATTTTTGGGCTCTAGCGCTTTTCTATCAAGCGCTGATAGCTATTAAATTTATAGCTATCTGAGGCGTCTTGGGCTGGGCGGCCTGGGCGTTTCAAAACATGTGGCATGCCAGTTTCAAGGGCTCACCTGCCGGGTTGGAGGGCGAGAGCCAGGGCTCACCCTCAACGCATGCACACAGGCACCACCCCCCAAATCCAGTGGCTGACACCCCACACCCCACACCCACAGCGATACGGCATCAATGCCGATGCGCAACCCGCTCCCCCGACCCCGCAGGCCCCTGGCTGTATCCTCCCATTGGCCCCCCGGGCGTGTTGGACGGAGCAGGCCCCGCTGGTGGCGCCCGGCGCACGCGCGGCACCACGCTCAGTTGCACGGTGTCCAGCACCGGCCCCGGCACCACGTTCAAGGCCTTGCGCGGCACATCGATCAATTGCTCGGCATGCCACACCCGCACCTGCGCGGGGCCGTCCGGCACGCCGGGAAAGCGGGCGATGCCATCGGCATCGGTCTTCAGCGTCCAGCCCGAATCCGTCACAAACACATGGCCGCGCATCGATCCGTGCAGGTGGCACGACAGCAGCACCACCCCCGGCGTATCGAGCTTGACTTCGGAAGAGTTGGCAGGCTTGCCGTCGGCCTTGCCCGCCAGGCGCAGTTCAAAACCTGTGTTGGCTGTGCCCGCCGCAGCCGCCAGGCCCGCAGCCGCGCCGCGCACATGGTGGTCCCAGCGGTCCTGGTTGGTGAAGCGCACCGTGGCACCGGGCTCGACCACCGTGACGGCGGGCACAAAGCGCATGCGTTCCTGCTCGATGGTGGGGTTGGCCTGCAGCAGGCTGGGTGGTGTGCCGGTTGCCCCCGCAGCGCCACCGGGGTAGACCACCACCACGGCTTCGGGCACAGGCTTGCCGTCGCGGTCCAGCACCTGGATTTGAACGTTTCCGGCGCTAGCGCTTAGCCATAAAGCGCTAGCAGCTACAAAAATAATAGTATTTTTCATGGTGTCATTGTTCAGCGGACGGTGATCACATCGCGGTGCATGGGCGCCAGCAGGGCCAGCAGGCGGTTTTGCTGGGCGAACGGTATGCCATGGGCATCCATGGCGCTTTGCAGCACCTCCACCAGGGCGTTGAAATGGCCCTTGTTGATGTCCATGTCGGCATGGGCCGATTTCATGTCAGCGCCTTCATATTTGCAAGGGCCGCCGCTCAACTGGCAGATCTGGTCGGTCAGGCTTTCCTTGAGGGCGGCGGGCTTTACGTCCTTGAAGTGGCCACCGATGCGGGGGTCCACCACCAGGCGGTTCACAAAATCGTCCATCAGGCGGGTGATGCCAGGCTTTTCACCCAGGGCCTGGTACAGGCCTGCGGGTGCTGTGGCCGTTACCGCGCTGGTCTGTGCAAAGGCTGGCTGGGCCAGCAGGCTGCCCAGGGCGATGGCAAGGGCAATGAGGGTTTTGGGGTGGGTCATGGAAAAATCTCTTCAGAAAGCGACTTGGGCCGACAGGTAGTAGCCCGTCTGGCGGCGGTGGTGGGTGATGCCGGGCACGATGCGGCCCAGGTCCACATAGGCCAGCGTCAGTGACAGGTTCTTGCTGGGCGCCCAGGCGATGAAGATGTCTTTCCAGTCGTCCTCGCGCAGCGCGGCGCCCAGGCCGGCGGCGGCGCCCAGCGCCTGCAGGTTGTTGGGTTTGAAGCGGACTTCGGCGCCCACGGCCAGGTTCTTTTGGATGAGGTACGCCACCGAGAACTCCGGCTGCAGGCTGCGGCGGTTCTTGCCGGGTGCGGCAGCGCCAAAGCCCAGCAGCCCGTTCTGGTTGGCGTTGGTGGAGCGCAGCGTGCCGTTGACCAGCAGGCTCTGCGCCAGCAGCAGCTTGGTGGCGCTCACGTACACATCGGTGCCGCTGGTGTGGGTGCCCAGAAAGTCGAGCACCGACCCGATGGAGCCGGGGCGCACGCGCTTGTGCTCCAGCCCCACCGCGATCTGCGGCATCCAGCTGTCGCTGTTGAGCACGGCGTCGCCCGCCACCTTGAGCTTGACGCCCACCACATCCATCTGGATGTGCTGCCCTGGCGTGACGCCAAACGGCGCAATGCCATTGAGCGCGACGGCGGGCGATGCGTCAAAGTCCTGCCGCGCCAGCGACAGCTCCACCCGGTCATGCACGCCCACGGCCACGCCATAGCCGCTGAGGCCGTAGTCCTGCGTGGCGGCACGGGTGACATAGCCGGAAAAGCCCACCTCGCCTTCGGTGGCGTTGCTGCCGATCACCGCCCAGGGGGTGAGACCGCCACCGGCCGACCCTGCGATGGTGCTGACGCCGCCCGTGAGCAGCAGCTTGCCCGTGTCTGCGTGGGCCATGCTGGTGGTGGCAAGGGCCAGCGCTGCGGCAGAGGCCTGTAGGGTGATGAAGAAAGGGGGCCTGGGGGTCATCGTGGTCTCCGGTAAAGCAACGGGGGTAAGAAGTTGGTGCAACTTACATACGGCCGCCGATGCCCGACGGATTCACGATTTCCGAAATTTTCTGGCGGGGCTGCGCTGGCCCGCCAGCGCAGCGGTCACAACATCCGCTGAATCAGCTCGCCCTTGAACAGCACCGGCCCGGTAGGTCCGGTCTCGCTGGGCACGCCGCCCTTGGGCTCCAGGCTGATGGCCAGGGTGGGCACCTGCCGCACATCCGCCTCGCCAGCGGCCAGCTTGAGCAGCTTGTCCTGCCCCAGCACCCCCAAGGAACGGGGGCCGCCCGCAGGCGGCAGCGCCCACAGCTGCAGCGACTTGTCCGCGCCCTCTTGAAAGCCGCCCACGCGCTGCAACACCAGCTGGTTGTTTTTGGGGTCGAAGGTGACCAGCATGGACGCGGCCGCCTTGTCGTCGGCCAGCACGGCCACGTACTGGATCTGGGGCGTGGCCTGCAGTTGTTGCTCCAGCGTGGCAATCTGCGCGCCAGTGGTGGCACGCAAGCCACCGTTGACCTGCACCCCCACCACCACCGCCGCCAGCGTGGCGATGGCACCCGCAGCCGCCGCGCCGCGCCACACCAGCAGGTTGCGCCACCAGCCGCCCTGCGCCGCTGCCGCATCCGGCACGCGCGCAGCCTGCAGGGCCGCTGCAGCCTTGTCGGCCTGTACGAGGTTGTCAATGCGCGTCCACACGGCAGGGGCAGGGTCGATGGCGGGCTGCAGCTCGGTCAGGCCCGACCAGCGGGTCTGCCAGACCAGGGCGGCGGCGCGCACGGTGGCGTGTTCGCGGGCCAGGGTTTCAAATCGGCGGCGTGCGCCTCCGCGCAGTGTGCCCAGGGCGTAGCTGGCAGCCAGGCGGTCGAGCAGGTCGGGGTGTTGGGTGATGTTCATGGTGGACCTTCCGTGCTCAGGCGTACCGCGCCATGCAGGTGCGCAATTGCTCCAGCCCCCGGCGTATCCAGGTCTTGACGGTGCCCAGCGGTAGCCTGAGCTGCTCGGCCAGCTCGCCGTGGCTCTGGTCGCGCAGATAGGCCAGGCTGACCACCTCCCGCTGTTTGTGGTCGAGCTTGCCCAGGCAGTGGTGCAGCGCAAACGACTGTTCGCTGGCATCGGCCGTGTCCATGGGGTTGGGCGCATCGCCCTCCAGCGTCTGGGCCAGTTCGTCGTCCAGTTCGTTCATCAGGTCGGCCCGGTCGCTCGTGCGCTTGCGCAGCGCGTCCAGCGCCCGGCTGCGCACGATCAGCCCCATCCACGCCATGGGCGGGCTCAGCGATGCGCGGTAGTTGCCGGCGCCGCGCCAGATGCTCAGGAAAGCCTCCTGCAGCACGTCCTCGGCCACATCGCGGTTGCGAACAATGCGCAAGGCCAGGCCAAAAAGCGGGGACGAGGTGCGCTCGTACAGCTGTTTCAGCGCGGAGTCATCCTGCGCGGCGATGCGGTCAAGGAGGTCCATCAGGTCGCGGTCGGGTTGGGGGGTGCTCATGCGCCCATTCTCTGGGATGGATCGGGTTTCAAGGACTTGCGGGGCTTTGCTGTAGCTCAATACGCCACAAAAGGGAGGATGGATTCACCGGGAAGCCAGAAACAACAAAGGCCGCAGCGCGGCCTTTGCAAGGGCGAGTCGGCAAGACTCAGGTCGGATAGGTGCCCGGCAACAGAATGGAGCGGTCCACCGTGTTGATGTTGGTGTGGCCGCAGAACGCCATGGTGATGTCCAGCTCCTTCTGGATGATCTGCAGCGCGCGCGTCACGCCTGCCTCACCAAAGGCCCCCAGGCCGTACAAGAAACTGCGCCCGATCAGCGTGCCCTGCGCCCCCAGCGCGCGGGCCTTGAGCACATCCTGCCCGCTGCGGATGCCGCCATCCATCCACACCTCGATGTCTTTGCCCACCGCTTCGGCAATGCCGGGCAGCGCGGCGATGGACGATGGGGCGCCATCAAGCTGGCGGCCACCGTGGTTGCTGACGATGAGCGCGTCGGCGCCGCTGTTGACGGCCAGGCGGGCGTCTTCGGCGTCCATGATGCCCTTCAGGATCAGCTTGCCGCCCCAGCGCTTCTTGATCCACTCCACATCGCCCCAGTTGAGCTGCGGGTCGAACTGCTCGGCCGTCCAGGACGACAGCGACGACAAATCGCCCACGCCCTTGGCATGGCCCACGATGTTGCCGAAGCTGCGGCGGCGGGTAGCCAGCATGCCCAGGCACCAGCGCGGCTTGGTGGCCAGGTTGATGAGGTTGGCGATGGTGGGTTTGGGCGGGGCCGACAGGCCGTTCTTGATGTCCTTGTGGCGCTGGCCCAGGATCTGCAAATCCAGCGTGAGCTGCAGCGCCGAGCAGTTGGCGGCCTTGGCGCGGTCGATCAGGCGGTTGATGAAGTCGCGGTCGCGCATCACATACACCTGGAACCAGAACGGGTGGCGGCCCGTGTGTTCGGCAATGTCCTCGATGGAGCAGATGCTCATGGTCGAGAGCGTGAACGGGATGCCGAACGCCTTGGCCGCCTTGGCGCCCAGAATTTCACCGTCGGCATGCTGCATGCCGGTGAGGCCTGTGGGCGCAATGGCCACGGGCATGGCGACATCCTGGCCGACCAGGGTGGTGCGGGTGCTGCGCCCCTCCATGTTCACGGCCACACGTTGGCGCAGCTTGATGCGCTGGAAGTCGCTTTCGTTGGCGCGGTAGGTGCCCTCGGTGTACGAGCCTGAATCGGCGTAGTCATAAAACATGCGCGGCACACGGCGCTGGGCGACGACACGCAGGTCTTCAATGCAGGTGATTTTGGAAAGATCGGGCACGCGGACACTCCGAAAGGGGTTGCACAGGGGCAGACAAGACTGCGCCGAATGGTAGGCACTTGCCAGCCGGGGAGCCATCAAAATTATTTGTGCGGGGCTGCAACAAATTTCCAAGAGGGGCGAGCCTGGGCACCGGGTTGGTGAAAAACCGAACGAAATCAGGGTCTGGCGCTTATCCAGCAAGCGCTAATAGCTATTGATTAAATAGCAAAATGCCCAGTCTGCTGCGCGGCTTGCAAGACCCTGAGCGGGATGGGCTTGGTGGACGGGGTTTGCCTGAGGGGGCTGGCCTGAGGGAGCTGAACAGGTGCCGATCACCTGTTCTCAGTGCTCTGTTCGGCCTCCACGTCGGCCAGCACCACGTCGGGCTCGGTGTCCGCGCCCCGGTAGAGCATGAAACGCATGCGCCCGCCGCGCTTGGCTGCGTACATGGCGGTGTCGGCATGGCGCGAGAGCGCATCGAAGGTGTCGCCATGCTCGGGAAAGAGCGCAATGCCGCCGCTCAGCCCGATCTGCAAGCGGCGCCCCGCCAGCGTGAAGGGCGTGTCGCAGAACGCAAGGATCTTGCGCGCCACATGGCGGGCGGAATCGGCACCGTCCAGCCCCGGCAGCAGCACCACAAACTCATCACCGCCCTGGCGGCACACGGTGTCGGACGCGCGCACGGCCGCTTTCAGACGCTGGGCAAACTGCACCAGCAGCAGGTCGCCCACGCCATGGCCCAGGGTGTCGTTCACTTCCTTGAAGCCGTCCAGGTCCAGGTACATCACCGCCAGGCACTTTCCGTCACGCCGTGCCTGCGAGATGGCCAGCTGGGCGCGGTCCTGCAGCAGCACGCGGTTGGGCAAGTCGGTCAGGGCATCGTACTGGGCCAGGTGCGCCATGCGCTCGGCCATGGCTACCGCTTCGGTCACGTCGCGCAGCACCGCCACCGCGCCGGTCACGGCTCCATGGCGGTCGGTGATGGGGCTGGACGTTTCTTCCACCTGAAAACGCTGACCGCTTGTGCGGTGCACCACTACGCCGCGCACCACCTCGCCCGCTTTGCCCTGCTCCATGGCATTGCGCAGCGGGTTGAGGATCGCTGCACCGCTGTCGGGGTTGCGCAGGCTCACCACATCGTCCACGTTGTGGCCCGCTGCATCAAAGGCTTGCCAGCCCGTGAGCCTTTCGGCGACGGGGTTGATGTAGGTGACCCGGCCCTGGGCATCGGTGCTGACGACCGCGTCACCGATGGACTGCAGCGTCAGGCGCATGCGCTCCTTCTCGTCAAACTGCTGCTCCTCCATCCGCTTGCGCTCGCTAATGTCGGTCACCTGCACAAAGATGCCGCGCACCTTGCCCTCTTCAACATCGGGCAGGTACGAGGCCATGCAATGGCGCAGGTTGCCCTGTACATCGGTGAATGTGCGCTCGAACAACTGCGGCTCGCCCTGCAATGCACGGTCCAGAAAAGGCCTGTTGAGCGCAAACATATCGGGCCCCAGCAGCTCGCTCAGGTGCATGCCGGGCATGCTTTCGGGCTGCACCCCAAACCATTCAAAGTAGGCCTGGTTGGCAAACCGGTTGCGCAGGTCGCTGTCCCAGTAGCCGATCATCGATGGCATGTTGTTGAGGATGGTGCGGGTGTTGTGCTCTGCCTCGCGCAGGCGGGCCGAGACCTGCTGGCGCAGCGTGAGTTCGCGCACAAAGAGTGTGGCCAGCGCCAGGCAACTGACCATCAGCATCAGCGCAAAGCTTCCCAGTATCCAGGCGCTGCGGGCCCAATGGGCGAGGATGGCATCTGCCGACTGCGCGACATTGATGATGAGCGGATAGCGCCCCACCGCGCGGAACGCATAGAGGCGCTCCACACCGTCGATGGCCGACGTGCCCAGGAACGAGCCCGAACCCTCCTGCTGAAAACGCAGCATGTTGGGCGTGCCCGCCAGGCTGCGGCCTACATCGGCATCGCCATAGGGAAAGCGCGTGATCACCGTTCCGTCACTGCGAATCAGGTTGACACCGCTGTTGCCCTGCAAATCCAGCGTATCGAACAGTTCATTGAAATAGCTCAGGCGAAGCCCTCCCACCACCACACCTGCAAGACTGCCGTCTGCGTTGTAGAAGGCACGCGACAAAGGCAATACATTGAGGCCCGTCAAACGCGAGGGTATGGGCTTGCCCACAAAAAGCCCCTGGTGACCGCCTGAATGGAAAGCGACAAAGTAATCACGGTCTGCCACGTTAAGCTTGCGCGGGTTCGGCGCAGCCGAATCCAGGATCACATCGCCCCTGGCATCCAGCACCAGCACATCGCCCACACCGCGTGCAAGCAAGGAGTTGTCGAATACCACGCGGGCGCGCAGGTCTGCGGGCAGCGCCCAGACTTCGGGGCGGCTCACTTCGCGGGCCACGCCCTCCAGAGACTGATCAAACGTATCCAGCGCCCAGCTCAGGCCCTGCTCCAGTGTGCGTACCAGGTTGGTGTTGTTCTGAATGGCGTAGCTCCACTCGTCGTCCCGGATGCTCCAGATCGCGCGCGCAAAAAGCGCACCGATCCCCAAGGACAGCAAGAGCGAGAGCCAGATCAGGCGGTGGCTAAAGAACTGGCGCAAGAATGGCATAGACATGACTTACGCAAAAAAGGGTACAGGCAAGCGGTTCACCCCAAGGCGAGGCGACTGCTGCAGACCGGTTTGCGCAAGTGCTCATGGAGGTATCTGGGGGTGATTCTAGGAATCTGGCGCAGTGCCCTGGCCCCAAGGCACAGCGTATTGCTCGGGCTTCGCTGCGTCAATGAGCACTGCCCCTCGGTGCTGGGGCCACGGCGCCAGCGCCGCGCACCTCGATGCGGATCTCATCGAGCACCTGGCCCCGTGCATCGGTGATCTGCACCACATGCCGCCCCGGCCAGGGTAGCCAGGCCACACGGGGACCGCGTCCGAACGGCCTGCCGTCCATGCGCCACTGCAGCCCGTCGCCCGTGGCGGTGAACTGCAGGCGCTGGCGCGCGGGGGGAATGTCGGGGTCCAGCGCAATGATGGTGCCAGGCGCGGGAGCGGTAATGCGGGCCGTCAGGCCCGTCGGATCAGCCACGGCGTTTTGTGCGGAAATGTTTGGGGATTTTTGCCTTCTAGCGCTTGATACATAAGAGTTTTCAGCTCCAGAATCAATAGCAAATATCGCTTGCTGGGTGCCCTGCACAAACCATTCTTCCCGCGCGGCCTCCAGGGGCTGGCTGCCGCCGTGCGGGTCCCGGCTGCCGGGCTGCGGTGCAGCGGGCCCAAATCGCACGGCTGCACGGGTCATGCCCGCCGGTGCCTTGGGGGGGCGGCTGGGCTCGCGCGCATGCAAAAAACCCATCACCGCCGACCAGATCGGCGCGGCCCCGCTGGTGCCGCTCACATCGTGCATGGCGGCGCCGCTGGCGTTGCCCACCCACACGCCAACGGTGTAGCGCTCGGACCAGCCCACCGCCCAGTTGTCGCGCATGTCCTTGCTGGTGCCGGTTTTCACGGCCGTCCAGAAGCGGGTGGCCAGCACGCTGTCGGTGCCGAAGGTGCGGGCGCGGGCGTTGCCATCCGAGAGGATGTCTCCTACGACGAAGGCCGCGCGCGGGTCCAGGGCCGCTGTGAAAGCGGGAGCCCGGCCTTGCCCAGGCGCAGCCAGCGCCACCGGGCTGAGCCGCCCGCCGTTAGCCAGCGTGCGGTAGGCGTTGGTCAGCTGCAGCAACGGCACCTCGGGGCTGCCCAGCGCCAGGCTGTAGCCAAAATAGTCGCCGCTTTCGCGCAGCGGCAGGCCCACCGCGCCCAGCTGCCGGTGAAACGCATCGGGCGTGACCATGACCAGCGTGCGCACCGCTGGCACGTTGAGCGATGCCGCCAGCGCTGTGCGCACTGACACCCAGCCCTTGAACTGCCGGTCGTAGTTTTGCGGGATATACAGCCCGCCAGAGGTGGCGATCTGTGCCGATGAATCATCCACCAGCGATGCCGCGGTGAGCCGCCGCTCGGCTATCGCCTGCGCGTACAAAAACGGCTTGAGCGTGGAGCCCGGCTGGCGCAGCGCCAGCACGCCATCCACTTCGCTGGCCTGACTCAGCTGGCCCGACGAACCCACCCAGGCCAGCACCGCGCCCGTGGCGTTGTCCAGCACCAGCACGGCGCCGTCTTCCACATTGCGCCCGCGCAGTTCGCGCAGGTGCTGCTGCAGGGTCTGAACGGCAAAACGCTGCAGCGGCGCCCGCAGGGTGCTGGGCACGCGCTCGGGCACAGCACCGTCTTTGCCAAAGCGCTGGCGCAGCAGGTAGCGGGCGAAGTGTGGGGCCACGCCCTCGCTCGCGTCGAACGCGCGGCGCTGCAGGGCGGCGGTGGTGAACAGGTCCAGCGCCTCGCAGTCCACCGCCGAAACAGCTGCTGGTGCGGCTGCTGGTGCGGCTGCTGGTGCGGCTGCCGGTGCGGCTGCCGGGGCTGCGCCTTTGGCACGCCGGGGCGCGGCGCCAGCACTGCTGCCCTGCATATCGCGCAGCACCCCGCACGCCCGTTGCGCCACCAGCGCGGGCCGCGCATTGGGCGCACGCACCAGCGCTGCAGCCACGGCCGCTTCGCGGTCATCCAGCCCGTGCGCAGCCTTGCCAAACAGCGTGCGGCTCAAGGCATCAATGCCCACCAGCTCGCTGCGAAACGGCACCAGGTTGAGGTAGGCCTCCAGAATCTGGTCCTTGCGCCAGCGCCGGTCCAGCACCTGGGCCGCCACGGTCTGCCCCAGCTTTTGCACCACGGTGCGCCCGCCGGGCCCCTGGCGCCAGTCGCCGTCGAGCAAACCCGCGAGCTGCATGGTGATGGTGCTGGCGCCGCGTGTGCGCTGGTTCCACAGGTTGCCCCAGGCGGCGGCTGAGGCGGCGCGCCAGTCCACACCGCTGTGCTCAAAAAAACGCTTGTCCTCGCTCAGCACCAGGGCCGTGCGCAGCGCGGGCGATACATCGGCAAGCTGCACCCACTGGCCTCGCCGCACGGTGTTGTCGGTGCGCAGGCGCTGCAGTACCTCGCCTTCGCGGGAGAGGATCACTGTGTCTGAGGGCCGAAAGTCGGCGCGTACCTCATCAAAGCTGGGCAATGCCCGGACAGCAGGCGCAAACAAAGCCGCCAGCACCGCAGCGGTCACACTCGGCCACACACCGGGCTTTGAAGCGGAGAAGCGGGCCTTCACTGCCACCATGGCGACACGATGCTGCACAAGACGACCTAGATGAACTGGGCCCACAGCTTGCCCAGATACCCGAGGACGCAGCCCACCAGGACTCCGAGTGCGATGCCCTCAAAAGACGCCCCCAGCATGACGGCAATGGCGGCGCCCGCAGCAGCCCCCGTGACTATGCGAATGCGAGCCCCTGAGCGCACATATGTTTTGCGGGTTTCCGTGACGACAATGACCGCCAGGAACACGCCCACCACCAAACCCAGGGGCAAAAGCAATAGCACCGACCGGGCGTCGCCTGCGTCTGCGTGGCCCACCAACAAGCTCAGGGCCAGCAGCAGGCTGATCGCAAGAACGCTACCAGTATCGGTGCTGAACAGCCAGAGCAGCCCGCGCCAGCGAGGGCGGCGAGGCTCGGCGGCGGGGACCGAGCCCCGATCCGCGGGCTGGCGCCGCCTGATACGTTGCTTCATGCCCATCACTGCACCCGTCCGAAAGACGCCGTACCACCCACACGCCGCGTGCACGGTAAACCCGTCATCTCACGGCCTGCACCTTCACCCGCGCATTGGGCGCTTCGCCAAACATCTCGGGCGCATACATGGCCTCCACCCGGCTGGGCGGCAAGGCAAAGTCGCCCACGTTGTTCAGGCGCACGGTGTATTCCATCTTGACCGTGCCCTTGGGCAGGTATTCGTAGTAGCTGCGGAAGGCCTCGAAGCTGCGCTCCTCGAACGCGGGCCAGCCGGCACCACTGCGTTTTTCGCCCTGCGTGGCAATGGTTGAATCCCGGCCGAGGCCGCTGCCCAGGATGGTGGCGCCGCCCGGAATCGGGTCGGTGATGGCCACCCAGGTCATGTCGGCGCTGGCGTTCACCTCCAGCGTCACGCGCAGCACGTCGCCGCGCGTGTACTGGCCTGCGGGCAACGACTTGTTGGCCTGTTCTACGGGAGTCACTGTCTTGGTGATGCTGTACCCCGCTGCAAACGGCGCCTTGAGCTGCACGGCCGCCACCGACTGCAGCGTGAGCCACGGCTTGCCGGGGCCCTGGTGCGCCACGGACAGGTTCTCCTTGCCACCGGCTTTGCCCCAGGCCAGGAACATGTCGTTGTTCTTGAGGTTGCCGGGCGCTGCAGGCGCGCCGAACCAGGTTGTCTGGTGCGCGGCACCGGTGGCGTCACTGGTCTTCACGCGCTCGACCTTGCTCCAGTCCACGCTGGCGGTGTTGCCGCCCATGCTGGCCTTGGTGGTGCCCGACACCGGCACGGCTTCGAACTTGGCGCTGAATTTCTCCAGCGCCAACCCGCCCCACAGGTTGGCCGTGGTGGTGTGCCAGGCACCGGCCTGCTGGCGGCCGATGAAGCCGTTGGCAAGGCGGCCCATGTCGTCCTTCCAGGCCGGGTCGTCCATCACGGCCAGCATCAGGCGCGCGGTGTTCACGTCGCCGTTCTGCATCAGCCACCACCAGTAGTCGTCCTGCTCGGTGCTGAAGATGAGCTTGGTGCCCTGGAACGACAGGCGCGCGCGCAGGATCTGCTGGGCCTCGGCCAGGCGCTTGTCGCGCTCGGGCACATCGGCCACGCGCTTCAAGACATTGACCCAGTCGATCACCGTGTGGGTGGGCCACTGGTTGGGCGCGATGGTGATGCTGCTCACCATGCGGCCCTGGGCCTTGCCGTAGCGCGAGAGCGCTTCGAGCGCGGCGACCTTGCGCATGTCCAGGTCCTTGCGGGGGCTCCAGAAGTCGCGCTGGATACGGCCTTCCACAAACGCGATCAGGCCACGCTCCATGGGCGCACGGGCGGTGTCGGGCAGTGCAAAGGCGGGGTTGATGCTGGCCGCTTCGTGCGTGGCCGCCAGCACGTAGGCCGTGAGCGTGTCACTGCCGCGGTTGGCATCCCCATCGCGCGGCGGGAAGTAGTTGGCCAGGCCGTCGCTGTCGAGGTAGGTGGGCAGCTGCGCCACCACGGTCTGCCACAGCGCGCCGTCGCGCAGGCCCACGGCCTTGCTGGTCTTTTGTTCCAGGCAGGCAAACGGGTAGCTTGCCCACCAGTCGCGCACTCCCGGCAGGCCCTCGGCCAGCTTGGGCTGCAGCGACATCTTGAGGCCGCCCCGGCCGGGGATGGCGTCCGCTGGCGGGTTCACGTCCAGGTTGAAGCTGCCGTCCACCTGCACCAGCGTGGCCTGCTGCACCGTGAGGGGCACGGCGGGAATCAGCTTCTGGCTGGCCTTGAGCGCATCGCGGGCACCGCCCACCGTGTCCTTGGCTTCGATCTCCCACAGGATGGCCTGGGCACGGGTCTGTGCCAGCTGCGCGGGCGCTGTCACGGTCCAGGCGACCTCACGCGCTTCCTCCGGCGGGATGTCGATGGTCTGAGGCTTCAGGTCGAGCAGCGTGGCGCGCGGCGCTACCTCCACCTTCATCGCCGTCTTGGTGGTGTTGCGCAGCGTGATCTGCGCGCGGAACTGATCGTCCTCGCGCACCAGCGGCGGCAGGCCGCTGATGATCTGCAGATCCTGCGTGGCGCGGATGCTGGTGCTGCCGGTGCCAAACAGCCCGGTAGACGCATCGGCCACCGCCACGATCTTGAAGGTGGTCAGGGCATCGTTCAGCGGCACCGTCACCTTGGCCTGGCCGTTGGCGTCAAGCTTGAGTGCGGGCTCCCACAGCAGCAGCGTGTCGAGCAGCTCGCGCGTCTGCGCCCGGCCCCCGCCACCACCTGCGGGCACGGCCTTTTTGCCGTAGTGGCGGCGGCCAATGATCTCCATTTGCGCGGTCGATGTCTCCACGCCCCAGCTGCGGCGCTGCAGCATGGCTTCGAGCAGGTTCCAGCTGGTGTTGGGCATCAGCTCCAGCAGCGCCTGGTCCACAGCGGCCAGCGCCACCTCGGCATTGGCGGCGGGCTTGCCGCCGGGCAGCGTGGCGGTGATGGTGACCTGGGCCTTGCCACGCACCGCGTAGCTTTCCTTGTCGGCTGTCACCTTCACATCAATCTGGTGCGCTGCCGTGCCAACTCGGATTTCGGCCACGCCCAGGCGGAAGGCTGGTTTGGACAAGTCCACCAGCGCCGTGGGCGCCTGGTATTCCCGGCCCTCGTACCAGAACGAGGTCCACCACTCGCGCGGCGCCTTGAAGCCCCAAGTGAAGAAGCTGTACCACGGCACCTCGCGCAGGCGGCCGCGCAGGGCCAGCACGCTCACGTACACGTTGGGGCCCCAGTCCGGCTGCACCTTGAGGCTCACCGTGGGGTCCTGCCCGTTGAGCTGCACCACCTGGGTGTCGATGATGCCTTCGCGCTCCACCGCCACCAGCGCCGTGGCATAGCGGAAGGGCATGCGCACCTGGAACTTGGCGGTCTCGCCGGGCTGGTAGCTTTTCTTCTCGGGCAGCAGGTCGATGCGGTCGTGGTCTTCACCGCCAAACCACAGCTCGCCCTGGCGCGTGACCCACACCGACGAAGCGGCCACGCTGGTGTTGCCGTCCTTGTCGGTGGCCGTCACAACCAGTTCCACCTCGCCGGGTTCGTCGAGCTTGGATTCACACAGCAGCAGTCCGCGTGCATCGCTTTTGCCGCTGCACAGCGTGCCCAGGTCTTTGGTTTCGGTCTGGTTGTCATAGCTGTAGAAGCCGCCCACCATGCGCTTGCGCGTGGTGGTGGTGATGCGGGCCATGGCCTGCACCTGCAGCGAGGTGTCGGCCGCAGGCTTGCCGTTGTGCTGCAAGGCCAGCGCCTGGAAGCGGATCTTCTGGCGGGCCGACACCCAGCCTTCGGTCTTGATACCCGCCACCACACCGGCGGGCCACAGCGTCTGCGTGCTGCGAATCGTCTGCACCTCGCCATTGGGGTCGGCGTAGGTGGCCTCCAGCAGCAGCGCTTGCGGCTGGCGGGCCTGGGGCACGTTGTCGATGGTGACCTTGCCCGCACCGTCCTTGTTGAGCGTGAGCGGCAGCTTGTCGGCAATCACGCGCGCATCCTGGCTGGCCGTGGCTTCTTCGTCGTCGCTGTTGGCGTTGCTCTGATCACGCTTGCGTGGCGGGTTGAAGCTGAACGTGTCGTAGTCGCTGTACTGCAGGGTTTTGCCACGCACCATGGCCGACACGCGCACCGGCAGGTTGGCGGCCCCGCCACCGGCCACGTAGTTGATTTGCACATCGGTGGGCACCGAGCGCACACGCACCAGGGCTTTTTTCTCGACCGGGGTGATGCGCCCCTCCAGCACCGGCAGGCGGAACTCCTCGACCCGGAACTCGCCCGACCCGAAGCTGCGCTCATCACCGGAATCCTTGCGCAGCTCCACCTGGTACACCCCCAGTTTGGCGGCGGGCGGTATGGCAAAGCTGTTCAGCGCGCTCAGGCCCCCCGAGGCCGTCTCGCGCCAGGCCAATGGCTGGGTGAACTGCTGGCCACTGCCCACATGGGTGATGACCAGGGTGTCGGGCCGCTCCTTGGGCAGCGCAAAACCCCGGCGCGTTTCCGCGCGCAGCACATGCTTCATCGACACGGTTTCGCCCGTGCGGAACAGGGTGCGGTCAAAAATGGTGTGGGCCCGTTCGTTGGGGCGCGGGTCGCTGCTGGTGGGCACATTAAAGCGCCAGGGCTCGATGCCACGCTGCCAGTCGCTCCAGGTGAAGGCCATGTCCTCCACGCCGCCCTCGTCCTTGTGCCGGGCACTGACAAAGTAAGCATTGCCGCCTTCACCGTAGTCGCCCCCATCGCCGCAGCGGGTGGGGTCGGACGACAGGCCTTCAATGCGTGCCACGCCCTGGGTATCTGTTTGCGCGGTGGCCAGTTCATTGCCCTTGCAGTCACTCACCCGCACCGTGGCGCCCTGCACGGGCTGGCCCTTGTCCAGCGTGGTCACCCAGGCCAGGGCATTTTCGCGGCCGAGCTTGAAATGCACGCCGAGGTTGGTCACCAGGGCCGAGGTGCGCACGTACATCGTGCGCCCTTCGCCATGGCGGTCGTCCAGCAGCGAAGCACCGAGCTTTTGCGAGGCGATCTCCACCACATGGAAGCCGGGTGGCAGCGGGATGCCCACCACCTCGAACGGGCGCGGGTCGTTGCCTGCTGGCTTGGGCAGATCCAGCGTCTTCACGCCGCCCTTGCCCGCCAGCAGTGAGAGCATGCGCGACTGCACGTACTCCTTGTCATCATCCAGCACCTTGGGCAGGGGGCCGCTCACATCCTGGCGCGCCTGCTTGCGGTTGACGACATAGCTGTCATAGCGCTGCACCTTCTTGAACCAGGCAATGATGTCGGCATCGGTGCGGGGCTTGAGCGTGCTGACCTTGCCTGCTGGCGCAGTGCCCGCCGCCGCACCGGGCTGCAGGCCCTGCACACGCAATGCGGCTTCCACGTTGCGCAGTGTCACGGGCAACAGCGCTGGGGGGGCGTCAGAGCGCGGGCCTTCGGCAAAACGCTCGACGATGCCAAAGGGCGCTGCCGCAAACTTGGCCAGGGGCGGCATGCCGCCGGTGGCCACCTTGAGCGGGAAGTTGTCTGCGTTGCGCAGCGGGCGGCCCGAGGCGTCCTTGAAATCCTTGGGCAGCTCCAGCGTAAAGGCCGTGTTCTCGGCCAGGGGCGCCGCAAACTGCACGCTGTTGACCAGCGCATCGCCCTTTTGGCCCTCGATGCCGCCATCGGTCTGGGGCTTCAGGGTTTCCTTGGCGGACTTGAGGCGGATGGCGGTGGCCAGGCTGCGTGGCACGGGTGCGTTGAAAGACAACTGCATCGGCCGGATGGGCAGGCAGGCCGCCTGCGCATTCTCGCGCTCGCAGTTGAACTCGGCCGCAAACGGCTCGCGCACCTTGAAGTCAAATCGTTTTTCTACCGTGTTGGCCACGCCGCTGGGCGTGGCAACGCCTTTGCCAAACACGATCTGCATGCGCGAGCCCGAGGTGAACCGCCGGTTGCAGGCCAACGTGGCGTACTGCAAGGGGTCTTTGGCCGCGCTTTTGTCCAGCCCCAGCGTCTTCAAGAGTTCGGCGCGCTGCGCGCCCTCGATCAGGCGCACCGGCACGCGCTCGCCCACGCCTTCCAACGTGCACCATACATGGGCCTGAACGCTGGCAGTGGTGGCGGGCCCGTTGAACTGCAGCACAAAGAACTGCTCTTCGTCGATGTCCTGGTAGGGGTTGGGGCGGATGGTCTGCACGAAGGGACCACCGCTATTGAATTGATAGCTTTTTGCGCCCGTCAGATCAGCGCCAGAGGCCGATTTGAACCCTGGTTTGACTGCTGCGGTGCAGCGCACACCGGGGGGCAGGTCGTTCTCGAAGTCGAACACCCACTCGCGCTCGCTGGTCCAGCGGCCTGTGCCCTTGGTGGCGCTGGCGTCGCTGCAGCTCAGGCTCAGTGGCGCCGGCGCCTTGGGGTCGCCGAAGTTGACGGCCGCTGCATCGAACTTGGCCACCACCTGCCGCACCCGGGCCACTTCGCCTTGGGGTGAAAAGCTGGTGATCTGCAGGGCATGTGCGCCCATCGAAACCAAGGCCCCCGACAACAACACCAGGGCACGTTGTAAGACATTCATTTTTGGCATCCCTCTATCCAAGCTCGACCGCGAGAGTAGCCGATATGCTGCCGGCGCCCCCTCTGACGATGACACGGAAGGTAACAACTCGTTCGCAGCCATCGCCCGCTGTGAACGGTGTGCCGCCGCCACACCCCATCGGTATACTGCGCCGCAAAATAAAGCGAGGGAGAGGGAGTCATGAAAAAGATCGCCTTGGTGGCGGCCCTGTGCGTGGGTGCCTGGTATTACTTTGTCGGCGGGCGCACGCTGGACGAAAAGATGGTGCGCAGCTACTACGACCAGAACGCATACGCTCTCTTCAAGCGCGACCCTGAGTTGATGTGCAAGCAGCTCAGCAGCAAAGTCATCATCCAGGACGAGACGGTGATGAACGGCCAGACGCAGCGCAACACTCTCAACCACGACCAGCAGTGCGAGGCCTTCAAGGCCAGCATGCAGATGTTCGAGCAGATTGGTGACCGCATGGGCGGCATCCTGACGGTCGAATTCGAGTTCCACCTCGACAGCATCGAGATCGAGCCGGGCCGCAAAAGCGCCAAGGTCAAAGGTACCAGTCTGCTGAAGATGGGAGAAACCGTCATGCAGTTCAGCTCCACCTTCAACGAACAACTCGTGCGCGAAATGGGGCAGATGAAGCTCCTGCGCTCTGAGCAGCGCACCGTGGTGCGTGTGGCGGGCGGGCGTGGGATGTCGCAGTCCGATTTCTTCTCCAAATAGGCCGGGAGGCTCCATGCAGCGCGAAACCACCGCAGTGCCCCGCCCGTTCTGGCACCGGATCAACACCTTCTTCGCCTTTCCGCTGCAACGCCAGCCGCTGATGTACAGCGTGCTGCTGGCGCTGTCCAGCCTGCTCTACGAGGTCATCTTCTTTCTGCCCGACGCCCTGGCCATCCTGGTCGTGGAGATCGGCATCCTGCTGGCCGCATCGCGCTACGGCTTCAAGGTCACGGCCCTGGGCTCGCGCGGCATCTACAAGGCCGAGGACTACCCCTCCGAGCTGGACCCGGACTGGAAGAACCTGCCCTGGAAACTGTTTGCCATCCTGATCGTGCAGGCCATCGTCGTGGGCTGGCTGCAGCGCCTGAATCCCCTGCTGGGCACCCTGGCCTGGCTGGCCATGTGCTTTCTGCTGCCCGCCACCCAGATCGTGCTGGTGCAGACCTGCAGCTTTACCGAAACCCTGAACCCTGCCAACGCCTGGAACGCCGTGCGCACCATTGGCTGGCCTTACCTGCTGCTGTGCCTGTTCCTCTTCCTGCTGAGCCAGGGCACCTTCATTGCATTGGGCATGCTGCTGCCCATCTTCAAGGGCTGGATGCTGCTGCCCATCGTGAACTGGCTGCTCATCTATTTCAGCTGGGTCATGGCCAGCCTGCTGGGCTATGCGATGTACCAGAACCATGCAGCCTTTGGCATTGACCTGCTGCCCGGAGCAGGCCTGGACGATGAAGACGCCCCGGTGGACCGCCGCAGCCCCCGCCAGATCGAGCAAGACGCCACCGATGCACACGTGGCCGCTTTGATCACTGCGGGCGATATGGTCGGTGCCTTGGGCGTGGCCTACGAAGACCAGCGCACCCGCAGCGACGAGGTGCCCGCTCAGCGCCGCTACCACCGTGTGCTGACCCTTGCCGAAGGAAAAACCGCCACCTTGCTCGACCATGCCCAGCGCTACATCCCGCTGCTGCTGCGCTCGGGCCAGGGCGGCGAAGCGCTCAAGGTCTTTCAAACCTGCCGCGACAAAGATGCCCAGTTTGCGCTGCAGGACGCCAACGCCACCCTCCACCTGGCCAAAGCCGCCTGGAATGCCAACAACGCCAAAGACGCGCTGGCCCTGCTGCAAGGTTTCGACCGGCGCTTCAAGAACCATGAGAGCGTGCCTGCCGCCTATGAACTGGTCGCCCGTGTGCTGCTACAAGGCATGAACCGCGCCGACATGGCCCTGCGCGTGCTGGCCACGCTGGAGTCTCGCCACCCGGACACCGAGGCCACGCGCGAAACGCGGTGGCTGCTGCGCAACCATGTGCCGCAAGGGACTGCGGGGGGTTAAGGATGACCTGCATAGCCCTCGCGAGGCGGTGGTAGTGCGGATCGGGATGGGGCACAAGGCGTCTTTTTGCAGCCAATAGCCGCGCATTTGCAAGAAAAGCAACGCAGTGGACCGCCCGAGACCGCGCTATCACAGACCGCAGGGAGTTATGCGGGTCATCCTGAAGGGGTTTTGGGGTAATTTTTGGGCCCTGGCGCTTATCCATCAAGCGCAAGCAGCTATGGTTTTGATAGTGGTTCCCGAGTGTTCCATGAACCGGCCGAGCCTCTGCTCTGAGCAGGCATGCCCCACAAACCTGCAAACCTGCAAACCAGCCAAGGCTTCGGTAAGCTCGGCCCGAGCGGGTGGGGCGAAACCCGACACGCACTACAGAAATAGTAGCTGCTAGCGCTTGATGGATAAGCGCTAGCGGCCTAAAACACTAAAAAATCCAGGGCAAAAACGTCACCCTGGCATCCGCAGCCCCGAAGGCACCGAAGGCACATTCGACGGCTGATGTTGCGGCCCCTGTGGCTGCTCTACCCGGACCAGATGTGCGTCCGCAGCTCCACCGTTCAGTCCGACCTCTCCGCGGGGCGGTGTATGGCCCGCGCCCGTCCCTGTTTCCCCCGCCTTGGCAACGCCTCCCGGCGCTGTCAAAAACAGGTAGAGCGCTTTTGCATCCACATCACTCAACTGCCCCAGCGATTCAAACGGCATCACCTGGATCGGCGTGCCATCCGGCCGCTTGCCGGTGCGCAGCATCGACACAAAGCTGGCGGCGTCGGGGTAGCGGACCAGGGTGCTGTTCGCGCTTTGACTACCCGGGCGGATGTCTGCGGCAGCGGGCCAATCGGGCGGGCCGCTGGGGATCTTGCCGCCCGCCCGGTTGGCGCCATGGCAGCCGATGCACATGTTGGCCACATACTGGCCGTTGGCCACGGTGATCCCCGAAGGCACAGGGCGTGACGGGGCGAGTTGGTGGTCGATGCGTGCGGCGGCGTCGGGGATGGCGCCCAGGCCGTACAGCACCCAGGCAGGGCGGGGCAGTTCCACCACGGCCTGCGTGCCCTCCTGGGGCTTGAACTGGCGTACGTACGACACCAGTGCATTCAGGTCTTCATTGGTCCAGCGGTTGTAGTCCTCGCTGGGCATGACCAGCAGCGGGCGGCCGTTGGGCTTGACGCCGTGGCGGATCACGCTGTTCCAGTCTTCGGGCTGGTAGCGCGCCACCACGCCAGCGGGCGTGATGTTGGGGCCCACGATGCGCGTGCCCTTGCCGTCGTTGACAAACTCGCGGCCCGTGCCCTGCGCGCCGTGGCAGTCGGTGCAGCCGCGCGACGCATACAGATACCGACCGCGTTCGATGGTCTGCGCATCGGTGGTGTAGGCGACGGGGCGCGGCTTGATATCGATGTAGCGGGTGCGCTTTTGTTCGGCCAGATACAGGCCGCTGGCGGCGGTGGCCACAACGACCACGCCCAGCAGCAGCGCGCCGCCTGCAGTCCATTTGATCCAGCGTTTCATGGTGGTATCCCTCTTCTTCGAATGAATGACGACTGAACGCCAACGCAACACATCAGCGTGTTCAGGCGCCGGATTCTGAATTCGAAGAAGCGGTTTGTGACACCCGCCCGCTGCAGGGTGTGGGGCAGCTGGTGACATTTGTCACACACAGTCCGCCAGTGTGCGGGCTGTGCGTCAACCACCCCGGGTGCTCAACGCTCGATGGTCTTGTTCCAGCGGGTGTTCCAGGCGGGGCGGTTGGCATTGACGCTGTCCCAATCCAGCGTCACCGCGTTTTTCATCCACTGCGTGATCAGCGCCACCTGGGCCGCACCTTCACCCACGGCCGGTGCCTTGGGGTTGGTGGGGATCTGCGCGCCAAACTGCAGCACGTTGGCCTGGGCCAGCGGGCTCAACAAAAACTCTGCCAGCTTTTGCGCCAGCTCGGGTTCGCTGTTTTTGGCAATCACGCACTGGGCCGTCAGCAGCACCACCGAGCCTTCCTTGGGCTGCGCGTATTCCACCGGTATGCCCTTGGACTTGAGCGCCGCCACGGCGGTGGGGGTCAGCGGGAAGAGAGCCGCTTCACCCGTCTGCACCATCTCTGAAATCTTGGCCGAGCTGGGGATGTACTCCAGCACATTCGGGCCAATGGTCTTGGCCCAGTTGGTAAAGCCCGGCTCCACGTTCTTGTCGTTGCCGCCCTGAATGCGGTTGAACATCAAAAAGCCGTGCAGCCCGAACGACGACGACGGCATGGACTGGAACACCACCTTGCCCTTGTACTTGGGGTCGGCAAAGTCCATCCACGACGTGGGCGCAGCCCAGCCCTTTTCGGCAAACATCTTGGTGTTGTAGGCAATGCCCGTCATGCCCAGGCTCACGCCGCTGGCCAGGTCGTCCTTGAAACGGGCGGCGGGGTAGATGTCGTTCAGGTGCGGGTTGGGCTTTTGCTTTTCGCACAGGCCCATGCCCATGGCGCGCACCATGATGCCGTCGTCCAGAAACATCACATGCATTTGCGGCTTGTCCTTGTTGGCCTGGGCCTTGGCCAGGATGTCGGACGAGGTGCCAGGCACCACCACCACGCGCGCGCCATGCAGCTTTTCAAACGCCGGGAACACGTACTGCGTGTACGCCTTCTCCATGGTGCCGCCGTTCATGCCGATGTACAGCGTCTTGGTCTGCGCAGTGGCAGTGCCTGCGGCGGCCACCGTGGCCAGCGCAGAGGCGGCCACGAGAGCGCGGCGGATGCGGCTTGTGAAGCGGGGGGAGAAGGTCATGGTGGTTTCCTTTCGGGTGGTGGAGGGGGTGACGTGGGTCTGGCTGGCCAGTGGCAACGGATTCGGCATCGGCGCAATGGATCGGTGCACTTGCAATATCCGTTCGGGCTGAGCTTGTCGAAGCCCTGCGCGGCGCTTCGACAAGCTCAGCGTGAACGGTTTGAGTTGATTCATGCCGGATCAACCTGATGGTCAGTGGGCCGCAGCCGTGCTGGCCACTTCAGCCACTGCAGCTTGGGGATCAGGGAGAAATCGCTCAATCGCAAACGCTTCAATCGGCGTGGTGCTGCGGCCGTCGCGAGCCAGCTCGGCCAGCACCTCGCCCACGCCGGGGCCAATCTGAAAGCCCGCACCCGCAAAGCCAAAGCCGTGGACCAGGCCGGGGGTGGTGCGGCTCTTGCTCAGCACCGGCTGGCGGTCAGGCAGATAGCCCTCGGTGCCGCTCCAGGTGCGAATGAAGTGTGCGTTTTTCATCGCGGGCAGCAGCTCCACCGCCTGCACGGCCAGTGTGGCGATGGCGCTGCGCTCCGAGCGGGCGCGGTCGGCGTCCAGCGCCACGCCCGATCCGCCGCCCAGCACCAGGTTGCCGCGCGCCACCTGGCGGCAGTAGATCCCTCCGCCTTCCACGCCCAGGCTCCAGTGCATGAAGAAGGGCAGGGGCTCGGTCACGGCCATGGCCGGGTGGCCGGACTGGATGGGCACGGCCTCGCCAAACTGTGCGGCCAGCGCACCGGCCCAGGCACCAGCGCAGTTGATGAGCACGGGCGCGCGCACGGCCACGGTAGTGCCCGAGCGCACAGTGAACAGTTGCCCGTCATGCTCCACCGAGGTCATCGGTGTGCGTTCCAGAATCTGTGCCCCTGCACGCCGCGCAGCCAGTGCAAAGGCGGGCGACACCAGGCGCGGGTTGGCCTGGCCGTCATCCGGGCACAGCGATCCGCCCACGGCGCGCCCGCCCAGCCAGGGGCAGCGCTCGCGCAGCGTGGTGCCGGAGATGAGCTGTAGCCCCAAGTCAAAGTCGCGGCTCATCGCTGCGTAGGCCTCCAGCGCGGCCATGTCTGCCTCGCTACGGCCAATCTTGAAGTGCCCGCTGCGTTGGTACTCGCCATCCGTGCCAATCAGCGCGGGAAGATGGGCCCACACCTGGTGCGCGCGCTGCGCCAGCGGCAGCTGGCTCACCGGGCGGCCCTGGCGGCGCACGCCGCCGTAGTTCACGCCGCTGGAGCGCGAGCCACACAGGTCGCGCTCCAGCAGCACCACGCCCACGCCTTTGCGGCGCAGGGCCAGCGCAGCCGATGCGCCCATGATGCCGCCGCCCACGATGGCCACGTCGGTGTCAATGGTTCGGGTGGTCGTGCTCATGCGGCGGCCTTGGCTGGTGTGTCGTGTGCTGCCGTAGCCTGTGCTTGCAGATGGATCGGGATCGGCTTGATCGGTGCCTGCCCACGCAGCCGTCCCACCTGATCAATCGGCTTGCCCGTGGCCTGGGCCAGGATTTCTGCGGCCGCCACGCCGCACATGCGGCCCTGGCAGCGGCCCATGCCCACGCGGGTCAGGGCCTTCAGGCGGTTCATCTCGTCGGCGCCTGCATCGCGTGCACAGGCGCGCAGCTCGCCCGCCGTGACGTTCTCGCAGCGGCACACCACCAGCGCATCGGGTGCGTGGGTTGCCCAGTCGGTGGGGAAGGGGAAGGCGCGCTCCAGCCCTTGGCGAAACGGCATCAGATTCGTCAGCTTTCGTTCCAGCTCTGCGGCGCGTGCCGCATCCACCTTCACGCCGTGGTCGGCCAGCAGCGCCAGCGCGGCGCGCTCGCCCGCCCACTCGGCCGCGTCCGCACCCATGATGCCCGCGCCATCGCCCGCCAGGTACACGCCTGCCACGCTGGTGCGGCCTGCTGCGTCGCGCTCGGGCAGGTGGGCGCGGTGCATGGGTGCCCAGGCAAAGCGGCAGCCCAGCAGATCAGCTAGCTGGGTTTCGGACCGCAGGGCGTAGCCAAAGCCCACGGCATCGCAGGGCACGGTGTGCTCGGTGTTCCCATCGCTCCACACCACGGCGTTCACCCGGGTGTCGCCCTCCACGCGCACTGGCCGCACGCCGGTGTGCACCGCCACGCCGTGCGCGCGCAGCCATGCCACGTAGTACAGGCCCTTGCCCAGCACAGCGGGCTGGGTGAGCATGCCGGGCAGGGCGGCCAACTGGTCGGCAAAGCGGGCGGTGTCCAGAACCGCAGCTACCGTTGCACCCGCCTTGGCATATTGGTACGCCACCAGATACAGCAGCGGCCCGGTGCCCATCAGCACCACATTGCGGCCAATGGTGCAGCCCTGGAACTTGAGCGCCACCTGCGCGCCGCCCAGCGTGTACACGCCGGGCAGCGTCCAGCCGGGCACGGGCAACACGCGGTCGGTAGCACCGCTGGCGACGATGAGCTGCTGGTAGGGCACCGTGCGCGCGGTTTGCGTGGGGCCGTGCAGCACGTCGAGCTGGCCGCCCTGGGCGTTCCACACCAGGCTGTTGGGTTGGTAGTCCATGTGGGCGGCCAGCCCATCGAAGCTGCTGTGCAGCGCCGTGGCGCGTGATGCCTCGGTGCCGTACAGCGTTTGCGCGCTGCGGGCAAAGTGGGCAGGCGGGCGGCGGTAGATTTGCCCGCCGCTGCGCGCAGCCTCGTCGATCACCACGGGCCGCACGCCGTGCGCCACCAGGGCTTGCGCCGCGCGGATGCCCGCAGGGCCTGCGCCCACGATCACGGGTTGCAAGGTGGGGGCGGTCATGCGGGCGCTCCGGTGGTCAGTTGCATGCCTGCCTGGATGAAGGTGGCGCAAGACCGCAGGCGTTCGCCGGTAGCAGTCATCACCCAGCAGTCCTGGCAGGCACCCATCAGGCAAAAGCCTGCACGCGGCTCGTGGCTGAACTCGTTGCGGCGCAATTGCGCGCGGTGGGTGAGGATGGCGGTGAGCACCGTGTCGCCTTCGAGTGCGGTGGCGGGCTCGCCATCGAGCAGGAAGGGCACGGGGGCGCGGTCTTTTTCTGCCACGCGGTGGAGCAGGGCGGTAGTCACAGTCATGGAGGTTGTGCCCATTTATTTGCGTCCTACGAGCACGCGGTCCAGCCCATACACGCGGTCCAGCAGCACCATGGCGAAGGCCGTCAGGCCCACCATCAGCGCAGACACCGCCGCCATCAGCGGGTCAATCGATTCGGTGGCATACATGTACATGCGCACTGGCAGCGTCACCGTGCTGGGCGAGGTGACAAAGATCGACATGGTCACTTCGTCAAAGCTGTTGATGAAGGCCAGCATCCACCCTCCGGTGACGCCGGGCAGGATCATCGGCAGCGTGATGCGCGTGAACACCGTGGCCTGGCTGGCTCCCAGCGACAGGGCGGCATGCTCGGCACTGCGGTCAAAACCCACGAGGGCCGCCACCACCAGCCGCAGCGTGTAGGGCGTGACGATGAGCGCATGCGCAAACACCAGCCAGCCAAAGCTGCCCGTGCCGCCCAGCAGCGCAAACAGGCGCAGCAGGGCCACGCCCAGCACCAGATGTGGAATGATGAGTGGCGACAGGAACAGGCCATTCAAAAAGCCACGCCCCGCAAATTCATAGCGCGTGATGGCAATGCCCGCAGGCACTGCCAGCACCGTGGCCAGCGTGGCCGATGCCAGCGCCAGCCACAGGCTGTTCCAGAACGACTGCACGAAGTCCGGGTGCTCGAACACCGCCTTGAACCAGCGCAGAGAGAACTCCGTGGTGGGCAGCGTTAGCGTGTTGTGCGGCGTGAACGCCACGATGCACACCACCAGCAGCGGGGCGAGCATGAAGGTGATGACCAGCGCGTTGAACGCGAGGGCTAAAGGTCCGTTCTTCTGCATAGTTCAGGACTCCCGCCGGGCCGCCCCAAGGGAGGCCTGCGCCCCCTTGGGGGGCAGCGAATACACGAAGTGATGGAGCGTGGGGGCTTTGCGGCTTGACTCCCGCCGGGCCGCCCCAAGGGAGGCCTGCGCCCCCTCGGGGGGCAGTGAATACACGAAGTGATGGAGCGTGGGGGTGGCCATATTTACCCGAGAGATTTCTTGTAGCGGCCTTCAACCAATCGGTTGTAGCTCAGCATGACCACCAGGTTGGCCACCAGCAGCGTCAGCGCAATGGCCGCGCCCAGGGGCCAGTTCAGCTCGTGCAGGTATTCGTCGTACACCACCGTGGCCACCATCTTCAGGCGCCGCCCGCCCAGCAGGCCGGGGATGGCAAACGAGCTGGCCGCCAGCCCGAATACGATCAAACTGCCCGACAAAATACCCGGCAGCACCTGCGGCAACACAATGCGCCGCAGGGTGGTGAAGGGGCTGGCCTGCAGCGACAGGGCCGCGTTTTCCACACCGGGGTCCAGCTTCTGCAGCGAGGTCCACACGGGGATCACCATGAAGGGCAGCATCACATGCACCAGGGCGATGACCACCGCAATTTCGGTGTAGAGCATCTTTACGGGTCCAAAACCCAGCAGCCCGAACAGGCCATTGACCAGCCCCTCCGGCCCCAGCAGCATGCTCCAGCCAAAGGCTCGCACCACCACCGACACCAGCAGCGGCGCCAGCACCACCAGCAGCAAGATGGAGCGCCACGGGTTACCCATGCGGCTGAGGATGTAGGCCTCAGGGGCGCCAATGGCCACGCAGATCAGCGTGACCAGCCCCGCAATCCAGAACGTGCGCCAGAAGATGGCGTGGTAGTACGAATCGGTGAACACATGGGCGTAGTGCTCCAGCGTGAATTCGCCCGCCTTCACCCCCGTGGCCGGGTCGAACGCGTTGAACGACAGCACGGCCGTGAGTGCCAGCGGCACCAGTAGCAGCACCGTGAACAGCACCAGCGCCGGGCCTGACAGCCACCAGGGCGCGGCCTTTTTGTGCAGCAAGGTGGTGGCCAGGCTCATGGCGCCACCTCGGCGGCGTCTTCGGCCTCCAGCTCTGCCAGGGCGGCTTCATCGGCGGGCAGCAGGCGCATGCAGTGGTCGGGCCAGTCCACGCCCGTGCGCTCGCCCTCGGCCAGCGCGGCGCGGCCGTCGTTGGGTGTCAGAACCATCATGTCACCTACAGGCGTGCCCACGCGGTACAGCCACTGGCTGCCCAGGAAGAAACGCTCGCACACCTGGCCCTCCATTCGGCCCTGTACGGCGGGCACCAGCTGCACTTTTTCGGGCCGCACGCTCAGCAGCACGGCGGCGCCGGGGCGGTAGCGGGTGCCTTCCACCTCCATCGTCAGGGCGCCTACCTTCACCTGCGTGTGCGTGCCGCTGGCATGCGCTACCTGGCCGGGCAGCAGGTTGGCCTTGCCCACAAAGGTGGAGATGAAGCGCGTGCGCGGGTGTTCGTACACGCGGTGCGGGTGATCGATCTGCGTGGCGCGGCCAGCCTCCATCACCACCACGCGGTCGCTGATGGACATGGCCTCGCTCTGGTCGTGCGTGACCATGATGGTGGTGGTGCCCACCTTGCGCTGGATTTGCCGCAGCTCAAACTGCATCTCTTCGCGCAGCTTGGCGTCGAGGTTGGACAGGGGCTCGTCCAGCAGCAGCACGGGAGGCTCGATGACCAGCGCACGGGCCAGGGCCACCCGCTGGCGCTGGCCGCCGGACAGCTCTCGCGGGTAGCGCGTGGCGTGCTGCTCCAGATGCACCAGCGCCAGCGCCTGGGCCACGCGCTCGGCGCGTTCGGCCTTGGGCACCTTGCGCATTTCCAGCCCAAAGCTCACGTTGGCGGCCACCGTCATGTGCGGGAAGAGCGCATAGCTCTGGAACACGATGCCCAGCCCGCGCGTGTTGGCCTTGGCGTGGGTGATGTCGCGGCCATTGAGCTCGATGCGCCCGCTGGTCACCGCCTCAAACCCCGCCACCATCTGCAGCGTCGTGGTCTTGCCGCAGCCCGAGGGGCCCAGCAGCGACACAAATTCACCCTTTTGCACCGTGAGGTTCATGGCCTGCACCGCGCAGGTGCTGCCATAGAACTTGGTCACATCCGTGAGCTTGAGAAATGACATGGCGAAAGCCTTTCCGGTGGCGGCATCGCACGGGTTGCCTGGGGCTGTGCATGCCACCTGCTGTGGAGTTGCAGGGAGGGGCTGCGGGCCTTTGGGGTGTTTGCACCGGGGTGGTGCAAACCATGCGCAAAGGTTGAAGCAGCCGCTTGTTTCGATTGAATCTATTGCAATAAACAAACCAGAATGCTTCGGGTATTCCATTAATTGGAAGATTTATTGAATTTATTCCGTTCAATGGAATATGATGGCTTTAGTTTGATCACGAAATTCCACAGGAGCGAGGTATGGAAGACGCATCCAACGCATCAACAGCCTCGGGTGGCGTCCCCCGGGTCTTTGCTGTCATCCGGGCCCTGTCGGCCGTGCAGGCCGAGGGCGGGCGAGTCACCCAATTGGCGCGTGCCGTGGGCCTGACCCAGGGCACCACGCACCGATTGCTGCAGTCGCTGGTGGCAGAGGGCATGGTCGAGCAAGACGAGCGCAGCAAGCTCTACCGGCTGAGCATGGACTTCTTTGCACTGGCAGCCAAAGCTGGCAACCCCGGCGACCTGCGCAGCCTGTGCCGCCCCGCGCTGCTGCGCCTGTGCGCCAGCCTGGGCGACAGCATCTTTTTATTGGTGCGCAGCGGGTTCGACGCCGTGTGCCTGGACCGCAGCGAGGGGCCGTTCCCCATCCGCTCGTTCACCGGCGACATCGGTGGCCGCGTGGCCCTGGGCGTGGGGCAGGGCGCGCTGGCCATCCTGGCGTTTTTGCCCGAGGCCGAGCGCGAAGAGGTCATCCGCTTCAACCTCTCGCGCGTGCGCGAATACGGCGTGTTTGACGAGGTCTATCTGCGCACCGAAATCGAGCGCGTGCGCCAGCTGGGCTACGCGGGCCGCAACACCGGCTTGCTCGAAGGCATGGCCGGTGTGGCCGTGCCTATTTGCGACCGCGAAGGGCGGGCCGTGGCGGCGCTGAGCGTGGGCACCATTTCTGCGCGATTGAACGACGACCGCCTGCCGACCGTGGTGGAGCTGCTCAAGCGTGAGGCGGCGGCGATTGGGCCGAAGATCAATCCGTTTGATGCAACACTGAGAAGGCCTGCGCAGAGTTTGTCGAGCGTTCGCCCCGACCATGCCATTCAGCCCGCAGGGCAAGAGCAGAAATAGGCGACCGTTGGGTGGCCGTTGGGTCCGCCCGGGAGAGAGGTGGCTTGGAATCCTGTCTCGCAGGGCACGGCAAATGTCTGCGTGGCTGGTGTTTGGGCATGGATGGGTGCCCGGGGCGCTACCGCTTTTTGCGGAGCCACTTGCAGGGGGCTGCAGAAGTCGATCGCCCATGTCTTGGGCCTGCCGGGCAGGACCTTTGTGCGCAGCGTGGCAGGTCAATCTCCGCCCAGGCGCACGCAGCATGTGAAGCCGTATTCACATAGCAGGCTGCTGAAATACCTTCAGGCAACTCTAAAAACTGCGTTCCTGATGGTCACTGACCCCCTGGAGGTCTCAAAAAAATCGCTTATAGGCCTTTTTATGAGGTCGAGCTTTTGCGGTTGGCATCGGCAGACCAGTATTTCAGCAGCCCAATAGGGCTTACAAGGGGTAGCGGGTATCAAGTTCGGTGGATTGGCCCCAAGCGGTGGTTTTTTAGGGTGCCTCTAAAATCCCCTGATTTTTCGAAGGCTGTAAACGTAAGTTGTTGATTTATAAGGATGCAAATCTCAAGAATTGAGATTTTGAGAGGAGTCCACTAGTTTTGTTTTTTTTCTCGTTGACGCAAATCATCAAATTTAGGTATCGATTTTTCAATCTCATCGCTAAGAACCATGAAACCCGTTGCAATTTTCTTTCGGTTCGGACAGCTTCGAGGAAGTGCGACACCTGTGTCATATTTGCAGTTCAGCTCCACAATGCCGGTCTCTGCGTACTCGACGTACTGAACAGCCGTTCCTTCAATAAAAACTATTTGTATACTGATGCGACCTTTGGAATCCCACATGGTCTGACAGCCGGTAAGTTTGATAAAACTCTTTGGTGAGATATAAACCGGTAGACCCGCGACAAAGTTGACGCCTGCCGATTCATCCAGTATGGAATGTTCACATATTGGTTTTTCGTCAAGAGAAGCCGCAATGCATCCCCCAGAAGTGATTGCCAAAGCCAATGCAGTAGCTACCGTGTTGCGAATTGAGGATAGGAAGCAACTCATTCTTTGCACTCACAAATCTTTGTGTATTTTGCTATCAGCGCCTTGGATGCACTCACTGCTTTTCTCAGAGTAATTTGCGATGGCAGTACATCACCGCGCAAATGTGCTGGCCCGGGCACACCGCCAGCCCAAGGCTGAAAGTCTCGATGACCCGTGGCGAAACTGTCTTGCATGGCATGCAGTGCACGCGCCAACCCTTGTACCGTACAACTGTTTAGTTGCTGTTCTATGTACTCATAGAACAATGCTTGGGCTTGTTCTGCAGTCTGCGATCCTGTTCCGTCCCGCATAGCATGCCAATACGAATTGTTTGGATCTTGGCTGCCAGGCAAGAAATCCGCCATCGCCGTTGCTTTCGCCAGCTCAGAGTCCCCACCCGTAGCTTCATTTGTGATCCAAACATGCTCCGCAAATCCAAACAGGCCAAGTGGATCAATGTACTTCAGAGGATCGCCGCTCACATAGGCAAACCGATTCCACCCCCCATCCAACCCAATCGGATCCCCCTGCGTATACCGCCCCGTGCCCGGCGCGTACGTGCGGAAGTAGTTGTAGTGCAGCTTG
>CAXIRU010000041.1:0-6192 GCA_964031875.1 Acidovorax facilis
CGCCGAATTCGGCATGACGGCACGCTCATCCACGCCGCAAGAAATGACCACACGGATGCGCGCCGAGGCCGAGCAATGGCGCGTGCACGTGAAGAACATCGGCTTCACTGCAGACACCTGAATCTGCATCCCACCTGAATCGCCCCCGCATCGCCAGCCCCCATGACCGCAACCACTCCCACCACCGCAGCGACAGCGACCGCCAGATCGCGAGACGATCCCCGCGCGACACCCGACTCCCCGCTGTGGCAACCCGACACGGAACGCCGCGAGCGCGCCCTCATCACCGCTTTTGAGGCCTGGCTGGCGCGCGAGCGGGGCCAGCGCTTTGACGGCTATGAGGCCCTGTGGCAGTGGTCGGTGGACGCGCCTGAGGCATTCTGGAGCGCGGTGCTGGCATTCTTCGACGTGCCCCTGGCCCAGGCCCCGCAGCGCATGCGCTCGGACGACCCCATGCCAGGCACCCGCTGGTTTGAAGGCGCACGGCTGAACCTGGTAGACACCGTGATGCGCCACGCCCAACCCGACGCGCCACTGGCGACACCCGCCATCGTGTTTCAGGGCGAATCCGGCGGGACCGTGGAAATCTCCTGGCCCGAACTGCGCCGCCAGGTGGGCGCGTTGGCCCACACGCTGCAAGCCCTGGGCGTGCAGCCGGGTGACCGGGTGGTGGGCTACCTGCCCAACATCCCGCAGGCGGTCGTAGCCTTTCTGGCAGCGGCCAGCGTGGGCGCGGTGTGGGCCCTGTGCGCGCCCGACATGGGCCCCGTCAGCGTGGGTGACCGCTATCGCCAGATCACCCCCCGGGTGCTGATTGCCGTGGACGGCTACCGCTATGCGGGCAAGCCATTTGACCGCCGCAGCGCGCTGGGCGACATCCTCGACCAGCTGCCGAGCGTGGAGCACGTGGTCTGGGTGCCGTGGCTGGACGCGGCGGCCCCCCCGCCCGCTCAGGTACAGGCCCGCAACGTGGTCGCCTGGGCCGACGCCGTGGCGGGCCACGCCCCGCTCCATCCGGTGCCGCTGCCGCCCGACCACCCCCTGTGGACGCTGTACTCGTCAGGCACCACGGGTCTGCCCAAGGCCATCGTGCACGGCCATGGTGGCGTGCTGGCCAACAGCCTGGTGGCCATGGTGCTGCACAACGACCTGCACCCCGGAGACCGCGTGCTCTGGGCGGTCAACACCTCGTGGATGGTGTGGAACGCACATGTGATGGGTCTGCTGGGCGGAGCCACCATCGTGCTCTACGACGGCTGCGTCAGCGGTGCAGGCCCCGAGCCCGACTGGGCACACCTGTGGCGGCTGGTGGGCCGCCTGCGCGTCAACACCTTCGGGGTGGGGGCAGCCATCCACCAGGCGTGCATGAAGGCGGGTGTGGTGCCCCGGCAAGTGGCCGACCTGTCGGCACTGCATACCGTGTGCTCCACGGGCTCGCCGCTGTCGCCCGAGGCCTATCGGTGGCTGTACCGCGAGGTCAAGGACGATTTCTGGCTCAACGTGGTCTCCGGCGGCACCGACATTGCCGGGGGCTTTATCGTGGGCCTGCCCACGCTGCCCGTGTACCTGGGCGAGATGCAGTGCCGGGCGCTGGGCACCAGCGTGCAGGCCTGGAGCGACGCCGGCCAGCCGGTGATGGACGAGGTGGGCGAGCTGGTCTGCACGCAACCGATTCCCTCGATGCCGCTGTACTTCTGGGGCGACACCGACGGCACGCGCTACAAGGAAAGCTATTTCGACACCTTCCACGACGCCAACCAGCGCCCCGTGTGGCGCCAGGGCGACTGGCTGCGGCTGGTGGCCCGGCCCGAGGCGGTGGGGGGCATCATCTACGGCCGCTCGGACGCCACCATCAACCGCCAGGGCGTGCGCATGGGCACGGCCGAGCTGTACCGCGTGGTGGAGGGGCTGGATGATGTGCTTGACAGTGTGGTGGTGGACCTGGAATACCTGGGCCGCCCTTCCTGGATGGCGCTGTTCGTGCAGCTGCGCAACGGCGCGGCGCTGGACGAGTCGCTGAAGCAGCGCATTCGCCAGGCCCTGCGCAACGGGCTGTCGGCCCGCCATGTGCCCGACGAGATTCTGCAGGTGCCCCTGATCCCCAAGACCGTGACTGGCAAAAAGCTGGAACTCCCCATCAAGAAGCTGCTTCTCGGCCACCCGCCCGAGCGGGTGCTCAAACGCGACGCGCTGGCGCAGCCCGCGAGCATCGACTGGTTTGTGGATTTCGCCTTGGGCTACCTGGCACGTGCAGCGCCTCATTAGCTATCAATTAAATAGCTAATAGCGCTTGACAGATAAGCGCTGGCGGCCAAAAACATCAGGATTTTCGCATCACCACCAGGCCCTTGAGGTACTCCCCTTCCGGGAACTCCAGCGTCATCGGATGGTCGGGCGCGCCGCCCAGGCGCTCCAGGATGTAGCCATCCACGCCCGCATCGGCACCGGCCGAGGCCACGATCTTATGGAAGAGATCGGCGCTGATGCCGCCCGAGCATGAGAAAGTGAACAGCACGCCGCCGGGCATGAGCAACTGCAGCGCGAGGCGGTTGATGTCCTTGTAGGCGCGCGCGGCGCGCTCGGCGTGCGCCGCCGTGGGGGCGAACTTGGGCGGGTCCAGGATGATGGCGTCAAAGCGCTGACCTTCCTTGAGGAACTGGCGCAGCGAAGCGTTCACGTCGGCATCAAGGAAGGTGGCCCGGTTCGGATCGAACCCGTTGAGCGCCACATGGGCGCGGGCGCGTTCCAGGGCCGGGCCTGAAGAATCGATGGACGTCACATGCCCGTCGGCCACGGCGCCTGCCGCGCGCATGCCCGCCAGCGCCGCCACGCTGAAGCCGCCGGTGTAGCAAAAGCAATTGAGCACATGCTTGAAGCCCAGGCGCTGGGTGTATTCGGCAAAGCGCTTGCGGCTGTCGCGCTGGTCCAGGTAGAAGCCGGTCTTGTGGCCCTCGGCGATGTTGAGGGTCAGGCGCCACTGGTGCTCGTGGATGGTGAGTTCGAGTGGCGGCCCTTCGCTGTCGCCCACCGTGCCGGTGGGACCGCCGCGCAGCCAGCCCGTGGCGGGCTCCAGGCCCTCCAAAGCACGCACGCTGGCGTCCGAGCGTTCATACAGTTTGGTGAGCCCCGTCTCACGCAACAGCGCATCGGCAATCACGCCCTTCCAGCGCTCGGTCCCTGCACTGGTGAACTGGGCCACCAGCGTATCGCCGTAGCGGTCCACGATGAGCCCCGGCAAGCCGTCGGATTCGCCGTGCACCAGGCGCACGCCATCGCTTTGAACATCAAATCGGGCCCTAGCGCTTATGGAGCTTTCGCAAGCAGCTATAAAAAATGCAGCATCAATACGCTGTGCCTCGTCAAAGCTCCACACCCGAGCGCGGATGCGCGAGCTGGGGCTGTAGGCAGCCCATGCCAGGAATTGCCCCTCCTGCGACTCCACGCGCACGGTCTCACCGCTGTCACCACCGCCCTTGGCGATGGCCGATTCAAAGATCCAGGGGTGGCGGCGCAAGAGTGAGCGCTCTTTTCCAGGGCGAAGGCGAATGGTTTTCATGCCCCGGATTGTGCGGGCTCGCCGCCTTCACCAGCCCCACGCCCGCTGAAAAGCAGTATGCACAGCCCCCGCCAGCGATCTGAAAGCCCGCGCCAAACCGATCCTCGTCGCGCCTGAAAACACGACTCCTCCCCACTTTCACTGCACTCCATTTGACAAATATGAACCAACACCTATAAAATTCGCAAAAATATCATTTCTATCAAATAATCATGACAACAAGCCTTCGCACACTCACCTCATCCGGCCGGGGCCCAGGCCATAACGCAGCCCCGGCGGTACTGACCGACATCCGGGAATTCCTGGCATTCAAGATCGGTAGCGAGGAATACGGCGTGGACATCCTGCGGGTGCAGGAAATCCGTTCGTACGAAAAGCCCACCACCATCGCCAACGCCGCTGCCGACCTCAAGGGCGTGGTCAATCTGCGCGGGGTGATCGTGCCCATCATCGACCTGCGCCTGAAGCTGGGCTTGCCCGAGGCCCGCTACGACCATCTGACCGTGGTGATCGTGCTCAATATCGGTCAGCGTGTCGTCGGCGTTGTGGTGGATGGCGTTTCGGATGTGCTGACGCTGGAGCGCGAGCACTTGCGCCCCGTGCCCATCCTCGACATGGACGTGGACCGAGACCATCTGCTGGCCCTTGGATCGGTTGACGACCGGATGCTCATCCTGCTCGACATCGAAAAGCTGCTGGCGCCCTCCATGACCCCACCTGCAAGCCTGCAGTAACGCTTCGTCGAACCGCTCAGTACCCACACGCACTGCTCTTCCAATACCTTGGAGTTCCCCATGAAATTCAATCAGCTCAAAGTAGCAACCCGCCTCACCCTCCTGCTGCTGACCCTCAGTGCCCTGATGACAGCGATTGGTCTTGCTGGGTTGCAGGGCATGCAGCGCTCCAACGCCGGGCTGAGCACGGTTTACAAAGACCGCGTCGTGCCGCTGCAGCAGATCAAGCATATCTCCGACGCTTATGCGGTGGACATCGTGGACACAGCGCACAAAGTGCGTGACGGCGCGTTGAAGTCGCAGCAGGGCCTGGCATCCATGGCCAAGGCCAAAAAAGACATTGAAGACAATTGGAACGCCTATCTCGCCACTGAGCTGGTGGCCGAAGAGGTCCGCCTCAAGAACCAGTTTGAGCAACTGAAACCCAGGGCCGACGGCGCAGTTAGTGCCCTGGAGAAAATGATCCGCAGCGAAGACGTCGCGGCGCTGTCGGCATACGCCGCCAAAGAGATGTACCCCGCGCTGGACCCGCTGCAGGAGGTGCTGGGGGCCCTGGTGCAGGTGCAGCTGGACGTAGCCCTCCAGGAATACGAACAGGCAGTGGCGTCCTATACCCAAACGAGTCTTTTTGTGGCCTTGGGCATTGGCGGCGGTGTGCTGTTTGCCATTGCGTTCGGGGCTCTGGTCGCGCGCAGCATCACGGGCCAGCTGGGCACAGAACCCGCCACAGCCGCAGCGCTGGCCACCAGCGTGGCGCAGGGCGATCTGACGGTGGTCATTGACCTGCACCCCAAGGATTCCACCAGCCTGATGGCCCAGCTCAAGCGCATGCAGGAAAGTCTGGCGATGACGGTGTCTGTGGTACAGCAAAGCTCAGCCAACGTGGCCAGTGCTTCAGAACAGATCGCCCAGGGCAACAACGACCTGGCTTCCCGCACCGAAGAACAAGCCAGCGCGCTGGAACAAACCGCAGCCTCGCTGGAGGAACTCAGCTCGACCGTGCGGCAAAACGCAGACAGCGCGCGCCAAGCCAACCAATTGGCACACAACGCGTCGTCTATCGCGACACAGGGTGGAGAGGTTGTGACAGATGTGGTGCGCACGATGAAAGACATCAACCAGAGCAGCGCCAAGATTTCCGACATCATCAGCGTGATCGACGGCATCGCGTTCCAGACCAATATCCTGGCGCTGAACGCTGCCGTAGAAGCCGCTCGCGCCGGCGAGCAAGGACGAGGCTTTGCCGTGGTGGCCAGCGAGGTGCGCAATCTGGCAGGGCGCTCTGCCGAGGCAGCGCGCGAGATCAAAACTCTGATCGGTGCCAGCGTTGAACGGGTAGAGGCAGGAACCGCCCTGGTGGACCGCGCCGGGCAGACCATGCGGGAAGTGGTTGACTCCATTCGGCGTGTCACGGACATCATGGGAGAAATCAGTGCCGCCAGCACCGAACAAAGCCAGGGGGTAGACCAGATCAACGAGGCCGTGACTCACATGGACCATGCCACCCAGCAAAATGCGTCACTGGTGGAGGAGATGGCCGCCGCCGCAGGCAGCCTGAACATCCAAGCCCAGGAATTGGTCGACACGGTCGCAATTTTCAAGCTCGCGGGAATGCCTGCCACACCGGCCCCTCGCGCCGCAACGCCGTCATTTGCGCGGAGCAGCCGAGCACAGCCCACTTTGGCTGCTGCATGGAAGCGCCCAGCTCGCGGTATAGCAGCGCCAAAATCGGTGGTAGCCGTTCCGGGCTGAGGGTAGCTGGACAAACTTCTAGGAGGCTGCACGGCAGAAGGCATCGAAGCGAAACGCGCGAAAACCGAGGATCGCGTGGTGCTACCGACAAGCCCAGGGTGGGCCCCTGGGCGCAGGAGGTAGTACCGCGCGAGACCGGTTTATCGCGCG
>CAXIRU010000042.1:0-2726 GCA_964031875.1 Acidovorax facilis
GCCGTCGCGCGGGCCGGGCAGCGCCGCGTAGCCGTCGTTGCGCAACAGTTCGATGTACTGGCCGCGTTTCCACTCACCGAGCTTGTAGGGCCCGGTGGCCACGGGCTCACGCCACTTGCCGTCGGCCTCAAGAGAACTGCGGTGGTAGATGCCGGCGCCGCCGCAGTCCACACGCGCCAGCGTCGCCAGGAACAGGGCCGAGGGCTTGTCCAGCGTGTAGACCACGGTGGCGGCATCGGGCGCATCCACCTTGACCACCTTCGTCAGGCCGCGTCCGTCGAACTCCGCCAGACAGCGCCAGTTGTTGGCCGGGGTCATGTAGCGGTTCCAAGCGAAGAGCACGTCATCGGCCGTGAGCGGTGCGCCGTTGTGGAACTTCACGCCCTGGCGCAGCCTGAAGGTGTAGGTCTTGCCGTCGGCCGAGGTGCTGACCGACTGGGCCAGCAGCGGCGCTACCGAGGCGTCCTCGCGGTAGGCAACCAGGCCTTCGAGCACGTGCATCATCACCGCGTCAGTGTTGTTATCGCGGTTAATGCCGGGGTCGGTGGAGCGAATGTCGGCATTCAAACGGATGCGCAGGGTATCGGCCTGCGGCTGGGCCTGGACCTGAGCCAGGCAAACCGTGCAGAAGCCGGCGAGCATGGCCAGGCCTTTGGACAGCCAGCGCGAGGGAGCAGTAGTCATCTCGGAGTCCTTTCTTCGTGGGGCAAGCGGGCGCACTCAGGCCAGCGCCAGGTGGCGTTCCAGGTCCAGGCTGTAGGCCTCAAAGCTACGGCCCAGGGCGGGCAGCATGGCGACTTCCATCTCACCCAGGGCCGGCTCCATCACCACCATGGCCACCGTGGCCGACAGGTTGCTGCTGGAGTTGGGGCGCGGCGGGCGACAGACCGACCACGGTGACTGGAAATCGTCGAACAGCGCGTTCTTGATGTGCTCACGGGTAAGCGCACCGATGTGCGGCTCCACCAGAGCGCGCACGCGCAGGTCACGGTACAGCGAATCCGGCGTATTGACGATGCCCATGTCCTTGATCTTGGAGAGCGCGATGGGGCTCTGGAAGTGGTTGGCATGCACGATGACGCCGCGCTCGGGGTGGATCTGGAAGGTTTCGTCCGGCGCGCACTCGAAGTCAATAGCCACGCCCGTGGCGTGCGAGACCATCACGTTGTTGGACGCCGACTTGGGCGTGCAGTACACGATGCGCATGGCCAGGGCCAGTTGCGCCTGCTCCAGCGCCTTGCGTCGCAGCAGGGCCAGTGGCACGCCAAGCTGGCGGTAGTCGCGGTCGGACTCCAGGTAGTTGGCGGTGATGGAGATGCCTGCAGAATTCATGCCCGAGCGCGCCATGCCACCCGCCTCGGTGAAGGTCAGAATGTCCGGGCCATCGTCGCGCAACACGCGCAGCACCACAGCGGTCTCGGCGCATTCGGCCTTCCAGTCCCAGTTCTGCGCGTGGATCACGCGACCCAAGGCAGTGGCTTCAGGCATGGCGACCACGCCGGTGCAGCCGTCGGGGTCAATCTGCGCTGGCTGGCCCTTGCGGCGCCGGTCGGCGAGCTTGAGGATCTCGGTGCGCGCATTGAGCATCACGATGGCTTCATAAGACACACCTGCCCCCTCGGCGATGCCGCGCATCTCGTCGAGGTAGGCAGCATCGAAGGCTTCGATGGTGGGCTCGAAGGTCTTCACCAACGTGCCGATCTCGGGCCAGCCGAGTTGGCTGCCTTCGAGCTGGGTGGAGTAATGTGCGATGCCGCGCAGGATGCGCGCCTTGGCCTGTTCGCCATACTGGCGGCCCCGCTCGCGCGGCGTACCGCAGACCTCGATCAACGGGCAGGAAGGAATGGGCTGGTCGGAGCCCCAAGGGAAAGTCTGGTCCATGGCAATGAGTGGAGTGAGCGATCATTGATCGATGTATTGAATTGTATTTTGTAGAATAAAAAACATCAACTGTTTCTAGCTATGGTTTCTACCCCCCTGCATCTGGACCTGGCCGACCGCATCAGCCGCCTCATTCACGAGGACGGCCTGGCGGCCGGTGCGCGGCTCAATGAGAACCAGCTCGCCGAACGCTTGGGTGTCTCGCGCACGCCGGTGCGCGCCGCACTCGATCACCTCGCGCAGCAAGGCTTTGCAGAGCGCAAGCCGCACCGAGGGGTGGAACTGCTGCGCGTGCCGCCCCTGCCCTCCCCCGCCCGCGAGGCGGCCGCTGGCAGCGACGAGTTGCTGCGGCGCATTGCCTATGACCGCCAGCGCGGAAACCTGGGGGAATTCGTTTCAGAGAAGGAACTGATGGAAGCCTACGACCTGGGCCGCCCGGCCATCCGCAACGCGCTGGAGCGCCTGGCCGACCTGGGCGCCATCGAACCCAAGCTCGGATATGGCTGGCGCTTTGCTGCGGGTTCGTGGGATGCCAGCGTGCGCCACGAGAGCTACCGCTACCGCATGGTGATCGAGCCAGCCGCGATCCGCGAGCCCGGCTTTGCGCTGCCGCCCGCCTGGGCGCAGGACATGCGGCGCCAGCACGAGGAGTTTCTGCGCACGTTGTCGGAGGACTCGTCGAGCGTCGCCTTCTTCGAAATGAATGCCGCCTTCCACGAGGGCGTGGCCGCCGCCTCGGGCAACCGCTTCTTCCACATGGACATCCAGCGCCAGAACCGCCTGCGCCGCCTGTCCAACTACGACTGGAAGTACGGCCCCGAGCGCATGCAGGTGAACTGCCGCGA
>CAXIRU010000043.1:0-69479 GCA_964031875.1 Acidovorax facilis
CAAGCGCAAGCCCAAGTCTGCTCGGGCAAAAGGCTACGCCGAAGGCTGCGTCGCTCGCTCCCATGTCTCCACTGCTCGCGTGCTCAAACAGGCCAGGGGGAAAAGACCTTGAAAGGGATGCCTCTGAGGACCCACAAGAAGTCATGGCTGTGCTGCGACTGGGAGCGCTCGGCTTCGTGCCCAAGGCATCTTCGGCCGATGTGATGGAGCATGCGCTGCGGCTGGTGCTCTCTGGCGACACTTACCTGCCCTCGCACATCCTGCTCGACCCTCAGACTCCGTCGGCCTTGCAAAAAGACGGCGCTCTCGACTTGACCCTGCGGCAAAAGGAGGTGATGCGCCTCATGGCACAGGGCGAGTCGAACAAGCAGATCGCACGCCGGCTGAACGTGGCCGAAAACACCGTCAAGGTGCATGTGACGGCCATCTTGCGCGAGCTGAACGTGACCTCGCGCGCCCAGGCTATCGTGGCGCTGTTCCAGCGCGGCGACGGTCCCTCTTGACGGTGCAGTGATGGTGCTGCCAGACGCTGGCTGGGTCGAACGCATGCGCACCGAGCAGGTGCGGCTCATCTACCGCAACTACCCCTTCACGCTCAGCGCGAACTTCGTTCTGAGCCTGCTCGTGATCGGCGCACTGTGGGGAGACGTATCCGCCACCATCTTGCTGGCCTGGGGTGGTTTCAGCGGAGCGCTCACACTCAAAGGCGTGTGGGACTACCAGCGCTACCGGCATGCGCTGGCCGGATCCACGCCGCGAGTGGTGGATACCGCCGCACGCCGCTTTGCCGAGATTGCTTGGTGCACCGGCCTGATGTGGGGTGGCGCCGGGCTGTCGCCATTCTTCATGGAGCCCGCATATTTCCATCAGATCGTCTTTCCCGCAATCACTGGCATGGCCTTTGGCGGCGCGGCTTTTTTGTCCACAGACCGACGGCTTTTCTACGGCTACATCGTGCCCATGCTGGCCCTCACGCTCGCTGGCTCGGTCGGCATGCAGGGGCGCAGCGGGCTCATCCTGGCCAGCCTGACGCTGGCGCTCGCCTTCGCCACACTGGCCTTTGCGCACAACGTGCGCGCGATGATCCAGCGCTCACTGGTGCTGCGGTTCGAGAACATGGACCTCATCGACGCGCTCAAGCAGCAAAAGGAACAGGCCGACTATGCCAACCTTTCCAAGTCGCGCTTTCTCGCCGCCGCCAGCCACGACCTGCGCCAGCCCATGCATGCGCTGGGCCTGCTCTTCGAGTCACTGCGCCCGCGCATCCAGGACGAAGCCTCGCAGCACCTGGTGCACAGCATCACCGCCACCATCCACACGCTGGAAGACCTTTTCAACGCCCTGCTCGACATCTCCAAGCTGGATGCAGGCGTCATCCCCCGCGATATGCGGGCCATCCCGCTGCAGCACACTCTGGCACGGATAGAAGCCGAGTTCCGCCCCGTGGCAGAGAACAAGGGCCTGCGTTTTGTCACGCGCATGCCCGCTGCAGAACCCGTGGTGCACAGCGACGCGGCACTGCTGGAGCGTATGGTGCGCAACCTGGTGAGCAATGCCATCCAGCACACCCGGCAGGGAACGGTGCTGGTGGCCTGTCGCATGCGTGCGGGCGCAGTGCACATCGAGGTGCGCGACAGCGGCCCTGGTATCCCGGAGCAGCTGCACAAGGAGATCTTCCAGGAGTTCTACCAGATCAGAAACCTGGAGCGAGACCGCAGCAACGGCGTCGGACTGGGCCTGGCCATTGTGGAGCGCGTGGGGCGCATGCTCGATCACCCGGTGCTGCTGCGTTCGGCGCCCGGATGCGGCTCCACCTTCACCATCGTGCTCCCTCGCAGTTGCGCCCCGACGCAGGCACCGAAAGCGACTGAAACTGCGGCAACCCCAACCGCTCCAGCCGTCGAAGGCTTGCCGTCATTGCGGGGCCGGTGCATCGCCGCCATCGACGACGACCCCATCGTTCTGGAGGGCATGCGCCAGCTGTTCGAACACTGGGGTTGTTCGCTGGTTGCTGCCGCCAGTACCGAGGAACTGCTGAACCGCCTGGCAGAAGGCGCAAGCGTGCCAGACCTGGTGATGAGCGACTACCGCCTGCGCGACGGCGAGACTGGCGCCCAGGCTATTGCCAAAGTCACCGCCTTCTGCGGTCGCCCCCTGCCGGGCGTTCTCGTGACGGGCGACACCGCGCCTGAGCGCTTGCGGGAGGCCGCCCTGAGCGGCCACGCAGTCCTGCACAAACCGGTGCGCCCGGGCAAGCTGCGTGCCTTGCTACTGCACCTGCTGGACGTTCGGCCTACGACTTAGGTAGTAGCCGTTCAGTGCAATGGCCCATCGGGCCGCTTTGGCCTGAAATCGGGGGATGAACGACACCCCCAGCACCGTCCGCTGTGCTCCTTTCCTTAGGGACGAACCAGCACGAAAAGCCGACGCCCCAAAACACCAAGGCTCCCGCAGCGCGCACAACCCGGTCGAGCGCAAGGTGGCAGCAGCCAGCCTGGCCTTGACCCTGGTACAGATCGGCACCATCGAGAGCTCCTGGTCGCTGGCGCTCATGCTCCCCGTGCAGTGGGTGCTGGTGTTCCGCCCCATCGAGCGCAGGGAGTGGGCCCTGTTCGCACTGGTTGCGCCCATTTTTGTGCTGCAAAACTACATGGCGCTGCGCGCAGGCGCCTTTGCCTTCCACCAGCAGGACTTTCTGCTCATGCCCTGGCACGAACCCGTGCTGTGGATGGGCTGGTACCTGCACCTGGTGCGCTTTGTCGGCGAGCCGCCCCATGCCGTGCGCCTGCACTGGACAGCCTGGGTGGGCCTGCTGGCCACGGTCATCGCATTTTCGGCATTCGGCGGCGATGCAGGTGCGCTCAACGTGGCGGCATCGGTATCGACCGGCCTGCTGCTTGCCATGTTCCACCGCCCGGGCGACCTGGCCTACGGCGTTTGCGCGGTGGTGCTCGGGCTGCTGGTGGAGTGGGTGGGCATCACCCAAGGACTTTGGTCCTACCCGGGCACAAGCGCTGCGCACCTGCCTTTCTGGTCGGGCCCGATGTGGCTGTCGGTCGGCCTGCTGGGCCGCCGCTTTGTGGTGCCTGCGGCCGAGTGGCTGACACAGCGCGGAGCCCGCCATGCATGACCGCAGCAGCAAGCTGACGATCCGGGACCTGGCCTTGGCCATCCGCCAACGCGCGCAACGCACCCGCCTCATGCCGTCCCGCGCCGCATCGGCAGCAGATCCGCCCTCCAGTACACTGTTCCTGCACTCGGCGCTCCCGCCACAGCCCACCGGCACGGGCTTCAAGATCAGAATTGCCCGCCGCACGTCGGTGCTGCAGGATGCACTGGGCTTGCTCAATCGCCGCTATCAGCAACGGGGCTATGGTTTCCAGACCCTGACCTTGTCGCCTGAACGCATGACCATCGTCGCCTACGAAAGCAAGCAGGTAGTCGGTACGCTCACGGTCCAGCTGGACGCGGGACGGGGTCTGCTGTCGGACGCGTGCTTTCAGGAGCATCTCGACGACTTCCGTGCTCGCGGCGCTTTGCTGTGCGAATTCACCAAGCTCGCCACCGCGCCCCATGCGCCTGCGCCCGCCACGCTGGCATCCCTGTTCCATGTGGCCTTCATCTTTGCGCACGAGATCCACCAAGCCACACACGCCGTGGTGGAGGTCAATCCGCGGCATGTCGCGTTCTACACGCGGGTGCTGGGCTTTTCGGCCCACGGCGCGCCACAATCCAACCCCCGCGTGAAGGCACCAGGCGTCCTGCTCGTGGCCGATTTCCAGAACATCGGACGCCAGCTCCGGGCACGCGATGCCTGCGCTTGCCCAACAGCCGGAGAGGCCCCGCCATTCTTTTCGCACAGTTTCTCCCACACAGAGGCTCAGGGCATCCGCCAACGCATCCAGGCCGCACTCCAGCCACTGGAGCCCGTCACATGCTGAATACACCAGCACTGGATCAGGCACTGCAAGAGTGGCGCACCCTGCTCGGCACAGACTGTGTGTTGCCCGCCCACAGCGCGGCGGCGTTGTACGGTGCCGGCAGCGCGCGCCGCATCCCCGCCGCGTTGCGCCCTACGCGGGCAGACAGCGTGGCAGAGATCGTACGCATCGCTGCACGGCACCGCATCAGCCTGCACCCCGTGAGCACAGGAAGAAATTGGGGATACGGGGGCGCAGCCCCAAGCGCGGACGACAGTGTCGTTCTCGACCTCTCCCCGTTGAACCGCATCATTGCGGTAGACGCCGAACTGGGCACGGTCACCCTGGAGCCCGGCGTCACCCAAGGCCAGCTGCGCGCACACCTGGACCAGCTGGGCCTGCCCTTCATGGTCCCAACCACCGGCGCCGGCCCCAGCGTGAGCCTGGTGGGCAATGCGCTGGAGCGTGGTTATGGCATCACCCCACATGCAGACCACTTCGGCGCGGTGATGGCGCTGGAGGCTGTGCTGCCGGATGGCAGCGTGTACCGGCCGCGCCTGGGGGCGCTGGGCGGCAGCCGCGTGGGGCAGGGCTACAAGTGGGGCATCGGCCCGTACCTCGATGGCCTGTTCTCACAGTCCAACTACGGCGTGGTCACGCAGATGACCCTTGCCCTGGCCCAGCGCCCGCCGCATGTCGAAGCCTTCTACATCTTCCTGGACCGGCCCGACCAGCTCGCGCCCACTGTGCAAACCCTGCGTAGCCTGCTGCGCACAACGGGCGGGGTGATGGGCGGCGTCAACATCCTCAACGGCTACCGCCTCGCGTCCATGACCTGCCCCTACCCGGCAGCGGCCCTGGCGCGCGGCACGCCCCTGCAGCCCCAGGAGCTGGACACGTTGCTGCAGGATCAGGGACTGGGTGCCTACCTGGTGGTGGGCAGCGTCTATGGAGAAGCCTCCGTGGCCCGTGCCGCTGTGGCAACCATCCTGCGCAATTTTGCCCACTGCAGCGGCCGCCGTGTGCGGCTGAACCGCCGCAAGGCAGGTCTGCTGCACAGCCTTGCGGCGCGCTTTCCCAGCATCGCTGCGCGCCTGGGCTTCGGGCCAGACCAGGCCGCGCGCATGTTGAGCGCGCTCAATCTCATGGAGGGCATCCCCGACGATGTAGCCCTGCGCCTGCCCTACTGGAAGTCGGGCGCGCCGCTGCCCGCAGACCTGCCCGCCGCCTTGCAAAGCGGCGAGCGGGGGCTGATGTGGTACGCCCCCCTGGTACCGATGGTGCCCGACACCGTGCTCGCCTTCGAGGCCCTGGTGACCCGCATCTGCCTGCAACACGGCTTTGAGCCGCTGATCACACTCACCAGCCTGTCTGACCGCTGTTTCGACAGCTCCGTGCCGCTGCTGTTCGACGGTTGTTCCGGCACGGACATGGAGCGCGCCCAACGCTGCTTCGACGCCCTGTTCGACGAAGCCCGCCAGCACGGCATCGTGCCCTATCGCATGGGCTCGCAGGCCTTCCACAAACTGGTGCCGCAGGGGGACGACCCTGCACTGGCGCTGGCCCGCAGGGTCAAGCAGTTGCTGGACCCTGACAACATCATTTCCCCAGGGCGCTACAACCTGTGAACCACGGAGGATGCCCTCACCGCAGAGGGCATCCTCGGGTTATCACTGACTAGCAAACGTTTGCGCAAACGTTTGCTTTCGTTATCATCCCGATCGCGACAAGGCACCGGGGCATCGGCGACCGCCTTTTATTGGGGTCTGCCGGGGATTTCCCTTCACGCTGTCGGTCGCCTTAGGGCGACGCTGAACAAGCCTCCGCGATGCGGCGGGCCCTGGGTCGGGATGGGCTGCAAGGCGCAAACCACAGTGATAGCCGTAGCTATCGCGAGGATTTGCAACGCTGCAGACCGTCCTGAGCCAGGGATGCGCCGGGCGCGAGAGGCTTGTTCAGCGTTGCCTTTGTCCACATTCCAACCTGGAGACAACACCTATGCAGTTCACCCGCCGTTCCGTTCAGACCGCCGCCGCCCTCGCCGTTGTGGGCAGCCTGCTGGCCAGCCCTGCGTTTGCGCAAGACAAGCCCAAGATCGCGCTCATCATGAAGTCGCTGGCCAACGAGTTCTTCCGCACCATGGAAGACGGCGCCAAGGCGCACCAGAAGGCCCACGCCAAGGAATACACGCTGGTGGCCAACGGCATCAAGAACGAAACCGACACCGCCGCGCAGATCAAGATGATCGAGCAGGCCGTGGCCCAGAAGGTCAACGCCATCGTGCTGGCCCCGGCCGATTCGAAGGCACTGGTGCCCGTGGTCAAGGCGGCCATCGACAAGGGCATCCTCGTGGTCAACATTGACAACCAGCTCGATGCCGACGCGCTGAAGGAAAAGAACATCACCGTGCCCTTCGTGGGCCCGGACAACCGTGCTGGCGCCAAGCTGGTGGGCGACCACCTGGCCAAGACGCTGAAGGCGGGCGACAAGGTCGGCATCATCGAAGGTGTGTCCACCACCTTCAATGCGCAGCAGCGCACCCTGGGCTACCAGGACGCCATGAAGGCCGCCAACATCACCGTGGTGGGCGTGCAGTCCGGCAACTGGGAGATTGAAAAGGGCAACACCGTGGCCGCCGGCATGATGCGCGAGCACCCTGACCTGGTGGCCCTGCTGGCTGGCAACGACAGCATGGCCCTGGGCGCCGTGGCCGCCGTGAAGGCCGCGGGCAAGACCGGCAAGGTGCAGGTGGTGGGCTACGACAACATCGGCGCCATCAAGCCCATGCTGGCCGACGGCCGTGTGCTGGCCACCGCCGACCAGTACGCCGCCAAGCAGGCCGTGTTCGGCATCGAACTCGCGCAGAAGGCCCTGGCCGCCAAGACGCCGCAGAATCAGCTGCCCGCCACGGTGAAGACGGATGTGGTGCTGGTGACGAAAGACAGCAAGTAAACCTCTGGCACCTTAGAACGCGTCGCAACACCCCCAGCCGTTCACCCTGAGCCTGTCGAAGGGCTGCGCTACCGTAGCGCCCTGGCTTCGACAAGCTCAGCCCGAACGGGGAGGGGTGTAGCAACCCGACCAATGCCTCTCAAGCCCATGCCCCGCCAAACCAACACCACCGCGTCCCCGCCCTTGCTCGCCATCCAGGCCGTAGGCAAGGACTACACCGCCACCGTGCTCGATGGCGTGAACGTGGAGCTGTTTGCGGGCGAAGTGCTGGCGCTGACCGGGGAGAACGGCGCGGGCAAGAGCACTCTGTCCAAGATCCTGTGCGGGCTCACGCAGCCCACGCGCGGTGGCATGCAGCTGGCGGGGCAGGCCTACGCCCCCACGTCGCGCCGCGATGCCGAGCGCCACGGCGTGCGCATGGTGATGCAGGAGCTGGGCCTGGTGCCCACGCTCACCGTGGCCGAGAACTTGTTGATGGGCCGCCTGCCGCACCGGCTGGGCTGGCTGCAGCGCGATGTGCTGCACGCCGCTGCCCGTGCGCAGCTGGCCAAGATCGGGCTCGACACCATCGACCCCGCCACGCCCGTCTCGCAGCTGGGCATCGGCCAGCAGCAGATGGTGGAGATTGCGCGCAACCTGCAGGACGACACGCGCATCCTGGTGCTCGATGAGCCCACGGCCATGCTCACGCCGCGCGAGACCAACTACCTGTTTGAGCAGATCGCCCACCTCACGGCCAAAGGCGTGGCCATCATCTACGTGTCGCACCGGCTCGAAGAACTGCGCCGCATTGCCGACCGCGTGGCCGTGCTGCGCGATGGCCGCCTGGTGGACGTGCGCCCCATGGCGGGCATGAGCGAAGACGACCTGGTGCAGCGCATGGTGGGCCGCGTGGTGAGCGACCTGGACCACCGCCCGCGCCGCCCCGTCGGCCCCGTGGTGATGAGCGCTGACAACCTGGGCCGGGGCACCGCCGTGCAGGGCGTGAGCCTGGAGTTGCGCGCGGGCGAGATCTTTGGCATTGCCGGGCTGGTCGGATCGGGCCGCACCGAGTTGCTCCGCCTGCTGTTCGGCGCGGACCGTGCGGACAGGGGCAGCGTGACGCTGCACCCGAAATCTGAACAAAAACAGGCTCTCCCGCGCGATGGACAAGCGCAGGAAGCTATACAAAACATAGCAAACATCCCCACTCCCGTCACTCCCGCAACTCCCGCCATGGCCGAACCCCGCACCTGGCATCGGGGCTTTGCCTCGCCGTTGCAAGCCATCGCCGCCGGAGTCGGCCTGGTCACCGAAGACCGCAAATCCCAGGGCCTGCTGCTGTCGCAGCCCATCCGCATCAACGCCACGCTGTCCGACCTGTCGGCCGTGTCGCGCGGCGGCTGGCTGCAGCGCGGGCTGGAAAGCCGCCTGGTGCAGGGGTTCATCCGCACCTTGCGCGTGCGCTGCCACGGCCCGGAACAACCTGTGGGGCAACTGTCGGGCGGCAACCAGCAAAAGGTGGTGTTTGCCCGCTGGCTGCACCGCGAAGGCCGCGTGCTGCTGCTCGACGAACCCACGCGCGGCGTGGACGTGGGCGCGCGCGCCGAGCTGTATGGCGAGCTGGACCGCATGGCCGCAGAAGGCCGCGCTCTGCTCATGGTGTCGTCCGACCTGCGCGAACTCATGGCCATGGCCGACCGCATCGGCGTGATGAGCGCAGGCCGCCTGGTGGCCGTGTTCGAGCGCGGCGAGTGGTCCGAGCAATCGCTGCTGGCGGCCGCGTTCTCCGAGCCCGGCGGGCGCACCAGCACAAGCACCAGTGCCTCCCCTTCAACCCCTTCTCCTGTCACCGAATGAACGCCCCCACCCCATCTGCCGCACCCGCTGCGGCGCCCTCCTCCGCCTCGGTCTGGCGCAGCCAGCTGGGCACCTACCTGGGTCTGCTGGCCGTGCTGGCGGGCATGGTGGCGCTGTTCTCGTCGCTGTCCGAATACTTCTGGAGCGCCGAGACCTTCATCACCATCGCCAACGAAATCCCGGCCCTGGCCGTGATGGCCGTGGGCATGACCTTTGTGCTCATCATTGCGGGCATCGATTTGTCGGTAGGCTCGGTGATGGCGCTGGCCGCCGCCACCTCGGCCGCCGCCATCCTGCAATGGGGCTGGACGGTGCCCGCCGCCGCCGCGCTGGCACTGGCCACCGGCCTGGTGTGCGGCACCATCACCGGCGCCATTTCGGTGGCGTGGCGCCTGCCCTCGTTCATCGTGTCGCTGGGCATGCTCGAAGCCGTGCGTGGCAGCGCCTATGTGGTGACCGACTCGCGCACGCAGTACGTGGGCGATGCGATCTCGTGGCTGTCGGCGCCGTTCTTTGGCGGCATCTCGTTCGCCTTCTTGCTGGCCGTGGTGCTGGTGGTGGTGGCACAGCTGGTGCTGTCGCGCACCGTGTTTGGCCGCTGCGTGGTGGGCATTGGCACCAATGAAGAAGCCATGCGCCTGGCGGGTGTGGACCCGCGTCCCATCCGCGTCATCGTGTTTGCCATGACCGGCCTGCTGGCGGGCCTGGCGGGCCTGATGCAGTCGGCCCGGCTCGAAGCCGCCGACCCCAACGCCGGAACCGGCATGGAGCTGCAGGTGATTGCCGCCGTGGTGATTGGCGGCACCAGCCTGATGGGCGGGCGCGGCTCGGTGGTGAACACCGCGTTTGGCGTGCTCATCATTGCGGTGCTCGAAGCAGGCCTGGCCCAGGTGGGAGCCAGCGAGCCCAGCAAGCGCATCATCACGGGTTTTGTGATCGTGGCGGCCGTCATTGTGGACACGCTGCGCCAGCGCCGCGCCAAGGTCTGAGAGACTGCCCCCGCATCCAGCCGCCCCACCACCCACGACCTCATCCTTCTTTTTTGCATGGCTACTATCAAGGACGTTGCGCGCCACGCCGAGGTGTCGGTCACCACGGTGTCGCACGTGGTCAACGGCACACGCCGCGTGAGCCCCGAGGGGCGCGAGCGGGTCGAGGCCGCCATCCGCGCCCTGGGCTATGTGCCCAGCGCCATTGCGCGCAGCCTCAAGAGCAACAACACGCGCACGCTGGGCATGCTGATCCCCAACAGCTCCAACCCCTACTTCGCCGAGATCGTGCACAGCGTGGAAGACCGCTGCTTTGGCGCAGGCTACAACGTCATCCTGTGCAACACCAACGACGAGGCGCACCGCCAGGGCACCTACCTGCAGGTGCTGGCCGAGCGGCGCATCGACGGGCTCATCGTGGTCTCCACCGGGCACGACGCCACGCTGGCCACGCAGCTCGCGGGCCTGTCCATCCCCACCGTGCTGGTGGACCGCGAAATCGACATTGCCGAACAACAACCCTGCGACCTCGTGGAAACCGCCCACATGCAGGGCGGCCTGCTGGCCACGCGCCACCTGCTGTCGCTGGGCCACCGCCGCATTGCCTGCATTGGCGGCCCGGCAGGCATTGCCCCCAGCGAGCAGCGCATTGCCGGCTGGCGCACCGCGCTGGCCGACGCAGGCTGCGGCACCGGCGAGGGCCTGCTGTGGCATGGCAACTTCACCAGCCAGGGCGGCTACGAAGCCATGCACGCCGTGCTGCGCGCGAGCGAGCCGCCCACCGCCGTCTTCGTGTGTAACGACCTCATGGCCATGGGCGCGCTGTGCGCCGCGCACGAACGCGACCTGCGCGTGCCCGAGGCGCTGTCCATCGTCGGCTTTGACGACATCGAACTCACCGCCTTCACCAGCCCGCCGCTCACCACCGTGGCCCAGCCCAAGCAGCGCATCGGCGCGCTGGCGGTGGACATGCTGCTCGAGCGCATTGACGGCAAGCGCCAGGACGCGCGCAAGGTGATGCTGCAGCCCGAGCTGCGCGTGCGCGCCTCCACGGCCCACGCGCCCGGAGGTGCGGCATGAGCACCAACAACACACCCCGCATCGCCGTCGTCGGCAGCCTGAACATGGACCTGGTGCTGCAGGTGCAACACGCACCCGGCCCTGGCGAAACCGTGCTGGCCGACGCCCTGCACCTGGTGCCCGGCGGCAAAGGCGGCAACCAGGCCGTGGCCTGCGCACGCCAGGGCGCCCAGGTGGCGTTGTTCGGCCGCGTGGGCGACGATGGCTACGGCCACACGCTGCGCGCCGGGCTGGACGCCGATGGCATCGACCACAGCGGCGTGCAGACCGACACTGAAACCACCACCGGCGTGGCCGCCATCACCGTGGAGGCCACAGGGCAGAACCGCATCGTGGTCGTGCCCGGAGCCAATGGCCGCTTTGTGCTGGATGCCGCCGCGCTGGGTGCCGCCCTGCAAGGCGCAGGCGGCCTGGTGCTGCAGTTCGAAACCCCCCTGCCCCAGGTGCTGGCCGCCGCCGAGATGGCGCATGCGGCGGGTTGCCCCGTGGTGCTCAACCCCTCGCCCATCCAGCCTCTGCCCAATGCGATGTGGCCTCTGGTGCACACGCTGGTGGTGAACGAGGTGGAAGCCGCCGCGCTGGCAGGCCGGAACGTGACCACGCCCGCCGATGCCTCGCAGGCCGCGCAGGCCCTGCGCGCCAAGGGCCCCGCCCAGGTGGTGGTGACCCTGGGCGCCGCCGGTGCCGTGGCCGCCGATGCCGCAGGCAACCGCTACCACCCTGGCCTCGTCGTGAAAGCCGTGGACACCACGGCCGCTGGTGACACCTTCCTGGGTGCGCTGGCCGTGGCCCTGGCGCGCGGCGAGCCGCTCGATGCCGCCGTGCGCGAAGGCATCCGCGCTTCGGCGCTGTGCGTCACCCAGCCCGGTGCCCAGCCCTCCATCCCCACCCGCGCCGCCGTGGCGCAATGCCCCCAACCGCCCGCCTGGAGCCCCCTGTGAAACGCACCGCCCTGCTGCACGCCGAACTCTCCCACGCCATCGCCACCCTGGGCCATGGCGACATGCTGGTGATTGGCGACGTGGGCCTGCCCATCCCCCACGGCCCGCGCCGCATCGACCTGGCTCTGACGCCCGGCATCCCCGCCGTGGCCGATGTGCTGCGCGTGGTGCTGGAAGAAATGCAGGTCGAGAAAGTGGTGATCGCCACCGAAGCGGTGGAGCGCAACGGCGGCCAGCTACCCGCTTGGTGCCAGCTGCCGGTCACACCGCAGGTGGTTTCGCACGACGATTTCAAGCGCCTGACCCAGCAGGCCCGGGTGATGGTGCGCACGGGCGAGTGCACGCCGTACGCGAACGTGATCCTGGTGGCGGGCGTCACGTTCTGACACAGCGCCCCCCTGCAGGGGGTGCTCGCGTGCGGGTTTTGGAGAAGGTCTGAAGGGGTGCTCCTGCGGTACGCTGGGCTGTTACCGTTTGCCTGCCCCCATGCCCAGTTCCGCCCCCCACGACCTGCTCCCCCCCGAAATCACCGTGCTGGAGCGCGGCTGGCTGTCGGCCAACAACATCCTCTTCATCGGTCACCACGACACGGCCATCGTGGACACTGGCTACTGCAGCCATGCCGAGCAGACCGTGGACCTGGTGCGCGGCGCATTGGCGGGCCGCGCGCTGGACCGCGTGCTCAACACCCACCTGCACAGCGACCACTGCGGCGGCAATGCCGCCCTGCAAAAGGCCTGGCCCGGTGTGCTCACCGCCATTCCACCCGGCCAGGCCGACCATGTGCGCCAGTGGGACGCCTACGCACTGAGCTACACCCCCACCGGCCAGGAATGCCCGCCCTTTCGGGCCGACACCTTGCTGGTGCCGGGCTCTTGCGTGCTGCTGGGCGACAAGCCCTGGCAGGTGCATGCCGCGCCGGGGCACGACCCGCATTCGGTGGTGCTGTTCGAACCCCAGGGCCGCGTGCTGATCTCGGCCGATGCGCTGTGGGAAAACGGCTTTGGCGTGGTGTTCCCCGAGCTGGAAGGCGATGGCGCGTTTGCCCAAGTGGCCGCCACACTGGACCTGATCGAAAGACTGGCGCCCCAGGTCGTCATCCCCGGCCACGGCCCCGTGTTTGCCAATGCCCCCCGCGCCATCGACGGCGCCCGCCACCGGCTGGATGGTTTTGTGCGCAACCCCGGCAAACACGCGCTGTATGCCGCCAAGGTGCTGCTGAAATACAAGCTGCTGGAGTGGCAGCAGATCGCCATGGCCGACCTCACGGCCTGGGTGCAGGCCACGCCCTACTTCGGCATGCTGCGCCAGCGCCATTTCGGCGATCAGCCCGAGGGGGAGTGGCTGCAGAGCCTGGTGGAGGAGCTGGTGCGGTCGGGGGCGGCGGTGCGGCAGGGGGACGCGCTGCACAACGTGTGATATTGCTTGGCCGGGGTGGGGCAGTTTTGGGCCCGAAGCGGACCTCCTCAAGCAGCGATGAGCTTGCGAAAGTACGGCAGGAGTTCCGCATACCGCGTCAGATAAGCATCACTGTCAGAGTGCCGGGAGGCTCTGGCGGACACGAAGAGTTCATTGCGTAGATCGGTGACTGAATCGCGCGTCTTCTCTTTCGCAGCGGCTGCAGAAGCCTCCAGCGAGCCATAGTGCTCATAGCCGTTGAAGGTCATGGCAAATGCAAAGACTGCCTGCCGATCATCCTCTGCTGGCAAGTCCGCCAACTTCAACTCTGCTGCTTCTGGCATCGCCACCTCCAATGTCCGCTCGTGGCCGCAAACAGGCGCCGGTGCATGTTTCCAGTCCCCGGCCCCGGGTCGCCCCATCAATGCTTGAACTGCTTGTCGCACCCCATCACATGGTTGTTGCTGCTCGACATGCACTGGTAGAACGATTTCTTGTTGCCCGACGCGCCCTGGCAGTCTGACACGCTGTATTTGCCCCGGGCTTCGCGGATCTTGGGGGCGACCTTGTCGAAATCGGCCTTGGCCATGTAGCCGTCGCGCACGTTCTTCTGGCCGGCTTCCAACATCTGGTCGGCCTGGTATTGGATGTTGTCCACGGCCTTGGCGCAGTTCAGGGGCACCGCGTTGCCGTCCACCTTTTCCAGCGCCTTCTTCGCGCCCTGGACAAATTCTTCAACGTCTTTGGGTATCTTCTTGGTGCCGTCGGGGTTCAACGTGGCCGTATCCGCCGATTTGCCAGAGGCAGCGCCACTATTGCTCTTGCTGCCCGCCCCACCACTGCCGCTGGTGCCGTTGTTGTTCTGCAGCTTCATTGGCGCAGCATCCTGCTGGGTAGGGGGCGGTTGCGATCCGTAGTGGGTCTTGCCGTCGGCATCGACCCACTTGTACACCGGCTGCGCCTGCGCTGCCGCGCCCAGCAGCATCACCATGGCGGCCATGGCCACCTTGTCCAGCATTCTCATGACTTCCCTCCCAATGTTGATAAAAATAGGCCCTAGCGCTTATCCATAAAGCGCTGATAGCTCTTAATTTAATAGCAAACCTTGCGCAGGTTCAAGGCAGATCCTTGTTCACCTCCGGCGCCGCAGCATCGCGCGGGCCGATGGTGCCCAGTCGGCCCTTGAGCGACTGGGGCTGACCCGTGAGCATGGCGGCGTAATTGGTGGTGTTGGCCAGCACCTTCTTCACGTAATCGCGCGTTTCGGCGAAGGGCACATTCTCGGCCCAGATGGCGGCTTCGAGCAGCGGGCCGTTGCGCCAGCTGCGCGGGCGGCCGGGGCCTGCGTTGTAGGCGGCGGCCGCCATGGGCATGGAGCCCGCAAAGTCGTCCAGAGCGAGCTTGAGGTAAGCCGTGCCGATGGTGATGTTGGTGTCGCGGTCGTTGATCTGGTCGGGCGTGAAGTTGGTGAGGCCGATCTTCTTGGCCGTCCAGCGGGCGGTGGCGGGCATGACCTGCATCAGGCCCGAGGCGCCCACGTGGGAGCGCGCGTCCATGATGAAGCGGCTTTCCTGGCGGATCAGGCCATAGACATACGCCGGGTCCAGCCCGATGCTGTTGGCGCGCTCGACCACCGAACTGCGGAAGGGGGTGGGAAAGCGCTGCGTGACGTCCACCACGCTCTTGGTGCGTTCGCTGGTGTTGATGCAGCGGTCCCACACTTCGCGCTGGCAGGCGAAGTCGGCGGCGGCCAGTAGTTCGCGGTCGGGCATGCCGCCGCTCTGGTGCAGGTTGGTGGTGTAGTTCCATTCGCGCACGCCCTCGGTGCGCAGGCCCAGCAGGATGGCGTACAGCGCGCGGTTGAGGCCCGGGTTGGCGCGGGCGGCGGCTTTTTCTTCGGCGGTGAGGGGCGCGGGGGCGGGGGGCGTGGTGATGCGCTGGCCCAGCTCTTCGAGCGCAAGCATTTCGTAGAAACCGCGTGTGCTGGCAATGCCTTCGAGCAGCTGGCGCGCTTCGGCGCGCTCGGCGTCCGTCACGCGGCCTGCGAGCAGTGAGCGCGCTTTCCAGTACACCCAGGTGCTGTCCTGGCGGCCTTCGGGGCCCATGGCATCCACGGCCTTGCCCACAGTCTTCCACTGCCCGGCGCGCAAGGCGGCGCGCACCTTCCAGCCCAGCAGGTCGTCGTTGAGGTCCTTGTCGCGGCTGATGTTGTCGAAATACTCCACCGCCTCGCGGGAGAGCTTTTGCGCTGCGGCCTTGCCCACCACGCCCCAGGCCCAATTGCGCTCCTCGGAGGTGAGGTGCACGCCCCAGCGCGTCTCGATCAGGCGCGCAGCGCCGTCGGGGTCGCTGGTGGCCAGGCGGATGAGCGCCAGCAGCACCAGCTCCTGGCGCACCTTGCTGCGCGTGGCGTCGCGGGCCATCAGGTATTTGCTGGGCGTATCGAGCACTTCCTTGAGCTGGGGCAGCGCATCAGGCGCCACGATCTCGACGGCATTGCGCACCACGCGAGGGCGGTTGGCCTCCGCTGCCAGGCGGGCCTTGCGCCACACGTCCAGCGCAGAGAGCTTTTTGTAGCCGTGCAGCTCGCGCGCGGCATGGGTACAGCCATCATCGGCGTCGCGGATCGCATACCAGTTGCTGCGCACGTCTTCGGCCACCGTGGCCGGTGCCGTGCCTTTGATCTGGTCGATCAGCAGGGCGTAGCAGCGCACCTCGCGGTCGTCCGACATGCGGTAGTTGGGGTGTTGTTCGGCAAACTGCCCCCAGTCGCGCCGCTGGCCCAGCAGCAGCAGCCAGTCGTTGCGCAGGCGATCTTCCTGGTAGCTGCCCGCGTAGCGCTGCAAGAAAGACTGGATCTCGGCGGGCGAGGCCTCGGCCAGACGCACACGCAGCTCCCAGTAGGCGGCCCAGGGCTCCAGCGCATGGCCGCGTGCGGCGGGCAGCAGCTGCGCGAGCTTGTTGCGGTCGCCCTTGCGGAAGGCCTGCTGCATCTCCAGCAGGGTATCGTCACCACGATTTTGTGCCATGACAAGGGGCGAGGCGGCAGCCAGCAGGGTGGCAGCCACAAGGGGTGTCAGAATCGCTCTGAGAAATTGCATGGGGGAATTATCTGATGGACAAAGCAGCCCTTCGGCGCGCACTGATAGAAGAACGCCTCAATCTGCCTGACCGCCTACAGCGGGCCGACCTGTTACAGCAGGTGATGCGCATCTGGCTGGTGAATCGGCCCGATACGGTGATTGGCGCCTACTGGCCCATCAAGGGCGAGTTTGATCCCCTGCCCGCCCTGCACCGCTGGAAGGAAGATGGCGAGTTGCTGGACGAACCGTTGCGCCGCCGCATCGGCCTGCCCGTGGTCAACAAGCAGCACAAAACCCTGACCTTCCACGCCTGGTACCCCGGCTGCCCCATGGAAGAAGACGCCTACGGCATCCCCAAGCCCAAGGACACCGAGGTCATCGTGCCTACGCTGCTGTTTGTGCCCTGCGTGGGCTATGCCGCCGGTGGCTACCGCCTGGGCTATGGCGGCGGGTTCTATGACCGCACGCTGGCCACGCTGCAGCCCAAGCCCTTCACGGTGGGCCTGGGGTTCACCAACGGCTACCTGGACGACTTCGAGCCCGAGGAGTTCGATCTGCCGCTCGATGCCATCCTGAACGACAACGGGGTGGTCTGGCCAGTCTGAACCCGCTGACCAGTCCCTTCGAAGCCTGTGATGCGCCCAGCGCATCACTCAGGCCATTTTTTGGCATCGCTGGCGCGCCGCGCAGCCGCTAGCATGGCGGGCCAACCTCCTTTTTCAAGGTGCCTCCATGCCCAAGCTCTACATCGGTAACAAGAACTACTCTTCCTGGTCCATGCGCCCCTGGGTGCTGCTCAAGCAGGCGGGCATCGCGTTTGAGGAAGTGCGCGTGCGCTTCGACAGCTTTGACGCCGATTCGGAGTTCAAGCGTGTGATGGGCCCCGTGAGCCCCACCGGCAAGGTGCCTGCGCTGGTCGATGGCGACCTGGTCGTGTGGGACACCCTGGCCATTGCCGAGTACGTGGCCGAAACCTGGCCCGACAAGCACCTGTGGCCCGCAGATGCCAAGGCCCGCGCACGCGCCCGCAGCGTCTGCGCCGAAATGCACAGCGGCTTCACGGCGCTGCGCAGCCACTGCATCATGAACATTGAGGCGCACCTGCCCGATGCCGGTGCACTGATCTGGCGCGACCAGCCCGGCGTGCGCGCCGATGTGGCCCGTCTGGTGGACATGTGGGGCACGTTGCTGCAACTGCATGGCGGCCCTCTGCTGTTTGGCGACTTCTCGGTGGCAGACGCCTACTTCGCCCCGGTGTGCACGCGCCTGCGCACCTATGCCCTGCCCGTGCCCCCGGCCATCACAGCCTATGTGGACCGGGTGCACGCCCTGCCTGGCGTCAAGGCCTGGATCGACGAGGCCCTGGCCGAAAAGGACTTTCTGGACTTCGAAGAGCCCTACCGCCTGCGCCCTGCACAAGGCTGAGCCCCCATGGCGGTCACCATCTATTTGCGCTACGTGCTCAACACCCGCAAGCTGAAAGAGTTCGAACACTACGGCAAGCTGTGGATCCCGCTGGTCGAGAAATTCGGCGGCCAGCACCATGGCTATTTCATGCCCAGCGAGGGTGCCAACAACATCGCGCTGGCGCTGTTCACGTTCGAAAGCCTCGCGGCCTACGAGCGCTACCGCGAAGCGTCGATGCAGGACGCGGAATGCCAGGCGGCGTTCCGCTACGCCGAGGAGACGGGTTGTATCGTGAGCTATGAGCGGAGTTTTTTCAGGCCGGTGTTTGGCTGACCGCTCGCCCACTGTTCAGCAGGTTCCACTTGCGCAAATCGGCATGGAACAGCCCATGCGCTGAAATCTGTTTTTGCACAAGCCCTGCCCGGCTTACAGCCTTTCAAAAAAGCCCAGGTTGGCACTGCCGGGACAGATGGCAGCAAGGTAGGCCATGCAGGCTGGCGCAAAGGGCCCGCTTCCCCATTTGGCGCACAGCGCACGGGCTCGCTCCATTGAATCAGCGAAGACCACATCCACGTAGACCCCGTCAGCCCCTCTGAGCAATGCATGTCCCAAAAATCCGGGCTCGTCGGCATACAGGCCCGCAACCATCTCATCGACTGCTACGCGCAGTTGCGCCTCGGTCACACCAGGCTGCAAGCGAAAGGTAGAAAACTCCATGCCGCCCCAGGGCTGCAAGGACGATGAAAAGGGCAAGAACTGTGCGTTGGTGGTCATGAACTAGAGCTTTCGGAGAACAGACCACAAAGGCTATCGCGCCCTACTGCCAGCGTGGTGTCAGCTGGCGCGTCGGCCAGCCCTGAAACAACACTCAACGAAACTGCTTGCGCAAAAACGCCTTGTGCCGCGCAATGTGCGCAAGCTGCGCCGGGGCCACGCTGCCGCCCAGGTCTTCGTCTTCCACATTGAGCACTTGGTTGGCGTAGGCCATGGCGCGGGCCACCACCTCTTCTTCGCTCACACCCTGCGTGGCCGCGAGGTCCATCGCCACGCGGCGCATGGCGCGCTGCGACAGCATCCACATGGCGCCGAACGAATCCCACGCGGCAGCCACTTCCTTGAACTTGTCGTGCTCGGCCAGGATATCGCTGAGTGGCTTGGCCAGGATCTCCTGCAGCTCCTCCACCTTTGCCTTCAGGGCCTCCAATTGCGCCTCGCGCTGCAAGGCTTCAGCGGCCGCATTGGCAGCGGCGTCGGGCGCCGTGGGTACAGGCACGCTGCCATCGGGGTTGAGCTGGGCAATGGTGAGGTCAGACGATAGAGACATGGTGGGTTGAATATACGGCGCGGCGCAGGTTCTAAACTCGCCCGATGCAAATCTACATGGTAGGCGGCGCCGTCCGCGACAAGCTGCTGGGCCGGCCGGTGAATGACCACGACTGGGTGGTGGTGGGCGCCACGCCCGAGCAGATGCTGGAACTGGGCTATCTGCCCGTGGGCCGAGACTTCCCGGTGTTTTTGCACCCCGAAACGCGCGAGGAATACGCACTGGCCCGCACCGAGCGCAAGAGCGGGCGTGGCTACCGGGGGTTTGTGGTGCACAGCGCACCCGACGTGACGTTGGAGGAAGACCTGTCACGGCGCGACCTTACTATCAATTCGATAGCTAGTAGCGCTTATGGTGCAAGCGCTGGAGGCATTTTTGACCCATATTCCGGCGCCAAAGACATCGAGGCGCGCGTGCTGCGCCATGTGACGGATGCCTTCCGCGAAGACCCGGTACGCATCCTGCGCGTGGCCCGCTTCGCAGCGCGTTTCACCGACTTCACGGTAGCGCCCGAGACCATGCAGCTCATGCGCGAGATGGTCGCGCACGGTGAGGTGGACCACCTGGTGGCCGAGCGCGTGTGGCAGGAGCTGGCGCGTGGACTGATGGAAGAAAAGCCCTCGCGGATGTTCGAGGTGCTGCGCGAGTGTGGCGCCCTGGCCGTGCTGCTGCCCGAGGTGGCGCGCCTGTGGGGCGTGCCCCAGCGGGCCGAGTACCACCCCGAAGTGGACACCGGTGTGCACCTGATGATGGTGCTGGACATGGCAGCGCGGCTGAATGCCCCGCTCACCGTGCGCTTTGCCTGTCTGGCACACGACCTGGGCAAGGGCACCACGCCCGCCGATGTGCTGCCGCGCCACATCGGGCATGAGGAGCGCAGTGCCGAGCTGCTCAGGGACGTGGCCGAGCGCCTGCGCGTGCCGGTGGACTGCCGCGAAACAGCCGATGTGGTGGCGCGTGAACATGGCCATATCCACCGCAGCACCGATTTGTCGGCCGCAGCGCTGGTGCGTCTGCTCGAGCGCTGCGACGCCATCCGCAAGCCCGAGCGGTTCGCCGACATCTTGCTGGCTTGCGAGTGCGATGCGCGCGGACGGCTGGGGTTTGAGGAATCTGCCTACCCGCAGCGCGAGCGGCTGGCGGCGGTGTTGGGAGCCGTGCAGTCGGTGGTGACGCGCGATATTGCAGCGCAGGCCGCAGCCAAGGGCCTGAGCGGCCCGCAGGTAGGGGCGCTGATCCACCAGGCGCGGGTAGCAGCGGTGGCACAGTGGCTACAGACCCACGGCGACACGGCTTGATCCAGCCTGATCCAGCCTGACCTTGCCTGACCCAGCGCAAGGCACTCAAACAACGCGCGCAGAACTCTTTCTAAAATCCGCGTCCGCGGGCACTTGACCCCAGGTGCTCCGTTGCCAATCTTTGGCGCATGTTCACGCCCTCCTTCCATCCCCAGCCGCCATGACCACTGTGCACATCCGCCCCGCCACCCTGGCCGACGCCGATACCGTCGCGCCGCTGTTTGACGCCTACCGACAGTTTTACGAGCAGGCGCCTGACCTGGCCGGAGCGAAGGCCTTCATCGCAGCACGGCTAGAGCGTGAAGAGTCGGTGATCCTGCTGGCGCTGGATGCGTCGCAAACGGCGGTGGGGTTTTGCCAGCTCTACCCCACATTCTGCTCGGTGGAGGCGGCACCTATCTACACGCTGTACGACCTGTTCGTGGCGCCCGCAGCGCGCAAGACAGGCGCCGGGCGCAGCTTGCTGACAGCAGCAGAAGCCACGGCCCGCGCCCATGGCAAGGTGCGCATGGACCTGACCACAGCGCACACCAACACCACGGCGCAGGCCCTCTACGAATCGCTGGGCTGGACGCTGGACACGGTTTTTCGCGCCTACAACAAACGCGTCAGCGCCTGAAGGACCGGGACGCTTGCCGAAATGGCTGCGCCCATCTCACCAGCGCAGCAGACGCGGCCCCAGCACCGCCCCCAGCGCAGTCGGGATGGCCATGCCCGCCACGTACCAGACAGCAAGGAAGGGCGTGGCCATTTCGGGGCAATGCAGGGCGTAGACCAGGGCGCCGAGCGCACCCGCCAGCAAACCAGCGCCTGCTCCCGCCCATGCCAGGCGCGTGGGGGCAGCGCCCTTGAGGGCCCAAAACCCCGCAACAAACGCCGGCACTGACAGCGCCGCGATATTGAAAGGGCAGGTACGCCAGGTGCTCCCCAGGATGAGCGGCATGCGCTCTGCGGCGGACACCTGCGACAACGCCCACAAGGCCAGGGTCCACAGCACCAGCGGCGGCACGGCCAGCCACAGGGCTGCGCGGCCCCACACCATGCCCGGGCGGGCCATGCGGCGAAGCAGCGCCACGCCTGTGATCGCCAGCGCAGCGGCAAACACCAGCTTGCCCCAGAACATGGGCAGCGCCAGGGTCGCCAGCAGATCAGGCCGCAGGCCGAAGAGTGCCAGCATCATCACCCCGGCACCGACCATGCCCGTCAACGCGGCCACCACAAAGCGCTGCTCTATCGCGTTGCGCTGCACCGGCTGGTCACCAATGGCCAGCAAGTGGATCAATTCATCGGTTTTCATGCTATTTCTCCTGGGACTTACGCACATCGGAATGCAACAACGACCGGCCTTCTGTACCCGGCGGTTTGCCTGATCCCTTTTGTGCGTAAGTCATATCCCTGATCCTGGCGGCCAGGGCCTTGAGCCCCCGGTGCACACCGACTTTGACGGCCGATTCCGACAGCCCCGTGAGGCGCGCTGTCTCGACCACCGACAAACCTTCCAATTTCACATACTCAATCGGCAGCCGCTGCTTGTCGGGCAGTGTTCGCAGCAACTGCCCCAGGTCCCGCCGGGCTTCGGCGGCCTCGCTGTCGCTGCTGGCAAACAGCTCGCCCGCATCGTCCAGCGGGTCGTTGCGCCCTTCCTTCACCGCATGCGAACGCAGCCAGTCGATGAGCTTGTAGCGCGCAATCGCGTGCACCCAGGCCGTCACCGGCATCTCGGGCCGGTAGGTGTGGCGCTGGTTGTGCACGGCCAGCAGCGTCTCCTGCACCAGGTCTTCCACTGCATCGGGCCGCTGCGCCAGGCGGCGGCGCAAAAAGGCGCGCAGGTGCGCGCTCAGCTCTTTCAAAAAGCGCTGGTAGGCGGCTGCGTCGGCATCCAGCCCCTGCAACAGCAAGCTGCGCAGGCGCTCTTCCACACTCTCCATGGTGTCTCCCTGCAAGAAATTCGCACGCCGGGGCCATTGGGTTACAGGCATCGCCAAAAAAATTTTTCGCCTTGCCGCGCCAATTTTTTTGTGCAGCGCTGTAACCCGCCCACTGCGCTGCGCGAATTACAACGCAGATCGGGTCATTCACTGCAGCCTCTGCGCAGCACCCCGGTCGGATTCAACCCTCACTCAACTTTCGGAGAACCGTACCATGACCACTCGCACCCTCAGCCTCGGCGCGCTCGCCCTCGTTGCCCTGACCTCTGGCGCCGCCATGGCCCAAAACAACGCCGCCCCCATGGACGGCGCCAAGCCCGCCATGGAGAAGTGCTATGGCGTCTCGATGGCTGGCAAGAACGACTGCGCCGCAGGCCCTGGCACCACCTGCGCGGGTTCTTCCAAGATGGACTACCAGGGCAACGCCTGGAAGTTTGTGCCCGCAGGCACCTGCACCACCATCAAGACGCCCAAGGGCATGGGATCGCTGACACCCGCCAAGGCCTGATCCATGGCCCGCTGCTCTCTCACCGCCGGCCTGGGTCTCAAGCCCCTGCACTATGACGAGGCCCTGCACTGCGCCGCGCCCGGCCTGTGGTGGGAGGTGCACCCCGAAAACTATCTGGCCGAGGGTGGCCCCCGCCTGGCCTGGCTGGAGGCCATCCGCGCGCGCCACCCCGTGGCGCTGCATGGCGTATCGCTGTCGCTTGCTGCCGATGCGCCGCCCGACGCGACACACCTGGCGCGGCTGGCAGCCCTTGCTAGGCGGGTGGAGCCCGTCATCATCTCGGAGCACTTGGCGTGGTCCACCTGGCGCGGCCAGTACCTGCCCGACCTGCTGCCGTTTCCGCGCACGCAGGCCGCTTTGCAACGCATCGCCAACAACATTGCCCGAACGCAGGATGTGCTGCAACGCCCCATCGCCATCGAGAACCCCACGCACTACCTGCACATCGACGGCCACGAATGGCTGGAGACCGATTTTTTGGCCGAGCTGGTGCAGCGCACCGGCTGCGCCCTGCTGCTGGACGTGAACAACGTGTACATCAGCGCCAACAACCTGGGATTTAGCGCCCAGGCTTATCTCGATGCCTTTCCCCTGCACGCCGTTGCCGAGATCCACCTGGCAGGCCACCATGCCGACCCGGTGCATGGCGACGCTTTGCTGATCGACAGCCACGATGCGGCCATCGCCCCGGCGGTGTGGGCGCTGTACGAGCAAGTGGTCGCGCGCACAGGCCCCGTGCCCACCCTCATCGAACGCGACGACAACCTGCCCGCCTTCAGTGAACTGCTGGCCGAGCGCGACCAGGCCCACAACACGCTCGCAGCGGCGCAGCCCAAGGAGGCAGCATGCAGCTGAGCGCATTCCAGGACGGCTTGTCTGCAGCGTTGCTCGGCCATGCCGCGCAAGCACCGTGGCTCTCTGCGCTGGAATCCCAACCGGGCTTTGCCGTGTACCGCAACACCGTGCTCAAGGGCAGCATTGATGCCCTGCAGGCCAGCTACCCCACGGTGTGCCAGCTGGTGGGCGAAGAATGGTTCCGCGCCGCCGCGGCGGTGTATGCCCGCACGCAGCCGCCGGTTGACGGACTGCTGATGGAGTACGGCGCGGGGTTTGCTGACTTTCTGGCCGGTTTTGAACCTGCGGCCGAGCTGCCTTACCTGCCGGCCGTTGCGCGCCTGGACCGCTGCTGGACCGAATGCCATCTGGCGGCAGACGCCACCGCTGTGGACCGCAACTGGCTGGCACAGCAGGCGCCCGATACATTGCCCCTGGTGCAACTGCGCCCCCACCCCGCCGCACGCTGGGCCTGGTGCGATGCGCATCCCGCCTACGCCCTGTGGCAGAGCCACCGCGAAGGTCCGGCACTGCCCGACTCGTTGGACTGGTGTGGCGATGGTGCCCTGCTCACCCGGCCCCACGCTGAAGTGACATGGCGCGCCCTGACGCGCGCAGGGGTGGCTTTTTTGGACGCATGCGCCCAGGGCCTCACGCTGGAAGCTGCCGCCAACAATGCGCTGGACACCGACCCCACCGCCGACTTTGCGGGCCTGATGGGCTGCCTGCTGGACGCAGGAGCCCTGATCCCTACCGTTTCACGCACAGGCTGAGGAGCCCCGATGACCACCACTACCCATGTCCCCACCACCCCCACCAAAGTCCCGCGCGTGCTGCTGGCACGCCTGGCCGATATAGGAGCCTGGCTCACCCCGCACAGCCTGCTGGCCCTGGTCAACCGCGTGGCCGTGGCAGGCATCTTCTGGTTGTCGGCACGCACCAAGGTCGATGGCTGGTTTACGGTGTCTGACAGCGCCTACCTGCTGTTCCGCGAGGAATACAAGCTGCCCCTGCTGCCGCCCGAGCTGGCAGCGCAGCTGGCCACCGTGGCCGAGCATGTGTTCCCGGTTCTTCTGGTACTGGGCCTGCTCACGCGCCTGTCGGCCCTGGCCTTGCTGGGCATGACGCTGGTCATTCAGGTGTTTGTATACCCCGATGCCTGGCCCACGCACCTGTCATGGGCGGGGCTGATGCTGTACCTGGTGGGGCGCGGCGCAGGCAACGTGTCGCTGGACCGGGCACTCGGAATTCGTTGAGGCGCCTGTCTTTTTCAACCCGCCGCTGTGCGCGCCCAGCGCACGATGTCCGCAGCCCCCAGCGCGCCCGAAATGCGCGCCACCTCGCGCCCCTGCTGAAACAAGATCATGGTCGGAATGCTGCGGATGGCATAACGCGCCGCGATGGCCTGGTGGTCTTCGGTGTTGAGCTTGGCCAGGCGCAGACGCGGCTCCAGCTCACGGGCGGCCTGCGCAAAGGCCGGGGCCATCTGGCGGCAGGGCCCACACCAGGGGGCCCAGAAGTCCACCAGCACCGGGATATGGCTGCGCGCCACATGCTTGTCAAAACTGGTGGCATCCAGCGCTAGCGGCGCCCCTGCAAAAAGGGGCTGGTGGCACTTGCCGCATTCGGGCGCGCTGCCCAGGTCGGCAGTCTGCACGCGGTTGGTGGTGTGGCAGTGGGGGCAGACGATGTGCAGGGCTTCGGTCATGGGCAAGTCGTGGGTTCTCGGGCTGTGCACATGGCGGCCTCCCTGCAGTGTTTCAAGGGTGGGGCACGCTATGGCGGCTGCTACCACAGCTTGCTCAACAGGCTGACCACAAAGCTCAGCAACAGCGTGGACGCCACCGGCACATCCCAATCCCGCCCCAGCCAGCGAAACCGCAAATCCCCCGGCAACCGTCCAAAGCCCATGCGGCGCAGCAAGGGCGACAGCCAGCTGAACAGCATCAGGGCCAGAAAAATGACGAGGAACCAGCGGATCATGGTGCGCCGAGTGTAGGCGCCGCTGCGCTCTCTTACGCTGCGGCGAGCTGGGCCAGTGCCTGGGCATGCAACTGGGGTGTGGCTGCCGCCACCACCCGCCCATCCGATGCCACCGTGAGTGCGCGCCCCTGCCAGTCGGTGATGCGCCCGCCCGCGCCCTCCACCAGGCAGACCAGCGCAAGGTAGTCGTAGGGCTGCAGCCCCGCCTCCACCACCAGGTCCACATGCCCGCCCGCGAGCTGGGCATAGGCATAGCAGTCGCCACCAAACCGCCGCAGCGCGCACTGACGGCTGAGTGCATCAAAGCGTCGCCAGTCGGCAGCACCGAAAGCGTCTGGAGACGTGGTGTAGATACGGGCCTGCTCCAGCTGCTCACACGCGCTGGCCCGCACAGGCTGGCCATTGCATTGCGTCAGCTGGCCCGCCAGCCCCATCCAGCGCTCCCCCAGCACGGGCAAATCCATGAGCCCCAGCACGGGCTGGCCGTGGTGCAGCAGCGCCACCAGCGTGCCCCACAGCGGTGAGCCGGTGATGAAGCTCTTGGTGCCATCGATGGGGTCAATCACCCACACGTACTCGGCGTCCAGCCGCTCGCGGCCATGCTCCTCGCCCAGGATGCCGTGCGCGGGCGCCTGCGCCTGCAGCACCGCGCGCATGGCGGCCTCGGCCTCGCGGTCCGCAATGGTGACGGGGCTTTCGTCCGATTTGGTCAGTACATCCAGCGGCGTGCGGAAGTACCGCAACGAGTGGACACGGGCCGCATCCGCCAGGGCGTGCGCCAGGGCCAGCAGGGGGGACACAGGGGTGGGCAAAGTGGTCATGGAAGCAGTCCGAGCAGTGTTCAGGCGATGAAGAAAAGCCGACCGCTCAACATGAACGGGTTGGCATATTTAGTGCTTGTGCATTTTCGTGCAAAAACAATAATTTGCACAAGTGCAATTAAACGCACAAATTTGGTGAACAACCTCCCTGGCCTGCGGCGACCCCGCACTGTTTTTTGGCAACGCACCGTTCTGGAGAAATTCATGCGCACACGCTCCTCCCTCTTTGCCGCCCTGCGCCTGCTGCCCGTGCTGGGCGCTTTGGCCTGCGGGCTGACTGCCGCCCAGGCGGGCACCGTCACGGCCTACACCGCGCTCGAAGAAGACGAGATCAAGGAATACCTGGCGGCGGCCAAGAAAGACCTGCCCGATGTGGAGGTGAAGGTGCTGCGCCTGTCCACCGGCGACCTGGGCGCCCGCATCCTGGCCGAGGCCGCCAACCCGCAGCACGATGTGATCTGGGGCTGGGCGCTGACCAACACGCTGGACCCGCGCATCACCGCCCTGCTGGAGGCCTACAGCCCCAAGGGCAGCGACAAGCTGGCTGCCAAGGACAAGGCCGCCGACGGCAAATGGTTCACCACCACCGGCTACATGGCCGCGTTCTGCGTGAACACCGAGGTGCTCAAGGCCAAGAAGCTGCCCATGCCCACGTCGTGGAAGGACCTCACCAACCCCATCTACAAGGGCGAGGTGGTCATGCCCAACCCGGTGTCCTCGGGCACGGGCTACCTGCAGATTGCTGCGCTGATCCAGTCGCGCGGCACTGACGAGGGCTGGAAGCTCATCAAGGCCATGGATGGCAACGTGGCGCAGTACATCAAATCGGGCTCGCGCCCCTGCAAGGCCGCGCGGGCGGGCGAGTTTGCGATTGGCACCTCGCTGGCGTTTGCGGCCATGCAATCGGTGGACGAGGGCTACCCGGTGAAGATGGTGATTCCCACCGACGGCGCGGGCTATGAGCTGGAAGCCTCGGGCCTGATGGCCAGCTCCAAGAACAAGGCCGACGCCAAGCGCTTTCTGGACTGGACGCTCTCGCCCGGCGCGGCACAGCTCTACACCAAGTACAAGGAAATCGTCACCGTGCCCGGCGTGCCGCAGTCCAAGGCCGCAGCAGCGGCAGGCCTGCCCGCCGACCTCTCCAAGGTGCTGTACCCCGTGGACTTTGCCAAGTCCGCCAAGGACCGAGACGCGATCCTGGGCACCTGGCAAAAGACCATCGGCCGCTGAACCGCATTGCTGAACCGGAATACCTGAGGGCTTTGCACCATGTCCCTGCAGATCACCGACCTGCACAAGAGCTTTGACGGCCAAGTCGCGCTAGAGCGCATCCACCTCGCTGTGGACGCCTCGGAGTTCGTGTGCCTGCTGGGCCCCAGCGGCTGCGGCAAGACCACGCTGCTGCGCATCATTGCAGGGCTGTTGCCCGCCGATGGCGGCCGCATCACCCTGGGTGGGCGCGACCTGGCCACGCTGCCCGCGCGCGACCGGGGCTTTGGCATCGTGTTCCAGTCGTACTCGCTGTTCCCGCACATGACGGTGGCACAAAACGTGGGCTACGGCCTGGCCATCCGACGCACACCGCCCGATGTGGTGCAGGCGCGCACGGCAGAGCTTTTGGACATGGTGAAGCTGGCCGACTTTGGCGGGCGCTACCCGGCGCAACTCTCGGGCGGACAGCAGCAGCGCGTGGCCATTGCGCGGGCGCTGGCGGTGAACCCTTCGCTGCTGCTGCTGGACGAGCCCCTGTCGGCGCTGGATGCGCGCGTGCGCGCCGACCTGCGCCACGAGCTGCGCGAAGTGCAGCGCCGCCTTGGCATTCCCACCATCATGGTCACGCACGACCAGGAAGAAGCCCTGGCCATGGCCGACCGCATCGTCTGCATGCAGGGCGGGCGCATTGCCCAGGCGGGCTCGCCCCGCGAGCTGTACCTGGCGCCGCGCACCCGCTTTGTGGCCAACTTCATGGGGCACAGCAACCTGCTAGCCCCTGCTCAGGCGCGGCAGCTGCAACCTGCGCTGGGCAACGCTCCTGAAGGCACGCCAGACAACGCCCTGCTGTGCATCCGCCCCGAGCGCCTGCAACTGCAGGCCAGCGCACAGGGCGCGGGCCGCGTCACCGGCACCACCTTTCTGGGCAGCATCCAGCGCGTGCAACTGCGCTGGAACGATCTGGACCTGCTGGCCGAGTCCAGCAGCGCCAGCACCTGGGAGGTGGGGCAGAGCGTAGACGTGTCGGTGAGCGCGCAGGACTGCGCCTGGGTGCACGCATGAGCAGCGCCGCCCCCTCACCCCAAACACCCCACCTGCCGCCCATGCATGCCAGCGAGCGCTGGCTGCTGCGCGCCTGCCTGCTGCTGCCGCTGGCCGCGCTGGTGCTGTTTTTTGGTGTGCCCATGCTGGCCATGGCCTGGCGCAGCCTGGTGCAGGACACAGGCGGCATTGGCTGGGGCAACTACGCTGCGCTGCTCGACACCCCCGGCGTGTGGCGCGCCCTGGCCAACAGCCTGCTGCTGGGCGTGGTGACCACGGTCGTCACGCTGGTGCTGGCCTTTGTGGTGGCGTTTGGGCTGGAGCGCACCTGCATGCCGGGCCGCCGCTTTGTGGCTGGGGCGCTGGCGCTGCCCATGCTGGCGCCCTCGCTGGTGCTGGGGCTGGGCCTCATCTTTTTGCTGGGGCGCAACGGCATCGTGGGCAAGCTGCTGGGCGTGCGGCCCGAGATTTATGGTTTTTGGGGCCTGCTGATCGCAGACGTTCTCTATGCGCTGCCGCAGGCCGTGCTCATCGTGCGCACCGCGCTGCGCCAGGGCGACGCCCGGCAGTACGACGCGGCCGAGGTGCTGGGCGCCACGCCGTGGCGGCAGTTTTGCGACATCACACTGCCGCAGGCCCGCTACGGCCTGCTGAGCGCGGGGTTTGTGGTGTTCACCATCACCATCACCGACTTTGGCAACGCCGTGGTCATTGGTGGCAACTTTGCCGTGCTGGCCACCGAGATCTACAACCAGGTCAGCGGGCAGATGAAGTTTGGCATGGGCGCCGTGGTGGGCATGCTGCTGCTGGCGCCTGCGGCGCTGTCGGTGTTCATCGAACGCATGGCCGCGCAGCGCGCCGGGGCGGGGGCTGAATCGGCCCTGCCGCCCACACCCACGCGCAGCCCAGGGCGCGATGCCGCGTTTTTCATCGCCTGCATGGGCATTGCGGGCAGCATCGTGGCCCTGGTGCTCACGGTGGTGGTGGCCAGCTTCATCCGGCTGTGGCCTTATCGGCTGGACCTCACACTCAAGCACTACGACATCACCATTGCGGGGGGCTATGCGCCGCTGTGGACCTCGGTGTGGGTGTCGGCCCTGGCCGCCAGCATGGGCACGGTGATGCTGTTTGTGCTGTGCTTTGGCATCCGCCGCCTGCCAGGGCGGCTGGCGCAGGCGGCCACGGCGCTGTCGGCCCTGCCCGTGGGCGTGCCTGGCCTGGTGCTGGGGCTGGCCTATGTGTTCACCTTCAACACCGCCACCTGGCCCTGGGGCATGCTGTATGGCACGGCGATTTTGCTGGCGCTGTGCAACTACTACCACTACCACACGCAAGGCTTCATGACCATGATGACCGGCATGCGCAACGTGCCCGCCACGCTGGAGGACGCCACCACCGTGCTGGGCGGCAGCACCGCCCGCGTGCTGCGCGACGTGTACCTGCCCGCGCTGCGGCCCACGCTGCTGGCGGTGCTGGCGTTTTTGTTCATGCGCTCCATGGTCACGCTGTCGGCGGTCATTTTCCTCATCACACCCTCGCTGCCCATGGGCGCGGTGACGGTGATGCGGCTGGACGAAGCGGGGTTGACCTCGCAGGCCGCGGCGTTTTCGACGTGCATCATGGCGGTGGTGGGGTCGCTGGCGCTGCTGCTGCACTTTGGTACGCAACGCCACGCCGCCCGCTCCAGACCGACCTAACATCGCCCCCATGCTGCAAGAAGAACGTTTCCTCCGCATCCGCACCCTGCTGTCCACGCTCTCGCGGGTCAGCACCGAGCGCATTGCGCAAGACCTGCAGGTGTCCCGCGAGACAGTGCGCCGCGACATCCTCGCGCTGGAGTCGCAGGGCATTTTGCGGCGCGTGCACGGTGGCGTGGTGGCCCAGGGGCCAGAGCCCGAGCCCCCGCTGGCCGTGCGCCAGGCCGTGCGCGCACGCGAAAAGCGCGCCATCGCCCGCGCCGCGCTGCCGCTGCTGCAGCCGGGGCAAACGTTGTTCATCGACGCGGGCAGCACCACCACCTTGCTGGCCGAAGCGCTGTCCGGCCTGTCGGGCCTGACCATCATCACCAACGGGCTGAACGTGGCGCTCAAGCTGGCGGCGGCCGACGCCGGGCGCAGCGCACGCAACGACGTGATCCTGCTCGGCGGCCGCACCGACCCTGCCGTGCAGGCCACGCATGGCGACACCACCGTTGCCGAAATCCACCGCTACCGCGCCGATGTGGCCCTGCTCTCGCCCGTGGGCATCAGCGTGCACAGTGGCGCCACCAGCTTTGAACACCACGAGGCCGCCGTGGCCCGCGCCATGGCCGCGCAGGCCAAGGAGCTGATCTTGCTGGCCGACCACAGCAAAGTGGGGCAAGCCAGCCGCGTCACCTACGCCAGCCTGGCCGACGTGGGCACGCTGGTTACCGACGCTGGCGCCCGGGCACTGCCCGCCTTCTCGGCACTGCAGGCAGCGGGCTGTCACATCGTGGTGGCCTGATCCATTCAGAAGGGGCAGAGCACACCATGGCCTACCAGCACACCATTGGCGGCGAGCGCTGGCAGTTCAGCGATCTGCGCGAAGTGATGGCCAAGGCCACGCCGCTGCGCTCGGGCGACGCCCTGGCAGGCGTGGCGGCCACATCGGCCGTGGAGCGCATGGCCGCGCGGCTGTGCCTGGCCGACATTCCCCTGTCGCGCTTTCTGAGCGAGGCGCTCATCCCCTATGAAAGCGATGAGGTCACGCGCCTCATCCTCGACACCCACGACGCCGCCGCGTTCGCCCCAATCGCCCACCTCACCGTGGGCGACTTTCGCAACTGGCTGCTGGCGCACAGCACCGACAGTGCCATGCTCGCATCCGTGGCACCCGGCATCACGCCCGAGATGGCAGCGGCCGTGAGCAAGCTCATGCGCAACCAGGATTTGATCGCCGTGGCGCGCAAGTGCCGCGTGGTCACGCGGTTTCGCAACACCATCGGCCTGCCCGGCCACCTGGCCGTGCGGCTGCAGCCCAACCACCCCACGGACGACCTGCGCGGCATTGCAGCCTCGATGATCGACGGCCTGCTGTACGGCGCGGGCGATGCGGTGATTGGCGTGAACCCCGCCACCGACAGCATCGCCGCCCTGACCGGACTGGTGCACATGCTGGGCGATGTGATCGAGCGGCTGCAGATCCCCACACAGTCGTGTGTGCTCACGCATGTGACCAACACGATCCAGATGGTGGAGCAAGGCGCGCCGGTGGACCTGGTTTTCCAGTCGATTGCGGGCACCGAGGCGGCCAACGCCAGCTTTGGTATTTCGCTGACGCTGCTGAAGGAGGCGCGCGAGGCCGCACTTTCACAGCGGCGTGGAAAAGATTTTGGCGATGGCATGGGCGACAACGTCATGTATTTCGAGACCGGCCAGGGCAGCGCCCTGTCGGCCAACGCGCACCACGGCGTGGACCAGCAGACCTGCGAGGCACGGGCCTATGGCGTGGCCCGCGCTTTCTCGCCGCTGCTGACCAACACGGTGGTCGGCTTCATCGGCCCCGAATATTTGTACGACGGCAAGCAGATCATCCGCGCGGGCCTGGAAGACCACTTCTGCGGCAAGCTGCTGGGCGTGCCGCTGGGCTGCGACGTTTGCTACACCAACCACGCCGAGGCCGACTCGGACGACATGGACACGCTGATGACGCTGCTGGGCACCGCTGGGCTCACGTTCATCATGGGCGTGCCGGGCGCGGACGACATCATGCTCAACTACCAGAGCACCTCGTTCCACGACGCGCTGTACCTGCGCGAGGTACTGGGCCTGCAGTGCGCGCCCGAGTTTGGCGCCTGGCTGCAGCGCATGCACATCACCGATGCCGGCGGGCGCCTGCTGCCTGCAAGCTCCCAGCATCCAGCCTTGGCACAGATGCGGCAATGGAGGTTGGGCGCATGACACACGAACCAGCGTCACACGGCGTCGCACCTGACCCCTGGGAAGACCTGCGCGCCCACACCCTGGCGCGCCTGGCCCTGGGGCGTGCGGGCGCGGCCCTGCCCACGGCCGAGCTGCTGCGTTTTGGACTGGCCCATGCCCAGGCGCGCGACGCCGTGCATATTCCGCTGGACGCAGCAGTGCTCGCCACCCAGCTGCAGGCCCAGGGATGCACGACGCTCCCCGTGCACAGCGCCGCCCCCGACCGCGCCACCTACCTATTGCGCCCCGATCTGGGCCGCCGCCTGTGCGATGCCGATGCGCGGGTGCTGCGCGCCTTGGGCGATCAGCGCAACGACGGCGACGCCGTGGACTTGCTGCTGGTGGTGGCCGACGGCCTTTCGTCCCTGGCCGTGGCGCGGCAAGCGCCGCCGCTTATCGACGCCATCCGCCAGCAAGCGCCCGCAGGCTGGCAGCTCGGCCCGGTGGTGATTGCCCGGCAGGCCCGCGTGGCACTGGGCGACGAGGTGGGCGCGCTGCTCGGTGCGCGGCTGGTGGCGGTGCTGATCGGCGAGCGGCCAGGGCTCAGCGCTCCCGACAGCCTGGGAATCTACCTGACGTGGTACCCGCAGGTGGGACGCAATGATGCGCAGCGCAACTGCATCTCCAACGTGCGCCCCGAGGGCCTGCCCCCGGCCGCCGCCGCCGCACGCCTGTGGTGGCTGTGCCAAGAGGCGCGGCACCTGGGGCTGACAGGGGTGGGGCTTAAAGACCGCAGTGATGCGGTGACGCTGGCAGCAGTGGACGCGCCTGGCGCGCTGGGTGCCCATGGGAGCGATCCAGCTACGTGAAACGGATGAAATGCGCAGAAGACCATGCCTTGCTGTCGTTGCGCTGGCGCCCATGGAAGTACACAGGCCTGAAGCCAAACGGCGCGTTCTGCGGCGCCACGGCCACCACGCCCTCCAAGGACTGGGGCAAGGGCGCATCGGTCAGGCGCTCCAGGGCCACAAACAGCTCGGTGCCGCCCAGGTCCAGTTGCAGGCGCCCGGCCTGTAGCAAATCGGCGCCTGAGACTTCCCAGTGGAAATCCGGGCGGTGCACGAACGGGTTGCGCTGCAGCGGATCGCCCACCTTGACGAAGCTGTCGATGGTGCCGCTGACAACGATGCGCAGGTCTGCCAGGCGGCTGACTTCGATCTCGATGCCATCGGCGTCGCCATAGGTGTCGCTGCGAAATCCCAGTTCGGTGGGTCCAGCCCGCCAGGCGGATTCTTCGGCATGCTCAAAGCCATGGCTGCGAAAGCCCAGCACCGTGCCGCCCAGCACCTGGATGCGCCCTTGCCAGGCGGCCCAGCGGTAGCGATCGGGGATGCGCGCCCCGCCCCAGCGAAAGCGAATGCGCCGCTCGGAGTAGCCCAGTTCGCGGTGCAGATCGCGCTCCCAAATGCGGCCCGTGTGGTCGTAGGCAGCCAGATACTCCCACCCGCTTTGCCCCAGGAACTGGTAGTGCACGGGCGCATCGCCCTGCCAGTCAAAGGCGTCGCCCTGGCGGTGTTCGCCCACGCGGGTGATGACGGCCGCATGCTCGCCCGTCGTGGCCCAGGTGTGGCGTGCGCGCAGGGCGCGGGCCACGCTGGCGCGGTCCAGTTGGTCAGCCAGCACGCCCGTCAGGCCGCCATGCACGCCAAATACCTGCACACCGGGCGCGCCGCCGCCAGGGCGTCCCCGGTGCTCGTCGCTGCTGGCGGCCACGCCCAGTTGGTAGCCGCGCCGGATCACGTCCTGGTACAGCCAGCCAAAGTGCCCCCAGGTGGAGGCGATCTCTACCAGCCGCTCCAGCTGCGGGTGGTGCCAGTCAGGGATGTAGCGGCGGCCGCCCACATGGGGCATGACCAGATGGTTCTGAGCATCGTCCGCATACGCGGCCCACAGCTCTTGCACGGGCCAGCGGCCCAGGTGCACGCCTGTGCCCTTCATGTCTTCGTTCCACACAAAAGTGCGGTTGTGCTCGCCCTTGGCGTTGTGCGGAAAGCCGGGGCGTTCGTCACCCAAAAACACCACGTTGTGGTCCCCGCCTGCGGTAGAGCTGCCGCACCACTCTTGCACCGCGTAGGCCACAAATTCGCCGGGCTGGTTGGCGGCTTGCACGGCCTGCAGGCCGGTTTGCCAGTTCGCGTCGGTGATCTGGAAATCGTTGGCGGTGTAGCCAAAGATGTCCACCCCGCCAATCTCGCGGGCATAAGCGGCGTTGTAGGCCGGGCTGTTGGTGCCCACGGTGTCGTGCGCGTGCACATGCAGGTCGGCATAGAAGGGTCGCGCCGTTGGGAAGGCGGCAGACACATCCACGGTGAACTGCGCCACAGGCACTTGCGGTGCGCCGGGCAGGTGCGCTTTCAGCTCGTAGCGGCCTTCGGGCAGGCGCAGCGCCTGCTCGCCCGCCAGGCCGGTGCTGGCCCAGCGGTCGGCGTCAAAGGCCAGGTGCTGCTCTTGCACCACAGCCCCCTCCTTCAGCACCCGCAGCACCAGGGGCTGTGCCCAGTGGCGCACGATGTTGCCCCAGCGGTCCAGCGCCGAGATGCGCAGCGGCAGGGGCTGGCCGGGTTGTGCATAGCGCGGCGCATTCACAAAGAGCTGTGACGCAGGACCGTGCGAGACGCGGATCACCACGTCATCAGGCACCGCCACAAAGCGCGACGTGCCCAGCGGGTCCACATAGAAGCGCACGTGAAAGGCGTCTTCCACAAAGGTCTGCACCCGCGTGCCCGGCCCGCCCCGGCGGCGGTCGCCCAGGCGGATGATGATGTGATCGCCCGCGTTCAGGTAGCCATCCACCACGTCCACGATGACGGCCTTCTGGTAAGGGCGTTCGTGCCCTTTCTGGTCAAACCGCACGGCCAGGGACTGCACCGATGCCGGGCTTTGCCCTGGCAGCAGCGGCCCCGCCTGGTATTCGGCGCTGAGGAAGTTCGCGCCCGTGGGGTCGGAGGTCTGGAACAGGGCCCAGTCCGAGTAGAACTTGAAGGTGGCCTTGATCCAGGCGCCGTCCGCAACCCCCGAGGCGCCCACCTCGTAGTCCAGGACGATTTCCTGCCAGCTGCCCGCTTCGATCTCCGTCACGTTGCAGGTGACGCGGCCAATGAATGGCAGGGATTTGCTGTATTCGTAAATCCCTGCGGGGGCGTAGTGCACGCCTGCGGCGGGAATGGCAGGGTCTTGCTGCAGCGTGGGAAAGACGGGGGTTGTCATTGCGCAATGCCCCTCACTCGGCCCGGATGCCGGCGGTCTTGACCAAGGTGGCGTACTTGCCCGATTCCTGGCTCACAAACGCCGTGAAGCGGCCTTGCGGATAGCCGGTGGCCCGGATGCCTTGTGCCGCCAAGTCGCTGCGCACGCGGGGTTCGGCCAGCGCCTTGGCGACCTCGGCGCCCAAGGCCTCCAGCACGGCGGGCGGGGTGGCGGCCGGGGCAAACAGGCCAAACCAGGTGCCCGCGCGCAGGCCGGGATAGGTCTCAGAAAGGGTGGGGACAGTGGGCAGCAGCGGGTGGCGCGCCTCGCCGCCGCTGGCCAGGGCCACCAGGCGCCCGGCCTGCACGTGGGCCAACGCGGGGCCCACGGCAATGAACATCACATCCACCTGCCCCGCCACCACATCGGCCAGGCCCACCGGGCCGCCCCGGTACGGAATGTGGGTGACATAGATGCCCGCCTGCTGCTTGAGCAGCTCTGCTGCAAAGTGCTGGGGGCTGCCGTTGCCGGCCGATGCGTAGTTGTATTGCCCGGGCCGGGCCTTGGCCGCACGCACAAAATCGGCCACCGTCTTGAAGCCGGTTTTGGGGTGGGCCACGAGCAGGAAGTCCGTCTCGCCCAAGGACACTACCGGCACCAGATCGCGCCGGGGGTCATAGGGCAAGCTGGCGGCCAGCGTGGGCAGGATGGTGATGGGGCCGTCTGCCCCGGCCAGCAGCGTGTAGCCATCGGGTGCCGCCTTGGCCACGGCATCCGCAGCGATCACGCCGCCAGCACCAGCGCGGTTGTCCACCACCACCGGCTGGCCCCACTGGTCGGCCAGGCGCGCGCCCACGCGCCGCGCCACGATGTCCAGCGCGCTGCCGGGGGTGTTGTGCACCACCACGCGAACGGGCTTGTTCGGATAGCTGTCGGCATGGGCCAAAGGCGCCAGGGCCGCACTGGCCAGCAGGCACAGCGAAAGAAGGGGGCGGAGCAAAACGCGCATGGCAACACCGAGGGGAGCACCCCGGCCGTGAAAGCAAGAAGCCCCCGAGCCTAGGCACCCCCTGACGGCCCGACAACGAAGGTTCTCGCAGACCCTTATGCGCCGGGCAACTATGGACGGCGGCCCGCCGTATCCGCCCCCGACAGGTTGGTGAGCCTACAACCGGTGGGACCGATCCCCGCGCACAAAGCCCACAGGCTCCCACGCCTCCCCCGCGCCCAGGGCCAGCACTTTGAACAGCTCGCCCATCTCGTGCTCCATGATCAATTTGGCCGCTGTGGCACGCTCTGCTTGCGCAAGCAGCTCCATTTTTGATAGCAAACCGCAGTTGATGAGGAAGTGCGCCTGGGTGGTGTAGCCCAGCACCTGGAGGCCTGCCTCTTGCGCGGCAAGCGCCATGGCCGTGAAATTGACGTGGGCGGTGATGTCCTTGCGGCCCACCTCCACCAGCGGGTCGCCATCGGCCAAATGGCCCTGGTGGCACATCACCGTGCCCATGTGGCGCTGGGGGTGGTAGTACTCGTCTTCGCCAAAGCCGTAGTCCAGCAGGAAGGCGGCGCCGCGCTCCAGTCGGTCGGCCAGCATGCGGATGAAGCCTTCGCCCTGGGCGTGGATTTCGGTCAGATAGTCCTGCGGGCCTTCGATGGCGATGGGCGGGCGCAGATGGGTGGGGCGGTCGACCCAGGCGAAGCGGCCGCCCTCGGCCACTGCCACGCCGCGCTCGTGCCACACACCACCCTGCTGGCCGCCGTGGCGCGCGAGCAGTTGCACGGGCATGGCGTCCAGCACTTCATTGCCCACCACCACGCCGCTGAACTTTTCAGGCAAGGCATCCACCCAGCGCAGCTTGTGCGCGTGCGCCACCAGCTTGGCCTGCTGGCGCGCGCGCAGGCTGCCCGACAGATCGACGATGGTGTAGCGCTGCACCCGGTCGCCCAGCGCATCCAGCAACTGCAGCGCCAGGGCGCCAGAGCCTGCGCCAAACTCCCAGACTTCGGAGGTAGCGGTGCGCTCCAAGGCCTCGCCCACCTGCACGGCCATGGTCTGGCCGAACAGAGGCGTGAGCTCGGGCGCGGTCACAAAGTCGCTACCCGACTCAGGCATGGCGCCGAATTTGGTGGAGTCGTTGGCGTAGTAGCCCAGGCCGGGCGTGTACAAGGCCAGGGCCATGAAGCGGTCAAAACCCAGCCATCCACCCTCGGCGGCAATGGCCTGGGTGATGTGCTGGTGCAGGGCGGTCGTTAAACTGTCTGGTCTTTGGGTCACGGCCCGCATTGTCTCCCACCCCTTATGACCCCACCCACCCCACCTCGTACCGTTTTGGTCACTGGCGCTGCCAAGCGCCTGGGCCGCAGCATCGCGCTGGCGTTGGCAGCGGGCGGCTGGCAGGTGGCGGTGCACTATCGGTCTTCTGAGCAGGATGCTATAGAAACAGTAGCTGCTTGCGCTCAACTGACAAGCGCTAGCGCCCATTTCGGGGCTGATTTTGAGGATGAGAACGCCGTGCGCGGCCTGCTGCCACGCGTGGCGGCGCACTTCGGTCGAGTGGATGCGGTAGTGAACAGTGCCTCGCTGTTTGAGCATGACAATGCCGCCACCTTCGGTTTTGCCGCGCTGGAAAAGCATCTGCGCAGCAACACCGCCGCCCCCGTGCTGCTGGCCCAGGCGCTGCACCAGCATGTAGTCGACCGGGTTGCCCAGGGCGAGACCAACGCTCAAGGCGCCGTGGTCAACCTGCTGGACCAGAAGCTGTGGAACCAGAACCCCGATTTTGTGAGCTACACGCTCTCCAAGGCCGCACTCGAAGCCGCGGGCACCATGCTATCCATCGCCCTGGCGCCGCGCGTGCGTGTGGTCGGCGTGGCACCGGGCCTCACGCTGACCAGCCACATGCTGAGCGACGAAAAATTTGCCCAGCTGCATGCCCTCTCGCCCCTGGGCCGCTCGTCCACCCCCGAGGACGTGGCTGCCACGGTGAAGTTTGCGCTGGAGAACCGGTCAATGACCGGCACCACGCTACTGGTCGATGGCGGCCAGCACCTGATGAAGTTTGATCGCGATTTCTCGTTGATGTGAGCGCCGTACGTCCGCTCACTCAAGCCAGGACCTTTTCCCCATGACCCACGCTGTTGGCACCCAGATCCTCACGCTCACCGGTTTGCGCTTTGATGCCAACCTGGGCATTCTCGACCACGAAAAGACCGCCCCCCAACCCATCCAGGTCGATGCCGAGCTGAGCCTGGGCGTGCAGCCCCTGGCCCCGCGCGACGACGACATCGGCCATGTACTGGACTACCGGCGTGTGCGCCAGATCATCATCGACGAGTGCACCGCAGAGCATGTGAACCTGCTCGAGAGCCTGATCGGCAAGCTGGCCAACCGCCTGATGCAGCTGCCCGGCGTGCTGGGCGTGCGGGTGAAGATTGCCAAACTCGAAATTTTTGACGACTGCGAAGTGGCCATTCGCGTCGAGACAGGACAGTGGTGACCCTATGAGCGCAGTATTGAATGAAGCCCCAACCTCCGCCCCATCCACTGGCTGGACGGAGGAAAGCACCGAAGCCACCAGCGGCGCCGCCCGCATGAAGATCGAGCGCGAAACCCACAAGCTGGAAAAGCGCCTGTGCCGCGAAGTCGGCAAGGCCATCGTGGACTTCAACATGATTGAAGAGGGCGACAAGGTGATGGTGTGCATGTCTGGCGGCAAGGACAGTTATGCGCTGCTGGACATCTTGCTCAAGCTCAAGGCCCGCGCGCCCATCCACTTTGATCTGGTGGCGGTGAACCTGGACCAGAAGCAGCCCGGATTCCCTGAGCATGTGCTGCCCGAGTACCTGGCCAGCACCGGCGTGCCGTTCCACATCGAGAACGAGGACACCTACAGCATCGTCAAGAAGCTGATCCCCGAGGGCAAGACCACCTGCAGCCTGTGCAGCCGCCTGCGCCGGGGCATCCTCTACCGCGTGGCCGATGAGCTGGGCTGCACCAAGATTGCGCTGGGCCACCACCGCGACGACATCCTGCAGACGCTGCTGCTCAACATGTTCTTTGGCGGCAAGATGAAGAGCATGCCGCCCAAGCTGGTCAGCGACGACGGCAAGCATGTGGTGATCCGCCCGCTGGCCTATGTGGCCGAGAAAGACACCACCCGCTGGGCCGCGCACCGCAACTTCCCCATCATCCCCTGCAACCTGTGCGGCAGCCAGGAGAACCTGCAGCGCAAGCAGGTGGGCGAGATGCTGCGCGAGTGGGAAAAGCGCTTCCCCGGTCGCATCGAGAACATGTTCAACGCCCTGCAGAACGTGGTGCCCTCGCACCTGCTGGACGGCAGCCTCTACGACTTCAAGAACGCGAAGGCCACGGGCATCGCCAGCGAAGACGGCGACAAGGCGTTTGACAAGGAAGAGTTTGTGGCGGCGTCGCCATTGTTGCCGGGTGTGCAGGTGGTGCAGCTGTCGTGAACCCCTGCGGGCTTCGGCACTCTCACAGAGATCTTTTTTTCTGGAGCCTCTGACCATGACAACCCGATGCCGCTGGATGCCCCTTCTTGTGATGGGTCTGGCCACCACCCTGCTCGCAGGCTGCAGCACCACTCGTGTGGTCGAAGGCCAGGTGCAGAGCTTCTCAACCCTGGCCGCCGTGCCTGCGCCCGCCACCTACCGCATCGAGCGCCTTCCCTCCCAGCAGACTCCATCGTTTGACGCCATCGCGGCGCTGGCCGAGCAGTCGCTGACCCGCGCGGGCCTTCAGCGCGACGATGCCGCGCCCCGCCTGCTGGTGCAACTCGGTGTGCAGGCTGATGCCGTGCCACGCTACGACCCCTTCCGCCCTTACGGTCCCTTCTACGGCCCCTACGGCCCCGGCCCTTGGGGCATGGGTGGCTGGTACGGCCGGGGTTGGGGCGTTCAAGGGATGTGGCGTTTTGGTGAGCCCACACCCCTGCACCGCCGCGCGGTCAGCATCGTGATGCGCGACGCCAGCACCCAGACCATGGTGTACGAAACCTCGGCCGCACACGAAGATGTGTGGGTGAGCGACCCGGCCGTCTATGGCGTGCTGTTCGACGCAGCCCTCAACGGCTTTCCCAAACCGCCCCAGGGGCCCCGTCAGGTGCGCGTACCCCTGGCACCTCCTGCCCCCTGAAGAGCACCACCCTCAGCCACCCCGCCACTGCATGCAAGCCACCCGCATCATTGCCATCCGCCACGGCGAAACCGCCTGGAACGTAGACACCCGCATCCAGGGTCACCTGGACATTCCGCTCAACGATACCGGCCTGTGGCAGGCCACCCAGGTCGCCCAGGCCCTGGTGGGCGAGCCGATTGCAGCCATCTACTCCAGCGACCTGCAACGCGCGCACGCCACCGCCCAGGCCGTGGCCCGCACCACGAACGCCCCATTGAAGACAGAGCCGGGCCTGCGCGAACGCAGCTTCGGGCACTTTCAGGGCCGCACGTTCGCCGAGATCGAGGCCGAGCTGCCCGAGGATGCCTTGCGCTGGCGCAAGCGCGACCCGCATTACACACCCGAGGGCGGCGAGTCCCTCGTCACCTTGCGTGACCGCATCGAACGCACGGTGACCGCACTCGCCCAGCAGCATGTGGGCGAGCAAGTGGTGATGGTGGCGCATGGCGGCGTGCTCGACGTGCTGTACCGCCTGGCCACGCGCCAGGACATCCAGGCGCCGCGCACCTGGCAACTCGCGAACGCCGCCATCAACCGCCTGCTGTGGACGCCGGACGGCCTCACCCTCGTCGGCTGGGCAGACACCCAACACCTTGACCAGATTGTCGTGCGCGATGAAACCCACACCTGAAGCCTTGCAATCCACCGTGGGTCAGCGTGTTGACCTGATCGACACCCCCGCACTGGTGGTGGACCTGGACGCCATGGACCGCAACATCCAGCGCATGGCCGACTTTGCCCGCAAGCACCAGGTGCGCTGGCGCCCGCACGCCAAGCTGCACAAGAGCGCCGAGCTGGCACTGCAACTGCAACGCGCAGGGGCACAGGGAGTGTGCGTGCAGAAGGTGGCCGAGGCCGAGGCCATGGCCGCCGGTGGCGTGGATGACATCACCATCACCAACCAGGTCATCGCCATGCCCAAGCTGCACCGCGTGGCGCGGCTGGCTGCGCAGCTGGCAGCACGCGGTGGACGCCTGGGCCTGGCCGTGGACCATGCCGAGGGCATTGCCCGCCTGGCCGAAGCCATGGCGCAATCGGGCAGCGATGCGGGCATCGATGTACTGGTGGAGATCGACGTGGGCCAGGGCCGCTGCGGCGTGCCACCGGGCGAGGCCGCTGTGCCGCTGGCACTGGCCGTCGCGCGCAGTCCTCGCCTTCGTTTTGCAGGGCTGCAGGCGTACCACGGCCGAGCACAGCACCTGGCCAGCAGCGTGGGCCGCAAGGAGGCCATCGCGCAGGTCGTGCGTGCGGCCATCCACACGCGGCAACTGATCGAGGAGGCTGGCATCACCGTGCCTCTGATCACGGGCTCTGGCACTGGAACGCTGGTGCATGAAGCCGCCAGCGGTATCTTTGGCGAGTTGCAGGCGGGCTCTTTCCTCTTCATGGACGTTGACTACGCCCGCAACGAGCGCGAACCCGCCCAACCCGCGTTTGAACACGCGCTGTACGTGAAGACCCAGGTGATCTCGGTACACGACACCCATGCCGTATGCGACGCAGGCCACAAGAGCCACGCCATCGACTCGGGTCTGCCCACCGTGGCACTGCTGCCCGCTGACCGCGCCCTGCGCTACGCCAACGGCGGCGACGAGCACGGCCTGCTCTACGCGGACGGCCCAGACGCCCACCTGCCCAGCCTGGGGCACATGCTGTGGCTCATCCCTGGCCATTGCGACCCCACGGTCAATCTGTACGACTTTCTGATCGGTGTGCGCGGCGGGCTGGCCACAGGCACGGTGGAGCGCATCATCAGGGTGGACGCCAGAGGCGCGCTGACGTGATCGAGGCGGGCGTCGGCGGGCACTTCGGAGCATCCATCACCCCAGGCCCGACCATCGCCCAGCGACGACCGCCCTCTGGTTGTTTCTTTGGCGACTGCATTTCCTTGGACTGACAGTGGCAACAGGCCCCGGCCTGCGAGATCTGCTCCGAGCCTCTATCGGCCACTTGCCAAAGTCTCACATGCGCCGTCCCATTGCCTGCAGGGCTGCCCGTGGCAGGTGAAAGATGCCTGCGGCCGCCATGGCAGCGGTCAGCCACAGCAGGACACCCGTCCACCACAGAGCCCAGATCCAGGCCATAAAGTCTGCGGGCGCCGCAAGGGCCTCGCTGCGCAAGGCGGGCAAGTCCACCCCGGCCAGCGACCTTGCACCGGCAAAACGCACGCACGCCTCACCCCAGGCCGAGGCAGCGAATGCGGCAAGGCACACTGCCACCAGGGCCAGGAACACCCGTGGCAGCCGCAGCAGCTTGAGGGCGCCGACGCTCAACGCCAGCGCCGCAAATGCGGTACCGATCAGGGTGCCCGATATCGGCTCCCGCGCCAATGGCAGACACACCGGCAAAGCCATTTGCACGGGCCACAACAGCCACGGCGCCTGCCCTGCCAGCCCTCGCCACATTGGTTGTTGCGCACCGGCCAGCGCCAGTGCCACTGCAGTGGCCGCCAAGCAGGCGCCGCCGCCATACCGCCAGGCAGAACGCGGGTCGGTCGGTACATCGCGCGCCGGACCCCAGCGCCTGCGCAGGGTGCACCACAGGGCCCAGGCCCAGACACCATCGGCGATCAACCACACCAGCGCAGGCAAACCCACCAGACTGGCGGGCGCCCCCACAAACACCGGTGCTACGCCCAGGCACAGCGTGGCAAAGGCGTGCGACAGCACACTGGCAAGCGCAAGTGCCAGCCACACTTGCTGGATCGTCCATTGAAAGGGACTGAGCCCCATCAGGGCCTCAAAGTCATGGTCTGGCACGGGGGGCTGCGCCGAACGGGAGGGCTTGCGGCGTCGGTTGCTACGCCGTGGGTGTCGCGCCATTGCTAGTCCACGGGCTCGGAGAAATCAGTGGGCCAGCCCTGCGCAGAAACGATACGCCCTCAGGCCCCGAAAAGTCCTGGCGCCCCCACACTGGGCGGCGTGACCCCCAGGTGCCGGAATGCGGCCAGCGTGGCAATGCGCCCGCGCGGCGTACGCTGCAAAAAACCCTGCTGGATCAGGTAGGGCTCAATCACGTCCTCGATAGTGCCGGACTCTTCACCGATGCTGGCGGCGATGTTGTCCAGCCCCACAGGGCCACCATCAAAGCGGTGGATCACGGCTTCGAGCAGCTTGCGGTCCATCACGTCAAAGCCTTGCGGGTCCACATCGAGCATGGCCAGCGCCTTGTCGGCAATGGATTTGGTGATACGCCCGTTGCCCTTGACCTCGGCGTAGTCGCGCACGCGGCGCAGCAGCCGATTGGCAATGCGTGGCGTGCCGCGCGAGCGGCGGGCGATCTCGAAGCCGCCTTCATCGTCCATGGGTGCATTGAGCAGGCCTGCGCTGCGCTGAACAATCCGCGCCAGTTCCTCGGCGGTGTAAAACTCCAGCCGCGCCACGATACCAAAGCGGTCGCGCAGCGGGTTGGTCAGCATGCCCGCACGCGTGGTCGCGCCCACCAGGGTGAACGGCTGCAGGTCGAGCTTGATGCTGCGCGCCGCAGGCCCCTCGCCGATCATGATGTCGATCTGGTAGTCCTCCAGCGCAGGGTAGAGGATTTCCTCCACCACGGGCGAGAGGCGGTGGATTTCGTCGATGAAAAGAACGTCGTTCTTTTCGAGGTTGGTCAGCAACGCCGCCAGGTCCTTGGGCTTTTCGAGCACGGGGCCGCTGGTCTGGCGCAGGTTGACCCCCAACTCAGCCGCAATGATGTGGCTGAGGGTGGTCTTGCCCAGGCCGGGCGGGCCAAACAGCAGCACATGGTCCAGTGCCTCGCCCCGCTTTCTCGCCGCACCGATGAAGATCTCCAGTTGCTCGCGCGCCTTCGCTTGGCCCACGTACTCCTGCAGCAGCTTGGGCCGCAGGGCGCGCTCGATCGCCTCTTCTTGAGGCGATGCGGGCACGGCGGAGATGACGCGTTTTGCAGGGGCCGGGGCGAAGTCGTCGGTCTGGATGGTCATGCAGCGTGGTTACTTGTCCGCCCAGACATAAAAGCCGATACCTTCTTCCAGGTACTGCTGACTCAGGTTGGCGTTGATGTAGTTGCGCTCCGCCGCACTGGTTGTGTAAAAGTAGGTTTTCGTGCTGCGGTTGAAGTAGCGGTAGACCGGCATCGCACCATTACCCGGTGCAGCCTGACCCCACCATGCCGTGCCTTCCAGGGCCACTGTGGGGTACGCACGGATCAGCCCGTCGCGCTCTGCGGGGTTGGCCGTGTAAAGGTGCATCTTGCGAACCAGGTCCACCAAGCGGTACACCGGGAACAGACTGGAGTCCTGGTTGGAGCCTTCAACAGGATAGGCATAGAAGATCGGGCCTTCGTAAATAAAGCTCGATCCAAACTGGTTGATCAAGAGGTCCCGCTCGCCGACGCTGCTGGTGTAGAAATGCTCCAGACCCGCAATGTTGTAGAAGCGATACACGGGCACCCGCCCTGTGGGGCCTGTGGGAGGCGTGGCAGACGACAGCCAGTTCTTGAGCGCCGCGTTGAACGCCACATCAAAACGGCCGTAGTAATCGGGGACCGTGGTGGCCGTGCAGCTGGAACCGCCGCCATACAGCGTGCCAATCACATGTGTGCCCCCCTTGAACAGGGCAGAGCCGCTGCTGCCGCCTTCAGTGATGCCCTCAGTCCAGTTCACCTGGTAGTAGTTGCCCGTTGTGCCATTGCACTGGAACTGGGTTTCGTTGACGGGAGTGCAGGAAATCAGGCTGTTCAGCGTACCCCGGCTGATCTTGAGCAGGTCGCCCCGGGGGTGGTGCAGCCCCACCACAGGTGTGCTCAACGCCTGGGTGCCTGCATCCCAACCGGCAAAGACGGCCCCTGGAGGTGGGGTGTCGTTGAGCCGCAGCATGGTCATGTCCATGGCGCCTGAAGCGTAGAGCAGCGTAGCGCCATTGACGCGCTGGGCGGTCGCACTCGACAGAGTTCGGCTGTTACAGGTTGGCGAGCGGTAGAACCAGTCGGTCTGCAGCGAGGAGGCTTCGGCCTGCTTGGAGATGCAGTGGTTGGCCGTCAAGAAATACGGCGTACCCGAAGACTGGCTGTCATTGAGCAATGTGCCGGTGCACAGGTAGGAGTCGCCTCCAGACGTGAAGGACATGCGCGCCACGGCATTGCGCTCGGTCGCGTAGGTGTCGTAACAGGTGGCATCCAGGTGGCACGAAGCCGACTCGTTGATCTTGGTGGAGAGCTCAGTTTCCGTGGGAATCGACAGGTTCTCGAAGATGTGCGAAACACGCGGCACCGCGATGTCCACCGTGCTGGCGTCCGCACCGGCTGGCAGCTCCAGCTCCAGAGTGGCCTCATCCGATCCGGTATCGGGCGTCCACCAGGTCTGACCGTCCAGGGTGGTGTCGCCAGCTTGGGCATTGCGCTCAATGCGCTGCAGCACTTCCTGGCCGGAAATCTGGAACACCTTGGACGCGTTGGCCTGGCTGTAGACGCGCAGCACCGTGCCTTGTGGCAGCGCCTTGACCACTACGCCCAGGCGCAATCCGTACGCACCTTCGGCAGAAAAACTGATAGCCGCCACCTTACCGCCGGTGGCGGTGGGCTTCCACTGCAACTGCTGCTGCGTCTGGGCTGCAGCGCGGGTGGCCACCACATCGCGCGATGTGCCCACCTGGCGTGGGCCGATACCGCCGCCCAGCGAAGCCGTCTTGGAGGACTCCAGGGCACCCAGGCTCACACGGGTAGGCGTGGGCGCTGTGGCGAGCACACTGCGGGATTTGATGTTCGAAACACCTTGGTCCACGCTGGCGGGCTGCACCCGGCCATCCACCATCAGCACAGGGGCCGCCGCCTTTTGCGTGCTGGCCTCGGTACTGCCTCCGCCGCATCCGGCCAGCAAGGCGAGCGCCGCACCCCAGGCGACGCTCATCCGCAACATCAATCCACGTTTCATTTCTTTCTCCCACTCCGGTCAAAACCGCCATTGAACACGAAAACAACTGCCGCAACAAACCACAAGTGCACTACTTGGCCAGCGTCTTGAGTGACAATTTGATACCGTCACTCACGCTTACGTCTGGAGGCAGGGCCTTGAGGGCTGCGGCGGCCTCCTTGTCGTTGTAGCCCAAAGCCAACAGTGCCTGCAATATGTCGGCCTGTGCATCGCTGGCTGCGGGGCCATGGGCAGCCCCCATGTCAGCCCCCAGTTTGCCCTTGAGCTCCAGCAACAGCCGCTCGGCCGTCTTCTTGCCAATACCTGGCACCTTGACCAGGCGGCCAGCCTCCTGCAAGGTGATGGCCTGGGCCAGGTCTGCCACCCCCATGCCACTCAGTATGGAGAGCGCGGTGCGCGGCCCCACGCCCGAGATCTTGATCAGCTCCCGAAACGCCTGCCGCTCGGGTGCCGTGGCAAAGCCGTAGAGCAGTTGCGCATCCTCGCGCACAATGAACTGGGTCAGCAGGCTCACGCGCTCGCCCACGGCGGGCAGGTTGTAGAACGTGCTCATGGGCACGTTCACCTCATAGCCTACGCCATGACAGTCCAGCAGCACCTCGGGGGGGTTCTTCTCCAGCAGGGTGCCGGTCAATTTGCCTATCATTGGTGTCCTTTGCCGCGCACTGCGGCGATCCAACGGGAATTATCCGCGTGATCCTGCGCCACACCTTCACCCCCCACAACAACACCCGGCTCACGCACCTGTGCGGCCCCGCCGACGCGCACCTGCGCACCATCGAAGTGGCCCTCTCGGTCAGCATTGCGCACCGACATGAGCAGTTCAAGGTGGATGGCCCCAAAGCAAAGGCCACGCAGGCCATGGAACTGCTACAGGCACTGTACGAAATGGCCGAGCGCCCGATTACCGAGGACTACCTGCAACTCATGCTGGCCGGTGACACGGCCCTGGTGGAAGCGCCCGAAGGCGCCATCGTGCTCAACACCCGCCGGGCCGACCTGCGCGGCCGCACGGCCACGCAGAACCTTTACCTGGAGAACATCGCCAGCCACGACATCACTTTTGGCATTGGCCCTGCGGGCACCGGCAAGACCTACCTGGCCGTGGCCTGTGCTGTGGATGCCCTGGAGCGCAGTGCCGTGCAGCGCATCGTGCTGACGCGCCCAGCGGTGGAGGCAGGCGAGCGCCTGGGTTTTCTGCCCGGCGACCTGGCGCAGAAGGTAGACCCCTACCTGCGCCCGCTTTACGACGCGCTGTACGAGCTGATGGGCTACGACAAGGTGCAAAAAGCCTTCGAGCGCAATGCGCTGGAAATCGCCCCGCTGGCCTTCATGCGCGGTCGCACCCTGAACAACGCCTTCGTGATCCTCGACGAAGCCCAGAACACCACGCCCGAGCAGATGAAGATGTTCCTCACCCGCATCGGCTTTGGCTCGCGCGCCGTGGTCACCGGCGACGTGAGCCAGATCGATCTGCCCAAGGGCACCCTCAGCGGCTTGATCGACGCCGAGCGCGTGTTAAAGCGCGTCAAGGGCATTTCCGTCACACGCTTCACCAGCGCCGACGTGGTGCGCCACCCGCTGGTCGCGCGCATTGTGGACGCCTACGACGCACCGCGCCGCGCACCGGCTTCTCGCAGCAGGGATTGATGCTACTATTTTTATAGCTATCAGCGCTTTTCCACCAAGCGCTGGCAGCCCAATACATCCAAAATGTCCTTGAACCAACTCTCCCTGTCGCTGCAGTTTGGCAAGTTTGAGGGTGCGGCCGCGCACCGCGCCGTGCTGCAGCGCCATAAGGTCACCCGCTGGATACGCCATGCGCTGGCTACCGATGCCGAGATCACCGTGCGCATCGTGAGCGCCGAAGAAGGCCAGCAGCTCAACCGCGAGTACCGCAAGAAGGACTACGCCACCAACGTGCTCACCTTCGACTACACGCAAGAGCCCGTGGTGACCGCCGACCTGGTGCTGTGCGCCCCCGTGATCGAGCGGGAGGCGAAGGAGCAGAACAAGAGCCTGGAGGAGCACTACGCCCACATGCTGGTGCACGGCACGCTGCACGCCCAGGGCTGGGACCACGAAACCAGCGAGGCAGATGCCCAAGAGATGGAGGCGTACGAGACCGACATCCTGCAAGAGCTGGGGTTTGAAGACCCATATGCCTGTTCATAGACAGCGCAGACCGCGAAGTGGCAGGGCACGTGGCGCCCTGGACTTGGCTGGAAGTCCCTGCTAAAGCACCACAAAAAGATTTCGAAGCAATTCTTATTTCTTCTTTTTTTACTTTTTGGTATAAAAATCAACGGTAGGGAGGGACAACGATTTCACTGGGCTTGCGTGTGAGCGACACCGCTTGGCCCTGACTTCAACACATGGGGCTCACATCTGGCGGTCTCTGCGGACATCGCAGTCAGTGCTCTGCCCGAGCCGAACCACCCCGCACCTTCACAATCCCCTCGCCCCCTTGCAACACCACAGTGCAAAGGACAGCGCCTATGAAAAGACACAGCACAACCCGCTGGACCCTTTCGCACCGGAGGCCCGCGTATCTGAGGCAATCGGTGATGATGCTTTTGCCCGTAGTTGTTGCCGCCTGCGGCGGCGGTTCCGGCTCGGATACGCCCTCGACGGGTCTGGCGGCGCCTTCTGGTTTCGCCGTCGACTATCGAACCAAAGGGTATAGCTTCCAATGGGAAGTCAGCACAGGCGCCTCACGCTATGAACTGTTTGAAGACCCTGACGGCACTGTAGGCCCACAGCCTGAAGTGATGGTGGGCAGCGCCAACAACCGCTCCATCACATCGTTCTTCCACGAGGTCCGGTCCGCGCAGCTGTATGAGCGCGTGAACGCCACCTACCGCCTGCGCGCCTGCGACAGCAGCAGTTGCGGGGATTTCACCGCGCCCCTCAGGCCGGACGCAGCCCAGGCCATTGGCTACTTCAAGGCCAGCAACAGCGGCCCAGGAGACACCTTTGGCAACGCGGTGGCCCTTTCCTCCGACGCCATGACCCTGGCAGTGGGAGCACCTGGCGAGCGCAGCAAGGCGGCGTGCATCACCGTCGTTTCCGACAACGCGGTGTGCGATCAGGCCGACGACAGCATCGCCAACGCGGGCGCCGTCTATGTTTTCAGCCGTGCCAACCGATTCAGCACCTGGGTGCAGACGGCCTACCTCAAGGCCAGCAATAACCGCGCGTTCAAAGTGCCCACCTACATCGACAACGGCCCGCGCTTTGGCACCAGCCTGGCCCTATCGGCCGATGGCACCTTGCTGGCGGTGGGCTCCCCCGGCGAAACGAGCAGCGCCCAGGGCGTCAATGGCGACGCCTCCAGCACCCAAACCCAGGGGGCCGGAGCAGTCTATGTGTTCAAAAGCTTCCCCAGCGCACTCAACAGAATATGGCGGCAAGAGGCGTACATCAAGGCCAGCAATACCCGCCCCCAGGCCAGCTACGGCGTGGACATCATGGGCTACTACGTGCGCGATCCGCAAAGATTCGGCGCCACCGTGGCCCTGTCTGCCGATGGCAGTCTGCTGGCCGTGGGCGCGCCCGGTGAAGGCAGCAAGGCCGCAGGCGTCAACGGCGATCAAAGCGACAACTCCATGCCTTTGGCAGGAGCGGTGTACACCTACACCCGCACCAGCGTTGGCACCGACAGCACGCCAGCCACCTGGGCCCACCAGGCCTACCTCAAAGCCAGCAATCCCGCCCCCTTTGCTCAGTTTGGCGCGGCACTGGCCCTGGCGGCGGATGGACAAACCCTCGCCGTGGGCGCATCAAGTGAACGCAACGCTCCAGCAGGCACCAGCGCAGGCCAGGGCGACACCTCGTTGCCCGTGGTGGGGGCGGCATACGTGTTCTCCCAGAATGGTTCGGGCACCTGGAGCCAGCAAGGCCGCCTCCAGGCCAGCAACCCCGGCAATGGCGATCAATTCGGCCATGCGATGGCCATCTCCGCTGATGGCAACACCCTCGCGGTGGGCGCGGTGGGAGAGTCGAGCGAATCCACCGGTGTCAACAACACCCCTGGGGCCCGCACGCAGATCGGCGCAGGCGCGGCCTATTTGTTCACCCGCAGCAACGCCACGTGGAGACAGCAGGCGCACCTCAAGCCCAGCAACACCCAGGCCAATGCGTGGTTCGGATCGAGCATGGCCCTCTCTTCCGATGGCAACACCCTGGCCGTAGGGTCCATGGCAGAAGCCAGCAGCGGTCGTGGATTCAACGCCAACCAGGCCGACCGATCCGCCAGCGGTGCGGGTGCCGCATACCTGTTCGCGCGCAGCGGCAGCACCTGGGCCCAGAGCGCTTACCTCAAGGCCCCCAACACCGATCCAGGCGACCTCTTTGGCGCCAGCGTGGCACTGTCTGCCGACGGCAAAACCATGGCAGTGGGCGCGACCGCAGAGAGCAGTCTGGCAACAGGCGTACAGGGCAACCAGGCCGACAACACAGCCCTCCCGGGGGTTCCCTCGCAGGGTATTCCGACAGGCGTTGGGGCGGTGTATTTGTATTGATCACCCAGCCCAGAGGGCAGCGATCAACTCCGAACACCTCAGAATCACCTTACCTTATCAATAACCATGTTGATCCGATACCTAAAAGCCCTGATCCTGATAGCGCCGCTAACGCTTGCCGCGTGTGGCGGTGGCTCTGAAAGTTCACCTCCCAATGAACCCTCTGGCCCCTCTGCGCCGTCCGGCTTGACCGTGGGCTATGGCGTTAAAGGCTACACCTTCAGCTGGAACGCCAGTCCTGGAGCCACGCGTTATGAGCTGGTGGAAGACCCCGATGGTGCCGCAGGCCTACTGCCTGAGGCAACGGTGGGTGGAAGCACCTTGAGCAGCACCACCTATACCCACAGCCTAGCCACCCAACTACTGCATGAGCGGGTGAATGCCAGCTACCGCCTGCGCGCTTGTGATGCCAGCGGTTGTGGCGCCTTCACGACGGCGATCACTCCCGATCTGACACAGGCCATCGGGTACTTCAAGGCCAGCAACAGCAACCAGGGCAAGGGCTTGTACGGCGCCAGCGTTACGCTGTCAGCCGACGGTAGCACCCTCGCGGTCGGAGCGCCTGATGAAGGCAGCAAATCTACCGGCATCAATGGCGACCAGGCCGACAACTCTCTCCGATCCGCCGGGGCCGTGTATGTCTTCACGCGGTCCTCCGGTAGATGGAGCCAGCAGGCCTATATCAAGGCCAGCAACAACCGGGAGGTCCTCCTGTTCGGCAGCACTCCACTTGCCACCGCCCGGTTTGGCGCCAGCGTTTCGCTCTCGTCCGATGGCAACACGCTGGCCGTGGGTGCACCCGACGAGTCCAGCAATGCCAGAGGCGTTGATGGCAACCAAACGGATACCCAGACCCCCGGCGCAGGTGCCGCCTACGTTTTCACGCGCAGCAGCGGCGCCTGGAGCCAGCATGCCTACGTGAAGGCCAGCAATACGCAGGCCAAGGCCGATATCGTGATTGGCCTTGGGGTCTTCGGCGTGCGCAACCCCGCCCAGTTCGGCAGCAGCGTGGCGCTGTCCGCCGATGGCCGCGTGCTGGCGGTGAGTGCGCCAGGTGACGCCAGCAATGCCAAAGGGATCAATGGCAACCAGCAAGACATGTCCGCGCCATTTTCTGGCGCCGTGTATGTGTTCGCCCGCACCCTCACCAGCTGGGCCCAGCAGGCCTACATCAAGGCCAGCAACACCGCCGAACAGACCCAGTTCGGCAGCGCCCTTGCGCTGTCGGAAGACGGGCGTACGCTGGCTGTAGGGTCCAAACATGAGCACGGCACTTCCACCGGCATCAACGGCGCCCAGACTGGATCCGGAGCACTTTTTTCAGGCGCCGCCTACGTGTTTATTCACAACGGCGACGGCCAATGGAGCCAGCAAGCCTACGTGAAATCCAGCAATGCGGACGCGTTCGACTCCTTTGGCTACAGCGTTGCCCTGTCGGCCGACGGGAACACCCTGGCCGTGGGTGCGCCCAAGGAATCCAGCGACACGGACGGGATCAACAAGGCGCCCGGTCCGCGCTCTCTGATAGGTGCTGGCGCCGCCTACGTGTTCACACGCAGCAACTCCAATTGGAGTCAGCAGGCCTTCGTCAAGCCCAGCAAAGCCGGGGTCAATGCCGCGTTCGGATCGAGCCTGGCGCTTTCAGCCAACGGCAACACGCTGGCCGTGGCTTCGACGTCTGAAGCCGGCAGCGGCACAGGCTTCAACGCCAACCAGGCTGAGCTGTCGGCCGGGGCCGCAGGCGCTGCATACATATTTCAGCGCAGCAGCAGCGCCTGGATGCAGAAGGCGTATGTGAAGGCCAGCAACACCGACCCCTTGGACCACTTCGGTGCCAGCATTGCACTGTCTGCGGATGGGACCACCATGGCCGCAGGTGCAACGGGCGAAGGCAGTCTGGCTACGGGCATTCAGGGCAACCAGGCCGACAACAGCGGGGCCCCCGTCATATCCGCCGGGGGTATGGCGGGCGTTGGCGCGGTGTACCTATACTGACCACGGAGAGACCCACCAGCACCATTTCGCCGGACAGCAACACGCCATCACCCCAGGAAACCCACCATGCTATTGATCCCCCGGCGCCTGAGCGCCTTGTTGCTCGCTGCCTCCCTGGTGCTGGTTTTGACGGCCTGCGGTGGCTCCGGCAGTGCCGAGACCTCTGATCCTGCGCCCCCAGGCTCCGTGCCCCCCCCACGGGCTTCAACGTGGGCTATGACGTCAAGGCCTACAACTTCCGCTGGAACCCCAACACGAACGCCACACGGTACGAATTGTTCGAGGACCCCGATGGCGCAACGGGCTCCCTGCCAGAGGTGCAGATCGGGGGCGCACTTACAAACACCGCTTACGCACACGGCCTGACAACCCAACTGCTGCACGAGCGGGTGAACGCCAGCTACCGCCTGCGCGCCTGCGATGCCAGCGGTTGTGGCGCCTTCACGACGGCGATCACTCCCGATCTGACACAGGCCATCGGGTACTTCAAGGCCAGCCACAGCAGCACAGGATCGTTTGGCAGCGCGGTAGCGCTGTCAGCCGATGGAACCACCCTGGCCGTCGGAGCCATTCGTGAGCGTAGCAACGCCACCGGGATCAATGGCGACCAGACCAACAGCTCCATAGATGACTCTGGCGCCGTCTATGTGTTCAGCCGGAGCGCCGCTGGTTCGGCATGGAGCCAGCAGGCCTACATCAAGGCCAGCAACAACCGCGTCTTCAACCGTAGAGGCTATGTCTCCAGCGGGCCCCAGTTTGGTTTCAGTCTGGCCCTTTCGGCCAACGGCAATACCTTGGCAGTAGGCGCCATCTACGAGAGCAGTAACGCCAGAGGGGTGAACGGCGACCAGTCCAACACCGACACCCCTGGCGCAGGCGCGGTGTATGTGTACACCCGCAACGATGGCGCCTGGGGCCAACAGGCTTACATCAAGGCCAGCAATACGCGCACGCAGGCTGATTACTACGCCCCCGAGGGTTCGCAGGGTGCCTATCTGGATGTACTCAACCCCTCGATGTTTGGGTTCACGCTGGCTTTGTCTGCCAACGGAGACCTCCTGGCTGTGGGTGCCCCCAGAGAAGCCAGCAAAACCACCGGCGTCAACGGAGATCAGGGCGGCTCAAGCGCTCCAGGCGCTGGCGCTGTCTACACCTACAGCCGAGATGGTGGCGCATGGGCCCATCAGGCCTATGTCAAGGCCAGCAATACCGACGCAGGTGACGGCTTTGGCGTCAGCCTTGCCTTGTCGGGCGATGGCAGTACCTTGACTGTCAGTGCACCAGGAGAGGCTAGCCGGGCAACAGGTATCCAGGGCGACCAGCAGGACAACACCCTGCCACGCTCAGGTGCTATCTACGCCTTCACTCGAAACGCAAGCCCCTGGAGCCAACAGGCCTACATCAAGGCCAGTGTTGCCGAGGCGAATGAGGCGTTCGGGGGGACACTAGCGCTTTCCAGCGATGGAAACACCCTGGCCGTTGGCGGCAACACAGTGCATGTCTTTGCGCGCTCCAATGGATTGTGGAGCGGACAGGCCCGTCTCAAGGGGGATGGCAACAACAATGGGTACGCGCATGGCATCGCGATGTCGGCTGCAGGAAACATCCTCGCCATCAGCACGCCCGGGGACGGCAGTAATGCACGCGGGTTCAATGGCAACCCAGCCAATAGCTCCGCACCCATCTCTGGCGCAGTCACACTATTCGAACGGAGCAACGGCGCATGGCAGTCGCGTGCTTATATCAAAGCCAGCAACACGATGCCCACGACCAGCTTGGGAGCAGTGTCGCGCTGTCTGCCGACGGAACCACCATGGCAGTGGGCGCAGTGCACGAACAAAGCAAGGCGATCGGGGTGCAGGGCGACCAATCCGACAACAGCGGCCCGCCAGTCTTGCCAGTGTGGGGGTATGCGTCGAACTATGGCGCGGTCTATCTGTACTGATCTGCGGATTCAGGGTCATCCCGAAACCGGACCAAAGCTGCAAAACACCTGAGCCAGAAACCACACCAATCGGGCAGGCGGCCGGCTCTAGCATGGCCCTATGCTCGAAACTGCCCTGCTGCTCACTGCCGCCTTTGTCGCTGGCGCCCTCAATGCTGTCGCCGGTGGTGGCAGCTTTCTGACCCTGCCTGCCCTCGTCTTCACGGGCGTGCCTCCCGTGGTGGCCAACGCCACGGGCACGGTGGCGCTGCTGCCGGGTTACATGGCGGGGGCCTGGGGGTTCCGGGAGGACACGGCGCCGCCGCCGGGGCTGTCGATGCAGCTGCTGGTAGTGTTGTCGCTCATCGGCGGCGCAGCCGGTGCCGCACTGCTGCTGTTCACGCCCGACGCCACATTTCGCCGTGTGGTGCCCTGGCTGCTGCTGGCGGCCACAGCGCTGTTCGCGTTCGGGCCGCAGTTGCGCCAACGGCTGGCGGGCGGCAAGCCGTCCACCGCCAAGGCCACCGTGGGCGTGCTGGCGGTGGCGGCCTATGGTGGCTACTTCAATGGGGGGCTAGGCATCTTGCTGCTGGCGCTGTTTGGCCTGCTGGGGCAGACTCACCTGAACGCCATGAACGGCCTCAAGAACTGGGTATCGGCCCTGCTCACCACCATTGCGGTGGGCATCTATGCGGCGGGCGGTGTGGTGCTGTGGCCGCAGGCACTGATGATGATGGTGGCCGCCACGGCAGGCGGCTACGGCGGTGCGCGCGTGGCGCGGCGCATTCCGGCCGAGTGGCTGCGCGGTGGCATTGTGCTGACGGGGCTGGTGATGGCGGGGCTGTTCTTCTGGCGGCAGTAGCCTGACGGGCTCTGGCAGCCACCTCTAAATAGTCTTCAAAACAGGCTCCAACGCCTGTCCATCAAGCGCTATAAGCTATAAAAATTGAAGCAATTGATCACATTCGAATGCGACACTGCATTCACCTTGGGGTGCACCGCTTGTCCGATCCCTGTTCCGCAGAATGCAGGTTGATGCGAGCCGCACACCACGAACCGCCGACGCGCGGGCGTTGAATCGACACCTGGGAACAATCCCGCCGCCATCAGAGACAGCAACTGCCGTGAACAGCGGGTTTACCCGCAGGCCGCCCCAGCGAGCCAACGCGCAGAGTACGGGACGCTATAGTCCACAGCGTCCTACCGCTTGGCAGGAAGCATCTTTCGCGTATCGTGCAACCGAGGAGTGCGCAGTGAGCAGCGTTTTGAAACGAAACAATGTGAGGGTGCTAGGCCGTGAAGGCCCTGTGCTGCTGTACGCACATGGCTTTGGCTGCAGCCAGGACATGTGGAACCTGATCACCCCGGCTTTCCAGGCCACGCACCGCCAGGTGCTGTTCGACTATGTGGGCAGCGGCGGCTCCGACCGTGCGGCGTTTGACCGGCTGCGGTATGCCGATCTTCGGGGCTACGCGCTGGATGTCGTGGAAGTGTGCGATGCCCTGGGCCTCAGCGAGGGGGTGACCTTTGTGGGCCATTCCGTGAGCTGCAGCATCGGCATGCTCGCGTCCATCGAGCGGCCTTCGCTGTTTGACCGGCTGGTTTTGCTAGGCCCATCGCCATGCTTTCTGAATGACCCGCCCGGCTACGCGGGGGGCTTCGAGCGTGACGACCTGGAGGGCCTGCTGGCGCTGATGGATCAGAACTACATGGGATGGGCCAACTATCTCGCGCCGGTGGTGGCGGGGACTGCAGGAGCCGGCGATGTGACCAGCACGCTGACCGACAGTTTTTGCTCAACGGACCCGGCCGTCGCAAAAGTGTTCGCCAGGGCCACATTCTTCGCGGACAACCGGGCCGACCTGGCCAAGGTCTCGCGGCCATCACTGCTATTGCAACACCGCAACGACACTCTGGCCCCCCTTTCCGTCGGGGAGTATCTCCACGCACACCTGCCGGACAGCACACTGCAAGTGCTCGACGTTGCCGGCCATTGCGCTCACATGAGCAACCCTTCCCTCGTGATCCAGGCCATGCGCGACTACCTTGATCACGCTGCCGTCGCCGCCTGAAGCAAGGGCCAGGCCCCTTCCATGAATCTGCTGGACCAATTGCCCTGCGCGGTGGTCGTATCGAACGAAGCGGGCCGCCTGCTGGACGTCAACACAGCCCTTCTCGCGCTGGCGGGAGGAACACGCGAGGATCGCATAGGAGCATTGTTCGAAGAGCTGCTGCCCCCAGCCAGCAGAATCTTCCTGCAGACCCACATCTGGCCCACCTTGCTGCGGGACGGGCAGATCAGTGAAATCCATTTGCAAGTCATCGGTGGCGACAAAGCCCGCGTGCCGGTACTGCTCAATAGCCGCCGGGGGGAATACCAGGGAGCTCCCGCCTATTTTTGGAGCCTTGTCTCCACCCACGAGCGCCACCGCTTCGAGGCTGAACTCATTGAACAGCGCAACCTGGCAGAGTCGGCGGGCCTGGCGCTCGGCGAAAGCCAGCGTTTTATTCGCGCCATCACTGACGCGATCCCAGGCATGGTGGCGTACTGGGGTAAGGATCGGCAATGCCGCTTTGCCAACCATGCCTACGCGCAATGGTTCGGCAGGCAGCCGCACGAGTTGATCGGCATGTCACGCGAAGAACTGCTGGGCGAACGCATCGTTGAATGGAACGAGGAATACGCCCACGCTGCGCTGGCAGGGCATGAGCAGAATTTCGAACGTGCAGTGACCAATTTTGATGGAAGTCGCCGCCACATCCTGGCGCACTACGTCCCAGATATCGCAGGCAGCGAAGTACTTGGCTTCTTCGTAAATATCAGTGACGTCACGGCACTCAAGACAGCGCAGTTGGCTCTGGAAGAAGCCCAGAGGCTCGGCCAAACGGGCAGCTGGAGCTGGCACGTCGAGGGAGATGTGGTGACGTGGTCTCCCCAGATGTACGCGATCCTCGGCGGCGACCCACAGGCCCCGGCGCCCGGTTTTGCAGAGCAATCTCGCATCTACCAGCCAGACGACTATGCCAGGCTTGCAGAGCGGGTATCCCATGCGCTGCACACTGGCGAGGGCTATGTCCTGGATCTGCGCTACCGGCGACCCGATGGCCGTACAGGCTGGGTGGAGGCACGCGGCGAGGCTGTATGCGATGCGTCTGGGCGCATCAGCGGCCTGCGCGGCACGCTTCAGGAAATCACACAGCGGAGAGAGCAGCAGCAGGCGCTGGAGGCGGCGCAAGGTCGACTGCAGGCGATGTACGAGACCACGCCAGCCATGATGCATTCGATCGACGCGCAGGGCCGACTCCTGTACGTGAGCGATGCGTGGCTCGCTTGTCTAGGCTACCGCCGTGAGGAAGTCATTGGCCGATTGTCGTCAGACTTCCTCACCGAAGAGTCCCGTCTGCGCGCCACAGAGCAAGTCCTGCCGAACTTCTTTGCGGCGGGCCGGTGCGACGAGGTGCCCTACCAAATGGTCACACGCCAGGGCGAGATCATCGACGTGCTGCTGTCCGCACTTCTGGAGCGCGACGAACACGGCCAGCCCCTGCGCAGTCTCTCAGTCAGCCAGAACGTGACGCTTCGCAGGCGTGCGGAGACCGCCCTGGCCAGGGAGCACGAGCGACTGCGCAACCTCATAGAGGGCACGAATGCAGGCACCTGGGAATGGAACGTTCAGACCGGGGAAGTGGTCGTCAACCCTCGCTGGGCGGAGATCATCGGCTGGACGATCGAAGAACTGGGGGTGGTCACCAATCAGTACCGTGCGGACATCGCCCACCCGGACGAACTGCCCCAGACTCAGCAGCTGCTGCGTGAGCATTTTGCGGGCCGCAGCGATGCCTATGTTTCTGAACTCAGGCTGCGCCATCGCGATGGCTCCTGGATTTGGGTCGAAGACCGGGGGCGGCTCATCACACGCACCGCCGACGGCAAGCCCGAGTGGGTGTTCGGCATCCATATCGACATTTCCGAGAGAAAACGCCGTGACGATGCCATGCTGCAACTCAGCGCCGAACTGGCGCAGCAACATGAACTGATGAGGGTCACCCTCCAGTCGATAGGGGATGCCGTCATCACCACCAATGCCGACGGGTTGGTCAGCTGGCTCAACCCGGTGGCCGAGCGCATGACAGGGTGGCTGTCTTCGGAATCGATCGGGCGCCCCTTGCTGCAGGTGTTTCACATCATCCATGAAGAAACGCGCGAGCCCGCGCCCGATCCGGTAGCGGCGTGCCTGGCCGAGGGCAAGACCGTAGGCCTGGCCTCCAAAACCCTGCTCATTGCGCGCGACGGCACCGAATACGGCATTCAGGACTCCGCGGCGCCCATTCGCAGTCCGCAGGGCGAAATGCTCGGCGTTGTCCTTGTCTTCCACGATGTCAGCGAGCAGCGCCGACTCAGTGGCGAGATGACCTATCGCGCCACGCACGATTCGCTGACCGGCCTTGTGAACCGCGCGGAGTTCGAGTCACGATTGCTCAGAACACTGCGCCATGCACAAGAGAACGACAGCAACCATGCGCTGCTCTACATCGACCTGGACCAGTTCAAGCTGGTCAATGACGCGTGTGGCCATGCCATCGGAGACCAGTTGTTGCAGCAGGTCAGCAAGCTGCTGGGGGACTCCATCCGCACGCGCGACACCCTTGCGCGCTTGGGGGGTGACGAATTCGCGATCATCCTGGAACACTGCACCATGGAACAGGCGAGCCGGGTGGCCGAGAAGATCTGCGACCGCATGAACGATTTTCGATTCATCCATGGGGAGCGACGCTTTCGGATCGGCACCAGCATTGGCCTCGTTCCACTGGACAAACGCTGGGCCAATGCCACAGCTATTCAGCAGGCTGCCGATGCCTCGTGCTATGCGGCCAAGGAGGCCGGGCGAAATCGCGTCCACGCATGGTTTGAAACCGACGCCACCATGCGCGAAAGAAACCATGAGATGCAGTGGACGACCCGAATCCAGCACGCGCTGGACCACGATGGCTTTGTGCTGTTTGCGCAGCGCATTCATTGCCTGCAAGATCAAGCGCAGGGCATTCATGCCGAAGTGCTGCTGCGCTTGAATAACGACGATGGCTCCCTGGTGCAGCCCGGTGTGTTTCTGCCTGCGGCCGAGCGCTTTCACCTGGTATCGCGCATCGACCGCTGGGTTCTCAAAAATGCGGTCCACTGGCTTCAAGGCCTGGACGAGCCTGGGCGGGTCGACAGTCTCAGCGTCAATCTCTCGGGCCAATCCGTGGGTGACAGAGCCTTTCACGCGTGGGCACTCGCATTGTTCTCAGCGGCAGGTGCGGCAACCTGTTCCAGGCTTTGCCTGGAAATTACCGAAACAGCCGCTGTTACCAACCTGGCGGATGCGGCAATCTTCATCGGACAGGTCCGCGCGGCCGGGGTGAAAGTCGCGCTGGACGACTTCGGTGCGGGCGCGTCGTCATTCGGGTACCTCAAAGCCCTGCCTGTGGATTACCTCAAGATCGATGGACAGTTCATTCGAAACCTCCTCAGCAATCCACTGGACGAAGCGGCGGTCCGCTGCTTTGCCGATGTCGCCAGACTGATGGGACTGGAAACGGTCGCTGAGTTTGTCGAAAGCCCTGAGGTGCTGCTGCGCCTCAAGGAGATGGGGGTGGACTACGCGCAGGGATACCTCAAGCATTGCCCCGAGCCCATCGACCGCCTGACCCACCTTATGGCGGATTTGCCGGCGTAGATGCAAGGCATATCGGGAAGCGCGACACAGCCGCTCTGAAAAATCCCGAGAAAATATCATCTAGCGCTTATCCATCAAGCGCTAAAAGCTATCATTTTTGACAATCAAACCGCCGCAGGCGCAATGCGCAGCGGTATGGTCACCGGCCCATCGTTGACCAGGTGCACTTGCATGTCGGCAGCAAACTGGCCTGTGGCCACCAAGGGGTGGAGTGCGCGCGCCTGGGCCACAACGTAGTCGTACAGCCGCCGTCCGTCATCGGGCGCGGCGGCCTGGGTGAAGCTGGGGCGGTTGCCACCCGTGGTGTCTGCTGCCAGGGTGAACTGGCTCACCAGCAGCAGGCCCCCGCAGGTTCCGCGACCATCCACATCCTGCACGCTGCGGTTCATCTTGCCCGCGTCGTCGCTGAAGATGCGCAGCTTGAGCATCTTGGCCAGCAGCTTGTTGGCCTCGGCCTCGGTGTCGCCCCGTTCGGCGCACACCAGCACCAAAAGGCCCACGCCGATGGCGCCCACGGTCTGCCCGCCCACATCCACTCGCGCTTCACGCACACGTTGCAAGACACTGATCACTTCACTTCATCCTTGGGTTCGTCACGGGGGTCATCAAAATGCGCTTCCACATCGCTGGGCAGCAGCTCGATGGTGGCGCGCAGGCCGGGCACGGCGGTCATGAGTGCGCGCTCGACCTGGCCGCGCAGCTCGGCGGCGTGGCGCAAGGTCCAGTCGGCAGGCATGTGCAGGTGCATGTCCACAAACTGGCGCTGGCCCGCACGGCGGGTGGAGACATGGTCGAACCGCACGGCACCCGGCGCCTGGGCCGCCACAAACTGCTGCAGCGTGGCGTCGATGGTGGCCTGCACCTCGGGCTCCACGGCCGAATCCATCAGGCCCTGGGACGATCGCCACACCAGCTCCACGCCTTCCTTGAGGATGTTCAGCGCCACGGCGATGGCCGCCACAGCATCCAGCCACAGCCAACCCGTGAGGGCTGCGCCTGCAATGCCCACCAGCACACCGGCCGAGGTCCACACATCGGTCACCAGGTGGCGGGCATCGGCCTCCAGTGCGATGGAGCGGTACTCGCGCGCCGAGCGGAACATGAGCCAGGCCAGAAACCCGTTGAGCGCCGAGCTGAGCACCGACAGCCCCAAGCCCCAGCCCAACTGCTCGATGGGCTGCGGGTCCATCAGCCGGTGCCCGGCCGCCCACAGGATGCCCGCCGACACCCCCACGATGAGGATGCCCTCGAACCCCGACGAAAAATACTCAGCCTTGTGGTGGCCGTAGGGGTGGTCGTCATCGGCCGGCCGCGCCGCCACCGTCACCATGGCCAGCGCAAACATGGCGCTGGCCAGGTTCACAAACGACTCCATCGCGTCGGACAACAGGCCCACCGAGCCGGTGACCACCCAGGCCAGCGTCTTGAGCGCGATGGTGATCGCCGCCACTGCAATGGATGCCCACAGCAGGTTGCGCGGCGTGAGCCAAGGGCGCGGCTTGGGGGGAACGTGGGACATAAGACGTGGATGTGGAAGGAGCGCTGACGGTCGGAGCCCGGAATTACACCAGAGGCGTCTTAAGACCGGCTTTACGCCAAGGGTGCCGTGAGCGCTGGGAGCGCCATGAGCGCGCTAGAGCATCCACATGCCAGAATCGGCGCATGACCCAGGCATGGCGCCGCGCCCTCTTGAACGTGCACCTCCCCAGCCTGCTGCTGTGGGCGTTGGTGGCCTGCGCGGGCTCCGGCTGGCTGGCGGTCAACCGCATGCAGCAACTGCATTCAGCGTTCGAGACCGATGCGCGCATCGTGCACCGGCTGCTGAGCCAGCGCGTGGTGCAGCACGACGCCATCATGGCCACCCTGGCGCTGCTGCAGCCCGCCGCCGCAACGGACGGCCTGCACAACGCGGCATCGCCCCTGCCCCGCCTCACGTCGGTGTACCCGCAGATCCTGACCGTGCTGCAGCGGTCGGACCAGACTGACTGGCCCCCGGCGCTGCAGGCCGAGCTGGCAGCAGCCGAAGCCGCCTCGCGCCGTACTGGCCATGCCGCCATGGCGGGGCTGAACCTGCCCGCAGGCCGCTATTACCTGGTGCTGGCGGGCACGCCTGCCAGCTATGCGCTGCAGATCGACCTTCACACCACCATCCCCGCTGACGAATGGCCCATGGACAGGGCTACCAGCCCGGTGCGCGTGGCGCTGGCACACAGCGGCACAGCCTTTGTTGTGCAACCCGGCCAGGGCGGGCTGGGCAGCAGCATCCGCACCTACGACTTTCACAAACTTCTGGCCGCACCCAGCCAGCCGCTGGATGTGGTTGCGCAGCGCGCAGTGGGCCTGACCGAGCTGCCCTGGCTGTCCATGCTGGCTTGGTGTGTGTTCACCGCCGGGCTGTGGGGCGGCGGCCTGGCGTGGTGGCGCCAACGCATTGCCCGCCAGCGGGCCGAGGAGCTGCTGCGCCTGGGCCAGGTGGCGCGGCTCAACACATTGGGCGAACTGGCCGCCGGCATGGCGCACGAACTGAACCAGCCGCTGACCGCGCTGCTCTCCAGCACCCAGGCGGCACAGCGCCTGCTGGCCGATGACCCGCCCGAGCTGGCCACCGCGCAAACTGCCATGGCCCGCGCCGTGGAGCAGGCGCGCCGCGCATCCAACGTGGTGGGCCGCCTGCGCCGCCTGGTGGAGCGGCCCGACCTGGCCGGTCAGGCCCAGCCCCTGGCGCTACCCACTGCGGTGCAAGACGTGCTGCACCTGCTGGAGCCCGAGCTGGCGCAGCGCGGCGTGGTGCCCGAGGTGTTGGCCGCAGCAGACTTGCCCCCGGTGCTGGCCGAACCCGTGGCCCTGCAGCAGATCATCCACAACCTGCTGATGAACGCGCTGCAGGCGCTGGAGCAGGTGCCGCCCGCAGAGCGCCAGCTGCGCCTTGCAATGGCGCAGGCTGGGGCCGGACAGGTGGCGCTTTCGGTGCGCGACCACGGCCCCGGCATACCGCCCGAAGCACGCCAGCACCTATTCGAGCCCTTCTACACCACACGCACCGGCGGGCTGGGTCTGGGCCTCACGCTGTGCGAGAGCCTGGCGCAGGCCATGGGAGCGCAGCTCGCCCTGGCGCCCGAGGCCACGCCCCCGTCCGCAGCCCAGCGGGGCGCCGAGTTTGTGCTGACCCTGCAAGCCGCACCACCCACCGATGACCGATAGCGCCCCCTCCCTCTCGCCCCTGATCCACCTGGTGGACGACGACGCCGCCGTGCGCGACAGCCTCTCCCTGCTCATCAGCACCGTGGGCCTGCGCGTGCAGACCTGGGCCGACCCGCAGTCCTTCATGGCCGGGTTTGACCGCGCCAGCATCGGCGCCATCGTGCTCGATGTGCGCATGCCGGGCATTAGCGGCCTCACGGTGTTGGAGCAGCTGCTGGCGCAGGGCGTGGACCAGCCCGTGATTTTGCTCACAGGCCACGGCACGGTGGAGATGTGCCGCCGCGCGTTCAAGACCGGGGCGGCCGAGTTTCTGGAAAAGCCGGTGGACGACGAAGTGCTGATCGAGGCCCTGCAAAACGCCGTACGCCAGCATGTGCGCTCGCGCGAGCGCCACCAAGCCGACCAGCAGGCGCGCGAGCGTTTTGCGCAGCTCTCGGCGCGCGAGCGCGAGGTGCTGGGGCTGATCGTGGAGGGGCTGACCAACAAGGAAATCGGCCGGGCGCTCGAACTCTCGCCCCGCACGGTAGAAACGCACCGCGCCAACCTGTTCAGCAAACTGGGGGCCGAGTCGCTGGCGCAACTGATACGGCGGTACGCGGCGCTGGTGGACGCCGCAGCCTGATCTGGCCGTCAAAGTTCTTCCGTAGTTTTACGGAGGCCCGCACGTAACCATCCGAATGGCTGAAATCAGCGGCAATTTCTACAGTTCTCCTACGGCGCCACACACGGTGGCACCGACGTCCAAACACCGGAGAACACCATGCAACACCGCCTCGCTACCGTCGCCGCCCTCACCCTGTGCCTCATTGCCACCGCCGCCAGCGCCGAAGGCGTGCGCACCGAAAAGAACATGTCGCTGGACCTGGCCACGCAGATCGCCACGCAGACAGTGGCCACCTGCACCGCCAACGGCTACGCCGTCACGGCCACCGTGGTGGACCGCGCAGGCACCGTGCGCGCCGTGCAGCGTGCAGACAACGCGGGCCCCCACACGCTGGAAGCCAGCCGCCTCAAGGCCTATACCTCGGCTTCGGCCAAGAACACCACGTTGGCCATGATGGAAGGCGCACAGAAGAACGCCGCAGCCGCCAACCTGGTGAACATCCCCGGCTATCTGCTGCTGGGCGGCGGCGTGCCCGTGAAGGCAGGCAACGAAGTGATTGGCGCCGTGGGCGTGGGCGGTGCGCCCGGTGGCCACCTGGACGAGCAATGCGCCGTGGCTGGCATCGCCAAGGTGCAGGATCAGATCAAGTAACCCCCTGTGGCGCTACGCGCCTTCCCACAAGGGGGACGCCACCAGCGCGGCGGGGCGGCCCTTGCGCGGTGGCCACTGGCATGGGCCGCGCGCCGGGCCAACGCCGCAAGTGCGGCATGGGCACGGAGCGATATTCGAGAGGAACGCACTATGGTTCGATTTTTTGCAGTGCCGTTAGGGCTCACTTGTGCCCTGCTGCTGACACACCCACACTCGGCCCTGGCCCAGGTGCCGCCCACGGCGGCCGAAGCAGCGGCCTACCAGGGCCTGCATGGGGCTGCGGCGCTGGGCGATGTGCCCAGGCTCATTCAACTGGTCACGGCGCGGGCCGACCTGAATGCCCGCGATGGCTACGGCCGCACGCCGCTGCATGTGGCCACCTATGCCCGGCAGGCCGACGCCATCCGCGCCCTTGCCCAGGCTGGGGCCGACCTGAATGCGCTGGAGAACGACCGCTACGACGCCGTGACCATTGCCGCCGTGGCCGACGACGAGGCCTCCTTGCGCCTGCTGCTGCAGCTGGGCGCCAGCGCCCAACAGGTGACCAGCCGCTACGACGGCACGGCACTGATCGCCGCCGCACACCTGGGGCACGACGGCGTGGTGCGCCAGCTGATCGCCGCCGGGGCACCGCTGGACCATGTGAACAACCTGCACTGGACGGCGCTCATCGAGTCCATCGTGCTGGGCAACGGCGGCCCGCGCCACCAGGCCACACTGCAGGCCCTGCTCAAAGCCGGTGCCAGCCAGGCCCTGACCGACCGCCAGGGCAACACGCCCCTGCAGCTGGCACGCCAAAGGGGCTTTGGCGAGATGGTGCAGATGCTGGAGACCGCCGCCCGGCGCTAGAGCCGCCAACACAGGGGCCAAATACTATAAATTTAATAGCTACCAGCGCTTGATGGACAAGCGCTAGCAGCACTGTTAATCAAAATCCTGGGCCCCAGTCACCAGGCGCGCCTTCACGCTCTTGCCCTTGACACGCCCGCTGTTGAGCCGCTGCACGGCCTGGGCGCCAATCGCGCGATCCACCGCAACGTAGGTGGAAAAGTCGTTCACATTGATCTTGCCGACCTGCTCGCGGGTGTAGCCCATGTCGCCGGTCAGTGCGCCCAGCACATCGCCAGCGCGGATCTTCTCCTTGCGGCCACCGATGATCTGGATAGTGACCATGGGCGGCACCAGCGGGCCGCTGCCGGTGGGCGTGAGGTCCGCCACCGGGAACCAGCGCGACTCTCGGCCCTGCAGTTGCTCGATCTTGCCCACACTGCCCATCTCGTCCAGGCTGGCCAGGTTGAGCGCCAAGCCTTCAGCATCGCCCCGCCCGGTGCGGCCGATGCGGTGGATGTGCACCTCGGGGTCGGGCGTTACATCCACGTTAATGACGGCGGCCAGGTTGGCAATATCGAGCCCGCGCGCAGCCACATCGGTGGCCACCAGCACCGAGCAACTGCGGTTGGCAAACTGCACCAGCACCTGGTCGCGCTCGCGCTGCTCCAGCTCGCCAAACAGCGCCAGCGCACTAAAGCCCTGCGCCTGCAGCACGCCCACCAGGTCGCGGCACTGCTGTTTGGTGTTGCAGAACGCGATGGACGACTCAGGTCGGAAGTGGTTGAGCAACTGCGACACCGTGTGCAAGCGCTCGCTGTTCTTCACCTCGTACCAGCGCTGCTCGATCTTGCCCTCGGCATGCTGCGCCTGCACCGTGATCTGCTCGGGCGACTTCATGAACTGCGCGCTGAGCTTGGCAATGCCTTCGGGGTAGGTGGCCGAGAACAGCAGGGTCTGCCGCTCCTTCGGGCACTGGCGCGCCACGGTCACGATGTCGTCGAAGAAGCCCATGTCCAGCATGCGGTCGGCTTCGTCCAGCACCAGGGTGTTGAGGGCTTCGAGCGTCAGGTGCTGGCGCTCCAGGTGGTCCATCACCCGGCCTGGGGTGCCCACCACAATGTGCGCGCCGTGCTCCAGGCTCAGCATCTGGCCGCGCAGCGGCACGCCGCCGCACAGGGTCACGACCTTGATGTTTTCTTCGGCCCGCGCCAAGCGGCGGATTTCGGTGGTCACCTGGTCGGCCAGCTCGCGTGTGGGGCACAGCACCAGGGCCTGCACGGCAAAGCGGCGGGGGTTGAGGTTGGCCAGCAGGGCCAGTGCAAACGCGGCCGTCTTGCCGCTGCCGGTGCTGGCCTGGGCGATGAAGTCCTTGCCCAGCAAGGCGGGCGGCAGACTGGCCGCCTGAATGGGCGTCATGGTGGTGTAGCCCAGCTGCTGCAGGTTGGCCAGCATGGCAGGGCTCAGGGCCAGCGCGCTGAAGTCAGCGCGGGCTTGGTTTTCTTTGGAGGTCATGGGCCGATTATCCGGCCCCGCCTGGCACACCGTTCACCCTTGCAGCATCAGCACCCCCACAAACGCCAGGGTATGGGCTACCACGCCTGGGGCCACGGCCAGGGCGTAGCGCCCGCCCCCACTGACCAGGGCCACCACACATTTGCTGCCGGCATGCACCAGCAGCGCGGCCATCAAAGCCTGCGCAATGGCGGGGGCAGCGACACTGTCTGGCCCGCCGCGCACCAGCACGGCCGCTGTGGCGGCATGCACATCGGCCAGGGCCGCCAGCAGCGCCCCAGCCAGCATGCCCGCGTCGCCTTGCCACACGGTGAGCCCCTGCACACCAGCCTGGATGCCGGTGAGCAAAGCGGCAACCAGCAGGGCGTCGCGCAGCTTGAACATGGGGGTGTCGGGAGGCTCCGGGGACGCGGCAGCGACCACAGCGCCAGCCTCCTGTGCGGACGGGCGCGCTGCGCCCCGCACGCCCCACCAGCCTATGGCGGCCGCCATACAGCCGCTCGCCAGCGCAGGCAGCCACAGCCGCGCAAGCCACTGCGGCTGCACGGTGGCGGCGACGACCATGATCTGGACCATGGTGGCCACACATGAAAGCACCGCAGCCCCGGCGTTGGCACGCGCCTTGGCCTGGCCCGCACGAACCTCCATGCCCAAGCTGCCAATGGCGGCCGTGCTCGACACAAAGCCCGACGCCAGCGCAGACAGCGCTATCGCGTGGCGCGCCTGCATCAGCCGTTTGGCCAGGTGCGCCAGCGACTGGATCACCAACAGCACGATGACCAGGCGCACCACCACCTGCGGGTTCAGCCCCCCTTGCCACAGAGGCGTGTCGGGGGCGAGCGGGTACACCAGCAAGGCCAGCGCAGCCAGAATGAGCCCGCTGCGCACCTCGCCGGGCTGCAGCCACTGGTTGGAGAACTGGTGCAGAACATCCCGCAGCGCCAGCAGCCCCGTCACCACCACCGCCAGCGCAGCGGCCAGCAACTGGTCGCGCGCGCAGGTCACGCCGATCACGTAGGCCAGCAACAGGGCGATCTCGGTGGTCACGCCCGGGTCGCCAGACCGGTCGCGGGCATAGGCCACCACGGTCAGCGCCGCCACCAGGGCGGCCCCTACCGCCACCAGGGTGGGCATGTCCGTCAGCGCCGCAGCGGCGCCTCCCAGCGACGCCAGGGTGAACGACCGCACCCCGGCCAGAGCCCTGTCGGGCCCCGTGCCCTTGCGGCGCTCGCGCTCGATGCCCATGAGCAGACCGCACCCTGCCGCGCTCGCCAGCACGGCCAGCGCCCTGGAAAAACCTGCGAACTCCTGCATGGAACTTTCGTGCCTTTTCTGTCTTGTGTTGTTCCGGCAATGCCCATGGTGACAGAAAGCAAGGCGCGCCCCGACCATCCGGACGGCTAGGAGCCTGTCGGACTTGGAAATCGTCGGCTGCAAATGGACCGCAGCGGTCCATTTTTGGCTTCGCCGCTCTTCGAGAACACCGTCTTTTTGCCCCATAGCCCGGCTATGGGGCTGCCAATCCGGCAAAAACTGTCCTCGCTGGGGCCCATTTTGATGAAACCTACGGTTTTCGCTTTCGACGCTCCAAGTCCGACAGGCTCCTAGAGTCATCCCTTTCAAGGTCTTCCAATCTTGATCATTTAAGCTGCTAGCAGCGCGGGGATTTCCGTGCGATCGGGAGCACAAGATCTGGCAAGAAGTCATTGAACGATTCGAACATCAAGCACCTGGCGCGGTGATGGCACATCT
>CAXIRU010000044.1:0-75331 GCA_964031875.1 Acidovorax facilis
GTCAAACGCCCTGCGCGCTCTTTTGTCTTTCATGTTCGTCATTTCCTCTGGGGTCTATGGGCCCCTATCGAGGTGTCCTATTTCATTGGACCATGACACTGGGGCACTGTTGCGATAGGGCGTGGGGCTCTAAATACCGCTCTATGCGCCGAAATGGTGCTCCACGCGATCATGATGGACTGTCAGCCCAGTAGATGAGGCCCGAGAGCCGTTCACTTCTTCGTCAATCTGTAGCAACACCTCCCAGTGCGGCAAATCCTTCAGGGTTAGCTGAACTGCTGCAATAAGTTCTGGCGTAATAAAGTCAAGCCGCGATATGCAAACTTTGTGAGACTGGTGCCCGTAGTCGTCGTCGACGATCCAGTAGTCTCCATCGCCATAGGCATCCTCTGCGCCGAGATGCGAGAGGGCTGCGCACAGCGCGGAATACAGTGATATCCACTCTTCTCTGCGCTTTGTTTCCTCTTCTGGTTCGACTGCAGCGGCTGAATCTTGTATCAAGAGAACCATGGCGTCCCAAATATTGACTCCGTAGCGTCCTTCAATCTCAGGGCTGGCACGTTCAAATGCCGCTCGGAGTTCGTCGTCCCCGATATCGTGCTCTGACCTTCCGGCACGGACTGCATTGGCTATGGCAGCCATGTCATGCCGCAGTGCTTCCATATCAGTTGCTGCGCGCAATTTCTCTATGTGGACGTTATCGCGAATGGACATGGCTGGGTAACTTCAAGTGTCGTGGGTCGGGTTGGCGCAGCGTACTCCGCTGTTACCCTGTTTGGGGGCTGTCTTTTGGGTCAGGCCTGCGGGTTCTCCCGCCTATCTACGACCCACCTTGGACGCATCAGGCCAGCAAGTCATACGCCGCCCGCACCCGCTGCAAATCCCTTCCTAGCCTGCGGCTCGCAGGCAAGCGCCGCATCCACCCCATCCTGCGAACGCTGGTTGCCAGCGCCTCCCGCATGTCCGCGCTGCCCAGCGCCACCCACGCCGCCCAGCGCTCGCGCCCTTCGGTCAGCGTGCCGCTGGTGTGCAGGTAGATCGCGGTGGAGTGCGCGTAACACAGCGCATCGCGCACATGGCACACCGCCAGGGGCAGCACGGCAGCGGGGTCGTCTTCAAAGTCGATGCAGGCCACTTCGCCATCGGGGCAGCGCACCAAGTTGCGCGCGAAGGCCTGGCTCAGGCAGGTGCCTTGGCGGTGCACCTGGGTGAGCGTGTCCAGCCCCTGCTGCCACAGCGCCAGCACGGTGGCCGTGTCGCCCGCCTGCATGGCGTGGTCGATGGCGTTGCCCAGCGAGTGAATTTCTTCGCCCGTGTGGCCCAGGTGGCGCATGGCAAAGCCATGGGTGGATGCGGCCAGCACCACGGGCACGCGGATGCCGCGCGCGGCCAGGTCGCGCAGGCGTTGCACCTCGGTGGCGATGGCCGTGGGGCCGCCGGGATTGGGCACGGGGCGCAGGGCGTCAAGTCGCAGCAGCCCCGCCAGCACGGCCATGGCACGGTAGCGGCCCGTGCCGTGGGGGGCGCCTGCGCGCTTGATCCAGAGCTGTTCATCGCCCAGCACATGGGCCATCACGTTGTGGGGCTGGGTGGCCAGCTGCTGCTGCAAAAAGGCGGCGTAGTCGGGGGCGGTGGCGGTGGGGTGGGTAGATGCGTCCATCGTCAAGGTCATACAGCGGCGTCCCCGGCCACCGCCGCTGCGGTGCCTGCAGCTGCGGCGTGCACCAGCTCTATGTGGTGGGGAATCGAAGGCTCCAGCACAGGTTCGCTGGCCTGGAAGCTGTGGGCACTGGCCAGGGGCCAGTACAGGCGGAACACGTTGTGCTGCGCGTCCAGCGGGCCCAGCAGCGCGCCCGGCTGCATGCGCGTGATCAGGTTGGAGAGTTGGCGCACCTCGGTGTCGCTGATGCGGCGCACGATGTGGTGGGCCGTGATGTCTTTGGGGTGATGCAGCCCGGCGGCCTGCACCAGCTCTTGCAGCGCATGCAGTGTGCTGCGGTGAAACTGCGCCACGCGCGTGGCTTTGTCGGGCACCACCAGGGCCTGCTGGCGCAGCGGGTCTTGGGTGGTCACGCCGGTGGGGCAGTGGCCGGTGTGGCAGCTTTGTGCCTGGATGCAGCCCAGCGCCATCATGAAGCCGCGCCCCGCGTTGCACCAGTCGGCACCCAGCGCCATCATGCGGGCAATATCGAAAGCGCTGATGACCTTGCCCGCGCAGCCAATCCTCACGCGGTCGCGCAGGTTCACGCCCACCAGGGTGTTGTGCACCAGCAGCAGGCCTTCTTGCAGCGGTGCGCCCACGTGGTCGGTGAACTCCACGGGCGCCGCGCCCGTGCCGCCTTCGGCACCGTCCACCACGATGAAGTCGGGCGTGATGCCGGTGACCAGCATGGCCTTGACGATGGCAAACCACTCCCACGGGTGGCCCAGGCAGAACTTGAAGCCCGTGGGCTTGCCGCCCGACAGCGTGCGCAATTTGGCGATGAATTGCATCATCTCCACCGGGTTGCTGAACGCACTGTGGCTGGCGGGCGAGATGCAGGCCTCGCCTTCTTTCACCCCGCGCGCGGCAGCGATCTCGGCCGTCACCTTGGCGCCGGGCAGCACGCCGCCGTGGCCGGGCTTGGCGCCCTGGCTGAGCTTGAGCTCGATCATCTTGACCTGCGGGTCGGTGGCATTGGCGGTAAAACGCTCTTCGCTGAACGTGCCGTCGGCGTTGCGGCAGCCAAAGTAGCCCGAGCCTATCTCCCAGATCAAGTCACCGCCATGCACCCGGTGGTGCTGGCTGATGCTGCCCTCGCCCGTGTCGTGTGCAAAACCGCCTTTTTTCGCGCCTTGGTTGAGCGCCAGGATGGCGTTGGCAGACAGCGCCCCAAAGCTCATGGCCGAGATGTTGAACACACTCGCGTGGTAGGGCTGGGTGCAGGGCGCAACGGACTGCGACGGCGCATCGGGGCTGCCCCCGATCCACACGCGAAAGTCGTGCGACGGTAACTGTGTGGGCGCCATGGAATGGTTCACCCATTCATAACCCTGCGCACCCACATCCAGGTGCGTGCCAAACGGCCGGTTGTCCGGGTCGCCCTTGGCGCGCTGGTACACCAGCGAGCGCTGCGCACGCGAAAACGGTGCGGCTTCGCTGTCACTTTCGATGAAATACTGGCGCACCTCCGGCCGCACGTATTCGAGCATGAAGCGCAGGTGCCCGATGACCGGGTAGTTGCGCAGAATGGCGTGGCGCGTTTGCTGGACGTCATAGAAGCCCACGGCCACCAGCGCGGCAAACACCAGCACTAGGGGCAGCCCGGCGCCGAATGCCACCAGTACAAACAGTGACAGCAGCAGCCCGACAACGCACAGCGCAAAGGCCGTGTAGCGCACCGGGTACAGGGAGTTGAGCTGGTGAATCATGGGTCGTCCTGGTTCGGGGCGGCGGTGCTCAAAGGGGAGAACAAGAGCGAGGGGCTACACTGGCCGCCTTTTGTGGGGATGCCGGGTTGCGCACGGCGCCTTTTTGTGTGCCGGTGCCCTTGCGCCACCGTGCGGGTGCTGCGGCGGCTGCATATGCTGTCGCCTGCGCATCATAAAAGTAAAACCATGTTTTACCGCCCCCGATGGCCCGCCCCACGCCCTTGACGACCGGAGCCTCCCATGACCGAACCTACAACGCCCACCCCCGCCACTGATGACCTCGACGCCTCTGCCGCACCGGCTGCTGCACTGGGGCCCGATGAACTGGAGGAGATGGACAACATCCTCGACGACCTGCGCGCGCGCGGCGAGGAAATCCCGCAGTGGGAGTTCTGCGACGGCTTCATGACCGCGCTGATCTGCAGCCGCCGCCCCATTGCGCCTGCTGAATACCTGCCCATGCTGCTGGGCGATGGCGCCGAGCTGGATGTGGCCGAGGGCGCGTCCCTGCCCGTGCTGCCCGCCTTTGCCGATGCTGCGCAGCAGGCCCGCTTTCTGGAGCTGTGGGACCGCCGCTGGGTCGAGATCACCACCCAGCTCGACACCGATGTGAAGACGCTGGACGACGACCGTACCTTCCAGCCCGAAGCCATGGACATGCGCGGCGCCGTCGCCAGCCTGCCCGAAGAAGAACGCGCCGAGATGGAAGGGCAAGAGATTCCCTCCTTCGGCCAGGTGTGGGCGCTGGGCTTCATGTTCGCCGTCGAAAACTGGCCCGAAGACTGGGCCGCCCCGCGCGACAAGGAAGCCGCCAAGTGGCTGGACGACGCGCTGGACCGCATCGTCGCCCTGACCGAAGACGACACCGGCAAGCCCGAAGTCTGCATGTACGACGAAGACGGCCCGCCCAGCACCAGCCAGGCGCGCGTGGAAGCCTTCGGCGAAGCCATCTGGGCCGTTTACGACCTGCGCCAGCTGTGGAAGAGCATGGGCCCGCGCGTGGAGACGGTGCGCAAGGCGCCCGAGCCGGGGCGCAATGACCCTTGCCACTGCGGCAGCGGCAAGAAGTACAAAAAATGCCACGGTGCCTGATACCGTTGGTTTGCTACTAATTTGGTAGCTGCTAGCGCTTTTGGGATAAGCGCTAGAGGTAAATTTGGCTAGATTGGGTGCATATCTCAGAGAGGAACATCAGTCTTTGCACCAGTCGCTGCGCTGGGTAGGGCCCCCTCTCCCCTCGTGAGAGAGGGTTGGGGAGAGGGGGCCCGCATAAGCGCCGCGCCCGTTTCACCCCTCTCCCCGGCCCTCTCCCGCAAGGGGAGAGGGAGTGAGAGCCATCTGAGATACGCACCTACTCAGGCAATTGGGCTTGATTTTTCTTCACGCGCCTTCGGGCGCGTTTTGTTTTGCACCGCACCACCTTGTTTGTCGTATGTCCTCCTTTCTGACCCGCCTGCGCGCCGAATGGGCGCCCAGCATTCCGCGCGAGCTATTGGCCGGGGCCGTGGCCACCTTTGCGCTCATTCCCGAAGTCATCGCCTTCTCGTTCGTGGCGGGTGTGGACCCTTCGGTTGGGCTCTTCGCCTCGTTTGTCATCAGCCTGGTCATCGCCTTCATCGGCGGGCGGCCCGCCATGGTGTCTGCTGCTGCGGGATCGGTGGCGCTGGTGGCCGCACCGCTCGTGCAATCGCACGGGCTGGGCTACCTGCTGGCGGCGGGGCTGCTGGCCGGGGCCGTGCAGGTCGCATTCGGGTTGATGAAGCTCGGGGTGTTGATGCGCTTCGTGTCCAGCTCAGTGCGCACGGGCTTCGTCAATGCGCTGGCCATCCTGATCTTTGCCGCACAACTGCCGCACCTGCATGGCGCCAGCGCGGCCACCTGGGGCGCGCTGGCGTTGGGGCTGGCGCTCATCTATGGCCTGCCGTGGCTGGGCCAGCGGCTGGCGTGGCCTGCGCTCACCGCCATTCCGTCACCGCTGATCTGCGTGGTGGTGCTCACGGTGCTGGCCTCGGCGCTGGGGCTGCACCTGCCCACGGTGGGCGACCTGGGCAAACTGCCCGACGCGCTGCCGGTGTTTGCCTTGCCGCAGGTGCCCGTGTCGCTCGACACGCTGCGCATCATCCTGCTGCCCGCGCTGGCGATTGCCATGGTGGGCCTGCTCGAATCGGTGCTGACCGCCGCCGTGGTTGATGAGTTGACCGACACCCCCAGCGACAAGAACCGCGAATGCGCGGGTCTGGGCGTGGCCAACATCGCGGCCAGCCTGTTTGGCGGCATTGCGGGCTGCGGAATGATCGGCCAGGCCGTGGGCAACGTGAAGTACGGCGGGCGCGGGCGCCTGTCCACGTTGTTCGCCGGGGTGTTCCTGCTGATCCTCATGGTGGTACTGAAGGACTGGGTGTCTCAGGTGCCAGTGATCGCGCTGGTGGCCATCATGGTCATGGTGTCGGCCGAAACGTTCGACTGGAAATCGCTGGGCGCCCTGGTGCGCCACCCGCGCCTGTCCAGCGCCGCCATGCTGGGCACCGTGGCCGTCACCATCGCCACCCACAACCTGGCAGCCGGGGTGGCTGTGGGCGTGGTGCTCAGCGGGGTGTTCTTTGCGTTCAAGGTCTCGCGCATGCTCGATGTGCGCATGCACGACGATGACCAGTCCGGCCAACGGATGTGGCGTGTGTCTGGTCAGGTGTTCTTTGCCTCGGCCGATGCGTTCATCGAAGCCTTCGACGTGCTGGGCGCCGAGGGCCGCCCGCTGGTCATCGACGTGACGCACGCCCACTTCTGGGATATCACCGCCGTCGCCGCGCTCGACAAGGTGGTGGAGCGCCTGCGCCACCACGGCTGCACAGTGCAGGTGCTGGGGCTCAATGAGTCCAGTGCGGTGTTGGTTGACCGGATGGGAAGCGGGGTGGCTCCGGCCTGTGCGAGGGGCGGGCAGGGCGGTTGAGTAAGCAGTAGCTTGCTTGTTACACTCAACAACAAATTGGCATCTGCGCTCTATCAGTGCAGCCGAAGAGTCCCTCCCGACTCGTGTCATACAAGGAAAAAGCAATGATGCTGCGTCATGTCCGAGCCGCTATGCTGGCTGTCGTAACTGCCAACATTTTCTACTGCCCTTCTGTGTGGGCTGCTTACATTCTCAACGGCGATGGAACGTTGACAGATAGTGCGACCAACCTCGTATGGGATACATGCCATCTTGGTCAAACCGGGTTAGCCTGTACTGGCTCTGCGGGTACGTATAGCTGGGTCGGAGCACAGAGTGCCGCAACAGCTTTGAACCAGACAACTCATCATGGATTCAATGACTGGTGTGTGCCTACATTGGCAACCAACAACGCTCTTTGGGCAAACCAAAGCACTACCTTGCCCAACAACATTACAAATTGGCATTGGACTTCCAACATCGTTGGAGGGGGGCAATGGGTGGTGAGTTTTCAGGACGGTAACATCAACGCTGGCGTTGGCAGCGCTGTGGCTAGGCTGGTCAGGCACCAAGGCAATGTGTACGGGGCGGGCGCGCCCTGCGGAACTACGCTGTCGAGTGGCTTGTCCGGCACGACGTCAACATCCACAACGTTGACAGCTTCCGTGACAAACGGAGCAAGCGGTACTGGGTACTGGATTGCTATCGCTGACGGCGGCGCGGCTCCGACGGACGCGCAGGTGGAGGCGGGGGTTGCTTATGCAGGGGCCACTGTTGTCTCCAGTGGCTCCGGTGCGATGGCTCCTGGCCAGTCCAGTACGCAATTCACTGTGGGTGGTTTGTCCGCTAGCACGGCGTACTCGGTTTACTTTGTTGCCAGAGATAGTGCGAACAATTTCTCACTGGTTGACGGTCCAAGAAACCTCACAACGAGCGCAGCCCCAGCACCAGTTGCGACGCCGGTTCCAACCTTGTCAGAGTGGGCAGCGCTGTTGATGTCTGGAATGCTTGGGGCCATAGCGCTGGTTGCACTGCGGCGGCGTTGAGATTCGGCTGCTTTTGGCCGACAGCCGAGCCCCCAATTCGTTGAGCGGCGCAAGCTGTAGCAACACCACCCCTCACCCCTGCGCCAAAAACTTCTTCAAATTCCCCGCCGCCGTGCTGCGCACCTTGCGTTTGAGGGACGGCGACCAGCCCAGCAGCAGCCCTGGCGCACCCAGCGCCTGCCGGGCCCAGCTCCAGAAGTTGAAGCGGTCGCGGTGCGTGGCGATCAGGCCTTCGGGCGTGAAGGTGAAGGTGCCGTCGACGATGTTGTGCACCTTGCGTCCCGTGGCGCTGAAGAGGTAGTGCGCTTCCCAGTGGGCCTTGCCGCCCTGGGCATCGGCGTCGATGCCGCTGAACTCCAGTTTCCAGTGCTCGGCAGCGCCGGGCTTTTTCGTGGCGGTGCACAGCATGCGCCACATGCCGCCCACTTCGTCGCGGCCTTTGAGGGAGAACGCCTCGTCGTCAAACGTGGCGTTGGGCGCGTAGCAGGCGGCCATGGTGGCGTGGTCGAGCTGCGCAAAGGCGGCGTAAAAGCGTTGCAGGGTCTGGGCGTTGGGGTGCATGGGTTTCCTCCTCCTGAATGTGGGCGCCCATGCTACACCGGGGTCGTGGGGCCAGGGTGTCGCAGGGTGCGCAGAGGGGATGGTGTCCCTGGCGCGGCCTGCTCAGCGCATGAAGCTGCGCAGGGCGTCGGCCGTGGCCTCGGGCAGTTGCTCGGGAATGAAGTGGCCTGCGGGCACGGCCTGGCCTGTCACCACACCTGCACACTGCGCCTGCCACAGCGCCAGCGGGTCGAACAGGCGGTGCACCACGCCGTGCGCACCCCAGATCACCAGGGTGTCGCAGGCGATCTTGTCGCCCTGCGCGCGGCTAGCCCGGTCGTGGTCCAGGTCGATGCCCGCGCTGGCGCGGTAGTCCTCGCAAGCGGTGTGGATGGCTTCGGGGGTGCAGAAGCAGCGCTCGTAGTCGGCCAGTGCGGGGGGCTCGATGTGGGCCAGGCCTGCGCTGCCCCAGCCGCCCAGCTTGACGTGCAGGTAGGCGAGCGCATTGCCGCCGATCATGGTCTCGGGCAACGGCGCGGGCTGGATCAGGTGGAACCAGTGGTAGTAGGCGCGCGCAAAGTCCATGTCGGTGCGGGCGTACATGTCGAGCGTGGGGGCGATGTCGATCACGCACAGCTTCTTGACGCGCGCGGCGTGGTCCAGCGCCAGGCGGTGCGCCACGCGGCCGCCCCGGTCGTGGCCGCACAGGTAAAAGTGTTTTTGCCCCAAGGCTGTCATGACTTCGGCCATGTCTTGCGCCATGGAGCGCTTGCTGTAGTTGCCATGGTCGGGTTGGCCGGGCGCGTGGGATGAGTCGCCGTAGCCGCGCAAGTCCGGCATCACCAGAAAGTAGTCGCGCGCCAGCTGCTGCGCCACGCGGTGCCACAGCGCATGCGTTTGCGGAAAGCCATGCAGCAACAGCAGGGGTGGTGCGCCTGCAGTGCCGCCGGTGCGAATAAAAATTTCGGCGCCCGAGGTGGCGATGCGCTGGGTGGTGAAACCGTCAAACCAAGGTGGAGGCGTTGTCATGGGCGCAGGGAGTGGATGTGAACAGGGGTGTGGTGGCCGGTGGGCGGGTTCGAAACGCTTCAGCGCTTCAGTCGTCAGTGCGCCCGTCCCCTCTGCGGACCGAGGTGCAGCGTCTGTAGGGTGGGGGGACGGTTACGCCAGCAGAAACCCCAGCAGCCGCTGCAGCGCATAGCGCACTGTGGCCGCGCGGATGGCAGCGCGGTCGCCCGCAAAGTGCTGCATCTCGCTGTGGGTTTCGCCGCCCACGCACCAGGCGAACCACACGGTGCCCACAGGCTTTGCTTCGCTGCCGCCGGTGGGGCCAGCCACGCCGGTCACGGCCAGGCTGACGTGGGCCTGGGAATGGGCCAGCGCCCCGTCGGCCATGGCGCGGGCCACGGCTTCGCTCACGGCGCCTTCCTGTTCGATGAGCGTGGCGGGCACGCCCAGCATCTCGGTCTTGGCGGCGTTGGAGTAGGTCACAAAACCGCGCTCGAACCACTGGCTGGCGCCGCCCAGGTCGGTGCAAGCTGCGGCGATCATGCCGCCCGAGCAGCTTTCGGCGGTGGCCAGCAGGCGCCGGTGTTTGATCAGCTCCAGAGAAATTTGGGTCAAATTGGCCTCTAGCGCAGATGCATCAAGCGCTAGTAGCTCTGTATTTGATAGCGTTACGGTTGTCATCAAAACCTCCACACTGCAATAACCAGCAGGGTACAGAAGGCTGCCACAAAGTCGTCCCACAAGATACCCCAGCCGCCGCGCCAGCCAAAGCCCTTGAACTGGCTGTCGGCCCAGCCCACCGGGCCGGGCTTGGCCGCATCAAAAAAGCGGAACAGCGCAAAGGCCACCAACTGCCCCCAGAACCCCATGGGCATGGCCAGCCACAGCACCAGCCAGAAGGCCACCACCTCGTCCCACACGATGCTGCCGGGGTCTGCCACACCCATGTTGCGCGCGGTGGTGGTGCAGGCCCACCAGCCCACCACGGTGCTGGCGGCAATCAGCACGCCCATGTGCAGCGGCGACAGCCACTGCTGGAGCACCAGGTAGGCCAGCCAGGCCCACAGCGTGCCCACGGTGCCGGGCGCCTTGCGCGACAGCCCTGCGCCAAAGCCCAAGGCGATGAAGTGCGCCGGGTGGCCCAGCATGAAGGCCACCGTGGGGCGGCGGGTGGCGGAGGAGGGGGAAACAATGGGCATATCAACAATCAACGGGGCGACGTGTCATTCACAGGCGTATGCAACTTGGCGCCTCCCAGGCCAGCGCCCCCGCGCAGCGAGAAAGGGTGAACGTGTGCAGCGCCTCAGGGGTTGTTTCATTCTTTACTGACGCTCCAGCAGCTCAATGTCCTTGGGGTAGCGGATCGTGTGCTCGGCGCTGAACTGCGCGGTGGCGCCTGCGGCCAGGGGCTGCAGCCACGCTGCGGTGCCGGGGGTGCGGTTCCACGCCGTTTCCGCAGGCTGGGGCTGGTAGCGCGATTCGACCTCGATCTTCTCGTTGCGCGACACCGGCGCGGCATGCAGCACCTGCAGCGTGATGGCGGTGGTGTGGCGGTTTTCCACGCTGTAGGCGCGGCGTGTCTTGCGCTCGGTGCGCGATCCGGTAAAGCCCGTGCTGCCGGTCAGGTCCTGCACGGGCTCGGCCCGCACGGTGACGCGTTCATCGCGGCCAAACGACAGGCTGGTGCTGCCCGCCGGTGCGCCCGCACTGGGCGCGCCAAAGTCGATGCGGCCGTTGCCGACAAACGCGCCGTCGCGGTACAACCCTGCCGGGCCCGCAGGCCACACGCCAGGCGGCTGTGCGATCTGGGCCACCACGTAGGCCGCATCCTCCACGGCGGGGGCTGTGCGGGTGATGAGCGTGGCAGGGGCCGTGTGGCTGCCCAGCGCCAGCGTCACGCGTTGGCCGCTCGATGGTACGGTGATGCGCTGCGGCACAGCGAATTCGGTGGCAAAGCCCTTGTCGAGGGTGCTCACGTCGAAGGAGATCTTGTCCTCCTCGGCCACATTGCGCGAGCGTGCCACGGGCGATGGTGCTGCAGCCATGGCCATCGCCGGTGCGGCTGCGGCCATGGGGCGTGGCGGCGGGGCTACATCCAGCGTCCACTCGCGCGGCAGGCGGCCCTGGGTGGCGCGGCCGGGCTGGCCGGTGGACAAGGTCAGTTGCACATTGCCCCAGTCTTCGCCGCTGTTTTGCGCCACCAGCGCCTGGCGCTCGATCAGCACCGTGGATTTGTTCGCATCCAGCGTGGCACGGTAGCTGGGCTGCCAGCCCGGGCCGCGCACTTGGTAGGACAGGCGCAGCTCGGCCTCGCGCTCGGCAGCCAGGTGGATGGTGACCGACACCACCCGCGCACGCTGGCTGGCCACGCGGTCGCGCTCGGCCACCAGGGGTTTGAGGGCCAGCTCCAGCGCCTCCTGCTTGCGCTGGAGCTGGTGCGCGCGTGCAGCACTGTCCTGGCCTGACTTGCGCAGCACCTCGGCGGTGGCAGTGATCTGCGCGGGCGTCGGGGTGGCGGCACGGGTGGCGGTGGTGGCAGGCGCTGCCGCCTCCGTGCCCGCGCCGGTTTGCGCCACGCTGCGCAAGTAGCCGTCCACCAATTGCAGCGCAGAGGCTTCGGCCTTCACCCCCGCGATCTGGTCCTCCAGCTCGCGGATGCGGCCGTCGAGCGGGCTCGCGCAGCCTGCCGCCACATCGCGGTCTTCGGTGAGCACATTGAATTCGCCCACACGCACGGCGGGGTCGGCGTTGATCTGCAGGCTTTGCGCGTCCAGCGACGCGGGCAAGCAGCCCAGCGTGAGGCTGCGCGCGCCCGCAGGCACCTTGGCCACACGCTCCACCGTGGCGCTGCCGGGGTAGACGGTGACGCGGGCGATACGTGAGGTGTCCTGGGCGTGGGCCGACGAGGCTGCGATGGAGAGCAGTGCTGTGCTCAAAAGGCCCAAGGTACGGTGCAGGTGCGGGATATTGGGGCTATGAATCACGGGACTCCTTGGGCGTGGATGGACAGCGAAGGATGCTAGCAGCCCTAGCTGCGGATGCAGTGCCCTCGCGTGGTGTGCCTCCTGCGATTCGCGGGGGGATCGCGCTACCGCCGCTCAATCAGCTCTATCTGATAGCCGTCAGGGTCTTCAATGAAGGCAATGTTTTCTGCTGAAGTCCGGTCCGGAGAGGGGGACTGCATGGGGCCCGCCTCGCGAACTACCGAAACCCCGGCGGCTTGCAGGCTGGCGCAGCTTTTGGCCACACTGTGAACGGCCAACGCGATGTGTCCGTAGGCCGTTCCGCGTTGATAGGCAGACTGGTCCCAGTTGTAGGTCAGTTCAATGCTGGCGTCGGTGGACTCGTGGCCATAGCCGACAAAAGCCAAGGTGAAGCGGCCTTGGGGGAAGCGCTCCTGGCGGTGCAGGCGCATCCCCAGCTTGTTGGTGTAGAACTCGATGGACCGCTCCAGATCTGCCACCCGCAACATGGTATGCAGCAATCGGGTGGGCTGGGGGCTCAGTCCTTCATCGTCAAAAGTCGTCATGTTGGGCCTTGGGTTGGTTTGGACACACGGTGTGGCAATGTGGGGCGATACAGTCGCACACACCGTGATGAGGTGTGCTGGATTTACCCGTGGGCTGCTGCTTCGCCGAGCTCCTGATTGGTGTAGGCCTTGCCGCCAATGCCCCACATGCCGTCCACCGCATATTTCAGATTGACCCAGATGTTTTCACGGGGCTGCTTGCCGCCGCAGGCTTCAAAGAGGATATCGGTGGCCTCGGCGACATAGGCGGTTTGCACTTCCCGTGTGGCAAACGCAAATGAGGGCGTGAGCCATTCCACGATGGCGACGTTGGTCGGGCTTGTTCCCGCGTAGGTGCTGCCCACAGGGAGCTCTGAAATATGCCCAATGACGTTGGGTGTGAAGAACTTGTTGCCAGCCAAGCCGTGCAGCTTGAGAAAGGCCTCCGACAGGCTTGCCATAGTGCTTTGCTGGCGGTTTTTGGGCAGGACGCCTTCGGTGATGATGAGTGTGAGGGGCATAGCAGCTTCAGAAAGTTGATGGCTTGGTGCGGACCATCCGCACACCCGGACTGTCGCCAATCGCAAAGACTTCGGAAACAGCTGGCCGGACACAGCGCTTGTGCAGAAAATGCACAACCATGGACAACCTCACGCTGGATGACTTCGCCTTGTTTGTGCAAATTGCCTCGGCGCATTCGTTTTCAACCGTGGCACGCGAGCGCAATGTGGCAGCAAGCCACGTCTCGCGCGGCATGGCCCGAATCGAGGCGGCCTGCGGCTTGCGTCTGGCCCACCGCACCACCCACAGCCTGTCGCTCACGGAAGAGGGCGAAATGTTCCTGGAGCACGCGCGGCGGATTTTGGGTGAATATGCCCAGTTGCGAGACGGATTTGGTGGGCGTTCGCTGCACATTGGCGGCACGGTGCGCATCAGTGTCAGCCAGCTGCTCGCTGAATATGTCTTGATTCCCAAGCTGCACCTTCTGGGGGCCCAGTATCCGGGGCTGACGGTCGAACTTCAGATGGAAGACCGTGTGGTGGACATGGCCGATGAGTCGATTGATATTGCGATTCGCGCTGGCGTTGACCCGGCACAGGCATCCGTGGCGCGGTCGCTGGGCAGCCATGGTCGTGCACTCTATGCATCACCTGAGTATGTGCAAATGTATGGAGCTCCGATGTCCGTGCAGGATTTGGCTGCGCATCGGCTCATATCCAACGCCTCCACCCCGTCGCACAACCAATGGGATTTTCGGGTGAACGGCGAGCCCACCATGCTGATGGTGAAGGGCAAAGTGCAGGTCAACAGCAGCGCAGCGGTGATCTCCCTCGCCCTGGGTGGCGCGGGCATTGCACGCATCAACGACGTGATCGGCCAGGCGCTGGTGGACCAGGGCAAGCTCGTGCCGGTCTTGCCACAGGTCGTGGAACGCGGGAGCCATCCCATTTTTGCGGTGATCTTGAGCACCCGGCACCGCGCGCCCAAAGTGCGGGCCACCATGGACTATTTGCAGACCTGCTTTGAATCGTTTGCAAAACCATCTGGTGAGTGCGGCCTGCTGTTGCGCCCCGACAGGGCGTAGGTGTGCAGCGCAGGTACGGGGCTACAACACCCCAGGCACCTCCGCCGCCAGAAAGTCATACACCGCCCGAATCCTGCGGCTGGTGCGGATTTCGCGGTGCACCGTGAGCCAGATGGGCAGATCGGGCAGGGGCAGCATGGGCAGCACGGCCACCACGTTCGGGTCGGTGCGGGCCATGTAGTTGCCCACAAAACCAATGCCCAGCCCTGCACGCACGGCCTCCCAGTAAGCCATGAGGTCGTCCGTGCGGAACGCGAAGTGCTGGGGCTCCACCGGGTAGCCCATGGCAGCAAAGCCTTGCCGGATGTCTTCGTGCCGGTCGTTGCCCACCAGCTCATGCTGCAGCAGGTCGGTGGGTAGCTGGGGTGTGCCCTTGCGGCGCAGGTAGTCGCGGTGGGCATAGGCGCCCAGCGTGACCGCGCCAATGCGTTTGGCCACCAGGCTGGCCTGGTCGGGGCGCACCATGCGCAGCGCAATGTCGGCCTCGCGGCGCAGCAGGTTGGTGACCTGGTTGCTGGCCACCAGCTCCACCTGCACCTCGGGCAGCGCCAGGCGCATGCGTGCCAGCACCGGGGGCAGCAGCACGCAGGCCACGGGCTGGCTGGCGGTGATGCGCACGGTGCCAGTCACCCCCGCCTCAGCGCCCGACACACTGCGCGCCAGCTGGTGCGCGCCCGCCTCCATGGCGCGGGCCGATTCGGCCAGCCGCAGCGCCGTGGCCGTGGGCAGCAGGCCGCGCCCGGTGCGCTCGAACAGCACCACACCCAGCTGCGATTCCAGCTCGGCAATGTGGCGGCCGATGGTGGGCTGGCTGGCGTTGAGTGCCCGGGCTGCGCCCAGCAGGCTGCCCTGATCGAGCGCGGCCAGGAAGGACTGCACCAGGCTCCAGTCAAAGGTTTGGTTCATGGCGATAGCGTGCCCGCAATGGAGCGCGCGGGGCGGTTGGAGGTATTCAATTTTGCATTGCTGCTATGAACAGTTAGGCAATTGTGTAACGGTGGCTGCGTTTTCACAATCGCTCCATCCCTTGTGAATGGAACCCCGACATGACCCATCCTCCCCGTTGTTCCCCCGGCACAGACGGCCCTTCTACCGTGTTGATCCTGGGCGCACGGGGGCGGTTGGGCCTGGCGGCCGCCCGTGCCTTTGCACAGGCCGGCTGGCAGGTGCTGGCCCAGGTGCGGCCGGGTGCACGCAGGCCCGCCTTGCCTGCCATTTCTGGCGTGTGGTGGATGCCTGTGGCGGTGGATGACACCGCTGCGCTGGCAGCCCAGGCGCAGGGCGCGCAGGTGGTGGTGCACGCGCTCAACCCTGCTTACACCCACAAGGCCTGGCGCGAAGAGTTGCCCGCGCTGATGGAGGCGGCCATTGCCATCACCCGCCAGCTGCGTGCCACGCTGATGTTGCCCGGCAATGTCTACAACTTTGGCGAAGCCATGCCGCCCCTGCTGCGCGAAGACACGCCTCAGGCGGCCACCGGCTTCAAGGGCCGGATGCGGGTGCAGCTGGAGCAGCGTCTGCACGCCGCTACGCGAGGGGGCGAGATGCGCGCCATCGTGCTGCGCGCCGGGGACTTCTTTGGCAGCGGCACGGGCAGCTGGATCGACCAGGCCATTGCCAAGGATCTGCCCCAGGGCCGCATCACCTGGCCCGGCCCACCGGACGTGGCCACGCCCTGGGCCTATTTGCCCGATCTGGCCCGCACCTTCGTGCGCGTGGCGCAGGAGCGTGACCGGCTGGCCGCGTTCGAGTGCCTGCACTTCGCAGGCCACCACGCCACAGCGCAGCCGTGGCTGCACAGCTTCACGGCCATTGCGGCGGAGCAGGGCTGGCTGCCTGCCGCTGGCGCGCTGCGGGTGGGCCGGTTGCCGTGGCCGCTGCTGCGCGTGATGGGGTGGGTGGCGCCCACGTTCGCAGCGCTGGCCGACATGCGCTACCTGTGGACCACGCCCCACCGGTTGGACAACACCCGCCTGCGCGCCCTGATCGGTGACGAGCCCCACACCCCCTTCGACCAGGCCGTGCGGCAGGCGCTGGCGGATTTGGGGCTGGTGACTTCGCCCACTCCCCGCGCCGTGCTGGCATGACAACACAACCCTTCCCTTGTATCACTGGAGCATTCCCATGAACCGTCGAAACTTCATCCGATTGGCCGGTGGCGGCACCATCGCCGCCGCCACCGCGGGCACGTTGGTCGCCTGTGGCACCGCAGGCGACCACTACCCTGCCGAGGCGGTCGAGGCCTGGCAAGGCCCGGTGGGCGAGACCGATGTGCGCCGCCGCGCCGTGGCCTACGCCATCACCGCGCCCAACCCGCACAACCTGCAGCCCTGGCTGGTGGACCTGCGCGAGCAGGGCGTCATCACCCTGCGCACCGACCGGGAGCGCGTGCTGCCCCACACCGACCCGCTGGGCCGCCAGATCCTGATCGGTCACGGCGCTTTTCTGGAGCTGCTGGTGATGGCCCTGGCCCAGCAGGGCGTGGCCAGCGACGTATTGCTGTGGCCGCAGGGTGAGCTGCCCACGGCGCTGAAGGACTGGGACGACCGGCCTGTGGCGCGCATCACCCTCCAGCCCGGGGGGCAGCCCGACCCGCTGTTTGCGCAGGTGCTGCTGCGCCGCACGCCCAAGACGGATTTCGACACCGCCCGCCCCGTGGCGCCTGAGTTGCTGGCGCAGTTGTTGAACAGCACGCAGACCCACACGCCGCTGCGCGTGGGCGGCACCGTGGCTGCCGAGCAGTTGCCTGCCCTGCGCACGCTGTGCTGGGAGTCCGCCAAGGTCGAGCTGCTCACGCCGCGCACCATGATGGAAAGCATCCACCTCACCCGCGTGGGCCCGTCCGAGATCCTGCAGCACCGCGACGGCATCTCGATCAACACGCCCTTTGTGCGCGCGGTGTCGGCCCTGGGCATGTTCGACCGCACCCAGCCCCCGGCCGAAGGCAGCGCCGCCTACAAAAGTGCCATGGGCCGTTTTGAAGGCCACAGCCGCACGGCCATGGGTTTTGTGTGGATCACCGGCCCCAACACGCGCAGCGACCAGGTCCAGACCGGGCGCCTGTATGTGCGCCAGCAGCTGCAGGCCACGGCGCTGGGCGTGGGCATGCACCCCATGAGCCAGGCGGTGCAGGAGTTTCCCGAAATGGCCCCGCACTTCGAGCGCGTGCACCAGCTGGTGCTGGGGCGGCCCGCGCCACGCACCCCCCAGGAGCCCACGGTGCAGATGTTCTGCCGCATGGGCTACCCGCAGGGCGAGGTGCCTGCCACGCCGCGCAGGCCGCTGGCGCGTTTTGTGCGGGCGTGATTCGTTGGCGGGCAGCCCTTGCTGCAAAGCAAAGGGCTGATACAGATCAACCTTCGGCCACAAGCTGCCACGCTTTGCCGCTGCTTCACACGCCGTTCAGGTGGCGTTCATCGCGGGTTTCTACAGTTGCTGCAACGCAATAAATCGTGGGGCTGGTGATGTGGAAGAAGGTTTTAGGGGGCGCTCTGGCGGTGGCCATCGGCGTGTGGATGTTGGCTTTGATCGTGCCCCAGTCCGCGCCGCCTGCGTGGGGCAACGTCTGGTGGTGGCGCAACCAGTTGATCCTGCTCACCGGGGTGTCGGCCTGGGCGCTCATGTCGCTGATCATGGTGCAGGCCGTGCGGCCTGCGTGGCTCGAAAAGCCGCTCGCTGGCCTGGACAAGAGCTACCGCCTGCACAAGTGGGCGGGCATTGGGGCCATCGTGCTGGCGCTGCTGCACTATGGCCTGCAGTTGTCGCGCAGTCTGCTGGCCGACTGGGTGGGCCGCCCGGTGCGCACGCCGCGCGCGGACTGGTGGCTCAACACCTTCCGCCAACTGGCCGAGGAGGTGGGGGAATGGGCCGTGTGGTTTCTCGCGGCCATGCTGGTCATCACGCTGTGGCAGCGGTTCCCGTACCACGTGTGGCGCTACCTGCACAAGCTGCTGGCCGTGGTGTACCTGGTGCTGGCCTTCCATGCGGTGGTGCTCACGCCGCCTGCCTGGTGGTGGCAGCCTGCGGGCGTGCTGGTGGGGGTGTGCACGCTGGTGGGGGTGTTGTGCGCCGTGCGCTCGCTGGCCGGGGCCATTGGGCGCAGCCGCCGCCATACAGCGCGCGTGGTGAGCGTGTCGCCACAAGGGGCGGGGGTGCTGGAGGTGGCGTGCCAGGTCAGCCCCGCCAGCGCTTGGCGGCACACGGCCGGGCAGTTCGCGTTTGTCACCGTGGGCCGCGCCGAGGGCGCACATCCGTTCACCCTGCTCAACGCCGACCAGGGCGATGGTGTGCTGCGCTTTGCCATCAAGGCGCTGGGCGACCACACCCGCCAGCTGCCGCAGCATGTCGGCGTGGGGCAGCAGGTCGGCATCGAGGGGCCGTATGGCTGCTTTGACTTTCGCAGCGACAGCGCGCCGGAGCAGGTGTGGGTGGCCGCTGGCATTGGTGCCACGCCGTTCATGGCCTGGCTCGAATCCTTGCAGTCCACGCCCGCGCTGGCGCCCCGGGTGCACCTGCACTACTGCGTGCGCCATGCGGGCGAGGCGGTGTTTGCCGAGCGCATGGCTGCGCTGTGCGCCCGCTTGCCCAGCGTGACGCTGGAGGTTCACCACAGCGACGACGCTGGGCCCATGACACCGGCTGCGCTGCTGGCGGGCACCAGCCCGGGGGCGAGTGTGTGGTTCTGTGGGCCGCAGGGGTTTGCCGAGGCGGTGCGCCGGGGCATGGAGCAGCTGGGGCGCCCGTCTGCGCGCTTTCACCAGGAGCTGTTCCAGATGCGCTGAGACGGACGCCGCGTGGGGTACTGGCGGCCAGCGGCGCGCTCGGGCAAAAGGATTTTGAGCCTTTTTGCCCTCTAGCGCTTTTCTGGAAAACGCAAGCTGCTATCAAAATCATAGCTATTCCGCCGCGCTTTTGCCAACCCTTGCGCCGCCCCTCGGCCCACGCTTTGGATCAAGCCTGGGTTCAGGCCACAGGCGCCACGAACGCGATCAGCCGCCCCATGCGCCGAATCCACTCGGCCGTGACGATGAACTGGGGCTTGTCCTTCTTCACGTACGGTGGCACCTCGGGCGGGTTATCGGCCGGGTAGGGCGAGGTGTCGTACACATCGCCCACGTGCTTGCTGCGGTACGCCGTGCCGGTGTAGGGCGCCTTGGGGCCGTCGCCCTGGTAGGGGTTGACGATCTCGGGTACGGGCGAGGTCCAGTAGTTGCGCGTGCCCAGCTCGTTGAGCAGCGTGGCGACCTCGGTCTCTGGCACGGTGGGCGTGGTCATCACAGCGCCGGTGAACAGGTCCGGGAAGTCCACCTCGCGGATCGAGAAGTACTTGGGCAGTGCCCGCCCGCCGGCTGCCACCTTGAGCGGCGAGCGCGCGGCCAACTCGGCCACTGCTGCATCCGTCATTCCGTTGAGCTTGGCATACGTGGCCTCCAGCCCGGCGATGTCGATGGGGCGCCCGGCCGAGTAGTGGCTCACGGTGTTGGTGTAGTTCTTGTCCACGTAGTAGGCGCCGTTGTGGATGTTGGAGCCATAGCGGTGCACGTACAGGCCGTCGTTGGTGCCCAGCTCGACAAAGGTGGGGTGGGTGCGGCCACCGCCGAGCAGCGGGTTGACCGTGGCGGCGTCGGCGGGCAGCGGGCAGCTCTTGAGCCAGGCAATCGCTTCGGGGACACGCGCCAGGTACTTGCGGTCGCCGGTGAGCTGAAAGTAGTTGAACATCTGGCGGATGTTGGTCTGCGTGGTGTGCGTGGCCAGCGAGCGGGGCTCGTAGCTGCGCGCGCCGGCGGGCGAGCCTGCGGGGCGGCCATCCTTGGCGCGCGAGAGGTGTTGCAGGCCCCATCCTGCCTGCGGCCCGGGCTGCTGCATCAGGCGCATGCACTCCATCGCGCGGGTGATGTTGGAAAGCAGGCGCGTCTCCCCCAGTGCCATCACGCACAGTGTGAGGAACTTGATGTTTTCACCCATCACATCGTCGTTGAAGGTCACGTGCAAGGTGTAGTCGCCGTCTTCCATGCCCGCTCTGGCGCCCGCTGGCACCTGCGAGGGGTTGGGCAGCGGCATGCTGCTGACCGCGCCCGGAAAGTGCGGAAACCGTTGCGGCCAGCCACCGCTGGCCACGCCGTATTCGGGGCCGAATTGCGCGTTCACCACGAAGTCGATGGCCTTTTGCACGGCAGGCAGGTAACGGGCTTCGCGCCGCTCCAGGTACATGCGCAGGAGGAACTGCGATGCCACTGCCGTGCCCGCATCGTCGAACGTGGCGTTGCCGTAGTAGTGCTGGAACTCTTCGAGCCGCCAGCCGTTCTTGCCGATGGTGTCGTACCACTTCTTGAGCGAGGCCTCGCCCGCGAAGTCGTGGATGTAGTTCCACCCGCCCGAGGGGTGCTGTGCGGCCATGATGGCCGTGGCGGTGCGCTCGGCCGCACGCCAGTGGCGTTCATCGCCCGTGGCGTGGTAAGCGTCCAGGTACACATGGCCCACCGACGGCGTGCCGGGGGGCTGAATCCAGCACATGGTGCGGTAGGCCTCCATCTCGCCAAAGGTCTGCTTCAGGTCCGGCGAGTACGACCACACATAGCCGCCCTGGTAAGACACGGTTTCGTCCATGTACTGCGTGGCGCGCCGCAGCGCATCCGCTGCATCGGCCTTGGGGCCGGGCGGGAGCGTGGGCGTGGTGCTGTCGCTGCCGCCGCAGGCGCTCAGCAGCATGGGGGCCAGCGCGCTCAGGGCGAAGTCTCTGCGCTTCATCATCATTGGTTGTCTCCTCGTTGGATGGAAAGTGTTGTGGGAAAGGAAGGCGGGTGCACCGTGCTGCCACCAGGCCGGGCCCCAGGTTGTGAAACGGCAAGAGAAATGACGTCGTACAACTTGATGTGAATTTTTGACTGTGAACCCTCATCCCATCACTGGCGTTTACCCCAATCTGATCGTGGGGGGAGGTCGGCACAATCAGGCGCGAGGGGTTTGGGGTCTGGTGAAATCTGCCGAGACCACGCCGAGTTGAGGGGCCCCAGCTGATCTGAAGTTTTCTTCAGAGACATCTCGATGCCCCGAACGGACGCGGGGTGCAACCGCAGCGCACACGGTGATCAAAAAACGTGGTTGCTATGCGGGGTGGGTTGGACATTGATTTGTATGACGTCTGATGAATAAGGGCCATGTGCCCGACAACAACAAGATGGAGGGAGAACCATGCGCAAGCGAGTGAGCGTTTTCTGGTCGGTCGCTTTGGCGGCCGCTTTTCTGAGTGCGGGCACCACGGCCTTTGCACAGACCAAGCTGCGCGCCTGGAACATCCACCCCGAGGGCTATCCCGTGACCGAGGCCATGAAGAGCTTCGCCCAGCAGGTGGCCAAGGCCACGCAAGGCCGCTACCAGATCGAGGTGTTCTCCAACGCCACGCTGGGAGACCAGCCCAAGGCCGTGCAGATGCTCAAGAGCGGGGAGATCGACATTGCCGAGTTCAGCTCAGGCCCGTTGTCGGACGCCGTGCCCGGCATCAAGGTGCTGAACCTGCCGTTCCTCTTCTCGGACTCGGCCCACATGTTTCGCCACCTGGACGGCGCGCTGGGGCAGCGCTTTGCCGCCAACCTGCAATCGGCTGGCTTTGTGGTGCTGGGCTGGTACGACGGCGGCGGGCGCTCGTTCTATTGCGCCAACCGCGCTCCGGTCAATATCCGCGACCTGGCGGGCGCATCGATCCGGGTACAGCAGTCCGAGATCTTCATCGAGATGGTCAAACTGCTCGATGCCAAGCCGGTGTCGCTGCCGTTCAAGGAGGTGCTGGGCGGCTTCGAGAAGGGGGCCATCGACTGCGCCGAGAACAACATGCCGTCGTATGAGTCCACCGGCCACTACAAGCTGGCCAAGAACGTGTACGTGACCAACCACGTGATCTCGCCCGAGGCGCTGGTGGTGTCCACGGCGCTGTGGGGCAAGCTCTCGGCCGAGGACCGCAAGGCCTTCACCGAGGCCGGGGTGCAGTCGGCCCAACTGATGCGCGAGCTGTGGAACAAGCGCGTGGTCCAGGCGCAGGAAAACACCGCGAAACAGGGCGCGCAGTTTGTGCGCGTCAAGGACGTATCGCCCTTTGTGCGCCGCATGGCACCGCTCTACGGCAAGTTCATGAACGACCCCACCACGCGGGAAGAGCTGCTGACCATCATTGCCAAGTAGCGCCGGGGCGCCTGCATTGGTGGCCCGCCAGCCCGAACTTCCCGCACCGCGAGCCCGAACCGTGCAGTGATCCCCTCAGTCTGTAACCCTGTCAGCTTGTCAGGACCGGAAGTGGTCGAACGAGGCGTAGCGGTTTTCTACGGGCTGGCCCTGCGCGTCCACCAGCCGCAGGCCGGGCTCGGCCAGCACCGTGCCGATGCGGGTGACGGGCGTGCTGCTGGCCAGCGATGCGGCGGCCACGGCGTCGCGCTGCGCGGGCGGGGCGGTGAAGGCCAGTTCGTAGTCGTCGCCGCCCGCCAGGGTGCATTGGTGGATGAATTCAAGGTTAAATTGGCCGCTAGCGCTTGATTGGTAAGTGCAAGCAGCTATCAATTTTGAAGTGATGTGCGTGTCGATGCGGGCACCGACGCCCGAGGCCTTGAGGATGTGCGACAGGTCGCCCAGCAGCCCGTCGCTCACATCCATGGCGCTGCTGGCCACGCCGCGCAGGGCCAGGCCCAGGGCCACACGCGGCGTGGGGCGCTCCAGCCGCAGCCGCGCGCGGGCCAGCACGTCGGCGGGCAGGGGGGTGTGGCCCAGCAGTGCCTCCAGCGCCAGGCGGGCGTCGCCCAAGGTGCCGCTCACGTAGATGTCGTCGCCAGCCCGGGCGCCGCTGCGCAGCAGGGCCTGGCCGGGGGGCACCTCGCCAAACACCGTGATGCAGATGTTGAGCGGGCCTTGCGTGGTGTCGCCCCCCACCAGTTCGCAGCCGTGGGCATCGGCCAGTGCCAGCAGCCCGCCGGAAAAGCCCGCGAGCCAGGCTTCATCCACGCGGGGCAGCGACAAGGCCAGGGTGAACGCGAGCGGCTTGGCACCGCAGGCCGCCAGGTCCGACAGGTTCACGGCCAGCGCCTTGTGGCCCAGGGCTTCAGGGTCCACATCGGCGAAGAAGTGGCGGCCCTCCACCAGCATGTCGCTGGAGATGGCCAACTGCATGCCGGGGGTGGGGCGCAGCAGCGCGCAGTCATCGCCCACGCCCAGGGCGGCCTGGCGGACAGGGCGTGTGAAGTAGCGGGCAATCAGGTCGAATTCACCCATAGTGTTGGTCGGCGATCAAAGGAAGGGGCCAAGGCATCAGGCACGGCTTTCCGTCTGAGAAAACCACGCTGTCCAGTGGTCGATGCAGGCCTGGATCTTGGGCAACCGGTGCCTGCGTGTGAGGGTGATGGCGTTGATGGGGGTGGGCTGCAGGTCCACGCAATCGGCCAGTACCGGCGCCAGCTGACCCTGGCGCACCAGGGGATCGGCCACCACCGTGGCCAGGCGTGCAATGCCCAGGCCCTGCAGTGCCATGCGCGCCGTGGTGGCTGTGCTGCCCGAGCGCCAGTGGCCATTGGCCAGCAGCTCATACGGCGCTCCATCCACCTGGAACGGCCAGCGGTTCAGAAACGCCACCGCGCTGTTGGTGATGAGCCGGTGCTGGCGAAGGTCATCGGGGTGCTGGGGGACGCCGTGCGCTTGCAGGTAGCTGGGCGTGGCATACAGGGCGCGGGCCAGCGTGCCCAGCGGGCGCGCCACCACGGTGTCGGTCAGCGGCGGGCCGGTGCGGATGGCAATGTCGATGCCATCGCGCGCCATGTCGGCCATACGGTCATCCACCAGCAGCTCCACGCGCAGTTGAGGGTGTTGCTGGTGCAAGCTCTCAAAGCTGGGGATCAGCAAATATTCGGCCACCACCGAGCTGGAGGCCACGCGCACCCAGCCGCTGGGCTTGCCACTTTGCTGGGCGAACTCGCCTTCCAGCTCGTCCAGCGTACCGGTGATGCGGCGGCAGTAGTCCAGAAAAGTTTGCCCCTCGGCCGTGAGCGTGAGGCCATGGGTGCTGCGGTGCAGCAGCCGAGCGCCGCAGGCTTTCTCGGTGCGTGCCAGGGTCCGCGAAACCTGGCTCACGGGTGCATCGCGCTCGCGCGCTGCCGCCGAGAGCGAGCCCAGATCGGCCACGCGCACAAAAAGGTGCATGTCTTCAAAGCGGATGTCGCGCATGGGGCGATGGTAACGGGCAGGGGCTTTGCGCCGGGCGCAAAACGGTCTTGCGCGGTGTGCGGTTTCCGGCGCGCCCGGCGCTGCCTACAGTGGCCCCACCCCGAAAGGAATGCCATGGACCCCCGCCTGTACCCCGACGACTATCAGCGCCTGCGCGACTTGGCCCTGCGACACGCCATGCAGTTGCGCCAGGAGGCCATTCGCGACGCCCATGCCTGGGTGGCGCGGGGGCTTGTGCGCATGACCCGCCGACTTTTCCACTCCCTGCGGCCCCCTTCCGCGCCCACACACCCATCCACACCGGAGGCTCCAACGCCATGCCAACCCTTGTCCTGAAACTCACTCCGCTGCAAAACCCCGAACGCTACCGGCACCTTGGCAGCGCACTCACCGAGCTCACGGTCCAGCTGCTGGCCAAACGCCGGGAGGTCACGGCGGTGGTCATCGACGACCTGCCTGCTGCCCGCTGGCACATCGGGGGTGTACCGGTGGTGCAGCCCACTGCCCTGCTGGAGATCAGCATCACACAGGGCACGAACACCGACGATGAGAAGGCTGCCTTCATCGCCGCCGCGTTTGCCGAGCTGCAGCGCCAGCTGGCGGGGGATGGCCTCCTGGCCGCAGCGAGCTACGTGGTGGTGCGGGAGTTGCCCGCCAGCGACTGGGGCTACGGCGGGCACACGCAGCGGGCACGCAAGCTGGCACTGCCGGTGTGAGGGCGCGTTGAGGTCGTCCGTCTGTCCGGCTGTCCGTCTGTCCGTCTGTCAGGCTGTCAGGCAGTCAGGCTGGCGCGCCACGGAAGCGTTGCGCTGCCTGGCGGCTCACTTCGGCCAGCAGTTGCTCTTCGCTCTGCCGCTGGCGCAGCCAGCGTGCGTCGTTCTGACCGGCCTCGACCTCGGTGCGCAGCATGTGCATGGCGCTGGAGGCGCCCTGCACGGCAGCGTGCCCGGCGATCTTGTCCATGGTGCGCAGGATGTGTTCGCGCAGCGGCATGTGGTCGCCGGAGGCCGGGTCTACATATACCGCGTCCATGCCGAAGCGGCAGGCTTGGAAGCGGTTGTAGGTGTACACAAGGTAGTCGTCTTCTTCGGGCATGAAGGGCTGGTCGGCCAGGAACCACGCGCCCAGCGACTGCACATAGCCCGCCAGTGCAGCTGCGCGCTCGATGGTGAGCGGCGTGTCGAACACGCGGATCTCGATCGTGCCGAACTCGGGCTTGGGGCGGATGTCCCAGTAGAAATCCTTCATGCTCTTGACCACGCCCGTGCGCGTCATCTTGTTGAAGTAGGTCGTGAAGTCGTCCCAGGTCAGCGCCATGGGGGCACGGCCTGACAAGGGGAACGCAAACACCGAGTTGAGCCGCGCCGAGTCGAACGCCGTGTCTTGCCCCTGCACATAGGGGCTGGACGCCGACAGTGCGATGAAGTGGGGGATGTAGCGGCTCATGCGGTGCAGCATCAAAAGCGCCGCATTGGCATCGGGGCAGCCAATGTGCACATGCTGGCCGAAGATGGTGAACTGTTTGGACAGGTAGCCATACAGCTCGGACAGCTCGCGAAAGCGCGGCTTGTCGTAAATGCGGCGCTCGTGCCACTGCTGAAAGGGGTGCGTGCCGCCGCCCACCACGGCAATGTTGAGCTTGTCGGCGCTTTTCACCAGCGCATCGCGGATTGGCGTGAGCTGTCCCAGCACTTCGCTGGCCGAGTGGCAGATGCCGGTGGAGATCTCGATCATGCTGTTCGTCATCTCGGGCACCACGCTGCCGGGCAGCGGGGTTTTCTTCATCAGGCGCAGCATGTCCTCGGCATAGGGGGCCAGGTCGTAGTCGTTGGTGTTGACGAGCTGCAGCTCCAGCTCAACGCCCAGCGTCAGCGGTTCGGAATGGTTGAAGGCTTCAAGACTCACGGTGGTTCTCTCCGTTGTGGCCACGGGTCAGTGGGGCCCAGGGTTTGGAGCTTTCGCCCGCACGGTAAATGGCCACGGTGGCGATCACGGCGCCCAGCACCTCCATCAGCAAGATGGCTGGCAAGGCCACGCCTGCAATCACATGGCCGGTAGAGGGCGAGGCCAGCACGAACTGCGAGGCGATCAGCAGCGCAATGGACGACATCGGCGTCATCGCGCAGCCCACCCACAGGGCCTGCTTCCAGCTGGCGCCGCTGCCCACATTGCCCAGAGCCACGCCGGTGGCCTTCGCTACCAGGCGTACGGCAATCAGGGCCAGCACCACACCCGCCACGGGGGCGCTCCAGTCGGCTTGCGCCGCCACGGTGGAGACCAGCACAAACATCAGCATGGTGAGCAGCGATGACGCATTGCCCAGCTGGCGCGGCCAGGCCCAGGGGCGTGGGTGGAGCTGCTTGAGCAGCATGCCGCCCAGCAGGGCCGCCAACGGCGCCGAACCGCCCATGTGCGCGGCCACGGCTGTGCCCGCCGCCACCAGCGCCAGAAACAGCATGGAGGTGTTCTCGCTGGTGGGGCTCATGAAGCGCAGTGCCATGCGCAGCACCAGAGCCAGCACCGTGGCCACGATGATGGAGACCCCCAGCACCACCATCACGGGGTATACGGTTTCGATCACGGTGACGCTTTGGCGGTTGATCAGCTCTGCCTTGGCGCTGCCCAGTGTCAGTGCATACAGCGTTGACAAGGTGGTGAGCACGATGGCGCGTTCGGTGACCGGGCCAGCGGCACGCGTGTCGGCCACCACGCGGGTGAGCACGGCGGGCGAGGCCGCCAGCGCGACCAGGGCCAGCGGGCCGGCCACCTGGGCGGGCAGGTTCAGCCACACCAGCACCCAGTACACGGCGAAATAGGTCAGCACCGATTCGGCGATGCTCTGCACCAGCACCATGGGGTTGTGGCGGAACCAGCGCAGCGGAATGCGGCCACCACATTCAAAAAGCACCAGGGCAATGCCCAGTTCCAGCAGAAACAAGCCGATGCCCTGCAGCGGCCATACGGCACCGCTGAACCCGGCCAACCCGGCTGCGGTGCCCACCAGCGAATAGCCGAGTACCTTGGGCAGGCCGGTGTGGCGCTGTGTGAGATAGCCCGCCATGGCGGCCACGGCCAGCAGCAGCGACCATTGCACGGTGGGCAACCCGGCCGAGGGGCGCAGCCACTGCGCCCAGAAGCTCAGGATTTCATTCATGTCATCGGACCTCTGCGTCAGACGGGCGCTGCCCGTTGGAATGGAGGCCCCGGCGCACAGGCCCGCCGCAGGTGGTACGGGGGTGCGCCGGGGCGTTGGGGCCTTGAATTTACAGGCCGAAACACGCCGCCTTTGTAGGACAGAGGCGGCGGTTGCGATTCAGCCGTGTGCCTTGGTGGGCAGCGGAGCCTGCCGCTCTGGCACAAAAAAGCTCAGGGGGGCGTTGCGCAGGCGGGCACGGATGGAGGCATAAATGCGCGAGCGGTCCACGCCACTGACGTTCTGTGCACGCAGCGCCAGGCGGAAGGCCAAGTAGAAACTCACAGAGACATTCAGTGCGCCCAGAAGCGGCAGCGAGGCCACGGCCCACCAGAGAGCCGGCAACTGCAGCACCTGCAGGCCCAGGCTGGCGCTGGCGGCCGCCACCTGGCCGGTGGAAAGGGTGACGTGGCGCACATCCAGCCCCAGCCCAAAGAATGCAGCAAACGCAGGCACCAGGCCCAGCATGAAACCCAGCGAGACATTGGCCGCCAGGCCCGAGATGTTTTCACGCAGGAAGAGGGCCCAGCGTGCGGCGCGCTCGGTCCCCAGTAGCCTCGTGATGCGAGGGTTGTAGTGCAGCGCCGAGTCCATGCGGTGCAGCACAAACCAGTTCTCCGTCCAGCCTGCGACGATGCTGGATGCAAACAGCAGCACCCCGGTGAAGGCTGCAAAAAACAGCGAGGGTCCCAGCAGGTGCAGAGATGCCAGCACATGCTCGGCCTCCTTCACGCTGATGGCCGGGCCGCCCGTGGTCAGGGCAATCAGTGTGGCCAGCGTCAATACGGCCGGAAACACCACCAGCACATTGCCCAGTACGGCAGCGACCTGTGAGCGCACCAGGTGCGTGATTTCGTCCACAAACGATTCGATGGCATCACCTGTACCCAACTCCTTGAGCTTGGCAGCCATGGCGGGCGCCGTCATCGCAGGTTGTTTGGTGGCCACTGTGAAGTGCAGCAACTGGATCAGCACAAAGCTCACGGCGTAGTTGACCCCCGCCATGAAACCGCCCCAGAACGCCGACAGCGCCAGCGCATGGAGGCCAAACTTGGTCAGTGTGGTGAACGCCATCAAGGCGCCGCCGCCCGCCGCCTTGCGCAGCATGGAGCGGTATTCAGTGCCCGTTCGGGTGATGTAGTGCTCACCCGTTTCGGCGCTGCGTTCGGCGACCTTGGCCGCCAGCAGTGATGAATTGGACGCCAGCAACGCGCGCAGGCTGCGTCGCTCTTGTCCCACCATCACTAGGTGCGCCATGAGCTGCGCCGCTGTGACGGCTGGCTGGGCCGACAGCAGGCAGTCGAGCAGTTCGCGCACACGCAGGATGCGTTCGCGCAGCTGCCGCAGGCGAAATACCAGGCCCACCGAAATGCCGTTGTCTTCGAAATGCGCGTACACGGTGGCAGCCGCCGCGCGGCAGGACTCCAGGCGCTCGCGCAGGCGTTGGGCCGATTCATGGAGCCGATCCGGGGTGCGCAGCGCATGCAGCACTTCCACGCGCAGGCTTTCCACATCGCGAATCAGGGCATGAAACGGCTGCGCCTCGCGCGCGGACTCGCTCATGCGCAACCGCAGTTCCGGCGCAAATCCGGTCGAGAGAATCTGCCCTGCACAGTAGGTGATGGCGTCGAGCAGGGCGCGGTGCCAGCGCGTGGCGCCACCGGCGCTTTCGCTGCCCTCGGGGGGCGCCAGCAACTCCACCAGCCGGTTCAGCTGGTCTTCGCTGAGCGCAGCAAGCCACTGGGCGTCAAACGCGCTGGGAAGCGCGAGCATGAAAAGCTCGGAGGCATCGATGGTCTCAGGGCTGCCGGGCAGCAGCTTGGTGCGCAGGCGCTCGGCCATTTCGCTGACCAAGGCGGTACGGGGTGCAAACCCAAAATCCGCCAGCAAGGTGGTGATATCCACCTGGTCCACCAACGTAGCCCACCAAGCCTGCAGCCGCTGCCGAAGGTCGGGCCGCGCCGCGACCGCATCGGTAAAAAGCTGCACCCGACCCACCGCAGCAGGCACCGAATCGCGCTGGCCACGCACCCACTCCAGAAGATGGATGAGCCACAGATGGCGTTGGGCCAGATCGGCCGCGGGGTCGAGTGCGGCCAGTAGGTCTGCCAGATCTTTGGGGGGCGTGCTCAATGCAGCACCCGACCGCTCAGAGGTTCGCCCGAAGGGCCGTGGCTGATCGCTTCCAGCACAAACAAGGGCACCGGGGCGTTGAAAGGCTCGCCATCTTCGGCCACGCAATGAAACGTGCCGTGCATGGTGCCGCTGGAGGTGCGCAGTCTGCAGCCGCTGGTGTACTGGAACGACTCGCCCGGCTTGAGCAGCGGCTGGTGGCCCACCACACCCAGGCCCTTCACCTCTTCGGTGTGGCCCCGGGAATCACTGATGATCCAGTGGCGCGAAATCAGCTGCGCAGGCGCCTGGCCCGAGTTGGTGATAGTGATGGTGTAAGCGAAGCTGAACACCCCCGTGTCCGGCGCAGACTGCTCGGGCAGGTATTCGGGCAGCACTTCCACGTCAAACTGGTACTTTGGCATGGGCCGCATGGTAACCGTGCTGCGCCGCGCGTGGGCGACTCCCTGGCGTCAAAACCCCATGTGGCCTGAGCTTTGAGACAATCGGGGAATGAGCCCCACCTACCGAATCGCCCCCTCCATCCTTTCCGCCGACTTTGCCCGCCTGGGCGAAGAAGTGCGCAACGTCATTGCTGCTGGCGCGGACTGGATCCACTTTGACGTGATGGACAACCATTACGTGCCCAACCTGACCTTCGGCCCCATGGTGTGCCAGGCCTTGAAGCCCCATGCCAAGACGCCTGCGGGCGTGGCCGTGCCCATCGACGTGCACCTGATGATCCAGCCGGTGGACGCCCTGGCCGCCGCGTTTGCCGACGCGGGTGCGGACTACATCAGCTTCCACCCCGATGCCTCGGGCCATGTGCACCGCAGCATCCAAGCCATCCGCTCCAAGGGCGTCAAGCCCGGCCTGGTGTTCAACCCGGCCGAGCCGCTGGATGTGCTGGATTGGGTGATCGACGACATCGACCTCATCCTCATCATGAGCGTGAACCCCGGCTTTGGCGGCCAGAGCTTCATCGACTCCGCCCTGCGCAAGATCGAAGCTGTGCGCAAGCGCATCGACGCCTCGGGCAAGGACATCCGCCTGGAAGTGGACGGCGGCATCAAGACCGACAACATCCGCCGCGTTGCCGATGCGGGCGCTGACACGTTTGTGGCGGGCAGCGCGATTTTTGGCAAGCCCGACTACAAGGGTGTGATTGACGCCATGCGCGTGCAGCTGGCTGCTTGAGAGCTGCTTGAGGGCGGGATGGCCCACCACCGCCGGTGGGCTACCCCAGCCTTTGAAACGTCAGCACAAACGCCACGCCACCCTCGGTGTTACGGGCGTTGATGGTGCCCCCCATCTTCGCCATGTAGGTTTTGGCTACAAACAGGCCCTGGCCCCGGTGTTCGCCCTCACCCAGCGGGGTGGGGCTATCCGGGTCTGACACGCCCAGCTCAAAAATCCGCTCCAGCAGGTCTTCGGCAATGGTCGAGCCCTGGTTGTGCAGCGTGGCGCTGGCGGTGGATTCTGACGCCGTGAGCGTCAGCGTGATGGGGCTGCCTGTGGGGCGGTAGCGGTCGGCATTGCGCAGGATGTGGGTCACCACGTCTTCGAGCGCAAACTCATCGGCGCGCACGATGACCGGGGCCGGCTGGTCAGTGCTTGGCGCATACACCACATCCAGAATGCCCGCGAAGTGCGCGTTGTCGGCTACGTTGCGCAAGAAGGCATCCAGGTCCAGCCGGCCTTCAGGCACATCGGCGGCTTGCAGTGCCTCGGCGGGCGATGCGGTGCCATAGAGCACATGGATGGCCTGCTGCATGCGCTGCACATAGCGGTGGCCGGGGTCTTGCGGGCCGTTCAGTGCCATCAGCGATTGCAGGGGCGACATGATCTCGTGCCCCACGGCGTGCCACATGTCGCGCTCTTGCTGGGCGCGCAGTTGCTCGCGCTGCAGGTCGTCCTTCACGCGCTGCAGCAGGTCGGCCAGGCCACCGGCCAGAATGCCCAGCTCGTCCGAGCCGCGCAGGTCCGACACGTCCAGGTCACCCAGCCGGGGCCCGGTGTGGCCGGGCTGCACGTTGTATGACACGGCAGCGGCGCGGCGGGTGAGTGCGGTCACGCGGCGGATCAGGCCGACCTCCACCACCAGCCAGGCCAGCGCAATGGCGCCCAGCATGGCGCCCAGGTACCACGACAGGCGCGTGGCCACAGCGGCCAGGCCTTGCTCCACGCCGCGCAGGTGGCCGATGAAGTTGACCACGTAGTTGCCAGTGGGCGTGTCCAGAATGTCCAAGGCCGTGGGCGCGGCGGGCGTGGCTGCCGCCGGACCCACGCCTGCGGCCTCCAGCGGCAGCCAGCGGATCAGGCGCAGCAGCCAGGGCGCTGAGGGGTCGGCCTGCACGTCCAAACCTTTGAGGGTGATGGCGCTGGCCTCGTCGCTGCCCAGCTTGCGGATCTGCACCCGCTCGCCCGGCAACAGGCTGCGCGAGAGGTCGCCCAGCGATGCAGCCAGCTGCGCGCCGGGGGCGTCGCTGTCGAACAGGGGCTTGGTGTCTTCGCCCGGTGGCAGCATCTCCACCCGCACGCGCATCTGTCCCAAGTCCTCCGGCGGCCAGACCAGGCGCTCGTCTTTGCGGAACAGGGCTTCGCGGAACAGCTCGACGGGCAGGCGGATGGAGTAATGCGTGCGGCGCAGGCAGTCAGGGGTGGTGGTTGTGGGGACTGTGGTGGTGGCCTCGCCAGCAGCAGGGCTGGCCGATGGGAGCGGCAGGTCGCGGCACTGACCGCTTTGCCACAGCCAGCCGCGAAAGTCGCGCACTGGCCGGGCGCGCACATCGAGCTGTGGCGTGCCGTTGTCCACAAACCCCGTCAGCCGCCCGCGCACCGCCGCATTCCCTTGCGGGGGCATGGCCTCGTACGGCGCAACCCAGCGGTAGGTGGTGCCGCGCATGTCCAGACTGATGCGCGCCCGGTGTGCTTCGGCGGGCACCAGTGCGCCACGCTCGCGGGGCGTCAGCTCGCCTGCGTAAAAACTGCCCACCAGGTAGATGAAGCCGCCCGCATACGGGTTGTTGCCAATCGCCGCGCACACCGAGGCCCCATCGGGGTACTGCACCGAGCACCCCGCCATCTCCACCGCCTGCTGCGATTTTTGGGGGTCGTCAAAGTCGATGGCCGCATAGGGCAGCAGTAGCGGCGCCAGCGGCGTCACGCCCTGGCCCAGGTGGCTGGCGTTGAGCAGCGCCAACTGGCCCGAGGGGTGGCGCAACCGTGCCATGACTTCGGCCTGGCTGCGCACAAAACCGTGCTGGTAGGCCTGCCAGGCGCGCTCTTTTTCGTCCTTGAGCACCACCATGCTCAGCACCACCGTGGCCAGGGCCAGCAGCATAAACACGCTGCGCACCAAGATGCGCAGGCGGAATGCGGGTAGGCCCAGGCGGGGTATGTCGAGTGCAGGGCGGCGCAGCAGGCGCTTCATTTGCCGACCCAACGAAACCCGCGCATGGGCACGTTCTCAATGCCTTCAAATCCGGGGTCCACTTCGCGCAGCGCCTCGCGAATGGTGCTCACATGCTTGCGCACGTTGTCACGGTTGCGCCCGCTTTTCACCACCTCGAACAGTTCGTCGTACGACACCACCTCGCCGCTGCGCTGGTGCAGCGTGGCCAGGATGCGCTGGGCTGTGAGCGGCAGGTTGATGCGCTCCCCGCGCCAGGTGGGGGTGCGCTGCCACAGCGGGTCTAGCACCAGGGCGTCGCCTACGGGAGCAGGGGCTGCGCTGGCCGGGGCCTGTGCCTGCGTGGTGCGCAGGATGTCGAGAAAAGTCTCGATGAAGTCGGCCTCTTCAAACGTGGTTTTTTGCAGGTAGTCCCACGCATCCAGCGCCTTCATGATGCTGCGGTAAATGGCCGCTGGCATGGCCGACACCACCAGCACCGGCGTGCCCTGGCGCAGCTTGTTGATGGCGTTGATGAGGGCCACGCCCGCATGGCGCTCGCGGCCCAGTTCGATGTCGAGCACCACCGCGTCGTAGTGCTCGCGGGCCAGCGCGGCCTCGGCCTCGTCGCGGGTGAACCACTGGTCGATGACGATGCCGCTCTTGGCGCTGCGTATCCACCCGGCCAACTGATTGCTGGTGGGCAGGTCGTCTTCGATCACGGCAATGCGGGTCATGGGCTGGGCGGGCAGTAAGGGGTGGGCGGATTATCCCGGTGCGCCGCTTTGGGCGGTGTGAGTTTTTCTTCCGGGGGCGGAAGGTTCGTGCGGGCGGTGTGAGCGCATTGGGGGCCGCGCCGCATTGTTGCTTCCGGGGTAGATCCGAACAATCGGTCCTCAATGAGTCAGCCACTTTGGCTGCTCAGAACCGACAACAACACCGAAACCACCTGAGAGAGAAACACCATGAAAGCCACCTGGAACCGCATCGTGCAGACCCTGAAGGGCCGCCGCTCCACCCCCTTGCCCGAAGCGGGCACGGAACCTGTGCTGGACGCTGATTTGCAAGGCATCGCCCCCACAGCGACCCCCACGAGTGCCCCCGTGTCGGCAGCCCCGTTGAACTGGGCCTACCTGCTGCCCACCGCCCGCACGGTGCGCTGGCTGGCCGCTGGCGCTGTGGTGGCTGCAGCGGGCCTGATGGTGTACCGCAATCCGCCTGTGCAGCACCTGGCGCAAGGCGACCTGGGCGTGCGCCTGAACCAGTTCACCGGTGCCGTGAGCCTGTGGCGCGATGGCAGCGTGTGGGTGGTGCCCGGCCTGCACACGGTGCGCGTGTTCTCGCTGCGCGACCAGAGCTACCGCCCCGAAGCCATGCGCCAGGCCACGGGCAGCGCGCCGCTGCAGTCGGTGGAGGGCCTGTCGCTGGGGCTGGATTTGAGCGTGCGCTATGCGCTGGACCCCCACTCGCCCGCTGTGAAGGCCGGCAATCTGCCCGACAACGTGGGCGCCGACATCGTCGAGCCCGCTGTGCAAGGCCTGGTCTACAAGGTGTTTGCCCGCTACACCGTGCGTGAAATCTTCTCGTCCAAGCGCGCCGAGATCGCGCAGATCATCGAGACCGAATTGCGCGCCCGCTTGGCCGCCGATGGCGTCACGCTGCGCAGCCTGCAGATTGGCAAGGTGGACCTGCCCGCCGAATACCGCCGGGGCATGGACAGCCTGCTGGCTGAAGAGCTGGCCTCTGAAAAAATGCGCTACACGCTGGAGCTCAAAGACAAGCGCGTGAAAGAAACCGAACTGGACGCCAACGCCGACAAGGTGCGCCGCGAGGTGGCCGCTGAAGCCGCCGCGCGGGAGCAGGTCATCGCCGCCAAGGCGCAGGAAGAGGCCATGAAGCATGTGCTGCCCTTCAAGCAACGCCAGATCGAGCAGCGCCAACTGGAGGCCGAAGCCGAACGCGTGGCCCGTGTGAAGGCAGCCGAAGGCGCCGCCCAGGCCCGCCGCATCGAAGCCAACGGCGAGGCCGACGCCCGCCAGAAGCTGGCCGAAGCCGAGGCCTACCGCATGGACCGCGTGGGCAAGGTCAACGCCGAGCAAATGGCCCGCGAAGGCGCGCTGGTGACCAAGCATCCGCTGCTCATCCAGAAGACGCTGGCCGACAAGCTGTCGGACAAGATCCAGGTCATCATCGCGCCCCCACCGACCAATGGCGACTTCATCGGTGCCGCGCTGCTCGGCGGCAACCGCAACGCCCAGGCCGGTGCCGCACAGGCTGCTGCCGTGGCCGACGACGCCACCACCACTCAAGCCGTGGAGCAGTGAACATGAACGCCACCTTCGCCACCTTGCTGGCCGCCGTGGCCAGCGCTGCAGTGACCGTGGCGGCCGAGGCCGCCCCCCAGCCATCGCCCAGCGCCCAGGGCAGCGCCATCGTGGTGCAAGACCAGGCCAGCCTGCGTGCCGCCCCCCGCGACGGCGCACAGCAGCAAGCCAGCCTGTGGCAGGGCGAAGTGCTCGAAGTGCGCGGCGAGCGCCTGGACTATTTGCAGGTGTGGGACCACAAGCGCGAGCGCGGCGGCTTCATCCGGGCCAGCGATGTGCGCCGCGTGGCGTTGACCGAGGCTGAAGGCCCCGCGCTGCTGGCCGTGATGCGCTTTGTGCAAGACACGCCGGGCGCCGAAGCGCTGGGCATTGGCCTCACCGCCGCCTACCTGCAAGCCGCGCCCGCCAAGGCTTTGGCCGGTGTGGAAGGCGCACAGGCTTTTGATGCCCTGGGCACCTTTGCCGACCGGCTGGCCCGCCGCGCCTCAGTGGCCGCGCCGGGCAAGGCCTCGGGCGCTACGTTGTCAGCCCACCTGGATGTGGCCAACGGCTACGGCGTGCGCTTTGCCACCTACGAGGTCGAAGGCCGCATGCAGGTCTGCTATGAGGGCGAGGCCTTTCGCCGCCTGCTGGCCATGCCCGTGGCCGATGCCGAGCAGCGCGCCCGAGCCGTCCTGGCGCTGACCCGCCCTGAATGCATCAACCCCGACCTGCCCGCACACGAGCGTGCCAAGGTCACCACCTGGCAGGCCGAGGTGCTGGAGCGCGTGGACGTGGCGGGCCTGCCGGGCTATCTGCGCAACCGCGTGCACATGCGCCGCGCCAGCGTGTGGGGCGCCGCCGCCTTTCAGCAGGCACGCAAGAACGTGGCCGACCCCGCAGTGGCCGCTGCCGCTGCGCGTGCCCTGACGGAACTCAGCGGCGTGAGCAAGGCCGATTTGCCCGACGAAGACCAAAGCGCCTACAACGACGCTGCCATGCGCGTGGGTGCCGTGCGCTGGGCCCTGGTGCCTGCCGCAGCGACTGTGGTGACCACCAGCACCCGCCCCACACTGCTGACCGAACCCGGCGCCCCGGGCGAAACCTGCGTGCTGCTGGTGGACGCGCAGCACAGCGCCCAGGCCCCGCTGCTGCGCCGCTGCACCTACGGCGTGGTGTGGGCCGCATCGGCCAGCACCAACCGCGAAGGCACGGCCGTGGCCCTGGCGGTGCAGCCCCTGGAAGGCTGGCGCGAGCTGTGGGTGTTGCGCCGGGCGGAAGGCGGCTGGCTGGCCGATGTACTGCCGCCCGCTGCCACTACGCCTGAGACCGGCGTGGCCGAATGGGCGGGCTGGGTGCCCGGCGGCCAGCAGATGCTGGTGGCCCGCGAAGCCCGGGGCCAGGGCCGCTACCGCAAGAGCTTTGAGGTGGTGCGGCTCGACGGTCTGACCACCGAGCGCGTGACGGGCGATGTGTCGGCTCTGCCCCTGTTCCAGCGCTGGCAAGACCCGGCCTGGAAGCGCCAGACGCTGAGCTTGAGGTAGGGGTATTTACACTGGCGGCCTCCCCGTTTTCACCCGTGACCTTGCCCATGACCTTGCCCATGACCGACACTGCTCCGCTCGCCTCCCTTCTGTCCCACTTGGACGCTGTCATCGTGGACCTGGATGGCACCATGGTGGACACCATGGGGGATTTCAACGAGGCCATCAATCGCATGCTCCGGGAGCTGGCCTTGCCAGCCATCGAGGCCCAGCAGATTGAGCACATGGTGGGCAAGGGGTCGGAGCATTTGCTGCGGTCAGTGCTAAAACATGTGCTAGCGCTTGATGGGCGTGCGCAAGATGCTATAAAAATAGAAGCGCTCTACCCCCCGGCCTGGGCCAGTTACCAGCGCCACTACCTGGCGATCAACGGCCAGTTTGCCGGGGTCTACGGGGGGGTTGAAGCGGGCCTGCGCGCACTTCGCACGCGGGGGCTGCGCCTGGCATGCCTCACCAACAAACCCACCAATTTTGCGTTGCCGCTTCTTCGGTCCAAGGGTCTGGACGGGTACTTCGAGCATGTGTTCGGTGGCGACGCGTTTGAACGCAAGAAGCCCGACCCGCTGCCTCTCATCAAAACCTGTGAAGCACTGGGCACGGCACCGGCGCGCACGCTGATGGTGGGCGACTCCAGCAACGATGCGCAGGCTGCGCGGGCGGCTGGCTGCCCGGTGGTGCTGGTCACCTATGGCTACAACCATGGCCAGCCGGTGCGGGCGGTGGATGCCGATGGGTTTGTGGATTCGCTGGCGCAGCTCGCCTGAGCGCGCCTTTTCTGTCTTTTTCTGCTTTCTGCTTTCTGCTTTCTTCTTTCCTGTCATGCCGTCAACTGGCGTGGCGCCACGGCGCGGTAGTCCAGCCGTGATGCGCTGGTGCCGCCATTGCGCGCGGGGGCGGGCATGGCATCGCCTTGGCGGGCTGCATGGGCGGACAGCCGGAAGACCGCCACCGCCTCCACCAGCTGCCCCGCCTGGGTCTTGAGGCTGTCGGCCGCAGCGGCGCTTTGTTCCACCAGGGCGGCGTTCTGCTGGGTGGCTTGGTCCATCTGGGTGATGGCCTCGCCTACCTGGCTGACGCCCTGGCTTTGTTCGCTGCTGGCGGCGCTGATCTCGCCCATGATGTCGGTCACGCGGCGGATCGAGGCGACCACTTCGCTCATCGTGGCGCCCGCCTTGTCCACCAGGGCCGTACCGCGTTCCACGCGTTCCACGCTGGTGCCGATCAGGCTCTTGATCTCTTTCGCCGCTTCGGCGCTGCGCTGGGCCAGGCTGCGCACCTCGCCCGCCACCACCGCAAAACCCCGGCCTTGTTCGCCTGCACGGGCGGCTTCGACGGCGGCGTTGAGCGCGAGGATGTTGGTCTGGAAGGCAATGCCGTCGATCACGCTGATGATGTCGGCGATCTTCTTGCTGCTGTCGTTGATGCCCTTCATGGTGTCCACCACCTCGGCCACCACATCGCCGCCCTGCTGGGCCACGGTGGATGCGTTCATGGCAAGCTGGTTGGCAGTGCGCGCGTTGTCGGCGTTCTGGCGCACCGTGGAGCCCAGCTCTTCCATGGAGGCCGCCGTCTGTTGCAGCGCAGAGGCTTGCTGCTCGGTGCGCGCTGAGAGGTCGTTGTTACCCGACGCAATCTCCGCGCTGGCGGTGGCAACGCCTTCTGCGTTGTGGCGCACATTGCCGACGATGGTCGCCAGGCGCGCCTGCATGGTGGCCAGCGCCTGCAGCAACTGGCCGGTTTCGTCGTTGCCGTTGGCTTCAATGGGGTGGGTCAGGTTGCCATCGGCAATGTTCTCTGCCGCCTGCTTGCCGCGCTGTACGGGCTGCACGATGGAGCGCGTGACGGTGAAGGCCAGCAGGGCTCCCAGTGCCACGGCGATCAGTGTGCCCACGCCCAGCAATGCCTGACTGGCTTTTGCCAGTGCACTGGCGTCGCCCTGGCTGTCTGCCAGCTGCGTGGCCATGGATTTGCGCAGGTCGTCGAGGGACTGGAGGTATTTGTCCGCCAGGGGGCGCAGGTCCTTGTCCACCAGCGTGGGCACGTTGGGCTCGCCGCCACGGTGCAGTTCACGGATCTCGGCGAGTTTCTCGGTATAGGCCTTGCTGGCGGCGGCGATGGTGGCCAGCTGTGCGCGGTTCTTGTCACCCTGTACCAGGTCTTCGATGCGTTTGACCTTGGCCTCGATGCCCGTGGCTGTGGCTTGTGTGTCGGCCGTGAGTTTCTCCATGTAGTCACGGTCGATGGCCTTGAGGAAGGCTTCGGTGCGCACCCAGTTCAGGCGGATGTCCGACGCCCAGTTTTCCACCAGGGTCTGTTGCTCGATCTCCTGGGTGGCCACGCGTTCGCTGGCACTTTGCAGGCTGGCAATGCGCCACATGCCGGTGCCGGCAATCAAGGTGGTGATAAGCAGGATCGCGCTGAAGGACGCGCCCAGGCGCAGGCCGACGGACAGGTTGCTGAGTTTCATGGTGGGGTCTGGCGCAAAAAGGTGTCTGGGGGCTTAAAAACGGGGCGCTACACACGGCCGGCTGCAGTGCGCGGGTAGCGTCAAGAGCTTTGTTCAGGCCATGGCATGGGTTGCCGTAGATTGCGCACGGCAAGGCGCCATAGGTCCTTCAGGGACGGACGCGCTCCCTGGCACCAGGCTACGCTCGATTCACAAGCGAGTCTGTCGAACGCGGGACAGTGCTGGTCCCAGGTGTCTCGGGGTTTGTCCCAGTGGGCTATACGGGCTTCCCGAGCAACGCATCCTTTAGCTTCCAATCTGCAGGCACATTGCCCAACCAGTTGTTCAGGAGCGCGTTGAAGAACTCGGGCTCCTTGAAGGGCTCGCCCTGCGGCTTGCCCTTGACCGTGATCACCGTGCCGGTACCGGGTATCCAGTCGACCATGAACTGATCGCCTGCTACCAGTTTTTTGTGTTCCGCGAACATCTGGCCCAGGCGCAGCACGCTTGGGATCAGCTTGGAGAAGGCTGCACGGTCCATGTTGTCCTCCATGCTGCGCGATAGGAGCTTGCCCAGTTCGGCGGAGTCGATTTCGCGCAGCATGGTCATACTGATGCGTTTGGGACCCTTGAGCGCGAAGACTTCCTGGGGTGTTCCGACTTTCTTTTCAAGGTACAGGCCTGCCGTATAGACCTTGAACACTGCTTTGTAGCGGATGCCTGCACCATTGAGCTGCAGGGTGCTTCCGCCCAGGCTTGTGGTCTCTTCGTACTTCACATCGGACACGATCATCGACTGGGCGGCGGCAGAGGCTGCTAACAAATAGACACCGGCTACCAAAGCGCATCGCTGAAAGAAATTCATGCACAGCTCCATAAAAGAACGATCGTTCGTTTCAAATTTTTGCAGTGCTCTGCTGGGCCCGCAACAGGGTTTTCGAGCGGTTGCGCGACCCCACGCTGCGGGCCGCCTGGTCAGGCCCTGAAAAAAGCTTTGCTACACTTTGCCCCATGTTCATTCACCACGTGTTCATCACAGGTTGCAGCGACCGGGGAGCCTGGCCCTGGCGTCAGCCTGTCCTTTTGAACGCCTGAAAGCACCTGGGCAGACGCCCCAGCGTGCACCCGTGGCCTCCACCCCGATGCGGTGAGGCCGATTGAATGGACCGCAGCGCCCCTTTTTCATTGCACAGGGACACGCGTTGCGACAGCAGGGAGCCCTCCCCGTGATCACAGAACTTGAATTCAAAAGCCTGGCCAGCGAAGGCTACAACCGCATCCCGCTCATGGCCGAGGCCTTTGCGGACCTGGAAACCCCGCTCTCGCTCTACCTGAAGCTGGCGCACACCAAGGACGGCGGCAAGCACAGCTTTTTGCTCGAATCCGTGGTGGGCGGCGAGCGCTTTGGGCGCTACAGCTTCATTGGCCTGCCTGCACGCACCTTACTTCGCGCCAGCGGCTTTGGCGCCGCGGCGCGTACCGAAGTCGTCACCGACGGCCAGGTGGTGGAAACGGCACAAGGCAACCCGCTCGATTTCATCGAGGCCTACCAAAAGCGTTTCAAAGTGGCTTTGCGCCCCGGCTTGCCGCGCTTTTGTGGCGGCCTGGCGGGCTACTTTGGCTACGACGCGGTGCGCTACATCGAGAAAAAGCTCGAAACCACCTGCCCGCCGGACACCCTGGGCTGCCCCGACATCCTGCTGCTGCAGTGCGAGGAGCTGGCCGTCATCGACAACCTCTCGGGCAAGCTCTACCTCATCGTCTACGCCGACCCGGCCCAGCCCGAGGCCTATGCCAAGGCCAAGAAGCGCCTGCGCGATCTGAAGGAGCAACTGAAATATTCGGTGAGCGCTCCGGTGGTGAAGGCCACCGAAAGCCACCCCGCCCAGCGCGACTTTGCCAAGGCCGACTATCTGGCCGCCGTGGACCGCGCCAAGGAGCTGATCGCCGCCGGTGACTTCATGCAGGTGCAGGTGGGCCAGCGCATCCACAAGCGCTACACCGAAAGCCCCCTGAGCCTTTACCGCGCGCTGCGTTCGCTGAACCCGTCGCCGTACATGTACTTCTACGACTTTGGCGACTTCCACGTGGTGGGCGCCAGCCCAGAAATCCTGGTGCGGCAGGAGAAGACCGACGAGGGCACCAAGGTCACCATCCGCCCCCTGGCGGGCACACGCCCGCGCGGCGCCACGCCCGAAAAGGACAAGGCCACCGAGGTCGAGCTCATCAACGATCCCAAGGAGCGTGCCGAACACGTGATGCTGATCGACCTGGCGCGCAACGACATTGGCCGCATTGCCAAGACCGGCACCGTGAAGGTGACCGAAGCCTTTGCGGTGGAGCGCTACAGCCATGTGATGCACATTGTGAGCAATGTGGAAGGCATCCTGCACGACGGCATGACCAGCATGGATGTGCTCAAGGCCACCTTCCCTGCGGGCACGCTGACCGGTGCGCCCAAGGTGCACGCCATGGAACTCATCGACCAGCTAGAACCCACCAAACGTGGCTTGTATGGCGGCGCCTGTGGCTATCTGAGCTACGCGGGCGACATGGATGTGGCCATTGCCATCCGCACCGGCATCATCAAGAACGGCACGCTGTATGTGCAGGCGGCTGCCGGTGTGGTGGCCGATTCCGTGCCTGAGCTGGAGTGGAAAGAAACCGAGCACAAGGCCCGCGCACTGCTGCGCGCTGCCGAGCTGGTGGAGGAGGGCTTGGAATGACGACCCGCACCCCCAAAGCCATCGAGAAGGTCAAACCCTGCACCACCATGCAAGACGTGCGCCGCGAAGTGAACGCATTGGACGACGTACTGGTGCCCTTGCTGGTGGAGCGCGTGGGCTACATGACCCAGGCCGCCCGCATCAAGCAGGGTGTGGAGCAGGTGCGCGACGAGGCGCGCATCGAAGCCATCGTGGCCCGCGTGCGCGAGCGCGCCCAGGTCGAAGGCGGCGACGCCGACGTGATGGAAGCCATCTACCGCAGCCTCATGGAAGCCTGCATTGCCTATGAACACCGCGAGTTCGCCCGTCTGCGCGAGCCCGCCCTTGCCGGGAGCGCCGCATGACAAAACTCTTGATGGTCGACAACTACGACAGCTTCACCTACAACATCGTCCAGTACTTCGGTGAACTGGGCGCCGAGGTCGAAGTGTTCCGCAACGACGAGATCACGGTGGCCGACATTGAAGCGCGCTTGAAGGCGGGCCAGCTCGACCGGCTGGTCATCTCGCCCGGCCCTTGTTCGCCTGCGGAGGCCGGTATCTCGGTGGCTGCGATCCAGCACTTTGCGGGCAAGCTGCCCATCCTGGGCGTGTGCCTGGGTCACCAGAGCATCGGGGCAGCATTCGGCGGCAACATCATTCGCGCCCAAGAGCTGATGCACGGCAAGACCAGCGTCATCACCACCACGCAAAAGGGCGTGTTTGCGGGCCTGCCCGAGCAGTTCACCGTCAACCGCTACCACTCGCTGGCCATCGAGCGTGCCACCTGCCCCGATGTGCTCGAAGTGACCGCCTGGACCGACGACGGTGAAATCATGGGCGTGCGCCACAAGACGCTGGCTATTGAAGGCGTGCAGTTCCACCCCGAAAGCATCCTCACCGAACACGGCCACGCCATGCTGAAAAACTTTCTGGAGCAGCGCACATGATCATCGACAGCCACCAACTGGTGATGTTCATCGCCGCAGGCTGGCTGCTGAACCTGACCCCTGGCCCCGATGTGCTCTACATCGTGACCAACGCGCTGCGCTCAGGCACCCGTGCGGGCATCGTGGCGGGGCTGGGCATCACGACCGGGTGCTTCGTGCACATCTTTGCCGCCGCCGTGGGTGTGGGCGCGCTGCTGGCCGCATCGGCCACGGCGTTCACCGTGCTCAAGTGGATAGGGGCGGCGTACCTGATGTGGATGGGCGTTCGCATGCTGCTGTCCAAGCCCGCAGCCGATGGGGGCAACAGTGCAGCGCTGGCAGCGGCGCAAGCGGCGCCTGCGCAGCACACGCCGCTTTCCAAGGTGTTCCTCGGCGGTTTCTGGACCAATGTGCTCAACCCCAAGGTCGCCATCTTCTTCCTGGCCTTTGTGCCGCAGTTCATCGCGCCGGGCACCGATAACAAGGCGCTGGCCTTTGTGCTGCTGGGCGTGCTGTTCAATGTGAATGCGATCCCGGTCAACGTGGGCTGGGCGCTGGCAGCGTCTTGGATGGCGCGGCGCGCTACGGTCATTCAGCGCGGCATGCACTGGCTGGACCGCGTGGCAGGTGCCATGTTCATCGGCTTCGGACTCAAGCTGGCCTTTACAGATCAACCGGCGGCTTGAACGCCACCCTAGGAGACACCGTCATGCCCATCACCCCCCAGGAAGCGCTGCAGCGCACCATCGAACACCGCGAAATTTTTCATGACGAGATGCTGCATCTGATGCGCCTCATCATGCAAGGCGAGCTCTCGCCCCTCATGACGGCGGCCATCATCACCGGCCTGCGTGTGAAGAAGGAAACCATCGGAGAGATCACCGCCGCCGCACAAGTGATGCGCGAGTTCAGCACCAAGGTCCACGTGCCCGACAGCAAGCATCTGGTGGACATCGTGGGCACGGGCGGCGATGGCGCCAACACCTTCAACATCTCCACCTGCTCCATGTTCGTGGCCGCCGCAGCGGGCGCCAAGGTCAGCAAACACGGCGGGCGCGGTGTGTCGAGCAAAAGCGGCAGTGCCGATGTGATGGAGGCCCTGGGCATCCACATCAACCTCAAGCCCGAGGCCATCGCCCAGTGCATTGCAGAGGTGGGCATCGGTTTCATGTTCGCGCCCAACCACCACCCCGCCATGAAAAACGTGGCCCCCGTGCGCAAGGAACTGGGCGTGCGCACCATCTTTAATATCCTGGGCCCGCTGACCAACCCGGCTGGGGCGCCCAACATCCTGATGGGCGTGTTCCACCCCGACCTCGTCGGCATCCAGGTGCGCGCACTGCAGCGCCTCGGCGCAGAACATGCACTGGTGGTGTACGGCCGCGACGGCATGGACGAAGTGAGCCTGGGCGCCGCCACTTTGGTGGGCGAGCTGAAGAACGGCCAGATCACCGAGTACGAAATCCACCCCGAGGACTTTGGCCTGGCCATGTCGAGCAACCGCGCGCTCAAAGTCGAAACGCCGGAGCAGTCGCGCGAGATGCTGATCGGCGTGCTCCAGGGCGAGCCCGGCGCCGCACAGGACATCGTGTGCCTGAACGCGGGGGTGGCCTTGTACGCCGCCAACGTGGTCGATTCCATCCCCAGTGGCATTGCCAAAGCCCGCGCTGCGATTGCGTCTGGCGCCGCGCTGGCCAAGCTCGAGCAAGTGGTCACGCGCACGCACGCGCTGTCGGCTTGACCGCGACGTGTATGGCGCCCAACTCCCTGGCACCGCACAAGGGCAGCGTTTTACAACCCCGGGTCTACATCCGGGTGCAGCCCGCCTTCCGGCGGGGCGTTGGCATGTGTGCGAGTCAGTGGTTCGAAGAGAGCGTGTTGTGAGCGCTGCCGTGCGTCCGATTGCGCGTCAGCATGGCCTGAATGCGTGGGCCTGCGCCATTGAGCAGCAATCCCGGGTTTTGCTTCCGCAGCAACTGCAAGGACAAGGCGTTGGCTGGTGGACGGTGCTCATTGGCGCCTCGCTGGCGGGGGTGGCTTTGTGGATGCAAATCGTCGTCTTGCTGCATCTGCGCGGTGTTGTGGCGCTGGGTTCTGGGCTGTTGATTGGCCTGGGCGTGGCTGCTGCCGCGTGGGGCTTTCACAGATCGGCGCAACGCGGCCGAGAACGCGGCTGGGTGGCTGATTTTCAGCGGCGTACGCTGACGCCTGTGGGGCTGTCGGAGCACCAAGCCATTGATTTGGGGCCCGACCACAGCCTGGGGTGTTATCTGAACGGTGGCGCGCAAGACAGCAGTGTTACCTTTCAGCTGGAGCTGCGCCATGCGCGAAGAGGCCCGTTGGCCGCCTTGACGGTGGTCCAGCTCAAAGGCGGCAGTACCAAGGACATTGAGACCCTGGACCGCTGCGTGAACCGCTTGGCGGATCGCCTGGGGATTCGGCGTTCCGGCGCGCCGCTGCTTCCCCGTAACACCGCGATGCAGCGCGGCTCTGGTGCAGGGGGCTGATCGTGTGCCTGCGTTTTTTGCGATCTGTGGATTGCCCTGCCTACAAATTCTCGTGAAGGTTTAACCATGTCCGACATCCTCAACAAAATCGTCGCCGTCAAGCACGAAGAAGTGGCTGCCGCCCAAAAGCGCCTGTCGCTGCCCGCCATGCGTGCCGATGCCGAGAGCCGTGTGCTCACGCGCGACTTTGAAGGCGCGCTGCGCGCCAAGATCGCCAAGGGCCAGGCGGCGGTGATTGCCGAGGTCAAGAAGGCCAGCCCCAGCAAGGGCGTGCTGCGCGCCAACTTCGAGCCCGCTGACATCGCCCAGAGCTACATGGAAGGCGATGGCAAGGTCAGCGCGGCCTGCCTGTCGGTGCTGACCGACCGGCAGTTCTTTCAGGGCCAGCCCGACTATCTGAAGCAAGCCCGCGCCAGCACCTTGCTGCCTGTGCTGCGCAAGGACTTCATGGTGGACGCGTACCAGATCTACGAATCCCGCGCCATGGGCGCCGACGCCATCCTGCTGATCGCGGCCTGCCTGGATGACGCCCAGATGGCCGACTTTGAAGCCATCGCCCGCAGCCTGGACATGGCTGTGCTGGTGGAGGTGCATGACCGCCCCGAACTGGAGCGCGCGCTCAAGCTGAAGACCCCGTTGGTCGGCATCAACAACCGCAATCTGCGCACGTTCGAGGTCACGCTGGACACGACGCTGGGCATGCTGAAGGACGTACCGCAGGACCGCCTGCTGGTCACCGAATCCGGCATCTTGAAGCCTGCCGATGTGAAGACGATGCGCGACGCGGGCGTGCACGCCTTCCTGGTGGGCGAGGCCTTCATGCGCGCCGATGACCCGGGCCTGGCGCTGGCCAAGCTGTTTCAGTAGTTGCTATAAATTCAATAGCTGTTTGCGCTTGCTGATTAAGCGCTAGAGGCCTTTTTGACTATGAATCCTGCGCCCCAAGACCTGGCTGCGGCCCAATTGCAGTCTGCCAACCCTGCGCAATGGCCCGTGGCGGCGGGCTGGCAGCCGCTGGTGGACGGGTTCTTTGGTGGCGCGGTAGGGCAAAAGCTGCTGGCCTATCTGCAAGAGCGTGTTGACGCGGGGGCGGCCATCTTCCCCCCGCGCCCTTTGCGGGCGCTGGAGCTGACCCCGCCCGATGCCGTGCGCGTGGTCATCCTGGGGCAGGACCCGTACCACGGGCGCGGCCAAGCCGAGGGACTGGCGTTCTCTGTGGCGCCTGGCGTGCGCCTGCCGCCTTCGCTGCAAAACATCTTCAAGGAAATGCAGCGCGACCTGGGGGTCCCCTTCCCGCCGTTTCCCCACCCCGGCGGCAGCCTGGTGAAGTGGGCGCAAAACGGGGTGCTGCTGCTCAACACCTGCCTGACGGTGGAAGAGGGCCAGGCCGCCAGCCACTCTGGCAAAGGCTGGGAGCTACTGACCGACGCCGTCATCCGCCATGTGGCCGAGGGCGATCGCCCCGTCGTCTTCATGCTGTGGGGCGCCCACGCCCAGTCCAAGCGCGCCTTCATCCCGCAGGACCGGGGGCACTTGGTGCTCACCTCCAACCACCCCTCGCCACTGTCCGCCTTGCGGCCCCCCGTGCCCTTTATTGGCAACGGGCACTTTGGCAAGGCGCGGGATTTTCGGGCGCAGCACGGGTACTGAGCCGCTTTGCGGTGTCCCGTGGCGCGCTTGCTCACTGGCTTAGTTCTTGGCGCAGAACGGAAATCGCTGTGCCAGCGCTGCCGCAGGCATGGCATCGGCCAGGTCCATGTTGCGCAGGATGGGAATGTAGTCTCCGCGCTCGGTAAACCGCATCAGCGTGGTGACTCTGCGGTGTTGCGGGGCGCCGGCGGGTTGGCAGCCGGCCAGCTCCAGCCCCAGGCCCAGTTCGCGCTTGCCGTCGTCGGTGCCTTTCCACGCAAGGGCCCGTGCGCTCAAGGCTTGCAGCCGGGGCAGGGCGGTGGGGTCGATGCGCCAGACCTGCGTCTGCTGCTGGGGGCGGTCGTAGTCCACCAGTGCGCTGCGTTCGGCTGTGCTGCGCAACTCTTGCAGCGGTAGTTTTTCTTCCAGCAGTTCGGTCGTGGTGGTGCCGTTGGGTTGGCGGACTATGCGGGACACGCTCACTGTGAGCTGCAGTGCAGCGTTGTCGAGCTGCAGGCTGGGGTGGTGCACCACCGCCGCGCGCAACGCAGCCGGGTCCAGCGTTTCCAGGTTCAGGTTGCGCAGCTTCCACAGCGACGACACAGGGATGCTGCCGCATGCGGCGAGTAAGAGCGCGGCCAGTGCCGCAGCTGCGGCGGCATGCCGACCGGCGGGGCGCTGGCGCGTGGTGGCGGAGACGGGGGGATGCATCATCAGGATGAAATTATTTTCTGTAAAACAGTATGTTATTATTGTTTTGCAGAAAAAACTCGGAGTTTGACCATGCCATCTTCTTCTCGCCGTGCAGAGTCCCCGTTGCAGAGCCGGTCGTTTCGGCAATTGGCCGGGGGGCTGCTGGCGCTCAGCTGGACTTGTGCGGTGGCGTCGTTGGCGTTGTCGATGTTGCGGTGGGCGGCCATCGGGCACAGCGATGGCTGGGGCGCCTGGATGCCTGTAGGGCTGGTACCTGCGCAGGCGCAGCTCGCGGGTTTGACCCCGCCCTTGTCCATGGACACACCCTGGCGCTGGGTGGGCGTGGCGCTGGAATGCATTCCGGCCGCGGCCATGTTCTATACCGTGCTGTGCGTGCACCGCATCTGCCGTGCCTTCCTGGCGGGCGAGGTGTTTGGCGCCACCGTGGTGGCGGGGTTTCGCGGCGTGGGCCGGGGGTTTCTGGCGATGTTCGTGACCTCGCTGCTCTACCAGGTCGGAGTCACCGCGCTGCTGTCGTGGCTGGCGTCGGGGCAGAACGGCGGAATGATCACGCTGGGGGTGGGGCCGTTTGAAGTGAGCACCCTGGTGGTGGGGCTGATGATGCTGTTGCTGGCCCATGTGATGGTCGAGGGGCGCCGCCTCCAGGCCGAAGCGGATGCATTCGTTTAGCTGGAGTGGGTATGTCGATTGTGGTCACCTTGGATGAAATGCTGGTGCGCCGCAAGGTCAAGTCACGCGACCTTGCAGCCCACGTGGGCATCACCGAAGCCAACCTCTCGCTGCTCAAGAGCGGCAAGGTCAAGGGCGTCCGCTTTGAGACGCTGGCGGCCATTTGCGACTATCTGCAGTGCCAGCCCGGGGATCTGCTGGCGTGGGTGGATGATGGTAGCGGCGCTGTGGGCACCCCAGAGGGCGCGGTCGACGAAGGCGGCTGAGTGCGGTACACCGGCCAGGGCGCTTTGTGGTGGCGCATGGGCACCAGGCGCGTGGCGTGCGCGGTGTTGGCCTCCCTGCTGCTGCACGGTGCCGTGCTCACAGCATGGCATCTGCAGCGCCCGCGCGGCGGGTCCGTGCTGCCAGCACCGCGCCAGGCGATGGAGGTGCTGTGGATCGCCGCGTCGCCTGCATTCACAGCCCCGCCCGTGCCGCAGCCGGTGGCGCGGGTGCCGGCATCGTTGCGGGCGCCGCCGCAAGCGCAGGTCGCTGCAAAGACGCCTGTGGCGTCCTTGCGCCCGTCCCGCCCACCCGAGCCGGACACACCGTCGGCGCCCACCACCGAAGCAGCCCTACCGGTCGCGCCGGGGCCCCGCGCCGATGCAATGGCTGCGACACCACCGCCGCTGCAAGGTGCTGCCTCCGACAGTGCGGTGCCCAACGGGCCGGTGCGGTGGAGCGCAGAGGCCGTAGGCCGCGTGGACCGGCAAGAGCGTGCTTGGCAGCGGCGCCATGGCAGCTTCCCGGCTGCTCAGCTTGCGGCTGGAGCGGGCCACGCGGGGCCCAGTTCGCCAGACGGTGCCATGGCTTCCCGCGAATGGCGCGCTGGCGACGGCGCCCGCGTGGCGCAGGGTAACGGCCTGGGCGACAGCACCTACTGCGTGCGCCTGCCGTCGGCCAACCGTCTGCCCCAGTTGGGCGCCGCGCCGCGCGTGGCGCCCGTGACCAACTGCCCCTGACGGGGCATTCGCACCGCCGAATGCGTCAGCGGCCAGGCGCGCGCTCCAGCAGCATCGCGTCGCCGTAGCTGAAGAAGCGGTATTGCTGCGCAATCGCGTGCCGGTACAGGCCCATGATGTGGGCATATCCTGCAAACGCGCTCACCAGCATCATCAGCGTGCTCTTGGGCAGGTGGAAGTTGGTGATCAGCACGTCGACCACCTGGAACGCAAAGCCCGGCGTGATGAAGATGTTGGTGTCGCCCGCGGTCAGTCCGGTTCGCGCCCACGATTCGAGCGTGCGCACCGTGGTCGTGCCCACGGCCACCACGCGGCCGCCGCGCTGGCGGCATCGCTCCAGCGCCGCCAGTGTGGCCAGGGGGACCTCGTACCACTCGCTGTGCATCTGGTGCTCGGCCAGGTTTTCGGTCTTGCAGGGCTGGAAGGTACCTGCGCCCACATGCAGCGTGACGCTGGCGCGTTCGATGCCGCGTGCAGCCAGGTCTGCGAGCACGCTGTCGTCAAAGTGCAGGGCGGCGGTGGGGGCGGCCACAGCACCCGGCTTGTTGGCAAACACGGTCTGGTAGCGCTCGCTGTCTTCGGCTTCGTTGGGGTCGTGGTCGGCGTTTTGCTGGCGCTCGATGTAGGGCGGCAGTGGGAGGTGGCCGTGGCGGTCCATCAGCTCCCAGGGCGTTTCGCCTGCGGGGCCGTGCAGCGCAAAGCGAAACAGCGGACCGTCCTCGGTGGGCCAGCGGCTCAGCAGCTGGGCGTCAAAGCCGCCGGCCTCGCGGCCACCGGCCATGTGCACCACGCTGCCAGGCAGGGGTTTCTTGCTGACCTTCATGTGGGCTACGACTTCGTTACCCTGGCCGCCGGCCTCGGCGGGCAGCACCCGCTCGATCAGCAGCTCCAGCTTGCCTCCACTGGCTTTCTCGCCAAAGATGCGCGCCTTGACCACCCGGGTGTCGTTGAAGACGAGCAGGTCGCCTTCGCGCAGCAAGCCGGGCAGCTCGCGAAAGATGCGGTCCGCCGGCTGCATGGCGCGGCCGTCGAGCAGACGCGAGGCGCTGCGTTCGGGGGCGGGGTGTTGGGCAATGAGTTCAGTCGGCAGGCTGAAGTCGAAATCGGAGAGCGTAAATGCGCGCGCTGCGCAGGGGAGCGAGTCAGTCATGTGCTTGAGGGCCGGACAGGCCCGTGCCAAGAAGGGTTGCGGGAGGGCGTGATTGTCCCACGCGCGCTCCCGCAAGAGCGCCAATGCACTGTCTGCTATTCCTGGAAGTCCGATGTTCCGCCAGCGTGGATGCATTTAAGAGGAACGAACTCTACGCTGTGGCCTGCTGCATCGGTCGCAGTAATCTTGTACCAGAACTTGGTCTCGGTGCTGGGCAGGTCATTGGGAGAAAAGGGCCCCGTTGAGAAAGTGCCGCCCAAGGCTGTTCCGTTAGCGGGCGGGTTGGCCAGACTGCCGGGACCGTGATTGATAGCGTAAACGCGCACATTGGTGTAGGCGCCGTTTGGGATTGCCATGGTGTGATCTCCTTTGCGATAGGGGTGGAATTCAGCCTGCGCCAAAGACGCTGATGCAGGCTGAAACCCAGTCTAGGGAGATGGCGCGCGAAAGAAAATTACACCCGATGACAGCGCATTACCGAGGCGGTTGCTGCAGGCCCGACCACAGCTCGTTCAGGTCGGGAAAGCGCCATTTGTCCGGGTCTTCACGCGCGACGATCTTCTCGCTGCAATCCGGGGCTGACAGGTCCACCATTTCGGGCGGAATGCGCAGGTCGGACTTGGTCGAGAAGAACACCTTGACCTTGGGGGTTGTGAGTGCGGTGGGCGACTGTTCGGTCACCACGCCAATGCGTCCCGACGTCAGGCGCACCAGGGAGCCCACGGGGTAGATGCCGATGCTTTTGACAAAGGCCTGAAAGATGCGTTCGTCGAAGTGGTCCTTGGTCCACTCGGCCATGCGGCGCAGCGATTCGGCGGGGTCCCAGCCGCGCTTGTAGGGCCGGTCGGAGGTGATGGCGTCGTACACGTCGCACACGGCCGTCATGCGGGCGATCACGCTGATCTCCTCGCCCTTGAGCTTGTCGGGGTAGCCGGAGCCATCGACCTTTTCATGGTGGTGCAGGCAGGCGTCCAGCACGGCGTCGGGCACGTTGCCGCCTTCCTTGAGCATGTTGTAGCCCTCCACCGGGTGGCTGCGCACCACGGTGAACTCCTGGTCGGTAAGCTTGCCGGGTTTGTTGAGCACAGCCAGCGGAATCGCTGCCTTGCCCAGGTCGTGCAGCAGGCCGGCCATGCCAGCCAGGCGCTGCTGGTCGTCCTTGAGCTTGAGCTGCTTGGCCAGCGCCACCATGAGCGCACACACGGCCACCGAGTGCATGTAGGTGTAGTCGTCGGCGGTCTTCAGGCGTGCCAGGCTGATGAGCGCGCCCGGGTTGCGCGTGACGGAGTCCGATATTTCTTCCACCAGGCTTTGTGCGCCCACCGAATCCACTGCGCGGCCCAGGCGGGCTTCGTTGAACATCGAGACCACGGCCTCTTTGGACTTCACGCAGATGGCCGCGGCCATCTTGAGCTCGCTGCTCATGTCTGTGGGCTTGCGGTCCCGCTTGGGGGGCGGAGGGGGTGGCGGCAGTGTGACCTTGATGGGGATGAGGTCTTCCAGAAGCCCGAAATCGGAATCAATCTGTGCGTCGGCCTCTTCGCGCGACACCGACGCGGTGCCGGGCGCAACGTCCAGGCCCTTGTCCGTGTCAATCCAGATTTCCTGGATGGCCGTGGACTGGATACGGGCCAGGTCCTTAGGGTCTTTGAGCAGGAACTTGGCCCGCCAGAACGGGTGGTCCATCCACGAGCCGCAGAACTCGTGCAGATACATGCCCAGGGTGAGGTGCTTGATTTGAATGCGCTTGAGCATGGTTGGGGGACTGGTCTCGGAAAACGCCTGCTGTCGGGCGTTATCAATGGTAACCATGGTAGCCTTTTTGCCCTGTCCGTGTCGTTTGAAAATTGCGCTACATGCCCGCTACCGCCCCCCGAGTTTCTCCCAGCGCCAAGGCTCCGGCAGCGCCTGCTGCAGCCAAGGGCGGCGCATCGGTGGCGCAAAAAGCCCTGCAGAAACTGGGGCTCCGGCGCGACATCGATCTGGCCCTGCACCTGCCATTGCGGTATGAGGACGAAACCCGCATCACCCCGCTGGCCAATGCGCGTGACGGGCAGATGGTGCAGATCGAAGCCACAGTGACTTCCAGCGAGATCCAGCTGCGTCCGCGCCGCCAGTTGCTGGTGCAGGTGGAGGACGAAACGGGCAGTTGCGAGCTGCGGTTTTTCAGCTTTTATCCGTCGCACCAAAAGACCCTGTGCGTGGGCGCGCGCCTGCGCATCCGGGGTGAGATCAAGGGCGGCTTCTGGGGGCGGCAGATGATGCATCCCGCCTTCCGTACGGCGGGCGGCGAGCTGCCCGCCGCGCTGACGCCCGTCTATCCCACCACCGCCGGGCTGCCCCAGCCCTACCTGCGCCGTGCGGTGGTGGGTGCACTGACCCGGGTGGACTTGTCGGACACAATGCCACCCGGTGCTGAGCCGCCGCTGGCGCAGATTTACGGCAAAAATGGCCTCCAGCGCTTATTCAGCTTGCGCGAGGCGCTCACTTTTTTGCACCATCCCGCGCCAGACGTTGCGCTGTCCACGCTGGAAGACCACAGCCACCCCGCCTGGCAGCGCCTGAAGGCCGAGGAACTGCTGGCCCAGCAGTTGTCGCAGTACCAGTCCCGCCGCGAGCGCGACCGCCTGCGTGCCCCGGTGCTGCGTCCGCAGCCTGCCCAGGGGGGCACCTTGCCCTTGCACGAGCAGCTTATGGCCGTGCTTCCGTTTGATTTGACAGCGGCGCAGCGCCGTGTGGGCGAGGAGATTGCGGCCGACCTGGCCCGCCAGGTGCCCATGCACCGCCTGCTGCAGGGCGATGTGGGCTCGGGCAAGACGGTGGTGTCGGCCCTGGCCGCATGCCTGGCCATGGATGCAGGCTGGCAATGCGCGCTGATGGCGCCCACCGAAATTCTGGCCGAGCAGCATTTCGCCAAGATGATTGGTTGGCTAGAGCCGCTGCTGGCGCAAAGCGGCCGCAAGGTGGCCTGGCTGGTGGGCGGGCAAAAGAAGAAGGACCGCACTGCCATGCTGGAGCTGGTGGCCAGCGGCGAGGCCGCGCTGGTGGTGGGCACGCATGCTGTGATCCAGGAGCAGGTGCAGTTCAAGAACCTGGCGCTGGCCATCATTGACGAGCAGCACCGTTTCGGCGTGGCGCAGCGCCTGGCGCTTCGGCAAAAGCTGGCGGCAGGCGTCGCCGCCGGGCCGCCCCAAGGCGACGCAGCCCCCTCGGGGGGCAGCGACCCGCGCAGCGGCGGAGCGTGGGGGCACAAGGTGCCTATGGAGCCGCACATGCTGATGATGAGCGCCACGCCCATCCCGCGCACCCTTGCCATGAGCTACTACGCCGACCTGGATGTGTCCGTCATCGACGAGCTGCCCCCGGGCCGCACGCCCATCGTCACCAAATTGATAGCTGACAGCCGCAAGGACGAGGTGATCGCACGCATTGGCGCGCAGGTGGAGGCCGGTCGGCAGGTGTACTGGGTGTGCCCGCTCATCGAAGAAAGCGAGGCGCTGGACCTCTCCAACGCCACCGCCACGCATGCCGACCTGAGCGAAGCCTTGCCCGGCGTGATGGTCGGGCTGCTGCACTCGCGCATGCCCACCGCCGAGAAGAAGGCCGTGATGGCGCTTTTTACCAGTGGCCAGATGGGCGTGCTGGTCAGCACCACCGTGATCGAAGTGGGCGTGGACGTGCCCAACGCGTCGCTGATGGTCATTGAACATGCCGAGCGTTTTGGCCTCTCCCAGCTGCACCAGCTGCGTGGCCGCGTGGGGCGCGGCGCGGCGGCATCCGCCTGTGTGCTGCTGTACGCCACCAACGACAGCGGCCGCGTGGGCGAAACTGCCAAGGAGCGCCTGCGCGCCATGGCCGAAACCAACGACGGCTTTGAAATCGCCCGGCGCGACCTGGAAATCCGTGGCCCTGGCGAGTTCTTGGGCGCGCGCCAGTCGGGCGATGCCCTGCTGCGCTTTGCCGACCTGGCCACCGACACGCACCTGCTGGAATGGGCGCGCGAACTGGCGCCGCAGATGCTGGATCGGTATCCTGATCTGGCGGCGAAGCACATCGCGCGCTGGTTGGGTGGCAAGTCCGATTACCTCAAGGCCTGAGACACTCGCAACTATTGTGCGTCAATGAATTTCGATGGCAGGTGCGGACAGCACGGTAAGTGCCTAGAATTGCTGGATGGACGCACAGCCCCTCTTCATTAGTTTGCACGACGAGTCTGCTGGATATGAGATATCCCCGGACAGAGTGCCCTTGGCAGTCTTGCGAACTTTTGTGAAAGACGTGGAGGATTTCCTTCGAGGAGATGCCGCCGAAGTGGATTTGCAGACGCTGGATGTAGGAGTGGTTAAAGGTTCACTGGCGATCCAGACGGCCCCTGTGTCTTCGCCAGGCCTTCTGCGGGATCTGCTGCAGCTTGCAGCCTCCGAGCGTTTGGATGGTCTCGATAAAAAGCGTCGGGAAGTGGTGGAGCGGTGGCAGAAGCTCGCGCGAGGGGCGCGCCGCTGCGTATTTCGAATTGCCGTTCCAGGCATTCCGCAACGGGACATCAGTATCAGTGCTGTTACTGACTTTCATGCGGACGACGCAGACCAATGGGTCCAAGTCGAGCGTTACCTGCAGGGTGAGATTGTCGAAATGGGCGGGCTCAAAAAAGTCAATGCGCATATTCGTTTGCCCGATGGCACTTTGATTCCGGTGGAGTCGGATCGCGAGTTCTTCCGTAGCGATACGGTGAATCGCCTCTACAAGGTCGCTATGGCCCGCATCAGTGCGGAGTACAACGTGGTGACGCGAAAGTACCGCAATGCTCGGTTGCTCGGTTTTGAAGAGCATCAGCAGACTTTGGACGAAGCGCAATTGCGTCGTTTGACGGAGCGAGGTGCGAAGGCGTGGCGGGACGTGCCTAGTGCGAGCGGTTGGGTGGACTCCCTGCGGGGAGGCGCGGCTTGATCTCGATTCTTCTGGATACTAGTTACTTGATCACGCTGGCTGACCCAGGGCGCGCGCAGCACGAGACGGCTAAGCGTTATCTGCGCGAGGCCTTGGCTCAGGGCTGTCCTTTGTACCTATCTGCTGTAGTCGCATCAGAGTTTCAAGTAGGACAAGCTGTTAGCGACCTCCCTTTGCGCAATTTCCATGTGTTGCCCTTCAACATCGATCACGCCATGACCTCTGGTAATTTCATGCGTGTGCTGTCGCGTGATACGGGCGACGACCGGGTGGCCGTGAAGGACGACGTCAAATTGCTGGCTCAAATGGTGTGCGAGTCCATTACGCACATCCTCACTGAAGATTCAAACACCCTGGTTAAGTACCTGCGAAGACTCCGCGATCAAGGTCAAGCATCTGCGCAGGCAATTGTCCTGGCGGAAGGTTTTGATGCTGCCTGGTTCAATGGGGGACAAAAGCACCTCCTGGATGAATAGCACTGTTGGCAGTTCACCATGACACTCACCGAACTCAAGTACATCGTTGCCGTAGCGCGGGAGAAGCACTTCGGTCATGCGGCCGACGCCTGCTACGTGTCGCAACCCACACTCTCGGTGGCCATCAAGAAGCTGGAAGAAGAGCTGGATGTGAAGCTCTTTGAGCGCAGTGCGGGCGAGGTCTCTGTCACGCCGCTGGGCGAAGAGATCGTGCGCCAGGCGCAGAGCGTGCTGGAACAGGCCGCAGCCATCAAGGAGATTGCCAAGCGCGGCAAGGACCCCTTGGCCGGGCCACTCACGCTCGGCGTGATCTACACCATCGGCCCCTATTTGCTGCCCGAGCTGGTGCGCCAGTCGATCACGCGCACGCCGCAAATGCCGCTGATGCTGCAGGAGAACTTCACCGTCAAGCTGCTGGAGATGCTGCGCACCGGCGAGATTGACTGCGCCATCCTGGCCGAACCTTTCCCTGACACGGGCCTGGCCATGGCGCCGCTGTACGACGAGCCCTTCATGGCGGCCGTGCCCAGCACGCACCCGCTGGCGGCGAAGAAGTCTGTCACGGCAGCCGAACTCAAGAGCGAAACCATGCTGCTGCTGGGTGCGGGCCATTGTTTTCGCGACCATGTGCTGGAGGTCTGCCCTGAGTTTGCGCGCTTTGCGAGCAATGCCGAGGGCATTCGCAAGTCGTTTGAAGGCTCTTCGCTGGAGACCATCAAGCACATGGTGGCCGCAGGCATGGGCGTGACGCTGGTGCCGCGCCTTTCTGTGCCGCGCGATGCGCTGCTCACCGTGTCGCGCCGCCGCAAGAGCGACGAGAGCTATATCCGCTACCTGCCCATCCGCGAGGAAGACGGCGGCCCGCCGCCCATGCGGCGCGTGGTGCTGGCATGGCGGCGCAGCTTTACCCGGTATGAGGCGATTGCCTCGTTGCGCAACGCGGTGTACGCCTGTGAACTGCCGGGGGTCAAGCGGCTGTCGTAAGGCGCGCCTCGCCTGCCCCGGCCCCGGCTACGCTGGCTGGCGATGTCCTGCTGCCGTGGTGTGGCTCTGGCACAGGTCCGGCTAGGCGGTCATGGCCTTGCGCTACAGTGGTTTTGGTGCGATGCCTTGAGGGCCCACGGGCTGTGCGGGCATCTGCTGTCGAATCCATCTTTCACTTCAGGAGCAATGACATGGCCAAGGCCTCCAAGACCACCGCCCCCAGCATCAACATCGGCATCAGCGACAAAGACCGCGCTGCCATCGCCCAGGGCCTGTCGCGCCTGCTGGCCGACACCTACACGCTGTACCTCACCACCCACAACTTCCACTGGAACGTGACGGGCCCCATGTTCAACACGCTGCACACCATGTTCATGGCGCAGTACACCGAACTGTGGAACGCGGTGGACCCGATTGCCGAGCGCATCCGCTCGCTGGGCCATGTGGCTCCTGGCTCGTACGCCGAGTTTGGCAAGCTGGCCACCGTGCCCGACGCCCCCGCCAAGCCCCCCAAGGCACTGGACATGGTGCGTGTGCTGGTCGAAGGCCATGAGGCCGTGGCCCGCACCGCCCGCAGCCTGTTCCCCCTGGCCGACAAGGCCAGCGACGAGCCCACCGCCGACTTGCTGACCCAGCGCCTGACAGTGCATGAGCAAACGGCGTGGATGCTGCGCTCGCTGCTCGAAGAATAAGACACCAGAAGCGCAAACACCTCACTGCGGGGTGACGCACACGCCCGGTGGCCGAAAGGCCCCGGGCGTTTTTCATGTCCGCGCCGGGCATGGGTGAAAATCCCGCCCCATGACCGCCACCGTCACTCCCCCCACGCCCCGCAGCCGCTTTTCGCTCTACCTCGACCTGATCCGCTGGGACCGTCCCGCAGGCTGGCTGGTGTGCTTGTGGCCCACGCTCAGCGCGCTGTGGATTGCGGCCGATGGCTTTCCGGGCTGGCACCTGCTGGTGGTGTTTGTGCTGGGCACCATCCTCATGCGCAGCGCGGGCTGCTGCGTGAACGATGTGGCGGACCGTGACTTTGACAAGCACGTCAAGCGCACCGCGCAGCGGCCCGTGACCACCGGCGCGGTCTCCGTCAAGGAGGCGCTGGGCCTGGGTGCCGTGCTCGCGCTGGTGTCGTTTGGTCTGGTGCTCACCACCAACACCGCAGCCATCCTCTGGTCCGTGCCCGCCGTGCTGGTGGCCATTGCCTACCCATTCACCAAGCGCATCATTGCCATGCCCCAGGCGGTGCTGGGCATTGCGTTCAACTTTGGCATCGTCATCGCCTTTGCCGCAGTGCAGGGCAACGTGCCCGCCGTGGCGTGGTGGATGTGGCTGGGCAACCTGTTCTGGGTGCTGGCCTACGACACCGAATACGCCATGGTGGACCGGGACGACGACCTCAAGATCGGCATCAAGACCTCGGCCATCACCCTGGGGCGCTTCGACGTGGCGGGCATTGTGGTGTTCTATCTGCTTTTTATAGGTATTTGGGCTGCAGCGCTTGCAGATAAAGCGCTAGGTGCTATCTTTTACATAGCTATTTTCGCAGCGCTTGCACAGGCCGTGTGGCACTTCACGCTGATCCGCACCCGCACCCGCGAAGGTTGTTTCAAAGCGTTTCGAATTAATCATTGGTTGGGGGCCACCGTGTTCGCTGGCATTGCCGGGAGCTACCTGCTGCGCCAGTAAACTGGTCACCCCTTCGGAACCAGAGACGCGCATGACGACCCCTTCCCCCCGGACCGTGACCGTGATTGGCGGCAACGCTGTGGTGCCACAGCCCGCCGTGCTGGAAGCTGTGGCGGCGCAACCCGCAGCGTTGGCGGTGGCGGCCTTGCCCGCGCACTTTCCCGTCACCCTGCGGGAAGATCAGATGCAGTTGGCACAGCAAAACCTCTCGCAGGTGGATTTTCTGACCCTGCCCACGCGCGAGATCGTCACCCTGGGCGGCGACGTGGAAACGGCCCTGCACCGCACGCTCGATGGCTTTCTCTCGCGCATCGACCAGGGCAACGACCCCAAAATTTTCAAGCTGATCGCGAACCTGAAAGAGGCGGTGGACAAGGAAGACCTGCCCGCACTGGCCCAGCGCATCCTGAACCCCGAGCCCACCTTGCTCTCGCGCATCGGCAGCCTGTTCAACAAGGCGGCTGCGGCCAAGGCGCTGGCCGAGGTGTGGGAGGAAACCCGCCGCATCGCCCTGGGCAAGACCAAGACGCTGGTCGATGTGGTGCAGAAGATGGATGGCGAGTTGCGCCAGGAGCAGCACAAGCTGGACACCGAAATCCGTGCCCTGGAGCAGCTCAAAGAGTCGTACCGCGACCGCTACAGCGACTTTGTGGTGGTGGTGGCCTTCCTGTCGCTGTTGCTGGCGCGGGCGCGGGAGCAGGTGGCGCAGGCCGAGCTGAGCGCACAGCCCGGCAACCCGCAAGACACGGCCCATGTCACCGAACTCAAAGACAAGCTGCAGGCGCTGGAATCGCGCGCGCTGGCGCTCGAAGGCACACTCAGCCGCCTGCCCGCCGACCAGCTGGTGATCCGCCAACTGCAAAACGCCGCCATTGCCACGCTGCAAGAGACCACCACCACCGCATCCAGCCGCTTTGCCAGCATCAAGATGACGTTGCTCACGCTGCACGGCGCGCTGGTCACTCAGTCTGTGCAGCAACTGGCCGACCAGGGCGCTGCGCTGGACCAGAACCTGGCGGGCGTGCGCTCGGCGCTGATGAAAGACGTGGTGACCAAGGCCGCCAACGCGCCGGGCGACAACCGCCTGGCCCAGGCGCAGCAGCTGCAGGCCATCGTGGCCGACACCGCGCAGCTGGTGGGCGTGGTGGAGCAGGCCCGTGCCGACAACCAGCAAAAGTTTGCCCAGGCGCGTGAGATGTTTGCCAAGGCCCGGCAGGACATGCTGGCCGTGGGCCAGCAGCTGCGGCCGGACCAACCGATCAAGTATTGAACAGCATTGACGCATTGACGCACTGACATACGCAAAGGAACCTCATGGCCCTCGAACTCAAGCTCTCCAAACCCGGTGATACCGCTCCCAAACTGTCGCTGAACCTGGCCAAGCCCGCCCGCTTCACGGTGGAGCTGTACTGGGAATCTGCCCACGACCTGGACGCCCATGCACTGCTGGCCACCAACAGCGGCGGTGGTGCCAAGGTCACCAGCTTTGACCAGGTGCTCAGTACCTACAACGCCAAGAAGACCAACCCCCAGGGCACGCTGGTCACCAACGCCGATGGCTCGTTCTCCACGCCCGAGCAAGGCATCACCCACTCGGGGGACGCTCGCTCGGGTTTGCAAAAAGATGTGGACGAGATGCTGTCGATCGACGGCAGCAAGGTCCCTTCAGGGGTGAATGAAATCCCGGTGTTCGTGACCATCCATGCGGCCGCAGGCGCGAACTTCTCGTCGGTGAAAAGCGCTGGCATTCGCATCAAGAACGACCAGGGCCTGGTGCTGGGCGAATACCAGTTGTCCAACGAATTCGGGCAGTTCAATGCCGTGCAAATGGGCAGCCTGCTGCTGGACGGCAGCGGCTGGCACTACCTGGCCGCAGGCAGCGGCTTCAACGGCGATTTCAACTTCATCCTGTCGCACTTTTCCTGATCGGATGGAGCGGCGCAGGGCGGGGGGCTAACCGACCACCGCCGCGCCCGCTGCTGGATGAAGCCCAAAGTCATCACCCACACGCCTCAAACGCCTGCACAGCCGCAGGCCAGTACCGTGCCCGCCGCTGCGCCTATCGCAGCGTCTGCGCCTGCGGTGGCGGCTGGCGTGGCGCGGCGGGCCACAGTGATTGGACCGGGCGCGACCGCCGTTGCGGCCTCGGTGGCGTCTGCGCCTGCCACGGCGGCTTCAGCCACTGCTGCTACCACTATCGCCACCACTGCACCCACGGTGTCTCCACAGGCACCTCTGCAGGTACCACTGCAGGCATCACCCCAGGCCCCTGTGCAGGCGGGCGTGACCACCGCCCGCAAGCCCGCGCCCTCGGTGGTGCCAGGCACCATCCGCCGGGGTGTGGAGGTCAGCCTGCCCGAGCTGGCCCAGCGCTTTCCAGCGGCCACGCCCGAGGCGTTGCAGCACACCCAACAGCTGCTGCAATCCACCATCGTCGACACCCTCAGCACCGCGCAGGCCGCCCGCTGGGGCGATGAGGCACAGCAGCGCTACGGCGCGCTGGTCGATGCCTCGCTGCACATCACCCAGTCCACCACGCTGCAGACCAGCCTGCGCCACATCGCGCGTCTGCATGCGTTGCTGCAGGACATGGCCGAAGAATGGCTGGCACCGGCCAAGACGCCGCTGCGGTTCTGGAAGCGCAGCACCGGGCCTGCCGAGCGGCTGCAGGCCAGCCAGGGCGAGCTGGCGCAACTGCGCCAGCACCTGGCCGATGCCTTGCCCGCCTTGCGCACCCTGCAGGCCGATTTGCAGGGCGTGTGCAGCGAAATGGCCCCGCTGGCCGTGCGCTTGGAAGCCCTGAGCCTGGCCGCGCACTACCTGGCAGACACCCTTGACTCTGGCGCTGATCCGCGCGCCTATGCGCTGCTGCAGCGTGCCAGCGCACTGGCGCAAACCGTGCTGCACATCCAGGGTGGGCTGCAACTGCGCCAGGGCAGCCAACACAGCCTGGATGGCTTGATCCACCGCATCCAGGACACCGTGCTGCTGGCGTTGCCCGCCTGGATGGAACAAGTGGCGCTGGCCACCCAGGCCCGCCAGCTCACGGGCATGAACGACACCGAACGCTACGCCCTGGCGCAGCAACTGCAAGGCCTTCTGGGCCGTCTGCATGGCGCTTGATGCGCAGTTTCTCTTTTTTCATCTTGCACCCTCAACTTCTGGAATACACAGCATGGCATTGACCCTGGACCTGAACAAATCACAGCAAGCCCTGGTACTGAACCTGGCCAAGGTCGGGGTGACCGAGACGCCCCAGGTGAACGTGGCGTTTGTGATGGACGTGTCAGGATCGTTTGACGACGAACACCGCGAAGGCGTGACCAACGACCTGCTCACCCGCCTGATCCCCTGGGCGGCGCTGTTCGACCCTGATCAGAAGATGGAGGTCTACACCTTCTCCAACGGCCCGCGCAACGTGCACCACGCTGCCGATGTGAGCGCCAAGAACTACGAAGGCTATGTGAAGCGCGAGATCATCGGCTGCCCCGGCTACAACGGTGCGACCGACTACTCGTATGTGCTCGAGCGGGTGCTGACCGATTTTGGCTGGACCGCCGAGAAGCCCAAGGGCTTCCTGGGCCGCTTGTTTGGCGGCGGTGCGGCCCCGGCACCTGCGGCCAACCCCCGCCAGACGCTGATCTTTTTTGTGACCGATGGCGAAAGCGCGGATGAGGCCCGAACCACCGAACTGCTCAAGGCCTCGCAGGCGCGGGGCGATGGCGTGTACTTTCACTTTCTGGGGGTGAGCAACCAGTCGGCCAAGTTCCCCTACATCCAGCGCCTGGGGCAGCAGTTTGACAACGTGGGCTTCACGGCAGTGAACCGCGTGCGCCAATGGGTGCAGCAGCCCGACGACGCTATCAACCAGGCCCTCATCAGCGGTGAGCTGGTGGCTTGGTTGAAGAAAATCCGCGCCTGAGGGTGAGTGTGCAGGCTTAATTCGCTATGAAAAATATAGCTGTTAGCGCTTAATGGATAAGCGCTAGCGGCTTATTTGGCTTGAAGGTTCAGGGCGTCAGCCGCCAAACTCGTTGCCCAGTTCATCGGCGCGCTGGCAGGCGGCCTGCATGGCGCGCTCGAATGCGGCGGCCACGCCATCCCCTTCCATGGACTGCAGCGCCGCATAGGTGGTGCCGCCCTTGGACGTGACGCGCTGGCGCAGCACGGCGGGGGGCTCGTCGGAGCGGCGGGCCAGCTCTGACGCGCCCACAAACGTGCCCACAGCCAGTTGGTGGGCCTGCTGCTCGCTCAGGCCCAGGTTCACGCCTGCGCGGGTCATGGCTTCCAGGAAGTAGAAGACATAGGCGGGGCCGGAGCCGGAGAGGGCCGTCACGGCGTCGAGCTGTATCTCCTCTTCCACCCACAAAAACTCGCCGGTGGACGCCATGATGGCTTCCACGCTTTGGCGCTCGGCCGGCGTGACGGCCGGACGGGCGTAGAGCGCGCTCATGCCCTTGCCCACCAGGGCGGGCGTGTTGGGCATGGTGCGCACAATGCGCTCGGTGGCCAGCCACTGCGCAATGCTGCCGGATCGGATGCCTGCGGCCACGCTCAGGTGCAGCGCCTGCTGCGTGTGCGCCTTGGCCTGGGCGGCTGCGTCTTTGAAGGTTTGGGGCTTGACGGCCCAGACCACGATGCCTGCGCGCTGCAGGGCGGGGCCCGCTTCGGCCTGGGCTTCAATGCCGTAGTGCTTGCGCAGCGCCTCGCGTGCCTCGGCCCAGGGTTCCACCACCTCGATCTGGCTGGCTGGCAGCCCCTGGTGGATCAGCCCGCCAATGATGGCGCTGGCCATGTTGCCGCCGCCGATGAAAGCGATGACGGGCAGGGTGGAGGCAGAAGCGGGGGCAGAGGTGGTGCTCATGGTTCAGGCAATAGATGATGGTCAACGCAGGCATGCGATGGTATCCGCGTTGCATGGTGGGCATGGGAGTTGATGGCAGGCAGATCAGCACCAGAATCGCGCCGATCCACTCTGTTTCCCCTCAGTTCGGAGCAATAACCCACCTGCGATTTGGGCGCGGCCCATGCCAGTGCTCCCGCGCAAGGGCCGCCCCGCCGCGCTGGGAGCGTCCCCCTTCCCGAATGGCGCAGCCATTCGAGAGAAGGGGGAAGGCGCGCAGCGCCTCAGGGGGATGCACTCTATGCAGCCGTGGTTTGTCTCACCGCATGCTCCCAGTTCGCCATCAGCTCCTGCGCGCGGCCGTTGCTGAGGGTGGGCACAAAGCGCCGGTCGGCGCGCCACAGGTGGGAGAGTTCACTGGTGCTGGCGTACACGCCGCTCGACAGCCCCGCCAGGTAGGCCGCGCCCAGGGCGGTGGTTTCGATGACCGCAGGCCGCACCACCGGAATGCCCAGCAGGTCGGCCTGGAACTGCATCAGCAAATCGTTCACACACGCGCCGCCGTCCACGCGCAGCTCGCTCACCGGGGCACCCCCGGCGGCCACGGCGTCGCGGCTCATGGCCAGCAGCAGGGCGGCGCTTTGGTAGGCAATGCTCTCCAGCGCCGCGCGGGCAATGTGGGCAATGGTGCTGCCGCGCGTGAGGCCCGTGATGGTGCCGCGTGCGTCGGGCTTCCAGTAGGGGGCGCCCAGGCCGGTGAAGGCGGGCACCATCATCACGCCGCCCGAATCGGGCACGCTCTGTGCGAGCGACTCGACCTCGCTGCTGTGGGTGATGGCGCGCAGGCCATCGCGCAGCCACTGCACCACCGCGCCGCCCACAAAAACGCTGCCCTCCATGGCGAACTCGGGTTGCTTGGAGGCTTGCGCTGCGCTGGTGGTGAGCAGGCCGTTCTGGCTGGTCTGGAAGATGCTGCCCGTGTGCATGAGCATGAAGCAGCCCGTGCCATAGGTGTTCTTGGCCATGCCGGCCGTGAAGCAGGCTTGGCCGAACAGCGCGCTTTGCTGATCGCCCGCCACGCCGCCGATGCGGATGGGGTGGCCCAGCAGGTCGGCCGCCGTGTCGCCAAAGTGGGCGGCCGAGGGCAGCACCTCGGGCAGCAGCGCCTTCGGAATGCGCAGCAGCGCCAGCAGTTCGTCGTCCCACTGGTTGGTGTGCACATTGAACAGCATGGTGCGTGCAGCATTGCTCACGTCCGTCACATGCACCTGGCCATGGGTCAGCTTCCACATCAGCCAGCTGTCCACCGTGCCAAAGGCCAGCTCGCCGCGCTCGGCTGCATCGCGCGCGCCGGGCACGTGGTCCAGCAGCCATTGCAGCTTGGTGCCGGAGAAGTAGGCGTCCACCAGCAGCCCCGTTTTGGTCTGGATGGTGGCGGCGTGGCCTTGGCTTCGCAGCTGGGCGCAGGCGGGTTCGGCGCGGCGGTCTTGCCACACGATGGCGTGGTGCACGGGCTGGCCGGTCTTGCGGTTCCACAGCACCGTGGTCTCGCGCTGGTTGGTGATGCCCACGGCGCGTACAGCATTGGCCGCTATGCCCGCCTTGGCCAGCGCATCGCGCGCGGTGGCCAGCTGGGTGCGCCAGATCTCCAGTGGGTCGTGCTCCACCCAGCCGGGCTGGGGGTAGATCTGCGGCAGTTCCAGCTGCGCCTGCGCCACGATGTGGCCGCGTTCATTGAACACGATGCTGCGGGAGCTGGAAGTGCCTTGGTCGAGGGCGAGCAGGTAGGTGGTCATGCGGCAGAGTTTTCGGAAGGTTGCGGTGTCAGCGGCAAAACGAAGCGTGCCATCTCGACTTGCTCCGTCCAACCCTTTTTGGGGTAGAAGCCCCGCGCATAGGAAGATCGCTCGCGGTTGTTGATCAGCCAGATACGCGTGCATAGACGCTCGCGGGCGGCTTGCACGGCGGCGTCAAGCAGGCGGCTGCCGGCTCCGGTGCCGCGTGCCCGTTCGTCCACGAACAGCTCGCTGACATAGGCTTCCCAGCCTTGCAGGATCGCCAGCGGCAGCCAGTGCACGGCGCAATAGCCGCACACCTGTTGCGTGCGGTCTTCTGCGACGAGCAGCAGGCTGCGGTGATCTTCTGCGCTGGCTTCAATCAAGCCTCGCACGTGCGTGGCCGCCTGCGCCGGTGTTTGCCCGGCATAGGCCTTGAACCAGCCCGTGGCGCTCAGCAGGCTGGCAATGGCCAGTGCGTCGGCCGATTGCGCGGCGCGGATCTGGAGTGGGCTTGAGCTGTCCATGGTCAGCCTAGCGAACCAAGGCCGACGCGTTCCGATGCGCGTGGGTTGTATGGCAAGGTGCTACGGGCGTGCTGCATTGGCTCCTTGGGGGGTGCTCCACTTCAGTATCTGGGCGGTACGGGGCGCAGGCCGTCGGGCCGTTCGTGGGCGGGGTTCTCATGGTCTTGGAGGATACGGCAGTGCGGTTGCGCAAGAGGGGGCCCTGTCACGGCGCCACGGTGAGTTCCACCCCCGCCTCGCGCAAGAGCGCTGGGAAGGGATCGGGGGCCGGTGCATTGGTGAAGAAGCGGTCAATCTGCGCAAGCGTTGCCACCTGCACCATCGCTTGGCGGTTGAATTTGCTGTGGTCGGCGGCCAGCCACACCTCGCGGGCCTGCTCGATGATGGTCTGCGCAACCTTCACTTCGCGGTAGTCAAAATCGCGCAGCGTGCCGTCGGGCTCGATGCCCGAGATGCCGATGAGTGCGATGTCTACCTTGAACTGGCGGATGAAGTCCACCGCCGCCTCGCCCACGATGCCCCGGTCGCGCGCGCGCACCACGCCGCCCGCCACGATGACCTCGCACTCGGGGTTGCCGCTCAGGATGGCGGCCACGTTCAGGTTGTTGGTGATGACGCGCAGGCCCCGGTGGTGCAGCAGGGCCTTGGCGACGGCCTCGGTGGTGGTGCCGATGTTCAGGATCAGCGAGCAGTTGTGCGGCACCTGTTCGGCCACGGCGCGGGCAATGCGGGCCTTGCCTTCGGCGTGCAGGGTTTCGCGCTGGGTGTGGGCCAGGTTTTCCACCGTGGAGCTGGGCACGCGCACCCCGCCATGAAAGCGCGTGAGCAAGCCCGACTCGGCCAGCCGCTGCACATCGCGGCGCACGGTCTGCAGCGTGACGCCCAGGGTTTCAGCGAGCTGTTCCACCGTGGCGGACTTGCGGGTGCGTACTTCTTCAAGCAGTTGCAGTTGGCGGGGGTTGGTGTTCACGTGCAGGCGGAAGGGGGGTTGCGTTCGGTGTGCCTGCCGGGGTGGTGCAGGCGGTGTTTTGTCATCGAATCGTAACGAAACTGAAATGAACAGGAAGCGAACGCCGTACGCTTTGCAGGACTTTAAATCGAATGAAAACGAAATGATTAAGGGTAAACCTGGATTCGATTCGAATCAAAAAGAACAAAAATGAAAAATATCGAAAATCATAGGCGGCTGGCGGGCGTGCGGGCCGTCCTGTCATACAGGCCGTCGGGCCGGAAGAGGGTGCTTCATGCAGCTGGCACTGGACAGCATCAGCAAAAGGGTGGGGGCGCAGACCTGGCTTTATGACATGAGCCTGGCATTGCAAAGCAATGCCGTGACGGTGCTGCTGGGCGCTACGCAGGCAGGCAAGACCAGCTTGATGCGCATCATGGCCGGGCTCGATACGCCGACCGCAGGCAAGGTGACGGTGGATGGCGTGGACGTGACGGGCATGCCCGTGCGTGAGCGCAACGTGGCCATGGTGTACCAGCAGTTCATCAACTACCCCTCGATGAAGGTGTTTGACAACATCGCCTCGCCCCTGAAGCTGCGCGGCGACAAGAACATCGACGCCCGGGTGCGCGAGTTGGCCAGTCGGCTGCACATCGAGATGTTTCTGGACCGCCACCCGGCCGAGCTGTCGGGCGGACAGCAGCAGCGCGTGGCGCTGGCGCGGGCCCTGGCCAAGGGCGCGCCGCTGATGTTGCTGGATGAACCCCTGGTGAATCTGGATTACAAGCTGCGCGAGGAGCTGCGTGAAGAACTCACGCAATTGTTTGCCGCAGGCCAGTCCACCGTGGTGTATGCCACCACCGAGCCGGGCGAGGCGCTGCTGCTGGGCGGCTACACGGCGGTGCTCGACCAAGGGCGGCTGTTGCAATACGGCCCGACGGCCGAGGTGTTCCACGCGCCCAATTCACTGAGCGTGGCCCGCGCCTTCAGCGACCCACCCATGAACTTGATCGCCGCCACGCCCCTGGCGCACGGTGTTCGACTGCAAGGCGGTTGCGATTTGGCCATTCCGTTGCCCCCAGGCAGCGCCACTGGCGCCTTGACGGTGGGCGTGCGTGCCAGTGCCTTGCGCGTGCATGCACGGCCTGGCGATGTGAGCGTGAGTGGCGTGGTCGAGCTGGCCGAAATCTCGGGCTCGGACACCTTTGTGCATGCCCACACGCCCTGGGGCGAGCTGGTGGCGCAGCTCACCGGCGTGCACTACTTTGAGCTGGGCGCGGGCATCACCTTGCACCTGGACCCGGCGCAGGCCTATGTGTTTGGCGCCGACGAGCGCCTGGTGTGGGCGCCTGCCCACCACCTGTCCGTACAAGGAGGTCGCTGAGATGGCGCGTATCAGTCTGGACTTGGCGCATTCGTACAAGGCTAATCCGCAGCAGGACAGCGACTATGCGCTGCTGCCCCTGAAGATGGAATTTGAGGACGGCGGCGCCTATGCGCTGCTGGGCCCCTCGGGCTGCGGCAAGACCACCATGCTCAACATCATGTCGGGCCTGCTGGTGCCATCGCACGGTAAGGTGCTGTTTGATGGCCGTGACGTGACCCGTGCCAGCCCGCAAGAGCGCAACATTGCGCAGGTGTTCCAGTTCCCGGTGATCTACGACACCATGACGGTGGCCGAGAACCTGGCCTTTCCGCTCAAAAACCGCAAGGTGCCCGAAGCCCAGATCAAACAGCGCGTGGGCGCGATTGCCGAGATGCTGGAGATGAGCCACCAGCTGGGCATGCGCGCAGCAGGCCTGTCGGCCGACCAGAAGCAGAAAATCTCGCTGGGCCGTGGCCTGGTGCGTTCGGACGTGGCCGCGGTGCTGTTTGACGAGCCGCTCACGGTGATCGACCCGCACCTGAAGTGGCAGCTGCGCCGCAAGCTCAAGCAGATCCACCACGAGCTCAAGCTCACGCTGATCTACGTCACGCACGACCAGGTGGAGGCATTGACCTTTGCCGACCAGGTGGTGGTGATGACGCGGGGCCGTGCCGTGCAGGTGGGCTCGGCCGATGCGCTGTTCGAGCGGCCCCAGCATGTGTTCGTGGGGCACTTCATCGGCTCGCCGGGCATGAACTTTTTGCCTGCGCAGTCGGATGGTGCCGAGCTGACCGTAGCGGGCCATCGCCTGGCGGCCCCCGCAAGGCGCGCGCTGCCCGCTGGTTCGCTGCAGGTGGGCATTCGCCCTGAATACCTGGCGCTGGCCGCCGCGCAGCAGCCCGGCGCATTGGCCTGCAGCGTGGCGCAGGTGCAAGACATCGGCACCTATTTGATGCTGACCGCGAAGGTGGGTGAGCACACGCTCAAGGCCCGTTTCAGCCCCGAGACGCGCTTGCCCTCGGCAGGCGACACGGTGTGGCTACAGGTGCTGGGTGAGCACACCTGCTACTACCAAAACGAGGAACTCATCCCATGAGCACCACGACCAAACCCGTGAACCAGAAGGCCTGGCTCCTGATCCTGCCGGTCATCCTCTGCGTGGCCTTCTCGGCCATCTTGCCGTTGATGACGGTGGTGAATTATTCGGTGCAAGACATCATCAGCCCCGAGCGCCGCGTGTTTGTGGGCACCGAGTGGTTTGCCGCCGTGATGCGCGACGAAGAGCTGCACTCGGCCCTGTGGCGGCAGATCACCTTCTCGCTGGCCGTGCTGGCGGTGGAAATTCCGCTGGGCATTTTGCTGGCCCTGTCCATGCCCGCGCAGGGCTGGAAGTCTTCCGCCGTGCTGGTGGTGGTGGCCCTGTCGCTGCTGATCCCTTGGAACGTGGTGGGCACCATCTGGCAGATTTATGGCCGCGCCGACATTGGCCTGATGGGCCGGATGTTGCAGGAGATGGGCATTGAATACAGCTACACCGGCAACGCCACGCAGGCGTGGCTGACGGTGTTGCTGATGGACGTGTGGCACTGGACGCCGCTGGTGGCGCTGCTGGCCTTTGCCGGGCTGCGCTCCATCCCCGATGCGTATTACCAGGCGGCCCGCATCGATGGCGCCAGCAAGTTCGCGGTGTTCCGCTACATCCAGCTGCCCAAGATGCGCGGCGTGCTGATGATTGCGGTGCTGTTGCGCTTCATGGACAGCTTCATGATCTACACCGAGCCCTTTGTGCTGACGGGCGGCGGGCCGGGCAATGCGACCACGTTCCTGTCGCAGTACCTCACGACCAAGGCCGTGGGGCAGTTCGATCTTGGCCCTGCTGCAGCGTTCTCGCTGATCTATTTCTTCATCATCCTGCTGCTGTGCTTCATCCTCTACAACTGGATGCAGCGCGTGGGCACCGCCAGCGACGAGGGAGCCGACCATGCATGAAAAACGCTTTCAAAAGCGCACGCTGTTCTTGATCGCGTACCTGGTGTTCGCCGTGCTGCCCATCTACTGGATGGTCAACATGAGCTTCAAGACGAACGAGGAGATCCTCTCGACCTTCACGTTCTTCCCCCAGAACTTCACCTGGGACAACTACAAGACCATCTTCACCGATGCGTCGTGGTACTCGGGCTACATCAACAGCCTGATCTATGTGGCCATCAACACGGTGATTTCGCTCACGGTGGCGTTGCCTGCGGCCTATGCCTTCAGCCGCTACCAGTTCCTGGGCGACAAGCATGTGTTCTTCTGGCTGCTGACCAACCGCATGACGCCACCCGCCGTGTTCTTGCTGCCGTTCTTCCAGCTCTACACCACCGTGGGCCTGATGGACACGCACATTGCCGTGGCGCTGGCGCACCTGTTGTTCAACGTGCCGCTGGCGGTGTGGATTTTGGAAGGCTTCATGAGCGGCATTCCGCGCGAGATCGACGAGACGGCCTACATCGACGGCTACAGCTTTCCGCGCTTTTTCCTCACCATCTTCCTGCCGCTCATCAAGGCGGGTGTGGGTGTGGCGGCGTTCTTTTGCTTCATGTTCAGCTGGGTCGAGCTGCTGCTGGCCCGCACGCTGACCAGCGTGAACGCCAAGCCCATCGTGGCCACGATGACGCGCACGGTGAGCGCCAGCGGCATGGACTGGGCGACGCTGGCGGCAGCGGGTGTGCTGACCATCGTGCCGGGTGCCATCGTGATCTGGTTTGTGCGCCACTACATCGCCAAGGGTTTCGCGATGGGACGGGTGTGATGCACCCCCTGAGTCGCCTGCGGCGCCTTCCCCCTCCAGGGGGACGACGCCCTCGCTGCGGGGCGGCCCTTGCTCGGCGTCCCTGGCTTGGGCCGCGCCAGTGGGGACGTGCTTTGGCGGTATCTGACGCCACGCTAATGGAAAGGAATGGTTCAAATGTTTGATTGGATGGCCTGGACGTTGCCTGTGGCGGTGTTCTTCATTTGCATCGTGCTCATGCTGATCGGTATGACGGTGTGGGAGGTGAAATCGCCCACAACGGTGCGCAAGGGCTTTTTGCCGCTGGAGACCACACGCGGCGATCGGCTGTTTATCGGGTTGCTGTCGGCGGCCTATGTGAACCTGATTTTTGTCGGCATCAGCGGCAAGCTGGCGCAGTGGTTCAGCCTGGAGGGCGACCCGTCCATCTGGATCAGCTTTGTGCTGTCGATGGCGCTGCTGGCGCTGGTGATGCGCAAGGGGTGATGAGCGCGTGGGCATCTGTGCGGTATCAAAACGATAGCTGCCAGCGCTTATTGGTTCAGTGATTGAGATAGAAAAATATCTGAAGCATAGGTGCAGAAAGCGCTGGCAGCTATTGTTTTTGATGATGACAAGCACCGGTCCGATTTCCCCCCGGGCCGGTGTTCATCCACCAGGGGGTCCATCTGAGGAGACAACAATGAAGATGCAGTTCACGGCGATCGCGTTCGCCGCCGCAACCCTGGCTTTGGGGCAGGCCGCCTGGGCAGGCGAGGCCGAGGCCAAGAAGTGGATCGACAGTGAGTTCCAGCCATCCACGCTGAGCAAAGACCAGCAGATGGCCGAGATGAAGTGGTTCATCGATGCAGCGAAGAAGCTGCAGGCCAAGGGTGTGAAGGAGATTTCTGTAGTGTCCGAGACCATCACCACGCACGAGTACGAATCCAAGACACTGGCCAAGGCGTTCGAAGAAATCACAGGCATCAAGGTCAAGCATGACCTGATCCAGGAAGGCGACGTCGTGGAGAAGCTGCAGACCTCCATGCAGTCGGGCAAGTCGATTTACGACGGCTGGATCTCTGATTCGGACCTGATTGGCACGCACTACCGCTACGGCAAGATCCTGAATCTGACCGACTACATGACGGGCAACGGCAAGGAGTGGACGAACCCCGGTATCGACATCAAGGACTACATCGGCACCAAGTTCACGACGGCGCCGGATGGCAAGCTGTACCAGTTGCCAGACCAGCAGTTTGCCAACCTGTACTGGTTCCGTGCCGACCTGTTCGACCGCAAGGACATCAAGGACAAGTTCAAGGCCAAGTACGGCTATGACCTGGGTGTGCCTCTGAACTGGTCTGCCTACGAAGACATTGCCGAGTTCTTTACCAACGACGTGAAGAACATTGATGGCAAGCCTATCTACGGCCACATGGACTACGGCAAGAAGGACCCGTCGCTGGGCTGGCGTTTTACTGATGCCTGGCTGTCCATGGCGGGCACCGCCGACATCGGCGCGCCCAACGGCCTGCCGATTGACGAGTGGGGCATTCGCGTGGCTGACGACAAGTGCACGCCTGTGGGCGCCAGCGTATCCCGTGGCGGCGCCACCAACTCGCCCGCTGCCGTCTACGCCCTCACCAAGTACGTCGATTGGATGAAGAAGTACGCGCCCAAGGAAGCCACGGGCATGACCTTTGGCGAAGCCGGTCCCGTTCCTGCCCAAGGCCAGATCGCCCAGCAGATCTTCTGGTACACCGCTTTCACGGCCGACATGACCAAGCCCGGCCTGCCCGTGGTGAATGCCGATGGCACCCCCAAGTGGCGCATGGCCCCTGGCCCCAATGGCCCTTACTGGAAGCAGGGCATGCAAAACGGCTACCAGGATGTGGGCAGCTGGACCTTCTTCAAGGACCACGACGCCAACAAGACGGCAGCCGCCTGGCTCTACGCACAGTTCGTGACGGCCAAGACCACGTCGCTCAAGAAAACCATGGTCGGCCTGACGCCGATCCGTGAGTCGGACATCCAGTCCAAGGCGATGACGGACGCTGCGCCCAAGCTGGGCGGCCTGGTCGAGTTCTACCGCAGCCCCGCCCGCGTGGCATGGTCGCCCACCGGCACCAATGTGCCCGACTATCCCAAGCTTGCCCAGCTGTGGTGGAAGAACGTGGCCCAGGCTGTGACCGGTGAAAAGACGCCCCAGGGCGCCATGGACACCCTGGCCGAAGAGATGGATCAGGTCATGGCCCGCCTGGAGCGCGCCGGTATGGCCCATTGCGCCCCCAAGCTCAACCCCAAGAGCGACAACGCCAAGTGGCTGAGCGACAAGCAGGCGCCATGGGCCAAGCTGGCCAATGAGAAGCCGAAGGGCCAGACGATTGCGTATGGCACGCTGTTGCAGGCTTGGAAGGACGGCAAGGTGCGATAAGCCGGTTGGCTTCGCAGTCCTGGTGACTGCTGCGATGCTTTGGGCGGCCGTGGCTCGCAGAGTCTTTGGCTGCCTTTCCTTTTTATTCAGGTTATTCAAGACCATCCCCTGTGCTGCTATCGGTCAAGCGGCCTGGGGCTGGATCTCCCTCCGAAGTGATAAGAATTCAAGGGTAAACCCTTAAATTTCCTTTCGCCCATGGACAATCACCCCATGACTACTGCCACAGCTCCTCTCCCAACACAGCGTGCCGACCTGCTTGCGCGTCTGGCCCAGCCTCGCCACTATGACCTTGCCGTGATAGGAGGGGGGGCGACCGGCCTGGGGGTGGCGCTGGATGCCGCAGCACGAGGGTTCAGCGTAGTCTTGGTGGATTCGCACGACTTCGCCAAGGGAACCTCATCCCGGGCGACCAAATTGGTACATGGTGGAGTTCGCTACCTGGCGCAAGGCAACATCGCTCTGGTGCGCGAGGCCTTGCATGAGCGCACGACCTTGCTGCACAACGCGCCCCATCTGGCGCAGCCCCTGCCGTTTGTGATGCCGTCTTACCATTTTTGGGAGACGCCGTTTTATGGCATCGGCCTCAAGATGTACGACGCTCTTGCAGGCAAGGCTGGATTGGGCGCCACTGAATTCATGGGGCGCGCGCGCACGCTGGCGTGCCTGCCCACGGCCCGTCCGCAGGGGCTCAAGGGGGGGGTCAAGTACTGGGATGGCCAGTTTGACGATGCCCGTCTGGCCTTGGCTTTGGCGCGAACTGCTGCCAGCCTGGGTGCGCTGGTGGTGAACTATTGCCCCGCGCGGTCGCTGATTCACGAGGCGGGCAAGGTTGCTGGCTTCGTCTGTGAAGACGCCGCCACTGGCCAGCAATTCACCGTGCGCGCCCGCACGGTCGTGAATGCCACCGGTGTGTGGGTGGATGCCTTGCGGCAGATGGACGGCGAGGCCATTGGTCGCCCTGTGAAGCCTATCGTGGCACCCAGCCAGGGCGTACACATTGTGGTGGATCGGGAGTTTCTTCCCTCTGATCACGCCTTGATGGTCCCCAAGACCGCCGACGGCCGGGTTCTATTTGCAGTGCCATGGCTTGGAAAGCTCATTCTCGGGACCACTGACAGCCCGCGCCAGGACATCGTGCGCGAGCCTCAGCCTTTTCGAGAGGAGGTCCGATTCATCCTGGACGAATCGGCGCGATACCTCACCCGCGCCCCGCGGGAGGAGGATATCCGGAGTATCTGGGTGGGGCTTCGTCCGCTAGTGAAGCCGCAGGACGACGATGGTGACAACACCAAGAAGATCAGCCGTGAGCACACGGTGTTGGCCAGTCGAAGCGGCTTGATCACCGTAACGGGCGGCAAATGGACCACCTATCGCGCCATGGCCGAAGATGTGTTGCAAAAATGCTTCGCTACGGGGCTGTTGCCTGAAAAGCCGCCAGGGGTGACCAATCATCTACCTTTGGTGGGAACGCCAGAAGGTGTTGTTCATCACCGCATCAGCGATCCCCAGGGGCTGCACTCCTATGGCAGCGAAGCAGAGGTGGTCCGTGCCATGGCCGGTGCGCAGACCGACCTTGGCGGGGGGCTGACGGAGGCCATGGTGCGTTTTGCCGCGCGCCATGAATACGCCTGCACAGTGGAAGATGTGCTGGCCCGCCGCTCCCGGCTGCTGTTCCTGGATGCCCGCAAGGCGATGGAGTTGGCTCCAGTCGTCGCGGGTATCCTGCGCGAGGAACTGGGGTCTGATCCGCAGCTGGAGGCCTTTCTGGCCCTTGCGCAACAATATCTGCATGTACCTGCATAACACTCGCTTGACTTCGTAAAAGTCTTTTGCAATAATCGAGGGCTTCGCGTTTCTTACGTGAAGTTTCTGCCCAGCGGGAAGTGCTGCAAATGGTTTGCGGTGCGGACGACGGGCCCAAGACTGACTGGCTGATTTGCAGCCCTTGAGAAGTTCTCTGGGGCTGTTGTCTTCTGGTGCAAGTTGGGAATATTGAAATGATCCAGACAGAATCTCGGTTAGAGGTTGCCGACAATACCGGCGCCAAGTCCGTCCTTTGCATCAAGG
>CAXIRU010000045.1:0-10968 GCA_964031875.1 Acidovorax facilis
GGACTGGATTCGAACCAGTGTAGGCGTAAGCCAACAGATTTACAGTCTGCCCCCTTTAGCCACTCGGGCACCCCTCCGGAGAATTTCGAATTATAGCACCAAATTTTACGCGCTCAGAAATTAATTATCTTGACGCAAACCACAAAGGTGCTCGTTACGTGCTCACTGGTGCGGCTGGCGGGGATCGAACCCACGACCCTTGGCTTCGGAGGCCAATACTCTATCCACTGAGCTACAGCCGCACGATCAAAAACAGAACAGCTCTAGATTATCGCACGCCATTACACCCAGGAAGAGCCTGCCCCATCAATACCAACTCGGCAATTGCAATGAAGATACCCTAGGGAGAAAGACCGCCCCCCTCAGTCACCGAAGAAACAGGCAGCGATAACCCCAACCCCAGCAAGAAGGCATCGGTACATGCGCCGCCAACCCCCAACAGATCAAAGACGCCTTCACTAAGAATCCAGTTGCGAATCAGGCCATCGAACAGGGCATGCAAACCAATCGCCGCCTCGATCGGAGTCATCGGCAAGACCAGCCCCTGGCATTGCGCAGCCAACGCGAAGTCACGCGCCAGTTGCTGCGTAAAACCATCCGACGCGGCCACATTGCGATCTCGCACCCCTACCAGCTCATTGACGTACTCCACTTTGTACAGAGCGATCTCAAAGACCCTGCGAGTGCGCTCATCGGATGCCACGCTACGCAGCACCAGCGCCATCACAGCGCGCAACCTCTGCACCGGGTCTGGGCAGGTGCTGCTCTCAAATTCACGATAGCCCTGTTCCAGCGGAAGCGTCACCCGATCCATCATCGCATTAAAAAGGTCCACCTTATCCTTGAAGTGCCAGTAGATCGCTCCGCGCGTAGCACCGGCAGCCTGCGCTATGTCGCTGAGCGAAGCACGCGAGACACCCTTCTCCCGAAAAACCCGCTCCGCCGCATCAATCAGGCTGCTGCGCGTGGCAACTGCATCTTCCTTGGTTCGACGCGCCATTGGTGTTTGCCTCCTCGTTCTACATACTAAGTACCCACACGATCCACAAAGGCATCGGCCATCACAATTATACATTCATGGCTGTATGTATAATCGCACACTGTTTTTATTGGGCATCTGGGACGGATGGGATTCTCCCCAGCAGCCCATACCTTACAACCCGACTCCTTGACTCCGACCAAAAGGACTCCCATGCCGACACCGCGTGTTGCATCTACCCCCCCCTTCTTCGGCCCCCCCTTCGGGCGCAGGGTTGTGTCCCTGGTTGCTGCAACAGCGGCCACGATGCTCCTTGTCTCTTGCGGCAAGACCGACGCTCAAGCCCCAGCCGGTAGGCAACAAATGCCCCCCGTCGAGGTGGGGGTCGTGACTGCAACGCCTGGCGATGTCGGTTTGATCACTGAGCTGCCAGGCCGCGTGGAGGCCTCGCGAGTCGCACAAGTACGTGCTCGTGCCGCAGGCATTCTCCAGCAGCGCCTTTTCAAGGAAGGCAGTGACGTAAAGGCGGGGCAGGCGCTATTCCGTATTGACCCCGCTCCCTACGCCGCCGCATCGGAAAGCGCGCGCGCAGGCCTGGCCAAGGCTCAGGCCAACCTCGCTCAGGCGAGCGCCCAGTTGGAACGCTACCGCCCGCTGGTCAGCGTCAATGCCATCAGCAAACAAGATTTCGCAAATGCCGAAGCTGCCGAAAAGCAGGCGCAAGCAGATGTAGCCACCGCCAGGGCCGCTGTCCGCACCGCTGACATCAATCTGGGCTACGCCAGCGTGACCTCCCCCATCTCGGGTCGCATAGGCCGGGCGCTGGTGACGGAAGGGGCGCTTGTGGGGCAAGGAGAAGCAACCCCCCTCGCGGTGGTACAGCAGATCGACCCGGTGTACGTGAACTTCACGCAGTCAGCCAGCGATGTCTTTCAACTGCGCCGCGCAATGGAAAGTGGCCAATTCAAACGGGCAGGCAGCACAGAGGCAGCTAGCGTCAAACTCGTGATGAGCGATGGTTCGGAATACGCACAAGCAGGAAAACTGCTGTTCACCGACCTGTCGGTGGATGCCACCACAGGCCAGGTTACGCTGCGTGCCGAGGTACCCAACCCGAAGGGTGAACTGCTGCCCGGCCTGTACCTGCGCGTGCGCATAGAACAAGCCCAGGCCAACAATGCGATCACCGTACCGCAACAAGCTGTCACGCGCACTCAGCAGGGCGACACCGTCAGCGTTGTTGGCGAAGATGGCAAGGTGTCCCCGCGCGCCATCAAAGTCAGCGCGGCACAAAACAATCGCTGGGTGGTCCTTGAAGGGCTGAAGACCGGGGAAAAGGTCATGGTGGACGGCTTCCAGAAGTTGCAGATGCTGCCTCCCGGCACGCCCGTAAAGCCTGTCCCATGGCAAGCCACGGGGGCATCTTCGGCACAGCCGGCTGCGCCGGCAGCATCTACCGCTTCGGCATCAAAGCCATAAGGGGCATTCCAGCATGGCCAAGTTCTTCATCGACCGACCGATCTTCGCATGGGTGATTGCCTTGTTCATCATGGTGATGGGCGGGGTGGCGATCACGCAGTTGCCGATCGCCCAGTACCCCCCCGTCGCACCGCCATCCATCGTCATCAACGCGGCTTACCCTGGTGCCTCAGCGCAAACCCTTGAGGACAGCGTTCTGTCGGTGATCGAGCGCGAGATGAACGGCTCGCCTGGGCTGATCTACATGGAGTCCGTCGCGCAAGCCGATGGCTCCGGCAGCATCACCCTGAGCTTCCAGCCAGGCACCAACGCCGACCTCGCGCAGGTCGACGTGCAAAACCGCTTGTCGCGCGCAACACCGCGCCTGCCCTCTGCAGTAACACAGCAAGGCGTGCGCGTGGACAAGTCGCGCTCCAATTTTCTGCTGTTCACCATGCTGTCGTCCACCAATCCGGCAACGGATACGGTGGCGCTCGGTGACTACGCATCGCGCAACGTGGTGCCCGAACTGCAGCGCCTTCAAGGTATTGGTCAGGCACAACTCTTCGGCACCGAGCGCGCCATGCGCATCTGGATCGATCCAGCAAAAATGGTGAGCTTCAACCTGTCGGCCACAGAGATCACTGCTGCCATCCGCGCGCAGAACGCGCAGGTGGCCAGCGGGACCATTGGCGACTTGCCCAATGTGGCGGGCCAGGGCATCGCAGCGACCGTGGTGGTCAACGGACAGCTCTCCAGCGTGGAGCAGTTCGGCAACATCGTGCTGCGCGCCAACACCGATGGTTCCACGGTCCGCATCAAGGACGTCGCGCGTGTCGAACTGGGCGGACAGGCCTATGCCACGGCTGCACGCCTGAACGGCAAGCCTGCCGTAGGCATCGGCGTCCAACTGTCGCCCAGCGGCAATGCCCTAGAAGCCGCCAAGGCCGTGCGCACCAAGATGGATGAACTCTCGCGTTACTTCCCCGAGGGCATGAGCTGGAGCATTCCCTACGACAGCTCGCGCTTCGTGGACATCTCCATCACCCAGGTAGCCAAAACACTGCTGGAGGCCGTGGCTCTGGTGTTCCTGGTGATGTTCCTGTTCTTGCAGAACTGGCGCTACACCATCATTCCGACCATCGTGGTGCCCATCGCCCTGCTCGGTACGTTCGCCACGCTGCTGGCCCTGGGCTTTTCGATCAACGTGCTGACCATGTTCGGCATGGTGCTGGTGATCGGCATTGTGGTGGACGATGCCATCGTGGTGGTGGAAAACGTAGAGCGCATCATGAGCGAGGAGGGGCTCTCGCCGCTAGAGGCCACCCGCAAGGCTATGCGACAAATCTCGGGCGCCATCATCGGCGTTACCGTGGTGCTGATCTCGGTGTTCGTGCCTTTGGCCTTCTTTGCGGGATCCACTGGCAACATCTACCGCCAGTTCTCGGCAGTGATGGTGGCATCCATCGCCTTCTCGGCGTTCATGGCGCTGTCGCTCACACCAGCACTGTGCGCGACACTGCTCAAGCCTGTGGAAGCTGGCCACCACCATGAAAAAAGCGGCTTTTTCGGCTGGTTCAACCGCAGCTTCTCACGCACGGCCAAGGGGTATGAGGGCTTTGTTGCGCGCATGCTCAAACGGGCGGCACGCTACATGGTCATCTACGCCGCGATCATCGGTGCCGTAACCGTGGTGTACATGCGACTGCCCACATCCTTCCTCCCCAGTGAAGACCAGGGCAACATCATCGTCAATGTGCAACTGCCTCCCGGGGCAACCCAGGAACGTACCCTTGCTGTGATGCAGCAAGTCGAGGAGTTCATCCTCAAGCAGCCCGAAGTACAGAGCATGGTGGGCGTGCTGGGCTTCAGCTTTTCCGGCCAGGGCCAGAATGCGGCCCTCGCCTTCGTGACCCTGAAAGACTGGAGCGAGCGCCACGGCCCGGGTCAGTCTGCCCAAGACGTCGCCAACCGCGCTTTTGGCGGGCTAATGGGCATCCGCGACGCCTTCATCTTTCCGCTGAGCCCCCCGCCCATTCCTGAGCTGGGCAATGCCAGCGGCTTTACGTTTCGCCTGCAAGACCGAGGGGGTGCCGGACACGAGGCCTTGGTGAAGGCCCGCAACCAGCTGCTGGGCATGGCATCGCAAAGCAAAGTGCTGACACAGGTGCGCCCGGACGGCCTGGAAGACGCGCCCCAACTGCAAATCGATATTGACCGCGACAAGGCCAACGCGCTAGGAGTGCCGTTTGATGCAATCAACTCGGCACTCTCCACCGCACTGGGCTCCAGCTACGTGAACGACTTCCCCAACCAAGGCCGCCTGCAGCGTGTGGTGGTCCAGGCCGATGCACCGGCACGCATGCAGCCGGATGACCTGCTCAAGATCAACGCGGTCAACAGCCTGGGCAAACCTGTGCCACTCTCGGCATTTGCCACGACGCGCTGGGTGAACGGAGCCCAGCAGACGGTGCGCTACAACGGCTATCCCGCCATGCGCATCTCCGGCGCGCCCGCCCCTGGTTTCAGCACGGGCGCGGCCATGGCAGAGATGGAAAAACTCGCCAGCCAGTTGCCTACGGGCTTCGGCTTTGAGTGGACAGGCCAGTCTCGTGAGGAAAAACTGGCCGGCGCTCAGTCCCTCATCCTCTACAGCTTCGCCATCCTGGCAGTATTTCTGTGCCTGGCCGCGCTGTATGAGAGCTGGTCCATCCCGCTCGCCGTGATTCTGGTGGTGCCGCTCGGCGTGCTGGGTGTACTGCTGGCAACTCTGATGCGCGGGTATGCCAACGATGTGTACTTCCAGGTGGGGCTGATCACCATCATCGGGCTGTCGGCCAAGAACGCGATCTTGATCATCGAATTTGCGAAGGACTTGCAAGCCCAGGGCAAGAGCGTGATCGAGTCGGCACTGGCGGCTGCACACCTGCGGTTCCGCCCCATCGTGATGACCTCCATGGCTTTTGGCCTTGGAGTACTGCCACTGGCCATTGCGGCAGGGGCCGGCTCAGCCAGTCAGCGCGCCATTGGTACCGGTGTGCTGGGCGGAATGATCACTGGTACGGTGCTGGCCGTGTTCTTCGTACCCGTGTTCTTCGTGGTGGTCCGCAGTCTGTTCAAGGGCAGCGCACGCCAACATGAAATGAACCGTCGCCACGCAGAAGATGCCGGAGTTGGAACCCATGACTAATCACCCACGCACTTCTTCGGTCGCCCTGGCAGCAGCCTTGCTCCTGGGCGGCTGCTCCTTCATACCAGCATACGAGCGCCCTGCTGCGCCGGTGCCGGCCACGTACTCCGCCAATGACGCCACCACGGGCTCTGCAGCGGTCGCTCCGTGGCAAGACTATTTTGCAGAGTCCCGGTTGCGCCAATTGATCGAGGTGGCACTGGCCAATAACCGCGACCTGCGTGTGGCCGTGCTCAACATTGAGCAGGCCCGCGCAACGTTCCAGGTGCGCAGGGCCGACCTGTACCCGGGCGTGGGCCTGGCCGCCAACGCGAGCCGCGCCCCCGCCAGCGGGTCCGGCGATCTGACGAACTCGTTCAGCGTGGGCCTGGCTGTCTCGGCCTGGGAGATCGACTTCTTCGGCCGCATTGCAAGCCTCAAGGAGCAGGCCCTCGCCCAGTACCTCGCCACCGAAGAAGGCCGCAACGCTGCGCAGGTCAGCCTGGTTGCGGCGGTGGCCAACGGCTGGCTGAATCTGCTGGCCGATGAGGAACTCTTGGACCTGTCGCGCCAGACCCTCGCATCGCGAGAAGAGTCCGTGCGGCTGACCAAGATGCGGCTGGATGCAGGCGTGGCTTCGGAATTGGACTTTCGCCAGGCGGAGTCGCTGACGCAGGCCGCGCGTGCCACGCTGGCCCAGCAGCAGCGCCAGCGTGCACTGGACGAAAACGCCCTGGCACTGCTGTTGGGGCAGGCACTGCCCGATGGCATTCGTGCAAGCCTCACGGGTAGCAGACTGGCTGCCGCCCCTGCGATGGCACAACTGCCGGCGGGACTGCCCTCCGAACTGCTGATCCGCCGCCCCGACATACGCCAGGCGGAGCAGCAGTTGATAGCAGCCAATGCCAACATTGGTGCTGCCAGGGCCGCATTTTTCCCGCGCATCTCTCTCACGGCGCAGGCAGGCACGGCCAGCGGCGAGCTATCGGGCTTGTTCAAAAGCGACGCCTGGGGGTTCACGATTGCGCCCTCTCTCTTACTGCCCATCTTTGACGCAGGGCGCAACCAGGCCAACCTGGAAAGTGCGCAAGCGAGCCGTAGCATCGCCGTCGCGCAATACGAAAAAGCCATCCAGACAGCCTTCCGTGAAGTGTCGGACGCGCTGGCTGGTCAAGCCACACTGGGCGAGCAAGCGCAAGCCCAGCAGTTGCAGGCGCAGGCCGAGGCTGCCCGGCTGCAACTGTCTGATCTGCGCTATCGCAATGGCGTGTCCAGCTACCTGGATCTGCTGGACGCGCAGCGCTCCCTGTTTACTGCGCAACAAGCTGTGGTTCAGGTGAAACTTGCGCAGCTGCAAAACCAGGTAGCGCTCTATAAGGCACTAGGTGGTGGGGCACCCCAGGTTGCCCCAGGCAACCCGACCTGACCCCTGCGCGGCCGAACCTGGCACAGACCCTTGTCAGACGGCCCGCGCCAGGCGTATCGGGGCGATGCGATCCAGGGCGTGGGTGGGCCTGGCCCGAAAACAAGAGCCCCGCAGATATAATTTAAGGTTGATTTCATCAAAGCCCCCGATACACCAGAGGACGTCATGAGCGACAACCACCACGAAGAAGCCCATACCGGCCCGATCAAGAACCCCAAGCAGTTGCTGGTCGCGGTACTTTTCTCGTTTGTGATTCCGGTCTTTGCCATCATTGGCTTGGTCCTGTACGTCACTTCGGCCGACAAGCCAGCTGCTGGCGCCGTCAACCCCGAGAAAGCCATTGCCGAGCGGATCCAGAAGGTGGGCATGGTCGAGATCCGCGACGCCAACCGACCTCTCAAGTCGGGGGAAGAGGTGTACAAGGGCCAGTGCGCAGCCTGCCATGCTGCAGGTGCAGCGGGTGCTCCCAAGTTCGCCGATGCTGGCGCCTGGACGGCCCGCATTGCGACTGGCTTTGAGACGCTGGTGCAATCCGCACTGAAGGGTAAGGGTGCGATGGCTCCACAAGGCGGCGGTGATTTCAACGACACCGAAATCGCGCGTGCCGTGGCTTACATGGCCAATGCGGCAGGTGCCAAATTCGCTGAACCCGCAGCGCCCGCCGCAGCAGGCGCCGCTCCGGCGGCAGAAGCTGCGCCCGCAGCCCCGGCCGCGCCCGCCGTAGCAGCGGCCGCCGCCCCAGAGGCCCCTCCCGCAGCCGCTGCGCCGGTTGCCGTAGCCGCTGCAGGTGCGGGCGAGGCCCTTTATAAGCAGGCATGTCAAGTGTGTCACGCAGCGGGCGTGGCCGGTGCCCCCAAGCTGGGCGACAAAGCAGCCTGGGCAACCCGCCTACCTGCCGGCATTGACGCGCTGTACAACAGCGTTGCCAAGGGCAAGGGCGCAATGCCTCCCCGTGGCGGTGCAGCCCAGGCGTCGGACGCCGACCTGCGAGCTGCAGTCGAGTTCATGGCTGCTACAGTCAAGTAAGCGCTCCCGTTCGCATGCGTGGTTCCCCCTTCGGGGCACCGCATGTGGGCCTGAAGAAGCCGGTTCTGTGAACCGGCTTTTTTGCTTTTCAGGCCGTACGCTTCGTTTCAGCAGCCCGCGCAGGCCCGGTGGATCAGCGGGTAGGCTGACGACGGCCCTGCGGGCTTTTGACAAAGCCATAGCGACCAGGCAAGTCTTCCGCCAGCACCTCTTGTGGCAGCCACCGCCCGGCCTCCACGGCTTCTGCAGCCAACGAAACGTCCAGGGTGTGCACCAGGCCCACTCCCAGTGCCGAGGTCAGATAGACGTAGCCCTGCCCATCGACCAGGCAGGCCTGCACCGCAGCGCCGCAGCCCGTCTGGGACACGACCGAAAAGTCGGGCTGTATCCGCCAGATCCAAGGCGTGGCCTCCAACTCCACGTACACCCGCTGCGGCCCGTTCTGGAAGAACCATTGCCCATGGCCATCGGGTTCGTAATTGCGCCCGATGAATTCGATGAGCTTCTCATGCTGCAGCAAAGACCCTTTGCTCTGAGAAAACGGCCCTGCTGCCTGGGTCTGGTCATCGCGCAGATACCAGTGGCCACGCGCATCCAAACCCAGCCAGCCATAGCAGTCGGGGACGTTGGGCCATTTGGCGAGCGCCTGTGTGACGATGTCATCCATGGGGTGATTTTGCGCGCGCCAGCGCCATGCTCCCGGTGTGTTCGGCCAGCCATCCACCAACCGCGTCGGGCATGGCCCGCACATGCCCGGGCAAGCGACCCTGCGCAAAGCCCACGTGGCCACCGTGCGGCGGCTGCCAGAGCGTGACGAACCTGCTGCGCACCTCGTGCGGCTGCGGAAGACTCGTGGCGGGAACAAAGGGATCATTGCGGGCATTCACCACCAGGGCGGGAATACGGATACGGTGCAGCAGCGGCTTGGCAGATGCACGGTGCCAGTAGTCTTCGGTATTTCGAAATCCGTGCAGCGGCGCCGTGAACACATTGTCAAACGCATACAGATCGCGCGCAGCCATCAGCTCCCGCCGGTCAAACAAACCAGGGTGCTGCGCCAGCTTCTGAAGCGCTTTGGGCACCAAGGTGCGCATGAACATGCGGGTATAGACCTGGCGGTTGAAGCCACGCCCGATGGCATGCCCACCCGCCGCCAGATCAACGGGCGAACATACGGCGGCGACAGCATCCGCGCTCCGTGCTGCATCCTCACCCACCTCGGCCGCCCAGCGCAAGAGCGCATTGCCGCCCAGAGAGACCCCTACGGCTAGCAAGGGCCCTCGGTGCGATGCACGCAGGCGCTGAAGCATCCAGCCAATCTCGGCATGGTCGCCCGAATGGTAGGCGCGAGGTGCCCGATTGATCTCGCCACTGCACCCCCGAAAGTGGGGCAATGCACAGGCCCAGCCGCGTTCACGCGCCCAATCGGCAAAGGCTTCGCAGTAGTGGCTGCGCGAAGAGCCCTCCAAGCCGTGGAAGACCACCAGCATCGGCCGGGGTGACTCGGCAACTGTGGCGCCTTCTGCCTGCAAAAAATCCACATCGACAAAGTCACCGTCCGGGGTGTCCCAGCGCTCACGCCGGTATTCCGGCCTCGGGCCAAACACGCGGCGCGAATACAGGGCTGGCCAGATGGTCTGAATCTGCCCACCCGGCAACCATCGGGGTGCTACATATTTCATAGCTATTAGCGTTCCTGTCAAGCGCTAGAGCGTTAAAAGGCTTGAATTCACGAGCCCACCACTCAGTGCAATACGGGCCGCTGGGCGTCTGCCACCTGCGCATCGGGCGCAACGCCGGGGCTCGCATGGTGGGCGACCAGGCGCCAGCCTTCCGGGGTCTTGTGATAGACATTGGTGGCCAGCACCACCGCTTGGTGCAGGCCGTCGGGAAGCATGACCTCGATCTGCTCGACCACGCTGTGCACCGCGCTCGTGAGCGCTACCACGCGGTGCACCTGCAGGGGCCGCGCCCGGACCGTGCCGTGCGAAAACATGGCCTCGAATGCAGTACGGATCGCCCCCGCACCCAGCAAACGGGGGCCACCGGGATGCACGCAAATGATGTCGTCATCTTCCGCCCAGCAAGACATCAAAAGCTCAATGTCGCCGCGCTGCAAAGCGTCATAGAACGCGGCTTCGGTGTCGTCAGAAGAACCTCCCAGGGTGGCGGCGCTGGCGCGGGAACGGGGCATGGTGAGGGGTGGTGCAGCTGGTGGGACAAGGGCATGGCACACACGCGGTGTGCCTTGTGCAAGGGCCTATTGTGCGGCCATCTTCGAAGGCCTTGTGATGCGCTCGGAAAGTGTCGCCATGTGCGGCAGCGATTGCAGTGCCCGGGGGGTTTCCGGTGCCCCAAATTTGGCACCGCAGCTCGGCGCCCGCACGCTCCCTGCTGTGCACCACGCCTTGCTCCACTGCGGCCACCGCGACCCAGGCTTCACAGTTCTGCGCTGCCCGCCAGGGTGTTGAGCGCTGCAACCGTTACCTCGAAGGCGTGCTGTACCCTCACCAAAAATTTGAACGAAATATGCTGTTTGCGCTTTTGTATCAAGCGTAGCATGCTACTATTTTTATAGCTACTTACTTCGGAGTGTGCCCGCTGGCTGTCGGTGGTTTCTCTGCGTGATTTACCAGCCCGGCAATCACCCGCACCTGCCAGGCCGCTGAAGACAGCCGGCCCAGTCATGCGATCAACTCAGCCGCAAACGGTGGAACCGCCCTCGGCAAGCGCGGCATCAGCATCGCCCGGATGCCCAGTGCATCGCGGCTTGGTAGTGGTCGCCCTGACGGCGCGCAGCATGGTCGTCGGCCGTCCTCACTGTTCCATTCGTGCTGCAGGGTTTTCCTCTAGTAACCCTGATTTTTCAGGGCTTTCCCCCTCAGCTTCACAACATCCGCGCGAAGTTCC
>CAXIRU010000046.1:0-12990 GCA_964031875.1 Acidovorax facilis
TGCGGATCGGGAGGGGCTGCAAGGCGCAAAACGCAGCAATAGCCGTAGCTATTGCGAGTATTTGCAACGCCGCAGACCGCCCGAGACCGCAGATGCACACGGCGCGATGATTTGTGCAGAGGAGCCCTCGGGGTGCATTTCTTGCAAATTTTTATAGTTTCTGCAGCCCATCCAGGTTGCTGCGCAACTGGGCCAGCAGCCCCATCAGCTGCTGTTGCTGGCTGGCATCGCAACCTTGCAACAGGTTGCACGTCAGCGTTTGGCGCGAGGCGCGCAGGGCCTGTACCAGCGCCAGCCCTTCGGTGCTCAGCGACAGGCAGCGGCTGCGCTTGTCTTCGGCACTCGGCTGGCGCTGCAGCCAGCCCTTGTCTTCCAGCTGCACCACCATGCGCGCCACCTGGGCCTTGTCGGCACCGCTGTGCCGCACCAGTTCCTTTTGGCTGGCTCCCGGGTGGCGGCCAATGAACATCAGCCCCCGCACCTCGTTGAGCGTCAGTTCGGGGTGCACGCTGGCCATGGCGCGCACCATGTGGGCGCGGTAGGCGTGCAGCAGGTCGTGCATGGCCTCAAAAGGGTCCTGGGGTGGCGTGGGTGGGGTCATGGCGGTGCGCAGTTCAGGCTTTTAAGTTGACAAAATCAACAAATCGCGGGATCATTTGGTTGATTAAATCAACATTTTTGCAAACCATGGATTCTCTCCTGACTTCTTCGGTTGCGCCACCGCAGGTGCAGCGCGTTCGCCATCCCCTGCAGGCGCGGAGCGCGCAGGTGCTAGGCCGTATTCCCATCAGCCCAGGCTTTGTGCGCATCACTTTGGGCGGGCCGGAAATGGCCGGCTTTGTGAGCCTGGGCTTTGATGACCACTTCAAGCTGATTCTTCCTGCACAAGGCGCAGACCGCCCCGTGCTGCCACGGCTGGAAGATGGACGCCCCGTGTTTGAGGGCCCCCGGCCCATGATGCGTGACTACACCCCGCAGCGCTACGACGCCGCAGCGGGTACGCTGGAGGTGGAGTTCGCCCTGCACGAGGCGGGCCCTGCGTCTGACTGGGCGCGCCAGGCCGCTGTGGGCAGCTGGGTGGGTGTGGCAGGGCCGCGCGGCAGCATGGTGGTTCCGCCTGATCTGCCCTGGCATGTGCTGCTGGGCGATGCCTCGGCCCTGCCCGCCATCGTGCGGCGACTGGCAGAGCTGCCCGCCAGCACGCGTGCCATCGTTCGCGTCATGGTCGAGAACCCTGCAGACCAGCGCACGCTGGCCTCTGCCGCAGCGCTGGATGTGGCGTGGGTGGATTCACTGCCTGCAGCGGCACGCAGCTTGGTCTTGCCCGAAGGCCCGGGCTACCTGTGGGCGGCGGGGGAGCACACTGAGATGGCAGCGGTGCGCGATGTGCTGCGCACCCTGCCAGGGGCGGACCCACGCCGTATGCGGGTGTCGGCCTACTGGCGGCGTGGCGATGCGGGGCACCACGCTGAGCTGGCCGACTGAGCCGTGGCAAGGTGCCCGCCACTGAGGCGACGGGCACACTGAGGAGGTAGGCAGAAGGCCTGCTAACTCCTCACCACTTCACGTTGAGCGACACAAAGGCCGAGCGGCCCGCGCCCGGCGAGTACATGGGCTGGGCGCTGCCTGCGGGCCAGAAGAAGTTGTCCCACCACACGTAGGCGAACTTGCGGTTGGTGAGGTTTTTCACCTGCAGGTCCACGCTCACGGTTTTGGACAGCGCGTAGCGCGCATTGAAGTCCAGCAGCACAAAACTGCCAAACTTGCCCTGGGCGTTGAGGTCGTCGATGAAGTAGCTGCCTTGCGCGCGCGCCTGCAGGCCCAGGCGCAGGGCCTCGTTCGCCTGGTAGTCCACCCCGGCGTTGGTGATGTGGCGCGGCGTGGCAAACACTTCCTTGCCCGCCAGTGAGGTGCCGGATGCGGTGAACGCACGGCGCACCTTGGCCTCTTGCACCGAGTGCGAGGCCCACAGCGTGACGGCGCTGCCGATGCGGGTGGAGGCCTGCAGGTCGATGCCCTTGCGGCGGGTTTCGCCCAGGCTCACGTTGGTGCCGGTGCTGGGCATGTTGGCCACTTCGTCGGTGGCGTCTTGCTGCCACACGGCCACGCGCAGATCGGTGCGCGAGTTGGGCTTGTATTTCACGCCCAGCTCGGTGCCGGTGTTGATGGAGGGCGCAAACGTGGCCTGGTTGGCGGATGTGATGTAGGCCGGTGCGCGCGATCCGGTCAGGATCTGGAAGGTGCGGCCCCAGTTGGCGTACACGCTGGTGGCGTCGTTCACGCTGTACACCATGCTCAGCTTGGGCTGCTTGATCCAGCCGTAGTCCTGCAGCGCGCCGGTGGCGCCGCTGGGGCTGAGCGTGGTGCGGCCAGAGAACTTGTCCAGGCGTAGGCCCGGAATGATCTTGAGCTTGTCAGTCGCCTTGAAAATGGCCTGCGCGTACACCCCCACGTTATTCAGCGTGTAGCGGTCGTCGTTGGAGGTGTGCGTGGGCTTGCTGAACTGCGTGGGCACCGCAAAGGCATAGCGGTAGCGCTGGTACAGGTTCTTCTGGTGTTCGATCTGCAGACCGCCGTCCACCGTCAGTGCATCGCTGGCGCGCCAGGTGGCGGTGCTCATCAGGCCGGTCTGGTCTTCGTCCCATACGCGGCGCTGGCGGGGCAGGTTGTTCAGGCTGGGGGTGGCGTTGCCAGTGAAGGTGACGCGGCGGTCGTCGTCGTAGTGGTTGAAGTAGAGCTTGTTGCTCACAAACAGCGCCGGGGTGGCTTGCCAGTCCAGGTGCAGGCTCAGGTGCTGCATGGCGCGGTCGTCGCCGTCGTTGGCGTTGTGGGCGCCAGTTTGCTTGCGGTTCTGGGCCATCTCGGTGGCGGTCATGAAGCCGGGCTCTTCGGCCTTGTGCGAATACAGGTCTGCCACAGCACCTGCTTTGATCTTGCCGTCCGCCGAGGTCAAAAACCACTTGCCGCCCAGTGCGTATTTTTCCGAGTCGGAATGCGCGCGGTGCCCGTCCGAGGCCTGGTGGGCGATGAAGTAGTTTTGTGCAAAGCCATCGGCCTCCCGCCCCAGGGCGACTTGCACTTCGCGCGTGGCGTGGCTGCCGACGGTGATGCGGCCGTCGCTGTAGTTGCCGCCCTGGCGTGTGCCAAAGTTGATGCTGCCGCCAATGTTGTGCAGGCCGTAGCGTGGGTCGTTGGTGCCGCGCACTACTTCGATGTAGTCCAGCTCCAGCGGAAAGATCATGTCGATGAAGCGCTGGTTGCCGCTGTTGACGTTGCTGGGGATGCCATCGATCAGCACCTTGATACCGTTGATGTAGCCCTCGCCGTTGAAGGCGCGGAACGTGGCCTTGCCAGACTCGGCACCCATGCGGGTTTCGGTGAGCTGGATGCCGGGCAGCTGGCCCAGCAGTTCCCAGCTTTGCATCACGTTCTTGTCCTCGATCTTGTCGGCACCCAGTATGTCCACGGAGGTCAGCAAACTAGAGGGCGGCAGGGCGCCGCCCGTGCCGGAGTAGACGGGCACTTCGCCCAGAACGATGACGGAATCACCCGCAGCGTGGGCGGCGGTGTGCAGGCAGGCGAGGGTGGCTGCCAGCGCGAGGGGCAGCATTTTGGAGGGGAACAACACAGAGAACTCCCGGGGCCATAGGCCCCATTCAATGAACCGAAAAACCAGAAACGCCCGCAGGCTGCGCAACGCTGGGGCGGCACAGGCACGGGCCAACGCGCCCCCGCAGCGTGGTGTACAGCGGGCGCGGTCAGGATCAGGCGTGCAAGGAGGGGGGAGCGCGGGGCGCAGGCGTGAGCCAACCGGGTGGTGCGTGGTCCGTGCCTGCGGCGGGGTAGTGCGGGGCAAGCTGCCGGGATACCGCCAACGCGACAGCCGCCGTCGCAGTGGGTGACAGGTGCTGGCCGAACAGGTGCAAGCACACCACGCAGGCGTCTGCAGCGTGGTCGTCGTCCTGATCGCCATTGACGGCAGAGGCCTGGGCGGCCGGTGCGTGCACACCGCTAGGCTCTGGCCATGCCGTGGGTGCTGACGGCGGGCTGTGTTCTGCCAGGTGACCCAGTTCATGCGCCCACGGGAGCACTGCCGTGCTGCACAGGGCCAGCCACAGCAGCCCTATGAAACGGTGAATCCAGGCGCGGCGCATGGGCGCTGATGATACCGGCGCGCAGCCGCGCAAAGGCGGCGGCGCGGTGTGCCTCAGAACACGTCCTCAGAGGGGCAGCAGGGCACCCTGGGCGCTGGCGCGCACTGCTGCGGTCATGTGGGCCAGGGCATGCACGTTCAGGCGCCAGTACTGCCAGTACAGCGGCACATCCACCGGCCTGCCCGGGATCAGTTCGATCAGCGTGCCCGCCTGCAGATGGGCCACCACCATGGGGTCGGGCGTCATGCCCCAGCCCAGCCCAGCCTCTGTGGCCTTGACGAAGGCATGGGCCTCGGGCAGCCAGTGCACGGGCGGGGCCAGCTTGCGGCGGGTGATGCGCCGCACAAAGCGGTCCTGCAACCCATCCTTGCGGTTGAACACCAGCATGGGCGCCTGCGCCAGGGTGGCCGCTGTGACACCCGCCGCAAAGTGCCGCTGCACCAAGGCGGGGCTGGCCAGCGCCCGGTAGCGCAATGTGCCCAGGGGCAGCACCTGGCAGCCTTGCACGGGCTGTGGGTCGGCCGTCACCGCGGCCATCACGCGGCCTTCGCGCAGCAGGTTGGCCGAATGGTCCTGGTCTTCCACATGGATGTCAAAGGTGATGCGCTGCCCCTGTGCGGCCTGTGCCATGGCATCGGGGAACCAGGTCGCCAGCGAGTCGGCATTCACGCCAATCGCCAGCCGCGTGGAGGAGGTTTGTCCGCCGCCGATGGTGGCCAGTGCGTCGGCCTCGCTCAGGGCTACCTCGCGCGCGTGGCGGTACAGCGCCTGCCCGGCCTCGGTGGGCGTGCAGGGCGTGGCGCGGCGCACCAGCACCTGGCCCACGCGCTCTTCCAGCAGCTTGATGCGCTGTGAGACTGCCGAGCGTGTGACATGCAGCACGGCGGCCGCGCGCTCGAAGCTGCCCTCGTCGACCACGGTGGCAAAGGCGTTGAGCTGGGCGGAGTCGAGGCGCATGGGTGGTTAGCGATTCTGACGGATCGTTAAAAAGTATAGCTGGCGTCAACGCAGTGCCTTGGCCAGAATCCGTGCCCATGGTCTCCACTGCCTTCGTTCACGGTTTCACTTCCACCGCCATGCTCATCATGGCCATCGGCGCGCAAAACGCGTTTGTGTTGCGCCAGGGGCTGCGGCGCGAGCATGTGCTGCCCGTGGTGCTGGTGTGCGCGCTGTCCGACGCTGTACTGCTGCAGGTGGGCGTGTGGGGCATGGGGGGCGTGCTGCTGGCGCGGCCCGAGTGGGCGCAGCTCATGCGCTGGGCGGGCGCGCTGTTTTTGCTGGTGTATGCCGCGCAGACCGCCGCGCGCGCCCTGCGCCCCGGCCAGCTGCTGGTGGCCACCAGCGGCCCTGGCACCAGCCTGCGCACCACGCTGACCACCGTGATGGCGCTCACCTGGCTCAACCCCCATGTCTATCTGGACACCGTGGTGCTGTTGGGCACCATGGCCACACCGTACCCGGCCTGGGGGCGTGCGCTGTTTGCGGCGGGTGGTTCGCTGGCCAGCGCGCTGTGGTTTTTATTGCTGGGCCTGGGCGCGCGCTGGCTGGCGCCGTTGTTTGCCACGCCGGGCGCCTGGCGGGTGCTGGATGCGGTGACGGCCACCACCATGCTGGTGCTGGCGGGGGTGATGGCTTGGGGCAATGCTGGATAAGGCCCCGCAGCCCAGTGCGCTCTGGCTTGGGAAGAAGTGCGAGCATTCGCAACGCGGCAGATCGCCCAAACCAGAGATGCGCTGCTGCGAGGCCTTGTGCAGCGTTGCCTTAAGGACATCCTTAAGCTAAGAACGATAAGTTCGTTCTCTTTAAGCGCTGCTTGGGGGATAGTCAGGCCATTCAGCATTCTTTGGCCTTATTGCCTATTCTTCCGCCCATGCGCTTTAAACACCTCCTGCTTGCAGCCGCCGTTGCCGCCGCGCTGCCCCTGGCCGCACAGTCCGCCACCTTCCGCTGGTCCCGCTCGGTGGACATTTCCACCTGGGACATCCACACCCAAAACGTGGGCGTGAACAACACCATGCACGGCGCGGTGTACGACACGCTGGTCGAATACAACAGCAAGACCTTCAAGCCCGAGCCGTCGCTTGCCACCGAGTGGAAGCTCATCAAGCCCACGCAGCTGCGCCTGACGCTGCGCAAGGGCGTGAAGTTCAGCGACGGCAGCGAGTTCACCGCCGACGACGCCAAGTTCTCGCTGGAGCGGGCCAAGGCCAAAAGCTCCAATTTTGCGGTCTACACACAGGGCATCGACCGCGTGGAAAAGGTCGATGCTTACACCATCGACATCATTTCTGAGCTGCCCAACCCGGTGCTGGTGAACCAGCTGACCGAGCTGCGCATCATGAGCAAGGCCTGGGCCGAAAAGAACAAGTCGGTCGAGCCCAAGGACATCAAGACCAAGGACGAAAACTTTGCCCACCGCAACGCGCTGGGCACCGGCCCCTACCAGCTCAAGCAGTGGACGCCCGACCAGCGCGTGGTGCTGGAGCCCAACCCGAACTGGTGGGGCAAGGGCAAGTACCCCACCAACCTGACCGAGATCGTCTACACCCCCATCAAGGCCGACGCCACGCGCACAGCGGCGCTGCTGTCGGGTGAGGTGGATTTTGTGATCGACCCGAGCCTGCAAGACCTGGCGCGCATCAAGCAGACGCCCAACCTCAAGGTGCTCGAAGGGCCGGAGTACCGCACCATTTTCCTGGGCCTGGACCAGTTCCGCGACGAGCTGCCCGGCTCGGACGTGAAGGGCAAGAACCCGCTCAAGGACCTGCGCGTGCGCAAGGCGCTGTACCAGGCCATCGACATCCAGTCCATCCAGCGCGTGGTGCTGCGTGGTCTGGCCCAGCCCACGGGCACGCTGATCGCCAACCAGGTCAATGGCTGGACCAAGAAGGCCGATGTGCGCTACCCCTACGACACCAAGGCGGCTCAAAAACTGCTGGCCGATGCGGGCTACCCCAACGGGTTTGAGGTGGACTTTGCCTGCAGCGCAGGCCGGTACATCAATGACGAGCAGCTGTGCCAGGCCATCACCTCGCACTGGGCCAAGGTGGGCGTGAAGGCCAAGCTGCGCTCGCTGCCGTTTGCCACCTACTTCCCGATGATCCAGCGCAACGAAGCCAGCATCTACCTGCTGGGCTGGGGCGTGCCCACGTTCGACGCGTTCTACAGCCTGCAGTCGCTGGTGCGCACTACGGGCGCGGGTGGGGACGGCAATTTCAACCTGGGCCGGTTCTCCGACCCGCAGATGGACGCGCTGATCGAGCGCGTGAAGAAGGAAACGGACACTGCGACGCGCAACGGCCTGATCGAGCAAGCGCTGATCAAGGAGCATGAGCTGGTCTCGCACATCCCGCTGTACAACCAGGTGATTCCGTGGGCGGGCACCAAGAAGGTGGACATCATCCACCGCGCGGACAACCGCATCGACTGGCGGTATTTGAAGGTGAATTGAGAGTGACAACCCCCTGAGGCACTTCGTGCCTTCCCCCTTCTCTCGAATTACTGCGCAATTCGGGAAGGGGGACGCCGCCAGCGCACGCACGCGCAGCGCTGCCTACGCAGCATGGCGGCCCTTGCGCGGCGGCCTTGGCCTGTGCCGCGCCAGTTTTACAAGCCGCGCACACTCGCAGCGTGGATGTGTAGCCCTAAAGAGATTTCAGGCCATTGCGCGCTGCACGGCGGGGCGCTGCAGCATGCGCTGCGTGTGTGCAAACACTTTCGGGAACTGGGCGATGTCCACGCCGTCGCTGTGCAGCCAGGTGCCGATGGTGAACAGGTAGCCATCAGCCACCGTGTACTGCTCGCCCATCACCCAGGGGCCCTGGTCCGCCTGTGGCAGGTAGTGGCTTTCAATGAGGTTGAAGCAGTCTGTCATGTTCTGCGGCACCTTGCGCTGCATCGCTGCCTGGGCCTCGGGCTCATCGGCCCAGCGGCTGGCGCGGGGGCGGTGGGCATGGGCGATGTGCACGGTGGACGCGAGATAGCTGTGGAACTCTTGCAGGCGGGCAAAGCCGTAGGCGTCCGTGGGGGCCAGGCGCGCTTCGGGAAAGCTTTGTGCCACGTAGGCCAGCAGCGCGGGGGTCTCGGTCAACGTGCCGTGGGGCGTGGCCAGCGCGGGCACGCGGCCCTTGGGGTTCACGGCCAGGTACTCGGGTGTGCGCTGCTGGCCTGCCGCAAAGTCCACGCGCACCAGTTCGTAGGGGGCGCCGGCCTCTTCCAGAGCGATGCGAACGGCCAGGGCGCAGGTGCCGGGGGTGTAGTAGAACTTGAGGGAGTGTGTGGTCATGGTTAGTTTGCTATCAAATACATAGCTGTTTGCGCTTGATGCATAAGCGCTGGCAGCTTATTTTGCTTGTAATTTCTTAGTACAACCCCCGTGTACGCGCCATCAGCCGCACCATACCCAGCAAGGCATCGGTGTGGGGGGTGGGCGTGTGCGTGATCTGCCCCAACTCGCGCACGGCGCCCACCAGGGCGTCGATTTCCAGGGGCTTGTTCGCTTCCACATCCTGCAGCATCGAGGTCTTGAACGCGCCGAGCTTGCGGGTGACGGCGTGGCGGTCCTCGGGCTGCTGGTCGATGGGCAGGCCCAGCTTTTCGCCGATGGCCTTGGCCTCCAGCATCACGGCGCTCACAAAGCCGCGCACCAGGTCGTCGTCCAGGATGCGGTCGGTGGTGGCTCCCGTCAGGGCGCTGATGGGGTTGACCGTGAGGTTGCCCCACAGCTTGAACCAGATGTCTTTCTGGATGGTGGTGCTCACCTCCACATCGATGCCGCCGCGCTGCAGCGTGTCGGCCAGTTGTTGCAGGCGCTCGCTGCGGCTGCCACCGGGCTCGCCCACGATGAGGCGGTTGCCGAAATGTTGTTTGACGAAGCCCGGCGCCTCCAGCGAACAGCTGGTGTGCACCACGCTGCCCAGCACATGGCTCGTCGGGATAGCGCTGGCTATCACGCCGCCTGCGTCTACGGATTCAAGGGCATGCCCCTGCGCCGCGCCGCCAAAGCCGTCGAGGAACCACCACGGCACGCCATTCATGGCCGTGAGCACGATGGTGTCGGGCCCGATCAGCGGCGCCATGGCACGCGCCACGTCAGGCAGGCCTGGGGCCTTGACGGCGACCACTACCAGGTCTTGCACACCCAGGGCTGCCGGGTCGTTGTGGGCCGTGACGGCGACCTGCGCCAGCGTGCCGTCGGGGCGGCGCAGGCGCAAGCCATCGGCCTGCAGGGCACGCAGAGTGTCGCCCCGCGCCACCATGCTGAGGGTGTGGCCTGCCTGCGCCAGGGCCACGCCCAGCCAGCCGCCGATGGCGCCCGCGCCGTAAATACATGCTTTCATGGATGTCTGTCCTTGGGTCTGAAAGAAGAAAAGTTCAGTAGCCTGCGGGCCGGGTGGGGGCGGCGTCTGCCGCGCTGCGGTAGCGTGCCAGCAGCTCCTGCGCAGCGCTCACCAGCAGCATGGTGTCTACGCCCACGGCCACAAACAGCACGCCCGCCGTCAGCCATTGGCGCGCCTGCGATTCGGTAGTGGCCAGGATGCCCGGTGCCTTGCCTGCGCGCAGGATGCGGGTGATGCCGTCGTGGATGGCGGCCTGCACGTCCGGGTGCCCCGGATTGCCGGGGTGGCCCATCGAGGCCGACAGGTCGGCCGGGCCGATGAACACGCCGTCCACCCCCGGCGTGTTGGCAATCGCGTCCAGGTTGGCCATGGCCTCCACCGTCTCGGCCTGCACCAGCAGGCAGATTTGTCGGTTGGCCTCGTGCACGTACTGCGGGTAGGCCTGCCAGCGCGACGAGCGCGCCAGCGCGCTGCCCATGCCGCGCACACCCTCGGGCGCATACCGCGTGGCGCGCACCAGTTGCTGGGCCTGCTCGGGCGTATCGACCATGGGCACCAGCAGGGTCTGTGCGCCAATGTCCAGGTACTGCTTGATCAGTGCTGTGTCACCCACCGGCACGCGCGCAATGGGGTGGGGTGCCTGCACGCCCGGTGGCAGGGCGCTGCTGGCGCTGGCGATGGCCTGCAGCTGGTGCAGGATGGAGCGCAGGTCGTTGGGCGCATGTTCGCCATCGACCAGCAGCCAGTCGTAGCCCGTGCCCGCCAGGATTTCCGCGCTGTAGGCATCGGCCAGGCCAAGCCACAGGCCGATTTGCGCCTGGCCCTGGGCCATAGCCTGTTTGAAGCGGTTGGTGGGTGTCTGCAATGTCAACTCCGTGTGGTGCCAAGCCCGCCATCGTACGGGCTGTTGTCGTAGTGTGCGGGGCGGGTCGCTATAGTCGGCTGCCCCTGCTTTTGCGTTCGCCCACCGACACCACCATGGCCAAAGAAAAAACCACGTTCACCTGCACCGAATGCGGCGGCACCAGCCCGCGCTGGCTGGGCAAATGCCCGTCCTGCGGAGCCTGGAACACGCTGGTCGAGCAGGTGGCCGAGGCCGGGTCGGGCAAGAACCGCCTGAGCACGCCGCAAGGCTACGCGGGCCTGGCCAATGCGCAGCCCGTCCTGCCGCTGGCCGCCATCGAGGCGCAAGATGTGGCCCGCACTCCCAGCGGCATCGACGAGCTGGACCGCGTGCTGGGCGGCGGCATTGTGGAGGGGGGCGTGGTGCTGATCGGCGGCGATCCGGGCATTGGCAAATCGACCCTGCTGCTGCAGGCCATGGACGCGCTGCAGCGCGCGGGCCTGCCCACGCTGTATGTGACGGGTGAGGAAAGTGGCGCGCAGGTGGCACTGCGCTCGCGGCGCCTGGGCATTGAGGGCAGTCAAGTGCAGTTGCTGGCCGAGATCCAGCTCGAAAAGATCCTCGCCACGGTGGACGCTACGCAACCCGCCGTGGTCGTCATCGACTCCATCCAGACCACCTATTCCGACCAGCTCACCAGCGCGCCGGGCTCCGTGGCCCAGGTGCGCGAGTGCGCAGCGCATCTCACGCGCATGGCCAAGGGCACGGGCATTGCCGTCATCCTGGTGGGTCATGTGACCAAGGAGGGCGCGCTGGCGGGGCCGCGCGTGCTGGAGCACATGGTGGACACGGTGCTGTACTTCGAAGGCGACACGCACAGCCAGTTCCGCCTGGTGCGCGCCATCAAGAACCGCTTTGGCGCCGTGAACGAAATCGGTGTGTTCGCCATGACCGAAAAGGGCCTCAAGGGCGTGAGCAACCCGAGCGCCATCTTCCTCTCTCAGCATTCCGAGCCCGTGCCCGGCAGCTGTGTGATGGTGACGCTGGAGGGCACACGCCCCCTGCTGGTGGAGATCCAGGCCCTGGTCGATACGGGCGGCCCCAGTCCGCGCCGTCTGTCGGTGGGTCTGGACAAAGACCGCCTGGCCATGCTGCTGGCCGTGCTGCACCGCCACGCGGGCGTGGCCTGCATGGACCAGGACGTGTTCGTGAACGCCGTGGGCGGCGTGCGCATCAGCGAACCAGCGGCGGACTTGGCCGTGATGCTGTCCATCACCAGCAGCCTGCGGGGCAAGGCGCTGCCCCGGGGGTTTCTGTCCTTTGGCGAGGTGGGGCTTGCGGGCGAGGTGCGCCCGGCTCCGCGTGGACAAGAGCGCTTGAAGGAGGCGGCCAAGCTCGGCTTCAGCGTCGCTGTGGTGCCCAAGGCCAATGCGCCCAAAAAGCCCATCGAGGGCCTGACCATCCACGCGGTGGAGCGGGTGGAAGAGGCGATGAACGTGGTGCGCGGGCTGTAAGCAATGCCCACAGCCGTGCACCGTTGAGCCCGTAAGACAATCCCAGCCTATGAATTTGCGCAACATCCTGGTGCCCCTGGGGGCCGTGTCCCTGATCGGCTTTGGTTTTTATGCCTATGGCTGGGCCGGTATCGCGGCCGTGGTGGGCGGGCTGGTCATGTGGGCCTTGCTGCACTTCACGCGGCTGGTGAATGTGATGAAGAAGGCGGCCAAGCGGCCTATCGGCTATGTGGGCAGCGCGGTCATGCTCAATGCCCGGCTGGCCGAGGGCGTCAACCTGATGCACGTGGTGGCCATGACGCAGGCGCTGGGCGAGCTGCTGTCCCCCGAGGGGGTTGACCCGGAGATTTACCGCTGGACGGACGGCACCCGATCGCACGTGACCTGCGAGTTCCGCCACGGCAAGCTGGTGAAGTGGACGCTGGTGCGGCCTGAGGGCGAAGCCGCCGAGCCGCCGCAGCGCTGAGGAGCCCGCCCCCGGTTGCGCGAATTGCTGCACTGCACCCAGGGGGCCCGGTTCCCGGCACGCTGCAGCCCCGTAAAATCCCGGTTTTGCGACCCACAGCAACCAAAGGATTCCCATGAGCCCCGTAGTTCCCTCGATGGCCGATCGTGACGGCAAAATCTGGATGGATGGCCAGATGGTCGATTGGCGCGACGCCAAGATCCACGTTCTGACCCACACCCTGCACTACGGCTGCGGCGCCTTTGAAGGCGTGCGCGCCTACAACACGGCCGACGGCACGGCGATCTTCCGCCTCGAAGAGCACACTGACCGCCTCTTCAACAGCGCCAAGATCCTGCGCATGAAGATCCCGTTCACCAAGGAAGAAGTGAACGAGGCCCAAAAGGCCGTTGTGCGTGAAAACAAGCTTGAAAGCTGCTATCTGCGCCCATTGACCTGGATCGGCTCGCAAAAGCTGGGTGTTTCGCCCAAAGGCAACCAGATTCACCTGATGGTGGCAGCCTGGGCCTGGGGTGCTTACCTGGGCGAGGAAGGCCTCAAGCGCGGCATCCGCGTCAAGACCAGCAGCTACACGCGCCACCACGTCAACATCACCATGACGCAGGCCAAGGCGGTGAGCAACTACACCAACTCCATCCTCGCCAACATGGAAGCCACCGACGACGGCTACGAC
>CAXIRU010000047.1:0-61361 GCA_964031875.1 Acidovorax facilis
GCACTCGGGCATCGGCTACATGACGCCGCAGGCGGTGCACTACGGTCAGGCACCAGCCTTGCGCGATGCGCGTCAGCTCGCGTTGGATGCCGCGTTCCTTGCGACACCGACACGGTTCAAAGGCCGCCGTCCCCGGCCTTATGCACTGCCGACTGCAGTCTGGATCAACCCACCACCATTGGAGACCAACGCCCAGAAAAAGAACGAGCCCTGCACAGTAAATTTATGACAAGCGGTGCAGCAAAGTCATTGACACGTTCCGCGGGCTTCCCACCTTCAAACCTCCCTCACTTGCAGCTGAAACTCCCCGCACTCTCCACATCCCCCGTCCCGTTGTAGCGCGCCACCTTGGGGTACACACACAGCGGCCGGGTGCGGTTGGCAGACCAGCTGGCAGGCAGCTCCGCGTTGACCACATTGGCCCCCGCGCCGCGCGCCTTGGCCGTCACGCTCTCAGGCGCCTTGCCTTGTTCCACCCAGGCCACCAGCGGGGCCAGCATGTCGAACTGGTCGGTGGCGGGGCCGCCGGAGCAGTGGTTCATGCCGGGCACCAGGTACAGGCGGGCGAAGTCGTCGGCCTTGCCGCCGTGGGTTGCCTGCACGCGGTCCATCCAGTTCGCGGTGTCGATGGGCGAGAACACGCCGTCGGCCACGCCGTGGTAGACCATCATCTTGGCGCCCCGGTTGCGCAGGGTGCTCAGGTCCGCCGCATTGGGGGGAGTCATGTACGACCAGGATGACTCGGTATAGACCGGCGTGGTGGCGAACATCTTGGGGTAGTCCGCGCCCATGCTGAAGTTCAGCGCGTACTGCAGGCCGGTGGTGGCCTTGAAGGCGTCCATCGTGGAGGGTGGTGTGGTGAACAAAAAGGCCACCGCCCCCGCGTCGCGCGTGGTGGGGGCGTTGAAGTGCCAGAACGCAAAGTTGCTGCCTGCCACGCCGGGGTCGAACCAGGTGCCGGTGTACAGGGCTTCGCCCTTGCTGTTTTGGGGCCCGGCAAAGATGCTGGCCAGCACGGTCTTTTGCTCGGCAGAGATGCACGATCCATCCCGCGCAGGGTTGGCGTTGCTGGCAGGGGTGCAGGTGGGCACGTCGCGCTGCAGGTTGAATGCGGTCTGGCAGGCCTGCACGTCGTTCACCTGGCCGTCGGTGGCGCCGTCCAGCGCGTCGCAGCGCTCCACAATCTTGCGGGCTATGAGCTGGAATTCGGCGGGGCTCACGGCCTTGGTCAGGTCGGGCTGGCCGTTGGTGTCCTTGGTGGCCACCTTGGCGTATTGCTGGGCCTTCCACAGCTGGGCGGTGGCGGCCTTGGGCAGGCTGAAGCCGGGGTTGCCCGCCAGGATGCCGTCGTACTGGTCGGCGTAGCGCGATGCGGCCACCATGGCGTGGCGCCCGCCGTTGGAGCAGCCTGCGATGTATGAGCGGTCTGGGGCCTTGCCGTAGGCGCCCTTGATCAGGTCTTTGGCCATGGGGGTGAGGGTGCCCACGGCCTGGTAGCCGTAGTCGCGCCGGGCCTGGGGGTCCAGCCCAAAGAAGGGCGTGGGTGCGCCGTGGCCTGCGTCAGAGCTGAGCACCGCAAAGCCTTGCACCAGGCCGGGGGCCACGGGTGCGGCGCCGCTGACCGCGCCGAGCGCGGTCACCACGCTGCCGTCCAGCCCGCCATTGGCCTGGTGCAGAAAGCGGCCGTTCCAGTGGACGGGCAGGCGGATCTCAAAACCGATGGCGTAGCTGGCGCCGTCCACGGGGCCGGTGCGCTCTTTCATCTTGCCTTTGACGAGGCAGTGTGCGGGCGCCTGGGTGGTGTTGCCCTGCAGGGTGATCGGGCCTTCGGCCACCATCTCGGCCGAGGTGATGCGCGTGTCGGGCAGCGCGATGCTCTGGGCCAGCGTGGTGCAGTTTTTCAGCGTGGCGGGTGTGGCGGCGCCGAGTTGCGGCGGCGGCGTGGTGCGGGGCGCACTGGCGCAGCCCGCCAGCAGCGCGGCGGTGCCCAGGGCCGTGGCCAGGGCCGACAAGGGGAGGGTATGAGGGAGGGGGTGTGGCATGAGGTGTCTCCTAGTGGCGGGGGGCGGGAAGGTGTGGCCGGTGGTGGAGTCGGCATGAGCCCACTTGAACTGTTCACTCAGCCGAGTCGAAGCGCTGCGCAAGGCTTCGAAAGGCTCAGCCCGAGCGGGTGGTTCGAATTCACAGATACCGGCTCCATCAAAAAAAGGCCCTGGCCGCAATGGCCAGGGCCGGGGCACTACTTGCAGCTGAAGCTGCTGGCGCTTTCGATATCACCCGTGCCGTTGTAGCGCGCCACCTTGGGGTAGGCGCACAGAGGGCGGGTGCGGTTGGCGGACCAGCTGGCGGGCAGTTCGGCGTTGACGACGTTGGCACCTGCGCCGCGTACGCGGGCGGTCACGCTGTCGGGGGCCTTGCCTTGCTCCACCCAGGCTACCAGCGGGGCCAGCATGTCGAACTGGTCGGTGGTGGGGCCACCGGAGCAGTGGTTCATGCCCGGCACCAGGAACAGGCGCGAAAACGCGTCGGCCTTGCCGCCGTGGTGGGCCTGCAGGCGGTCCATCCAGTTGGCGGTGTCGACGGGCGAGAACACGCCGTCAGCCACGCCGTGGTAGACCATCATCTTGGCGCCACGGTTCTTGAGTGTGCTCAGGTCGGAGGCGTTGGGGGGCGTCATGTACGACCAGGGCGACTCGGCATACGTTGCGGTGGTGGCGAACATCTTGGGGTAGTCCGTCTCCATGCTGAAATCCAGCGTGTAGCGCATGCCCGGACTGGCTGTGAAGGCTGCCACAGAGGATGGGGGCGAGGTGAAGATGAACGCCACCGCGCCAGCGTCCCGCGTCGCAGGTGCGCCAAAGTGCCAGGACGCAAAGTTGGCTCCGGCGATGCCGGGGTCGAACCAGGTGCCGGTGTACAGCGCTTCGCCCTTGCTGTTCTTGGGGCCCGCGAAGATGCTGGCAAGCACCGTTTTCTGATCGGGCGTCAGGCAAGTACCGTCGCGTGCGCCCGCGCAGCTGGGCACATCGGTCTGCAGGTTGAAGGCGGTCTGGCATGCCGCGACGTCGTTGACCAGCCCATCCGCTGCGCCGTCCAGGGCATCGCACTTGGCCAGAATCCGGTTGCTGACGACCTGGAACTCGGCGGGGGTCACGGCCGTGGTGAGGTTGGGCAGCCCTGCGGCGTCGTTGGCGGTGGTCACCTTGGCGTATTGCTGGGCTTTCCACAGCTGGGTGGTGGCGGCCTTGGGCAGGCTGAAGCCAGGGTTGCCGGCCAGAACGCCGTCGTAGTGTTCGGCATACCGCGATGCGGCCACCATGGCGTGGCGCCCGCCGTTGGAGCAGCCTGCGATGTAAGAGCGGTCCGGGGCGCGGCCGTAGGCGCCCTTGATCAGGTTTTTGGCCATGGGCGTGAGCGTGCCCACGGCCTGGTAGCCGTAGTCCAGGCGTGCCTGGGGGTCGACGCCAAAGAAGGGTGTGGGGGCAGAGTGCCCGGCGTCAGAGCTGAGTACGGCGAACCCTTGCACCAGCGCGGGTGCAATGGGCGCGGCCCCGCTCACCGCGCCCAGCGCCATGACCACGCTGCCGTCCAGACCGCCGTTGGCCTGGTGCAGAAACCGGCCATTCCATTCTTGCGGCATGCGGATCTCGAAGCCGATGGCGTAGCTGGCACCGTCGATGGGCCCGGTGCGTTCCTTCATTTTCCCTTTGACCAGACAGTGTGCGGGCGCCTGGACCGTGGCGCCCTGCAACGTCAGGGGGCCTTGCGGGACCAGTTCCGAAGAGGTGATCCGCGTGTCTGGCAGCACCAGCGTGGCGGCCAGATTCACGCAGGCTTGCAGGGTGCCGGGGCTGGCTGCCGTGAGCTGTGGCAGGCCCTCGTTCGACGAACCCCCACCGCACCCGATCAACAGGGCTGCCGGCAGGGCCGACAGCGCAAGGGGGTGGAAGCGCATTCTTCTTTTCGTGTTGGTCATGCTGTTGTCTCCGTTGGTTATCTGAGGCCCAGGGAAACCCGCAGCGCGGCCTCAAAGCACTGCAGGAGTTGGTGCAGCCCTACCAGCGATTGCTACTAATGTTGTAGCTGCTAGCGCATGTCCATCAAGCGCTGGCGGCCAATTTGGTCCGATTTGGTCCAATTTGGTCTGATCAGGTACTTATCTCAGGTGGCTATCACTCCCTCTCCCCCCTGTGGGAGAGGGCCGGGGAGAGGGGGTGAAACGGGCGCGGCGCGGGTGCAGGCCCCCCTCTCCCCAACCCTCTCCCGCCAGGGGCGAGGGGGTAAATCCCAGTGCCGCTGCTGGTGCACAGGCAGATGTCCTCATCTGAGATACGTAGCTAATCAGGCGACTTGTTCTTGATTTCCAGAGACTGTGCGATGCGCTGGCGCAGTATGGCGGCGCGCATGTCGAATTCGGGCAGCACCCACTGTGTGAGGGCTTGGGCGGGGCCACTCCAGCGCTCGCCGTGGCTGGCTGCGCTGATCCGGCCCCAGGCCCAGTCCAGCAGCACCAGCGCCACGGCGCGCAGGTAGTCGTCAGCCACCCAGTAGGGCAGTTCGGGGTCAGACTGCGCGGCAATGGCCAGGGTCTGCGTGATCTCGACCAGCGCGTGGCGGCGTGCGCTGGCGGCGGGGCTGGGCGCTGCGCCGGGCAGCGCGGTCAGCAGTGCTGTCAGGCCCTGGCCACCATCGGCCAGCACCTTGCGCACCAGCAGGTCGATGGCCTGGATCTCGTTCGTGCCCTCGTAGATCATGGCCACGCGCACGTCGCGCACGATCTGCTCGATGCCCCATTCGCTCACATAGCCATGGCCGCCAAACACTTGCAGGCAGGCGCTGGCGCCCTGGAAGCCCTGGTCGGTGAGCGCGGCCTTGAGCACGGGCGTGACCAGGGCGCACCAGCGCTGCGCAGTGGCGCGCTCGCCTGCATCGCTGCTGTGCTTGGCCACATCGAGTTGCAGGGCGGTGTGGTAGGCCAGCACGCGCCCGCCGTCGATCCAGGCGCGCTGGGTTTGCAGCGTGCGGCGGATGGCGGGGTGGTCTTGAATGAGGCTGGTGTCCTTGGCGCCGGGGGCGCGCATCTGGCGGCGCTCGGCCGCGTAGGCGCTGGCCTTTTGCCATGCGGCTTCGAGTAGGCCGATGCCTTGCAGGCCTACATGCAGGCGCGCGGCGTTCATCATGACGAACATGGCGGCGAGGCCCTTGTTCGGTTCGCCCACCAGCCAGCCGGTGGCGTCGTCAAAGCGCATCACGCAGGTGGGGCTGCCGTGCAGGCCCATTTTTTCTTCGATGCGCTCGCACACCACGGCGTTGCGTGTTCCATCTTGAAGAATCTTGGGCACCAGGAACAGCGACAGGCCCTTGGGCCCGGCGGGCGCATCGGGCAAACGGGCCAGCACCAGGTGCACGATGTTGTCGGTCAGGTCGTGCTCGCCGCCGGAGATAAAAATCTTGCTGCCGTTCACCCGCGCGCTGCCGCCGGGCTGGGGCACGCCGCGTGTGCGCACCAGGCCCAGGTCGCTGCCTGCGTGGGCTTCGGTCAGGCACATGGTGGCCAGCCATTCGCCGGTGGCCACTTTCTCAAGGTATTGCGCTTTCAGTGCATCGCTGGCGTGGTGCTTGATGCATTCGTACGCGCCGTGCAGCAGGCCGGGCGCCATGGTCCAGCCGTGGTTGGCGCCGGCCAGCCACTCGTACAGCACGCCTTCCAGCACGGCAGGCAGGCCCTGGCCGCCGTCCTCGGGCGCGCAGGCCAGCGCGGGCCAGCCACCTTGCCAGAAGGCCTGGTAGGCATCGCGGAAGCCGGGTGGGGTGATGACGGCGCCTGCGTCAAAACGGCAACCCACCTCGTCGCCCACACGCTGCAGCGGGGCCACGGCGTTGTCGACAAACTTGGCGGCCTCGTCCAGCACCTGTGCGGCCAGCTCGCCATCGGTGTCGGCAAACGGCGCCAGCGCCTGCCACTGCGCAGGGGCCTGCAGCACCTCCGTCAGCAGGAACTGGATGTCGGTGAGGGTCTGGCTTGCGGGCATGGTTTGCTCTTGATTTGATAGCTGCTTGCGCTTGTTGGATAAGCGCTAGAGGCCGTTTTTGCTTGAAATCCTGGTCAACCAGCGGCTGACCGTTCACCCTGATCCGGGCGAAGGGGCTGCGGGGGGGCATGCCCTGGCTTCGACAGGCTCAGCCCGAACGGGTGGGGCGAGGGTTGCGCCCGCCACCCGCCGATACCGGCGCGGCCCAGGCGAGGGCCGCCGCGCAAGGGCCGCCCCGCCGCGCTGGCGGCGTCCCCCTGGGGGGAAGGCGCGTCAGCGCCTCAGGGGGGTTACTCAAGAATCTGCGGTGAACCCGATCTTCTTGATCAGCGGGCCCCAGGTGTCGAACTCGGCCTTTTGCCAGCGGGCTTGTTCCTCGGGCGTGGAGCCGTGGGGCATTAGGCCCACGATGGCCAGGCTGTCGATGACCGACTTTTCCTTCAGCGCGGCGTTGATGGCGGCGTTGGCTGCAGCGATCACGGGCTTGGGCGTGGCAGCGGGGGCGTAGAAGCCAAACCATTCTTCGGTGGTCAGCTCAGGGAAGCCTTGCTCTGCAAACGTGGGCACGTCGGGCACGTATTGCGAGCGCTTGGGGCCCGAGGTGGCCAGAATGCGCAGCTTGCCTGCCTTGTAGTTGGCGATGAAGTCACCGTGTGGAGTGACCATGGCTGCGATCTGCCCGCCCACCACATCGGTCACGCCGGGGATGGAGCCACGGTAGGGCACGTGGCGCAGGTCCACACCGCTGTTGATGCCCAAGAGCGCGCCCAAAAAGTGGGGCGTGGAGCCTGCACCGGGCGAGCCGTAGCTGGCGTCCTTGGGGTTGGCCTTGGCCCAGGCCAGGAAGTCCTTCACGTTCTTGACGCTGGCGGGCACCATGGGGCCCACAGCCAGGCCGTGGTGCATGATGGCCGCGATCGACACGGGCGCGAAGTCCTTGTCGCTGTAGTTCATCTTGCTGTAGATGTGCGGGTAGTTCGCAATGGCCGAGACCTGGGCCAGTGCCAGCACCGAGCCATCGGCCGGGGCGGCCTTCAGGGTCTCCAGCGCAATGCGGCCACCCGCGCCGGGCTTGTTTTCCACCACACCGGCGTTCTTGCTGAAGGCGCTGCCGCCCCACTTTTCAGCCACGCGGCGGGCCACGGTGTCGCCCGAGCTGCCAGCGGGGAATCCGAACAGCACCTTGACCTGCTCGACCTGCGCATGGGCAGCAAAGGGATGCAGGGCGCCCAGCGCGGCGCTGGCGCCGAAAGCCTGGACGAGTTGACGGCGGGTGATGGTCATGGTGATGTCTCCTGGTGTGACGGGGTAAAACTCAAAAAATGGGAACGGGGCTTTTGACGCCCTCTCGTTATGTTGTGCAGCGCGCTTCCCTCGGCGCCTGAAACTGGCACTGCGCAAGCCAGTGCCACCGTGGAACTGGCTTTGCCAGGCCACCGGTGGCGTCCCCCTCAGGGGGAAGGCGCGCAGCGACTCAGGGGGAGCACTACCGTGGCGCCATGCGCAAGGCGCCATCGAGGCGAATCACTTCGCCATTCAGGTGCCCGTTGGTCACGATGTGGCAGGCCAGCTCGGCAAACTCTTCGGGCTTGCCCAGGCGCTGCGGGAAAGGGATGCTGGCGGCCAGCGACTGCTGCACGGCCTCGGGCAGTTCGTTCATCAGCGGCGTGGCAAACAGGCCGGGCGCCACGGTGCACACGCGGATCGCGTGCTGCGCCAGGTCGCGCGCCATGGGCAGCGTCATGCCCGCCAGACCGGCCTTGGAGGCGCTGTAGGCCTGCTGGCCCACCTGGCCGTCAAAGGCGGCGACCGAGGCGGTGAACATCATCACGCCGCGCTCGCCGTTCTCGAGCACGTCGAGCTTGCTGCAGGCGGCGGCAAACAGGCGGCTCACGTTGTAGGTGCCGATCAGGTTGATGTTGACCACGCGCACAAAGTCTTCCAGCGGCGCGGCACTGCCGTCGCGCTGCACCACGCGCTTGGCGCTGCCGACGCCCGCCACGTTCATCAAGATACGCGCGGGGCCGTGGGCGGCGGCGGCTTTCTCGAGCGCGGCGGTCACGCTGGCGGGGTCGGTGATGTCGCAGGGGCAGGCCACGCCGCCAATGTCTGCAGCGACTTTTTCGGCCAGCTCGGCATTGCGGTCGAGCACCGCCACCTTGGCGCCCAGGCGGGCCAGTTCGCGGGCGGTGGCTTCACCCAGGCCCGATGCGCCGCCGGTCACGAGGGCGGCTTGTCCTTGAATCTGCATGGTGGTGTCCTTGTTGCTTCAGTTCAATGTTGGGGAACGATGGTGAACGGCAGGCTGCCGTCGTGCAGCGCATTCACCAGGTCGGCGCGGTGCTTGAGCACGGCGCGCTGGTTGATGGAGCCCTTGTCGGTGATCTCGCCCTTGTCCAGCGATGGCGGCTCCGCCATCAGGTGCACGCGTGCCACGCGGGTGGCGCTGCCGGTGGCCTGTGCGGCCAGCTGGTTGATGACCTGCTGAAAGTGCTGCTGCACGGGCGCGCTCTCCAGCACCTGCTGCAGGCTGGCATCGCCCGGCAGGCCCGCCAGCGCGCGGATGCTGGGGGTGGGCAGCAGCAGCGCGCCCACTTCCTTGAGGTTGATGCCGGTGATGACCGCATCCTGCACGTAGGGCGCGCAGGCGGCGATGATCTTGGCGCGCATGGGGCCCACGCTCACAAAGGTGCCAGTGCTGAGCTTGAAGTCCTCGGCAATGCGGCCGTCGAACTTCAGGCCCTTGTGGTGGTCGTTCTCGTCAATCCACTGCACAGCGTCGCCCGAGCAGTAGAAGCCCTCTTCGTCAAACGCCTCGCGGGTCGATTCAGGGTTGCGCCAGTAGCCCGGCGTGATGTTGGGGCCGCGATAGCGCACCTCGGTCTTGCCGTCGACGGGCACGAGCTTGAGCTCCAGCCCCGGCGTGGGCACGCCGATGTCGCCCGCCTGCACGTTGGGGCTGTTCACGGCCACGCAGAAGGGGCAGCCTTCGGTCATGCCCAGGCCGGTGTTCATCACGATGCGCTCGCCCACTTCGCGCTCGGCCACCTCGAACAGGGCATCCCAGATGGGTTGCGACAGCGCGGCGGCGGCAAAGAAGAACATCTGCACACGGCTGAGCAGGTTCTTGCGCAGCTGCTCGTCCGTCTTCATGGTGTGCGCGAGCACCTCGAAGCCCGTGGGCACGTTGAAGTACACCGTGGGCGCGATCTCGCGCAGGTTGCGGATGGTCTCGGCCATGCCGGTGGGCGTGGGCTTGCCTTCGTCCAGGTACAGCGTGCCGCCGTTGTAGATGACGATGCCGAAGTTGTGGTTGCCGCCAAAGATGTGGTTCCAGGGCAGCCAGTCCACCAGCACCAGGTCTTGCTCGACCAGCACGGGCATGGACTGGTTCATCTGCTGCAGGTTGGCGGCCCACATGCCGTGCGTGATGATCACGGCCTTGGGCGCCTTGGTGGAGCCCGAGGTGAACATGAACTTGGCAATGCTTTCGCCGGTGATGGCGGCGTGCGCGGCGTCCACTGCGGGGGTGGCTTCGGTGCCCAGCAGTGCGCTGAAGGGCGTGGTTTTGCGGCCTTCCAGCGTGCCCTGGCCCAGCACCACATGCACGTCGGCGCCCACGGTGGCCTGGATGGCGGCGGCATAGCGCCCCGCGTTGCTGGCAAACACCAGGCCCGGCGTGAGGGTGTCGATGGCGTGGCGCAGCTTGTCGTAGTCCTTGCTCACGGTGGAGTACGCCGACGACACCGTGCACTGCGGCACCCCGGCCACCAGGCAGCCCAGCGACAGCAGGGCGTGGTCCAGGTCGTTTTCGCTCAGGATGACCACGGGGCGTTCAGCGTTCACGCCCAGGTTGAGCAGAGCCTGCGCAATGCGGCGGGCGGATTGCCAAGCCTCTTGGTAGCTGATGTGGCGCCACTCACCCAGGCTGCCATCGGCGTTTTTCACGCGCTGGGCCATCCAGGTGCGGTCGGGGGTGGTCTGTGCCCAGTGCGCCAGGCGGTCGGTGAGGCGCACGGGGTGGGGCTGCAGGTCTTGCGTGGCGCGCACATAGACCGCGCCGTTGTCGCCCTGGCGGGTGGTGACCTCGGTCACGCCGAAACGCAGCGGCCGGTAGCGGGGGGAAGAAGCGGATGCCGTCATGGGTGTCCTCGGAAGGGGGCTGCGCGGGCGGTGTACCAGGGGCGGGTGGCGTCAGGCCTTTTGCACCTTGGCGGCCTTGCCGTCCAGGAAGGCGCGCACACGGGCCTTGGCCTCGGGGGCGCTCTGGGCAATGGCGGCCATCATGGCTTCGGTCATCAGGCCCTGGTCGGAGGGCTGCTCGGCAATGCGCGGCAGTGCGTGCATGAGGGCGTAGTTGGTCAGTGGTGCGTTTTGCGCAATGCGTTGGGCCAGCTCGAAGGCCTTGTCGAATGCGGTTCCGGTGGGCACCAGGTACTGGGCAAAGCCCACCTTTTCGCCGTCGACAGCGTTGTAGACGCGGCCGGTCATCATCATGTCGGTCATGCGGGCCGTGCCGATCAGGCGCGGGATGCGCACCGCGCCGCCACCGCCCACAAAGATGCCGCGCGAGCCTTCGGGCAGCGCGTAGAAGGTGGATTCATCGGCCACGCGGATGTGGCAGGCGCTGGCCAGCTCCAGCCCGCCTCCCACCACCGCACCGTGCAGCGCCGCCACCACGGGCACGGGGCCAAACTGCACGCGGTCCAGTGCGGTGTGCCACATGCGCGAATGGTGCAGGCCCTGGCCCGCGTCGCGCTCTTTCAGCTCGGACAGGTCCAGGCCCGAGCAGAAGTGCTCGCCTTCGCCATCGATCACGGCTGCGCCTACGGTGGCGGGCAGGTTGTCCATCACATCGCGCAGCGCGAGGATCAGGCCGTCGTTGAGCGCATTGCGTTTGGCGGGGCGCGTCAGCCGGATGACCGCGATTTCCTCGCGTTCGCCACGGATTTCAAGGGAGATGTCGGGGTTCTTGGTCATGATGTTCGGAGTGAGTTGGGGAAATTATGGTTATCAAAAATAACTAAAACAAGTCCATGAGAGGCTTCTTTGCTAGGTGGTTTCCCTAGCTTTCCAATCGTTCCATATGGTTATGATAAATAACTAAAATTGGTGTGCAATCCACGCAAGGACCCGTCTCATGAACGCCTTTATCCCCTACGGTATCTACTGGTCGTCCCCGTTCGCCAAGTGGCAGGGCACGCTGGCCAACCTCAATGCGCTGCCGCTGGCCGCCGCTGTGGGCAAGCAGGCGCTCACGGCGCGGGGCTACGACCTGTCGGCCGTGGACTTGGCCATTCTGGGCATCACCAACCCGCAAAAGGGCAGCTTCTATGGCCTGCCCTGGGTCACGGGCCTCATGGGCATCGACCGCGTGGCGGGCCCCACGGTGCAGCAGGCCTGCGCCACCAGCGTGCGTGCGCTGCAGATGGCAGCGCAAGAAGTGGCCTGCGGCACGGCCACCAGCGCGCTGCTGGTGATGGCCGACCGCCAGTCCAACGGCCCGGTGGTGTACTACCCGGATTCGAGCGGCACCGGCGGCTACGGCATTACCGAGCACTGGGTGCCCGACAACATGGGCCACGACCCCTACGCCAAGAACCCCATGCTGCAGACTGGCGAGAACGTGGCCGCCCGCTACGGCATCACCACCGAAGAGCAGCACGCCCTCAAGCTGCATCGCTACCACCAGTACCAGGAGGCGCTGGCCAACGACCGCGCCTTCCAAAAGCGCTACATGGCCGATGTGCCTGTCACCGACTCCAAGTTCCGCAAGCAGACCGGCACGCTCAGCACCGACGAAGGCATCTTCCCCACCACCGCCGAGGGCCTGGCCAAGCTCAAGCCCGTGAAGGAAGGCGGCACCGTGACCTTTGGCGGCCAGACGCACCCGGCCGACGGCAATGCGGGCGCCATTGTCACCACCCGCGAGCGCGCGCGTGCCGTGGCCACCGACCCTGGCATCGAAGTGGAGATCCTGGGCTTTGGCATGGCCCGCGTGGAGGCGGGCTTCATGCCCATGGCGCCATCGCCTGCAGCGTTCAACGCGCTCAAGAACGCGGGCCTGTCCATCAGCGATGTGGCGGCCATCAAGACGCACAACCCCTTCGCGGTGAACGACATCGCCCTGGCGCGCGACACCGGCTTTGCCTGGGAGCGCATGAACAACTACGGCAGCTCCATCATCTGGGGCCACCCCCAGGCGCCCACCGGCATGCGCGCCATCATCGAACTGATCGAAGAACTGGTGCTGCGCGGCGGCGGCGTGGGCCTGTTCACCGGCTGCGCTGCGGGCGACACCGGCTATGCCACCGTGCTGCGCGTGACCGACAGCAAAACCACTTCCAAGGTCTGACCATGACGACCGCTTCGACAAGCTCTTTCTCTGCCCCCCTGAACGCCTGGCTGGTGGACGGCGTGCGCACGCCCATGGTCGACTACTGCGGCCCGCTGGGCCATGTGTCGCCCACCGATCTGGGCATCAAGGTCGCGCGCGCCGCGCTGGCGCGCAGTGGCGTGCCCGCTGCCGATGTGGGCTCGGTCATCACCGGCTCCATGGCGCAGGCCGACTTCGACGCGTTTGTGCTGCCGCGCCACATTGGCCTGTATGCGGGCGTTCCGTTGGATGTGCCTGCCATCCTGGTGCAGCGCATCTGCGGCACGGGCTTTGAGCTGTTCCGCCAGGCGGCCGACCAAATCGCGCTGGGCTACACCGAGGTCGCGCTGGTGGTGGGCGCCGAGTCCATGACGCGCAACCCCATTGCCGCCTACACGCACCGCACCGGCTTCAAGCTGGGTGCGCCGGTGGAGTTCAAGGACTTCCTGATGGAAGCGCTGATCGACACCGCAGGCCCGGTGACGATGATCGAGACCGCCGAGAACCTGGCCAAGAAATACGGCATCACCCGCGAGGACGTGGATGCCTATGCCTCGCAGTCCTTCGCCCGCGCGCTCAAGGCGCAGGAAGACGGCTTCCTGGCGGGCGAGATCGTGCCTGTGGTCAGCGAGAAGTTTGAACTTGAAGGCTACGCCACGCGCGGCATCACGCTGCCGCGCAAGGTGGCGCAGCTTGACCGCGACACCCACCCGCGCCCTTCGCCGGTCGAAGCCCTGGCAGCGCTGCGCACCGTGTACCCCGGTGGCGTGCAGACGGCGGGCAACAGTTCGGCCCTGGTCGATGGCGCCGTGGGCGCGGTGGTGGCCAGCGATGCCTATGTGCAGCAACGTGGCCTCAAACCCCTGGCGCGCCTGCGCGGTGTGGCGGCGGTGGGCGTGGCGCCGGAGTACATGGGCATCGGCCCGGCCCCGGCCATCCGCGCGCTGCTGGCACGCACCGGCCTCACGCTGGAAGACATCGGCCTGTTCGAGATCAACGAGGCCCAGGGTGCACAGACCCTGGCCGTGGGCCGCGAGCTGGGGCTGGATCTGAACAAGCTCAACGTGAACGGCGGCGCGATTGCGCTGGGCCATCCGCTGGCCGCCACCGGCGTGCGCCTGACGGTCACCCTGGCGCGCGAACTGCGCCGCCGTGGCCTGCGCTATGGCATCTCCAGCGCCTGCGTGGGCGGCGGCCAGGGCATTGCGCTCCTGATCGAGAACCCGGACGCTTGAAATCTAAGAAAAATCGGCGCCTAGCGCTTGTAAGACAAGCGCTGCCAGCTATCAAAATAATAGCATTCAACCGAAGGTCACCATGAAAATCATCACTGCTGCCCAGGCCGGGGCCCTCATCCCCGACAACGCCACCATCTTTTTGGGCGGCCTGGCCGTCTCCAGCCTGCCCGAGGAAGTGCTCAAGGGCGTGGAAAAGAACTTCCTCGACACGGGCCACCCGCGCAACGTGACCACCTGGGCCTGCGGTGCCATCGGCAACAGCAAGGACGCGGGCATGGTGCACTTTGCCCACCCCGGCATGATCAAGCGCACGGTGGCGGGCCACTTTGGTCAGACCGGTGCCGAGATGATGAAGATGGTGTTTGATGGCGAGGTGGAGGCCTACAACTTCCCGCAGGGCAGCCTGTCGCACCTCACGCGCCACATCGCCAGCCGCAGCCCGGGGCTGCTCACCAAGGTAGGCCTGGGTACGTTTGTAGACCCCCGCATCGAAGGCGGCAAGCTCAACAGCAAGTCCACCGAAGACCTGGTCAAGTTGGTCGAATTCAACGGCGAGGAGTGGCTGTTCTACCCTGCGCCCAAGGTCGATGTGGCCATCATCCGGGGCACGCTGGCCGATGAAAACGGCAACATCACGCTCGACAAGGAAGGCGTGCTGCTGGAGCAGATCAACATCGCCCATGCGGCCAAGGCCTGCGGTGGCATCGTGATTGCGCAGGTGGAGCGCATCGTCAAGGCGGGCAGCCTGCACCCCAAGTCGGTCAAGGTGCCCGGCGTGTCGGTGGACTACGTGGTGGTGAGCCAGCCCGAGAACCACATGCAGACCATTGCCACGCAGTTCAACCCCGCACTGTGCGGCGATGTGCGCGTGCCGGTGAACTCGCTCGAACCCATGCCGCTGGACGAGCGCAAGGTGATCGCCCGCCGCACAGCACTGGAGCTGCAACCTGGAGCCATCACCAACCTGGGCATTGGCATCCCGGCTGGCGTGCCTTCGGTGGCGGCGGAAGAGGGCGTGTCCGACCAGTTCATCCTGAGCGTGGAAAGCGGCATCACCGGCGGTATCCCCGCGCAGTTGGGCGACTTTGGTACGGCCTACAACGCCGACGCCATCATCGAGCAGTCGCTGCAGTTCGACTTCTATGACGGCGGCGGGCTGGACGCGAGCTTTCTGGGCCTGGCGCAGGCCGACAACCAGGGCAACGTGAACGTGAGCAAGTTCAACGGGCGCCCTGTGGGCTGCGGCGGGTTTGTGAACATCACGCGCTCCACCAAAAAGCTCGTGTTCTGCGGCACGTTCACCGCCGGGGGCTTGGAGGTGAAGGTGGCGGACGGCCAGCTCACCATTGTCCGGGAAGGCCGCTCGCGCAAGTTCATCGAGAAGGTCGAGCAGATCACCTTCAACGGCCTGGATGCCGCGAAGCGCGAGCAGAACGTGCTCTTTGTGACCGAGCGCGCCGTGTTCCACCTGACGACCGAGGGGTTGGAGCTGATCGAGATCGCGCCCGGCATCGATCTGGAGCGCGACGTGCTGGCGCACATGGGGTTCAAACCCATCATGCGCAATGTGAAGACCATGGACCCGGGCCTGTTCCACGAAAAGTGGGGCGGCCTGGCGCAGGCCATGGCGGCCAAGCCGGCCCACGGGGCGGCCTGACGGGCGGTCAGGCCTGAACGGCCTGGAAGCCTTGGCGGGGGTGGCCCGATGGCCGCCACGCCTGCTGGCGAGCGGCGCTTACGACGCGCTCTGGGTATAGACCTTCTGCAGCAGGCGGATCAGTGTTTTGCGCTCGGCCGCCGTGAGGCCTGCTGTGGCATCCACCTCCAGCTGCGCGGCTGTCTGCTCGGCCTGCGCGGTCAATTCCACGCCGGCAGGCGTCAGATGCAGGCCCATGGCGCGGCCGTCGCTGGGGTGCGGGCGGCGTTCGATCAAGCCCCGCCGCTCTAGCGCTGCGATCAGGCCCACCAGATTCGGGGGCAGCACGCTGAGCGTGGCGCACAGCTGGCGCGAGGTGATGCCAGGGTTGTGCGCCACCAGCGACAGCACCGAAAAATCCACCACCTTGAGGCGGTACACCGCCATGCGCTCCATGAACACCTCGATCACGGCCAGCGACGCGCGCCGCGCGTTGTAGCCCACCAGCGTGCGCAGATAGCCGGTGTCCACCGATTCGGGTGCAGGCGCCGGGTTGGCTGGGGCCGTGGAGGCCATGGTCTTCTTGGTAGGGCGAACGCTGGACATGGGGCGATTGTGGCGGGGCGGGCGCAGGTTGGCGGTAGTTTGCACGAAAATTTGATTCAAGTCAGCCGCCGGCGCTTGTTTGATAATGATTTGTTGCTATTAAAATAATAGCAATTGATGCCCGGTAAGAGCCCTGCGCACAGCAGCGGTGCACAGGGCGCCTGGGGGGCCTTGCGTACATCAGACGGGGCTGCGCAGCACGCGCCGATATTGCACGGCCTCGGCCACATGGCCCACTTCGGTCGAGGGTGCACCCGCCAGATCGGCAATGGTGCGCGCCACCTTGAGCGCACGGTGCGTGCTGCGGGCTGACCAGCCCAGGCGGGCGGCGGCGGTGTTGAGGAATTTGGCGGCGGCGTCCTGCAGGTGCAGGTGGGTGTCGATCTCCTGGCCCTGCAGCGCCTGGTTGGTCTTGCCTTGCCGCGCCAGTGCCACGGCGCGGGCCTGCGCCACGCGTTCGCGGATTGCCTCGCTCGCTTCGCCTGCGGGGGCCTGCACCAGCTGGTCGGCGGGCAGTGCGGGCACTTCCACATGCAGGTCAATGCGGTCCAGCAGCGGGCCGCTGAGCTTGGTTTGGTAGCGGTTCACCTGGTCGGGCGTGCAGCGGCAGGCGCGCTGGGTGGAGCCCAGATAGCCGCAAGGGCACGGGTTCATGGCCGCAATCATCTGGAACCGCGCCGGAAAATCTGCCCGCTGCGCAGCCCTGGAGATGGTGATGTGGCCGGTCTCCAGCGGCTCGCGCAGGGCTTCGAGCGCAGCACGGGGGAACTCGGGCAGCTCGTCCAGAAACAGGATTCCGTGGTGGGCCAGCGAAATTTCGCCGGGCCTGGGGGGCGAGCCTCCGCCCACCAGTGCCACTGCGCTGGCGGTATGGTGCGGCGCGGCTGTGGGCCTTTGACCCCAGCGGTCGGTGCGAAAGCGCCCGGCCAGGCTCGCAATGGCGGCGCTCTCCAGGGCTTCTTCGACGGTCATGGCCGGCAGCAGCCCCGCAAACCGCAGTGCCAGCATCGACTTGCCCGACCCCGGCGGTCCGGCCATCAGCACGCTGTGCCCGCCAGCAGCGGCGATCTCCAGCGCGCGTTTGGCGCTGGCCTGGCCTTTCACGTCGCACATGTCCGGGCCCGTGGTGCTCACCGCCATGGGGGTGGCTTGCAGGCGGGTCCAGCCGTCGTTGGCCACATCGGCGTCGCCCGCAGCCACGCTGCCCGGTGGCAGAAAGGCGCGCACCACGTCCAGAAGATGCCGTGCCCGCACGACCTGCGCGGCAGGCACCAGGGCGGCCTCTTCGGCACTGCCAGGGGGCAGGACGAGGCACGATGTGACCTGCTGCGCCTGCAGCGCCAGGCTGGTGGCCAGCGCGCCGCGCACGGGGCGCAGCTCGCCCGACAGGGACAGCTCGCCCGCAAACTCATAGCCTGCCAGGCGGCTTGCGTCCACCTGTCCGCTGGCGGCGAGGATGCCCAGTGCAATGGGCAAATCGAACCGGCCGGAATCCTTGGGTAAATCGGCGGGTGCCAGGTTGACGGTGTGAACCCATGTAGCATGATCGTAGCGAGAAGGGTTATATCTCCCAATAAGAATTGCAGGCACTCTATTCATCGCGCGAAGCATAAATATGAATTCTGTCGTGCTACATACCAAGACTGTTGTCCATCAGAAGACTTACCGTTACGAGATAGAGCTGGAAGCGTCGGACATCGGCCTTTCTAAAGAAGGTTGGGCGTGGGCTGCATGGGTGCAGACGGCTTTCAGGTCCGAAATCCTGCCAATTTCCTCGGGCGAAGTTGAAGCTGTCATTCGCGCATTCAAACTGATAAAAGACTCGAGTGAAGCTCAAATTTTGCTGGCGATACCTCTGGAAGCCTTGCGGCTGTCAACGGTATGTCGGTTCTACGAGCTACTTGAATTTCAGATCGCGACCAGAGCCGACAGCTTGAGTTGTATTTCGAAGCATCATTTGTCGTTGAGGACTAGAAGGCTTTTGAATCGCTTCCTGGAGGCAGTCGGCCTCGAATCTATTCATAGGATTCGGAGCGTATTCAAAACATCGTTGCCCAATCCCAAAACGGGCCGCGCCCTTATTTCCGATAAGCCGATTTTCGCGGGTGGACAGTTGCATGAGCCCATTGGCGCGATCTCGCATCTAACCGCTGAGGATTTACGGAGGCAGACTTCGCGGATCCTAACTTTGCCGTTGGAACAGATCGCAGCTGCGTGTGTCAGCCAGATTGATCAGTACGAAAGATTGGAGAATTGGAAGACTGAGATGCTGAGAGCGACGCCAGATAAGGCGGTGCTTGCAAGGCTGGAAGCGATAGGAAAAAAACAACCGAACAAAGGCGAGTACGTTTGGGTAAAAAAAGTATCGATCCATACGCTAACGGTTGCCTACTTACACCTGCTATATGAGCGTCTCCCAAGAAAAGGGGTGGCTGCTCCACGGCAAATTCTTCGAAGGCTTGAGATTGACGCATTCATCGAACAAACCTTAGGTTCACTGCAGACGGGCATGCGTTGGGTTTCGCCTGTTCCACAAGCCGGACAGAATCTGCTGGCATGCTTGTTGATATTGCAGATTCATTCACACTGGAACGTCAACTCAGTGCTTGAACTGACACTGCGTTCACTGAGCTCAGTAGAGCCTCCGTTGGTGATGCAGGGTTTTAAATCTCGAACGAAAACTACTACGCCTATCGTCAGCATTGAGCGGGGGGATCTCGCAGCACGTGCGTTGCGATTTTTGATCAACAGGCTCGAATGGCTAAAAAAAATGAGGTGGGTTGCAAAGACTGAGGAGCGTCTTTGGCTGAATTTGTCAGGCCAGCCATTCGTCGGTTGGGGCGCTATGCTGAAACGCTTTCAAGCAAAGTGGGGGTTGCCACAGTTCAGTTTGGAGCAAATTCGAGCGCAGACATTGGCGGCACAGTCGGTGCAGGTTGGAGGGCTCGCACTCACCAAGAATTCCGCTGGGCATGCTTCGCTCCGGAGTACTTCAATTTACGTCGACAAGTTGCTAGTTTGTCGCCTGAACAGTTCCGCGAATCTGGAGTTTCAGCGCCGCCTTGAAGCAGATGTCAGAACGGTGATAAATGGTGGCAAGGCAAGATACCTTTACCCCATAGGTGACGGCGCATCTTGTACGAATCCTCAAGAGCCACCGTTTGAATCGGACATCGAAGGAGGCGTTTGTGCGGCGCAGCGCTGCCATGTGGGCGAAGGCTGCCCAAACCGACGTATTGTGCTAAACGACGACCGTGTAGAAGAGGTCGTGCGCACTGCGATCTACTACCGAAACAACTGGGTTCGTCTCTACGAACGTAATCCGGAAGCGTTCGAGACTTTCCATGTCCCCAGCATGAACTTCAATTTCGCCCTTCTCGGTATGTTGCGAAGAGGAAGCTACGCACATTTGGTTAGAGCAGCGGAAGCCGCCCTTGCAAAACCGGACGGACATCGCTATGGATAATTTGGGCAGATTGAGTGTTGGCCCTCAGCCCCAAGCCTCTCCATCTACCGTCTCCTCAAGGCGTACCGCTGGCATTGTCTCAGTGGATGGGTGCGTAATCTCTGTTACTGACTTCGCTGCTCGTGAAGGAACCCCTGCTGCTAAGACGATTGATCTAAATGACTTCTTTCTGCCGCCAACAGCTATCTACCCTAATCCGACGCGCCTAGGATCGCGCGATGACTTGGTTGAGGGAGTTGCAGCTGCGGTTTTGGGACTGGGTCGAAGGACAAGTGCCACCTCAAAGTCGGGAGTCTTTCGCATCGCCACTTCTGTTCAGACTATATCGAAGTTTATTGAATTTGGATGGCTAAACGGTCTTTATTCGTGGAATGACTGGTCCCCAGCTTCAACCCGCAGACTATTAAAAACGCTTGGCTCTGGAGGATGGACGGCCGCGCTCAATCTCATTGCGCGCTCTGAGCAGTTTATTCAAGCTCAGTCGGATGAAGAAATAGCGTCTTTTATTCATCCGTCAAAGTCCAAGAGCGGTGGTTACTCGCTCAAAGAAAAGTTTAGGAGTGAGCTGGGTACCAACCTCCGCCATTCTGAATTAACCCCAGCTAAAATGATTATTCTTGAGCGTCTAAAAATCCGGCAAGAGAGCATTAAAGGTCACTCAAGCATCGCTAGGACGAGACAGAAGTTACAAAGCTTTGAGGCGGGGATGGGCGCAATGCACCTATGCCAAAATTTAGCTGCAATCAACCTTCTTGCGGAGTCTGGGGACTCCCCCCCACTCGCTTTCGTTCCCTTCCCGGAAACTCTGAAGCTGTCAACGCAGCACGGCCGAGCCGGTCGGCGCACTGCGAATCTGACTCCAGATACAGTCGCGCACTTACTGTCGGATGCTTTTTGGTGGATGGAGGAGGTAGCTGATCCGCTCTTGGATTCATGCGAGCACGTCATGTCTGAACTCGAGCGGAGAGTGCGGGGCGATCAAACCGTTGATTCCAAATACGTGTTTAAAGCGGTTAAGGCGGCGCCTGCGCTTGTGCGCTTGGAGGACGCGATTGGCGTACCTCTCTCTTCAGTTGGCCTAAGTTGGCACGCGAACGACGACGCTATTTCACTGAAGCAGTTAGTCTATTCCCTGGCCACAGCGTGTTTCGTGACTATTGCTTTTCTCAATGCTCGACGTAAAGATGAGATCGCTCACCGGAAAATCGGGCTACACCGCTATGCATTGCGCGTGGTCAGTCGCGAGTTGAGGCTATATGAGTGCGAGTTCTTCATTCAAAAGTCGAAGAAGGCGTATGTACCGTTCTATGTTGGTGAAATTACGCGGACGGCGATTCGAATTCTCGAGCGGCTGAGCGACATAGCCCGAGCCCTTCAGAGAATTCTTCATAAAGACGAATTCTTCCCGGAGGACGCGCGTGAGGACAAACTATTTCAATTGCCACAGTTCGCGTCGAAGTCGGAAGGGTATGGAAGTCAATGGTACATTTTTCGTACTGGTGTACAAGGGCACTCAGATTATTTTGTGTGGCGGGCACTTAAAGGTAAGCCCATCCACCTGCACCCTCACATGTTCCGCCGGGCATATGCGCTCATTCATCACTACCGATATGAGCACGGAACGCTCCAACAGCTCAGCCAGCAGCTTGTTCACAGTGATCTAGCGATGACCGTTGGTTATGTCCGAGATATCGGTTTGGCTGACGGGGATACGCCTGCGATTGCGTATGCCCATGCTGACAGCTCCATCCGTAGCTTGCAGGAAGCTGCAATCAATGAAACCAAGCGAGAAATTGCCGATGTGGCTAGAGAAAGAATTCGAGAACTTGTTTCTCAAGTGATCAATGACGGTCCTCGCGCCTCTGGGGGGTTTGCTCGCCTCATCCAGCGCTTCCATCAACGGCTAGGTACCAGGATTGAGTATCAACTGCTTTCTCACAGTGCGAAGTCTGACGTGATATCGGAATCATTGGTCAATCATGGGCATGCATTCCGGCCAATGCGCCATGCGAATTGCGTGGCCTCTCCAACCAGACGCAATCGATCGGCCAAATGCTATTCGAGTGAAAACAGTGGTTTATCTAGGGCGCGCGCATCCGCCAACACCTGCACGGATTGCCCGTACAGCCACTGGGTGGAGGGGCATCACGCAGCTATTGAGGCTGATATCGTAGCGCTGGAGGCAGAAGTATCGAACGATCATGAGTCGGTCAAAGGACGGGCATGTGTGATTGAGCTAGAGAATCTTAAAAGGGTTTTGGAACTTCGTCGAAAGCGCCTTGACAGCACGAGAGGTCATTGAAATGAGGCCCCAGGATCGGAAACTTAGGGCAAAGCCTTCTGTCGCGTTTGCGAGCGAAGCAAGCGCTAGAGAAAACATCCAGACCAAACTTCAGTCTCTGCTTGAGCTGTTGAAGGTACACAAAGATTATTCACCCGCTGATCGAAGCACTTTGTTAAAAGCCCTGCCTTCCAGTCACCGTGGCTTTAATGGCTGGGCTAGCGATCAACTTGATGCACTCGCGCAAGAACGTGTTGGAAGTTTCCGGTCAAACAGTCGCATCGCTTTACATCGCAGCGGGCTCCTAGAACGTGTCGAAATTGCGTTGGCCTCTGTGATAGCTGAACGGAATGCGGTCACATCGTCGAGTAAGAGAGACGAATCGATCGCGGGACTTGCGAGAAAACTGAAGGTTGAAATTCAGCTTAGAAAGATTGCCGAAGAAGAAATCGTGCACCTGAAGCGGCACATCAAAGACCTCGCAGATATGCGTGATGATCTAAGATTGCAGCTCAATGCCGCAAATCGAGAAGCGTCGCAGTTAAGCGCCAGTATGCAAGGTGCTGGGAAGTTGGCTAAGGGGGCCGTCATTAAGCTGTCTTCAGTAGCGAAAATTCAGAAGGGACGCAGTAAATGAATCGGTTCGTTTTTACGCGATTACCTCAGGGAGAGGTTATTGCGTACGACCTCTGTGCTAGTCAGCTTGTTGCTGAGATTACGGACTATTCCATATGGCTCGTGGATGCCCATCGTCGAGACGCTAAGACAATCGGGCAACAGGTTGGACACATCGCGCGATTTTGGGTCTATTTGCGGGAGCGTGGTAACTCCTTAATCTCTGTGTCCGATGAGTTCCTCCGTAAGTACATGGACAGGGAGTTGATTCGTGTTCGTTCAAATTCCCGCTCACGTGGGAGTGAGCGGGCGGCCAAATCGACAGTCAACCAAAAGCTAAGCGCGATTCTTAACTGGCTTCTATGGCTGCAGTCCACCGGGCGATGTCATGACCGCATGATTGGGCCTCGAGGCTGCCGCGTTACTGCTTCGCCTGGAAAGAGAGTTCGGGAACTCATCCATTGGGCACCAGGACAAGGGATTTCTTCGGCGCTGTTCTTTCGCGATGCGGGTACCAGTGGTTCAATTCCTCAAGCTAGTCGAGAAATGTATGAAGGCACGCTTGCAGAGTTGGAACGGATGACGGGCTGGAACTATATTGCTGAGCGAGACAAAATTTTTCTTGACGTTGCAACGACAGCGGGGTTTCGCCGAGGTTCCATTTGTTCTCTTACAGTTGATCAGTTTGATGCCCAGCGGATCAGACGGACTACAGCGGCGACGATGGCGCTAAAACCCGCAGCTCAGAAGTTTAAGTATGAGGACGAATACCAAGTTGATACCCTCCTGATGTTGCGCGTCCTCGATTTTATCGAGGGCCCTCGAGCCTCGCTTCTAGCCGAATTAGGTCTGGAGCGTAGTGCAATCGCCAACAATGGTCACGTCTTCCTTTCGGCTACCACCGGACAGGCCATGAGCGATAGGGCTATGACTGCTAGGATAAGTCGCGCGATGCGAAATGCTGGTGCTCGGAAGGGTATGGCTATTCATGCTCACCGAGGACTTTTTGCTGCAGAGGCCACTCAGCTTGTGATGGAGCAGCGTCTCCAGTTAGGTATGGACACTTCTGTTGAGTCAGTTGCATTTCAGGTTGCCCCGATGATGGGTCACAAGAACCCGCAGTCGCAGTTTCGGTACACCGCTGCTCAGCAGGGGCGCATCGGGAGGCAAATATTGGCAGAGCAAATGAAGAGTAGTTCTAATGCGATGAAGGACTGAGCGGACTCTTCGTTATCCGGAGCGTTGCTGACTTCGATTCAAAGTGAACCAGTCACCCCAGTTTTCACCATTTTTGCTTTCAAACTAACAGATATTGGAAGTGGGTTCCAAGTTTTAGGGTGCTTGGGCTCTGCTATTCAGCTATTAGCTGCTAGAAACAGTCACCTCTTTCCGTGCTCGCTTGCCTGCAGATCAGTGTTTGTCGGGCCACAGCAGCGTGACTTCCCGCTGCACCTGATCCAGCATTTCGGCGGTAGCCTGGGGCGAGGCAGAGCGGGCGTAGGTCAGTGTCAGCAGTGTTAGGGGGTGGACTTGCATCACCGATGCAATTTGTTCGAGCTTGCCCAGCGTCGGGCTCTTGAGTCCGCGTTCCAGCCCACTTATATACGTGCGGCTGGAGACCAAGCCAAAGTCCTCTTGGCTGAGTGCACGCACGCCCCGAATTGCCTTCATCGCCCGAGGAAGGTTGTTGGTGACGCGTCGCTTGGAGGGCATCCTCCGATTACCGTCATTTGAACACTATAGGGCTACAATCTATAGTGTTCATTTTCGCTATTACACGCGCATGGCGTTGTGAACAAAGGCGATGCTGGTAGCCGCAGCCGCTACATGGCAGATCAGCACATCACGGCGTGGTATCCCCTGTCGTGTCTCGTATGGAGTTAGGGCTGCAATGAATTGCAATGAACTGGACGTAGTCGGTAGTGCAGGACCTCTGATTGCAGCAGTAACTCATCCTCGATACATCGCGCGTTTTCCGGGCAGTGAGGAGGAACTGTGGTTCGCACATGTCCGGGTAAGCCGTGAAGGCGGATTCAATCAGGATTTTTCATCCATCTTGTTCGTTGAGGGGGCTGGATTAGCGAGCATCTATGGCATCGCCTCTCCGGACGGGTACCCCGTTGGATTGGCGCGCCATTTGGCGCTCCAGCAGCAGAGTTTCATCACATTTCTGCGGCATGAGAACGCGTGCGCGGAGGGATTGTTCGGTCCCGCTTTACGGATTTTTACCACGCATCTGTACTACAGCGAGCTCATGGTGACAAAGGCCTATCTAGCGGCCCGAGGCAGCAGCTTGTATGCAGGGGTCGGGTACAACGACCCCTATGCTGGCGTCTATGTCACGCAAGTTATCGAGGTCGAACACGCTACAGGTACAGAAGCGTCGTCGGTTTGAGCCTAGAGAGGAAGCTGGCGATCACGCGCTCCGTGCCCCATGAATGAAAGCCTACCCCGTGCCAAGCAAAATGCCAGCCGGATGCCAACGTTGCAATTGGCTTGGAGTCTTTGAGGCTCCATTTGTTGATGCTGTGTGCCCCAGTTGCGCCAGTGCGGTCGTCCCGCTAAGGCAGAAAGGCCTAGACAACCTACGTGCCTACTACCGAAATCTTGGAAAAATAGGCTTTTCATCACAGCTTACCGTCAACGTGCGCGGCATCGAACGAGCGCGGATTGAGCAGTTCTTTGAAACTATTGGCGAGCCACTGCGTTCCTAGCAAAGCAAACGTACTCGAGGCGAGGTTGTCCCTAAGCTCGAAGAGGGCCTGTTTCTAATTTGACAAGCGGGATGCGTATCCCGGTATAGCTGAACAGTCAGTCATGGCAACATGATCACCTGGTCCGTTGATCATGAATTGCGGCGAGGCGTGCTCGGCCTTGCCGAATAGCACCAGCCCACTCGCTACTTCAGCTATTCCCAGAGTAGCGAAGAAGGGGCAGTATCAGTATGTCTCTGAGTGGAAGGCTTCGTCGTGAACGCCATACCTCTTGCTTGAAGGATCTCGCGCGCTCTTCGCACCCTTTGCCGCAGAAGTTCTGCCTCACGCTTGTGGAATCTTCCCGGCTGCCCAACTAGGTTGCCGGTCCTGTCAACGAACTTGTACAGCTCCGCACCGGTTTCCCCTGAAGACACTCGTTGCTCCAGCACGTGAACCTGCGTTCGGACTGCGGCACGGCGATGTGCGTTCCAGGATGGCTTGGCATTTACCACGACCTTGGTCACGATCATCCGTCCCGAGCTGTTGAACACCTCGTGCTTCTTGCGCTTCGCAGACAACTCGTTCTTTCGCAACATGCCGTACACGTCGGCGATCATGCACAGGGGCCTCGCATGCCGTTATCCGGCACAAGCCACAATAGCCTCCATGCTTGAACCAATCGTCGCGTTCTTTGACAAGCTCATCGATCAGTTCACCTGGCGGAGACTCGTCTTTCTCGCCGCGTTGCTGGTTGCTACTTGCTTGGGACTTTGGGCTTTCGAAGGCTACACGCAGACCTTCAAACTTGGTCGAATTGAACGCCAGGTTGCGCTGCTCGACAAACTGGCAATTGCCAGTGCCAAGCCCGAGGTCAAGGCCAATCCGGACTTGGTAGCCCTGTCAACGTCACTGACGAAGCAGTTGCGCACTACGGACATCACGCTTCCTGCAAGCTACGAACTTCTGCCATGGGCTAAGAAAGCTCTTGCCACCGCAGCCGCTTGGATCGTCTTTGGGCTGTTCATTCTCCTGATTCCAAACACCTACACGAGAACAAAGCCCGAGACCGCCTCTGTATTCGCTGGAATGACAGTGGTTGCCTCACCGTTCGTGGCTCTTTCTACGGCACTTCCGACCAATTCGTGGCTGAACTACGTCATCTACCCTATCGGCCACATCTTCCTTCTTGGCGTGTTGATGCTTATGTTGGGCCGATGCATGGCTCGCAAGTATGCGAACAGGCGGGCAAGTGCCGGCTAACTGATTGAACGGACCCAGGAAGCTGCATCCATCTCTGATCGCGACGGTAAGATGGGACGAGTGATTTCCATGTGCCCAATCCACTCTTTTCGAGCCGGGTTGCGCGGCCAAACTCTATCAGTTTCAATGCTCGACGACATCAAAAAAACCCTCTGGGCCACCGCCGACAAGCTGCGCGCCAACATGGACGCCGCCGAATACAAGCACCTGGTGCTCGGCCTCATCTTCGTCAAATACATCTCTGACACCTTCGCCGCCCGCCGTGCCGAACTGACGGCCCGCCTCACCAACCCCGACGACGAATACTTCTACGGTGACGCCGACCCAGCTGATATTGAGGCTGAGCTGGAAGACCGCGACTACTACAAGGAGGTCAACGTCTTCTGGGTGCCCGAAGGCGCGCGGTGGGAATCGCTGCGCAATGCCGCCAAGCAGCCCGACATTGGCAAGCGCATTGACGACGCCCTCACGCTCATCGAGGCCGAGAACCCCAAGCTCAAAGGCATCCTCGACAAACGCTATGCCCGTGCGCAATTGCCTGACGGCAAGCTGGGCGAGTTGGTGGATTTGGTTTCCACCATCGGCTTTGGCGACGACCCCGCCGTGGCCCGCGACGTGCTGGGCCAGGTGTACGAATACTTTCTGGGCATGTTCGCCAGTGCCGAGGGCAAGCGGGGCGGGCAGTTCTACACGCCTGCCAGCATCGTCAAAACCCTGGTGGCCATCCTGGCCCCGCACGAAGGCAAGGTGTATGACCCGTGCTGCGGCTCGGGCGGCATGTTTGTGCAGTCTGAAAAATTCATCGAAGCCCACGGCGGCAAGCTGGGCGATGTGAGCATCTACGGACAAGAGGCCAACCCCACCACCTGGCGCCTGGCCGCCATGAACCTGGCCATTCGCGGCATTGACTACAACCTGGGCCGCGAGCCAGCCGACACCTTTACCCGCAACCAGCACCCCGACCTGCGGGCCGACTACATCCTGGCCAACCCGCCTTTCAATATCAGTGACTGGTGGCACGGAAGCCTGGAAGGCGACCCGCGCTGGGAATATGGCGACCCGCCCCACGGCAACGCCAACTACGCCTGGTTGCAGCACATGCTGCACCACCTGAAGCCCACGGGCCGCGCAGGCATCGTGCTGGCCAATGGCTCCATGAGTTCCAGCCAGAACAACGAGGGCGTGATCCGCGCCGCCATGGTCGATGCCGATGTGGTCGAAGTCATGGTGGCCTTGCCCGGCCAGTTGTTCTTCAACACCCAAATCCCTGCCTGCCTGTGGTTCCTGGCCAAGCAGAAAACGCGCAAGGGCGAGGTGCTGTTCATCGACGTCCGCAAGCTGGGCCGCATGATCAGCCGCGTACAGGCCGAGCTGACCGACGAGACGATTGCCCGCATCGAAGCCGTGGTAGCTGCTTGGCGCGGCGAGCCGGGCGCAGGCAGCTATGAAGATGTAAAAGGCTTTTGCCGCAGCGTGCCCCTGGCCGAAATCGCCCAGCACGGCCATGTGCTCACCCCTGGCCGTTACGTGGGCGCGGAAGAGGTGGAAGACGACGACGAAGCCTTTGCCGACAAGATGCAAAAGCTCACCGAGAAGCTGGGCGAGCAAATGGCCAAGGGTGCGGAGCTGGATGCGGTGATTCGGGCGAAGCTGGAGGGGCTGGGGTACGAGTTCTGATCAGGCAGTCGGGCAGTATCGTTTTGATTCAAATTGAGGTTCTGACGCATGGCTATCGATATCACTTCCTTCAAAAATGCAATTTCTCAACTAGAGAAAGCCATCAGCTATGCGAATTCACCGCTCGCTAAATCCGATCCTGGTTTAAGAGAGCAGTTAAGAAATTCTGTGATTCAGTGTTTTGAGTTCACTTATGAACTTAGCCACAAAATGCTTAAGAGATACCTTGAGACCACTTCTGCAAGTCCGGAAGAGGTTGATTTATCCACTTTTCAGAATCTTATTAGATCTGGTAGTGAAAAGGGTTTACTTCGCTCTGATTGGAGCATGTGGCGTAACTATCGACAAGCTAGGACCGACAGCAGCCACACCTACGATCAAGAAAAAGCTGAGGCAGTTTTTGCTATTGCCCCAGATTTTCTGGAAGAGGTGAAGTTTTTAGCCACAAAAATCGAATTATCACCGGAGTCCTGATGGGCGCTCAGATAAAATCTGCAATTGATTTGAATCCGCACCACCAGGAAGAAATTCTTCGGATACTAGGCATTTATATGCCTGATATTGAAGTGCGCGCATTCGGTTCGCGTGTCAAGTGGACGGCGAAACCCTACTCCGACCTTGATCTAGTCTTGATGACTCAGAAGCCCTTGTCCCTTGATCAAGAAGCACAACTGCGAGAGGCTTTCGATGAATCCACTTTGCCCTTCAAGGTGGACTTTGTAGATTGGGCATCAACTTCGAAAAATTTCCAGAAAATCATTTCAGCAGACAGCGTGCTCTTTCGCAAACCATCTAGGTATTCATCAGCAGGTAAATGGGCTGTGATGCCGCTGGAAGAGGCGCTTGACGCCCTGCTGGACTACCGAGGAAAGACCCCGGAGAAAACAAGCTTTGGCATACCGCTGATTACAGCCAAAATTGTCAAAGCTGGTCGCATTGAGCCGGCAACTGAATTCATCGCCCGCGAAAAATTTGCGGAATGGATGACACGAGGGTTACCTCGTGTTGGGGACGTGTTACTCACCACTGAAGCCCCCCTGGGCGAGGTAGCGCAGTTGCATACCGATCAAGTCGCATTGGCACAGCGGCTCGTGGCACTGCGAGGTAAAGCAGGGGTATTGGACAACACCTATCTCTGTTATCTGCTTCAGACAGGCGAAATGCAGGAGCAACTTGCTGCCCGAGCCACGGGAACCACAGTATTAGGAATCAAGCAAAGCGAGCTACGAAAAATCGTAATTCGACTGCCCCCTTTAGAGCAGCAGCGTGCCGCAGCTGCCATTTTGAGCGTCCTCGACGACCGGATCACCCTTTTGCGCGAAACCAACGCCACCCTCGAAGCTATCGCCCAGGCCTTGTTCAAGTCCTGGTTCGTCGATTTCGACCCCGTGCGCGCCAAGATGGAAGGCCGCACGCCCGAAGGCATGGATGAGGCCACCGCAGCGCTGTTTCCCGATGGGTTTGAAACATCGGAGTTGGGGGAGGTGCCGAGGGGATGGCGAGTTTGTGCCGTAGAAGAGTTTGCCGACCGAGTCGGCATGGGGCCGTTCGGCTCTAATATCAAGGTTGAAACATTTGTTGAGTCCGGGATACCTGTCATCAGTGGACAGCATCTCAAACAGCTCCTAGTTGAAGACAACACTTTCAACTTTATTACCCACGAGCACGCAGCGCGACTCGCAAAGTCCTGCGTACAAGCTGGAGATGTGATCTTCACTCACGCTGGGAGTATTGGGCAGGTTAGCCTTCTTCACAAAGACGCTGCCTTCACCTCTTATGTGCTTTCCCAGCGGCAGTTCTTCCTGCGTTGCAATACAGAGTCCATGAGTCCTGAATGGATAGCGCTGTATTTCAAGTCGCCCGCAGGGCAACATCAACTTCTAGCCAACACCTCGCAAGTCGGTGTGCCGTCCATTGCTCGCCCAGTGAGTTACTTGAGATCAATTCGCTTGGTCGTCCCACCTCCCGAACTGAACCAGCAATTCGCATCTATCGCCGGGGCCATCAACGACCGCGTGATGGCGAATCGGAAGCAATTTGGCGCACTGACCCAAATCCGCGACACCCTGCTCCCCCGCCTGATCTCCAGCCAGCTTAGCATGCCAGAGGCGCAAAACGAAGTCATGCGGACAATCGAATGATTTACATCGGTTGCGATGACAAGGACGATGCAGTTCGGTCTCTTGCAAGAATTTATCGCGTAGACGTCGGGGAGGTCGCAGGCATTGCCAACGGGAATTGGCCGACCTTTATTTCGGAATCAACTGATTCCTATCGGGACCTATTTGATCCGCTGTTTATCCCTACACTGATGGCACAACATCTGAACGGGAACCTAGACTGGAAATTCGGTGAGGTTGCGTACTACCATCGAACGGCGTATGACGGCTCCGCAAACTGGTTTGAAGATGGGTTACTGCCTTCGTATGAAGGGGCCAAAGCCTTTTTAAACAAGATCGCCAAGATAGTTCCAGTTGATAGCGACGATCGTGCTACGGCGTTGGAAAACATCAGAGATAGAAACCGTTACGAAGGGCCTAGCTCCGGTGGCCCATATGCTTTTGATGTGTTTGACAACGCGAGGTATTCCGATCAAGCGGGCATGGACTATTCGTTGCCTGAGTTTTTTATGGGCAATGCCTGGGCTGACAAGTATGGGGTTTGTTACGCAGCTCCCATCTTGGAGCCATTGCGTAAAAAGCTGAAGCCTGTGGTGGTGAAGTTCTCCGGGAAGCCATCCGATCCAGATGCTTACATCACGAACCTCTGGCAATACGTTTTCAGGGCTTGGATAGGCGAGCCCATGGGTGCTACATCCCACTTCCCGTGTACTTTTTGCGGCGACGGAAAGACCGTCTCTCCAGATCGAATCATTCAAACAATTGATCTGGGTGGACTTGCTGCGGACCCAACGAGTGAGTTTTCGCAGCAAATCAGCAAGAGCTTGAAGTCATGACCGAAGACCAACTCGAACAAGAAACCCTGGCCTGGCTGCAAGACGTGGGCTACACCCACCGCTACGGCCCCGACATCGCCTTCGACGGTTCTTCGCCTGAGCGTGCCGACTACCGCCAGGTTGTCCTGCCCTTTCGGCTGCGCGAAGCCATCAACCGCCTGAATCCAGGCATCCCGGTAGCCGCGCGTGAGGATGCCATCAAGCAAGTCACGGATCTGGGCATCCCATCCCTGTTATCTGCCAACCGCGCCTTCCACAAGCTGCTGGTGGGCGGTGTCCCCGTCCAGTATCAAAAGGACGGAGAGACACGCGGCGACTTCGTGCGCCTGATCGACTGGGCACACCCCGAGAAGAATGAATGGTGGGCCATCAACCAGTTCACCATCAAAGGCCCCCACAAGACCCGCCGCCCCGACATCATCTTGTTCGTCAATGGCTTGCCACTGGTACTGCTGGAACTCAAAAACCCCGCCGACGAGAACGCCAACATCTGGAAGGCGTTTGACCAGATCGAGACGTACAAGGAGCAAATCCCGGATGTGTTCCAGTACAACGAGGTGCTGGTGATCTCGGATGGTACCGACGCCTTGATGGGCTCGCTGTCTGCCAACGCCGAGCGCTTCATGGCCTGGCGCACGATTGATGGCGTGCAGCTAGACCCGCTGGGGCCGTTTCAGGAGCTGCAGACGCTGGTGCGGGGTGTACTGGCCCCGCAGTACCTGCTGGATTACATCCGTTACTTCGTCCTGTTTGAGGATGACGGCCAGCTCGTGAAGAAGATCGCTGGCTACCACCAGTTCCACGCCGTGCGCGCAGCCATCGAAGAAGTGGTGACCGCGTCCCGGCCCGGAGCTTCCCGCAAGGGCGGTGTGGTGTGGCACACCCAAGGCAGCGGCAAAAGCATCACCATGACCTGCTTTGCCGCCCGTGTGATGCAAGAAGCCGCGATGGAGAACCCCACCATCGTGGTCATCACCGACCGCAATGACCTGGACGGGCAACTCTTTGGCGTGTTCAGCCTGGCCCAAGACTTGTTGCGGGAGCAGCCCACCCAGGCACTGACCCGTCCAGACCTGCGCGCCAAGTTGGGCAACCGCCCCTCGGGCGGCATCATCTTCGCCACCATTCAGAAGTTCATGCCAGGGGAGGATGAAGACACCTTCCCGGTGCTGTCCGAGCGCAGCAACATCGTCGTGATCGCGGACGAGGCCCACCGCACCCAATACGGCTTCAAGGCCACCCTCAAAGGTAAGCTCGGCGAGGAGAAATACCAGGCGGGCTACGCACAGCACCTGCGCGATGCCCTGCCCAACGCCACGTTCGTGGGCTTTACCGGTACCCCGGTGAGCAGCACCGACCACGACACCCGTGCGGTGTTTGGCGAGTACATCCATGTGTACGACATGCAGCAGGCCAAGGAAGATGGCGCCACTGTGGCTATCTACTACGAGTCGCGCCTGGCGAAACTGCGCTTGAAGGACGAAGACCTGCCCGCCATTGACGACGAAGTGGACGAGCTGGCCGAGGACGAAGAAGAAAGCCAGCAGGCCAAGCTCAAAAGCCGCTGGGCCGCCTTAGAAAAGATCGTCGGGGCCGAACCCCGCGTGGCCAGCGTGGCCGCTGACTTGGTGGCGCACTTTGAAGAGCGCAGCACCGCCCAATCGGGCAAAGCCATGGTCGTGGCCATGAGCCGCGACATCTGCGTGCACCTGTACGACGAGATCAAAAAGCTGCGCCCCGACTGGCACGACCCCGATCCAGAAAAGGGTGCCATCAAGATCGTGATGACCGGATCGGCCAGCGACAAGGCCCTGCTGCGCCCCCACATCTACGACGGCAAAGTCAAGAAACGCCTGGAAAAGCGCTTCAAAGACCCCGCCGACCCTCTGCGACTGGTGATCGTGCGCGACATGTGGCTCACCGGCTTCGATGCCCCCTGCGTGCACACCCTGTACGTAGACAAGCCCATGAAGGGCCACAACCTCATGCAGGCGATTGCTCGTGTGAACCGGGTCTTCAAGGGCAAGCAAGGCGGCCTGGTGGTGGACTACATCGGCATCGGCAACGAACTCAAAGCCGCCATGAAGGAGTACACCGCCAGCAAAGGCCGGGGCACTCCCACCGTGGATGCCCGCGAGGCGTACAGCGTTCTCATGGAAAAGCTCGATGTCCTGCAATCCATGCTGCATGGCTGCGATTACAGCGACTTCCTGACCGGTGGGCATCAAACCCTCGCCCGTGCCGCAAATCACGTCCTGGGCCTTCGGGAAGAAGGCGGCAAGGATGGAAAACGCCGCTTTGCCGACACCACCCTGGCACTTACCCAAGCCTTCTCGCTGTGCTGTACGCTGGATGAGGCCAAGGCCGTGCGGGAAGAAGTCGCCTTCATGCAGGCTGTGAAGGTCATCCTGACCAAACGGGACATCACCGCCAAAAAACGCACCGACGAACAGCGCGACGAAGCCATCCGGCAAATCATCAGCAACGCCGTAGTGTCTGATCAGGTGGTGGACATCTTCGATGCTGTGGGTCTGGACAAACCCAACATAGGGCTGCTCGACGACGAATTCCTGGCACAGGTGAAAAACCTGCCCGAGAAGAACCTGGCGGTGGAACTGCTCGAACGTCTGCTCGAAGGCGAAATCAAGAGTCGCTTCGGCAGCAACGTGGTGCAGGAAAAGAAGTTCTCCGACCTGCTGGGCAACGTGATCAAGCGCTACCAGAACCGTTCCATCGAAACCGCCCAGGTGATGGAAGAGCTGGTGGAGATGGCCAAGAAGTTCCGCGAGGCCGCCAGTCGGGGTGAGATGCTGGGCCTGACCGAAGACGAGGTCCGTTTTTACGACGCCCTGGCCACCAACGAATCAGCGGTCAAAGAACTGACCGATGGAACCCTCAAAAAGATCGCCCACGAACTGACCGAAAACCTGCGCCAGAACCTGACGGTGGACTGGTCCGAGCGTGAGAGCGTCCGGGCCAAGCTGCGGCTAATGGTCAAGCGTGTCTTGCGCAAGTACAAGTACCCGCCGGACTTGCAGGAAGAGGCGGTGGACCTGGTGCTGCGGCAAGCGCAGGTGTTTGGAGACAACTGGGGTAGCACCTAGCCTCACTGGCGGATCGATGCCTAGACGCTTGGGAGCGGTTTTTTCAGAGGGGTGTGGTCCCGACGGCTTTGAAAGTGCATAGGTAGGGGCGGTGTCTTTGGCTATCCCAACTGCCTGATAGTGGGCCTGACTCGCCTACCCAGCTTGATGAAGAGCTCAAATGTTCGGATTTTGTCTTCGTAGGAATACATGAACTACCTCTTGGTAGTCCAAGTTTTCGTCCGCACCCCCGAACAACTACCTGCGGCATTCCAATAGGCATGTGTGCATGGCCTACTTTGATCAACCTGATGAACCCCAGCCGTAAACCACTTCAGAATGGCTCGGACCACTGCGAGCAGAACTACCACGATCATTCAATGAAGCAGACCATGCACCATGATCTGCCCAAGATATACGAACTCTACCGGACTCGTAGTGCCGCCTCAGATAGGCACAAAAAGGGAAGCAGCGTTGCCGAATAATCGGTTGTAAAAGTCCACGGCATAACGGTCGGTCATACCGGCAACAAAGTCGCAGATCACGCGCTTCTTCTCATTGTCCTCTTTAAGGCAGTCTACGATGATGCGTACATCCTTGGGTAGCAAGTGATGCCCGTCTTTGGACGACAGCGTAGTGAAGAGCTGCTTGACGATGTCACCCCCTCGATACTCGACCACCTTCACGCGAGGCGACATGATCAGGCTGAGGTAACTCATGTGCTTCAAGACTTCAATCTTGAGAAGAATGTCTCGCTTCACCACGATCTTGGACAGTGCTAAGTTCTTCTCAGGCTGTAGGCTGATCCCCATCATGAACTGGTGCACCAAGGCCGACGAAAAGCTAGTTCGCAGATGCGAATTTTCTGCTGTAAGGCTGGACTCCTGGTAGATGTCCAAAACCTCCGTGCGCATCGGGTCGTAATCTAGCGCATCCATCAAGGCCTCCAGGATCTCTTCCTCTTTGATGTCTGGAAACGTTCCCTCGACCTTTTTCTTCAACTTCTCCATGAAGCTAGGGTGACTGGCTCTACTCACAATGTCCAAAGGTGACGTGAAGCCAGCCTTCATGGCATCTTCCATGTCGTAAGTGGAATACGCGATGTCGTCAGCGATATCCATAATGCGACATTCCAATGTCTTGAACTCCCCGACATACCCCGGTGCTACATGCGCTTTGATCGCGGCCACCAAGTTGGCCTCTGAACCGTAGTAACCTTTCTCGAGGCGCTCTTCAGGCGCTCTCCACGCCTTGATTTCGTGGTCATACTTGAGAATGGAAGCGAGAGATCGGTAGGTCAGATTCAACCCCAATCGCTCGTCTTTGCCGTCTTCGCTGATCCCGTGGACACACCCTTTTTCAAGGTTCTCGGCGTAAACCTTGCGCTCGACCTTGGTTAGGATGCGAAGAGTTTGGGCGTTACCCTCGAAACCGCCAAATAAGCCCATGCACTCATCCAACGCGCGTTCACCGTTGTGGCCAAAGGGCGGATGACCTAGGTCGTGCGCGAGTCCTGCAAATTCGATCAGGTCCACGTCAATTGCATTGGCTCCCTGAAGGGCCGCATCCGTAGCGTTGAGATACTGTGCGATACCTTTGGCAATCTGCGCGACTTCTAAGGAATGTGTAAGCCTGTTCCTAAAGAAGTCCGATTCCGCCCCTGGAAAGAGCTGCGTCTTGCCCTGCAAACGACGAAAAGATGGCGAGTGCAAAAGTCGTCCGAAATCACGCCGAAAAGGCGTTCTGCCCAGTCCCCCTTTTTCCTCTTCCTTTCGAACGCGCAAACTGTCTTGATGGGTATACATGTGCAGCAGAAACAAAAAAGCCACCCCTGTAGGGATGGCTTGTATGGTGTGAATTAAAGCGCAACGACAACCTGGCTCATCGCGTTGTTGCGAGGCTGCGCAGTTGCGCTGACCGAAGCTGGGAACGGGGGGCCATTCGTATGCTGTGACTGCTGTGACTGCTGCAGGCGTTTGGCCACGACGCGGTGATAGACCTCTAGGTTGCGTTGAACAGCGGCCTGCACTTCGGCGCGGGTGGACATGTCTAACGGCATTCCGAGCTCCTGATCCGGTGAAAAGGTTTGTGTAGATGCTACACGGTTGGTAATGAGCCAGCAATTGTATGATCAACAAACGCTCGCCGCTTACTTCACCTGTTGGGATAGGCTGTTTTCTTGCGTGCTTCAACAGAAGTAGCGCAATGCCTTGGGAGCCATGCCCCTCCATGTAGGTTGTAGAAACGTGATGCGGCGGGAGCAGGTGCAGTGACTTGAATGATGTCGCAGGCTTACGAAGTACCCCAAACCCGTCCCCCGATAAACTCACTTTCCCCCAAATCGCTTGCCTCCGATTCCATGAGCGGAAGTTATTGCGTGCCATGCTGCTGCAAGTCTTGGTACCCAGCGTGTGTACCAAGAACCGCAAGCGACTGATTGAACACGGCGCCGTGATCGGGTTCTACAACGCATAGTGATGGTGGCAACTTCGGGGGGCAGTGGCGCAGCAATGCTACCCATGGAGCCGCAATGGACAGCGATGCACGGCTGTATCGCAAAGGCAAAACTGTCAGCGAATTGCGCTACATGGCCACTCTCTGAGCGACAACCTCCAAGGCTTGGTGGCCAATGCCGTATTCACCCAGGCTTACGGGTTAGCAGAGCGCGAAGCGGTTAAGGCCACATAGTCAACGAAGTCAGGCAGGAAAAGGCCGATCCCATGCAAGGCATCAAGCTGGGAGCAATAGGGATAGATTCGACCGCATGGGACGCTTTGAAGGAAACGGGTAAAAAAAGTCGCCCCGAAATGCGCAAAAAAGCGCTATTGACAGCCCAAATCTCTGGACATGAAAAGAGGCGGCTCCGCATTGAGTTGCGGGGCAGGACAGGCTTGGAGTCTGGGGAGTATGTCTTCAGCCTGTTAGGTCATCCGTTATTTGTGAACTTGTGAATGAAGTGTTACAAAGAGCGTGGCCTAGTTACGTCACATCAAGTTGAGAGAGGGGACCTTATGAGGAACAATTTGTTTGCTCGGATGGCATCTGTTGTCGCCATTTCCATTCTGACCGCGTGCGGAACTACGCCGTCTACTATCGTTTTGCCCTATGCGGTTGCTGCAGACGAAAACACAGATGCGCCGAATCGCTACCACACCGGACCAAAAACTGACTCGCCCTTGCTGGGCGCCATGCAAGGAACCGGCCTGCAGCTGGAAAAGAATATCGACGGTGTAGTCGCGCAGATCCGTGCACACCAAGTTACCTGGGCCAATGAAGCCGACAGGTTTGCGGCAGGAGTAGATGGTCTGAGCAATTCCCAGTTCGCTGGCGCCGTCGTTGGCGCGATCGGCGTGCTTGCGAACTCTTTGGATGTGGGCAAGGTGGGCGCGGCGTTGGCAGGAGGCGCCGGGATCTGGGGAGATCGTTATAAGCTCTCAGTGCAGGCGCAAAACTATCGAAGTGCATCGAAGGCCATGCAGTGTATGTACAAGCAGGTCTCGGCTATTCCAAGCGGATATTGGAGCGCCATGTTCGATCCCTCCACAGGCCGGGTTAAGACGACTTCCGCACAATTCTTGATGCTCGCTGCGGGCCAAGGAGCGGCGCCTGTTCAGGCCAATGCACGGCAAGGCATCCGTTCGTTGAACGACACCTTCACAAAAATTCACACGTCCGTCCAAGAGGTGCGTGAAAGGCTGGGAGACGCGCAGCGCAAGGTGGCACTGACGAGTCCGTCCAGTGGCGACATTGCCATGGCGCTGAAGGCCAAACAAAACAATGAGCAAAAGGTACAGGAACAAGCAGCCGCAATGCAGAGCGGTATCTCCAGTTTCGCCCGTGCTTCCACTACCCAACGGCAAACTCAATTTTCCAGTTTGAATTTGCAGGAGCCGGGTTTAGTTGCTTTGGCGTCCAGTTTCCAAGAAGTCGATGAAGGCACTACTGAGCGCATACTTCAATTACCCTCAGAACTTGATATCTGCGTAAATTTGATGGGCAATAGTTGACGCTTCACACGAGCCAAAGAACGCCAGAGGCTAGGGCCTGTGGCGGTCTTTTTTGGAGTCTCAGCTGCGAGCATTGTGCTTGCTTACGGGTCTTCTTCACCTTACGCTTAGCAGCCATGGGGTCTACCACGGCCTTCAACTAGGCACCACTCATTGTGCCCGCAGGGATTGCCAATGTTGCGCCGTTCGGACGGGTCTTGTCCGTGCTTGTGAAAGTGCCGAAGCCATTTGCGCGGCCTAGCCCCTCTTCACATGGCATCGCCGATAACAATGCCCTTGATGCGACTTATTGCAGCAGTGCACTTCTTGGCAAAAACTCTACCCCCATTCTCTTCACCAACTCCTGGTAGCTGATAGGTCGCCCCACCGACTCCCCCTCGCGGTTCTCTTGCCAGTGCGCCCAGGCCTTATGGGTGGTGGCGTCGTACACCAGCTTGTACAGATAGGACGGCACCTTCACCCCATTGGCTCCAATGCGTGGTCCCTCCTTTGTGAACACCGGCCCGGTGATCACGAAAACATCCCCTTTGGCCCGCAGTACATAGTGCCGCGTGTCCTGCTCAATCTTGGCCCACGCGCCCCCGTTGTGTTGGGCATTCTGCGGAACCACGTTTGCCAGGCTGAAGCTCTGGGCCATGGCCGTGGGCGTCGGCATATCTCCCGCAGGTGCCATGTGTCCACGGCTGTAGCCTGAATTCTTGTAGTCGTCCAGTTCTGCTCGTTCAACAGTAGGCAAGCGCGCATCCGCAAAAAACCGCTTCGTTCGTTTTTCGTCTGCATCCTCGATCAGCCTGCGATTCAAGCGCTGAGCCACAAGCACCGGTGTCTTGGTCGTCCCAGAGTGCAGTACGGCAAAGGCCTCATAGCAAAGCTCCCGAAGCTCCGGTCGAGGTGCAATGGCTGGTGGTGCGCCATTCGCAAAGAACTGCGGGCATTGCGCAAACGAAGTGGGTTCGGATGTGAGCAGGGCTTCACTGTCGAACTGCGGAAACCGCGCCCATGAAAGATGTGGGAGCGCGGCGCTAGTGAGAGACAGGGTAAGTGCAACTGCAATTCGCACGCGGCCTCGCCAAGAGAAACAACAATTCACAGAAAGGGTGTTTGAGTCGAAAATAATGCTCCCGATTGGAGCACCGTTCGCTTCTCGCTTGCGAATCGAATGCTCAGACCCCACAGGGTTTTACAGCTACTTGCACCTAGGCATTTTCAAAACATATTGGGCTTCCAATGGGAGCCCAGTTTGTGCTTTACCAGTCGGGACTGAGTGCTTGTCAAAAACACTGCCCATGGCAGCAGCACTCGCACCGCGCCAAAACGCCTCCACCATGGGAAGTCCCGCAACCAAAAAATCACATGGCGCTGAATTCGCCCAAGGGTGTCTGGCTGGTGGACACAGCTTCACCAGCCTGGACAATCAATGCAGTGCGGTCGGCAGAGGACTTTTAGGTCACGACGCGCGAGCCAGCTGGTTCTATGCAGCGGGTCTGCGACACGGTAGCTGCTTCAGTAGCCACCTTAGCGCGAGTGTGGTTCATCGAACTTCAGGGCTAATTGCGATCCATGGGCTTCTTCAGCAGAATCGCCAAAAAGCGGCGAACGCAGCCACAGCAGCGAAGGAGAGAAAACGGACAGACTTACTCATGAGGCCAGTATTTGATGAAAAGCGGCTCAAAAAAATGGGTCAAAGCCATTTCTGAAATGGATTCGGTGAGGCGCATTGCGGGTTCGGTATATCGACGGCTCAAGTTGCACGCCGATGGTGTTTAGAGAAAAACACCCAGTCGCTAACTAGTTGTTCGAGTGCCGAGGAAAAACTTCAGCGCTTTCCAAGACTATGTTCCCGCACCTTTACTCATCTCTTCAGGCCCTCCTCACCGTCAAGGCCTGCAAAAACTCCCGCGTAGCAGGCAGGCGCTTGCTTTCATAACGTTGTTGAGTACCGCACGCGGGTCATGTTTCGCATGCTGCGGTTGAAGCCGTCGCTCGGAGTCGACACATGTTATGCCGATCGCGCTACTCCGAAGCTGCGGGTCGTATGCCTCAGTCACGGATAGGCCGCCAGCGGCTGGGCGAAATTCCTGCAGGCTGTTAGGTACTTTTGCTGCCACTTTATCGGTGTGCGCGCGCCTTGCCGAGCAACTAGGGTGCCCGAAGGCGTCAGAGGCCGCTGCGTTGCTGGCGAAGACGGTCGGCTGAAGGGAGTGAGTCGTGTGGCGTAAGGACGCATTCACCCTCCAGAACTCAGTTCCGTACGACGGCCCTCTACGGCGCAATTCCTGTTTGCGCAAGCGGCGGCTCGTGGTAACGTTACTTCAATTGAGCTGAAGGGGGACAGCGTGGCCATTCACTTCGACATCGTTCGCGACGGCAATCATTTTTCCGTGCGCCCAGACAATGCGGCGCCGTTCGCTATTGGTGCCAAAGTGAAGTATCGCAACAAGAAAACTGGAGTCGAGCGGTTCGGGCTCTCTAACGATGGACCGTTTTTCGGATCTACCGAGGCCAAGCAGCAGATATTCCTGTCTAGCGACTTCGCAGACGTCTATCCGTTTTGGAGCGATTTCATTGAGCCAACTGCAATCTGCGAAGGCCAAAGCTTTCTCTCGCTCAATACCTATGATCGCGCACGCTTTACTTTCGGATTTGGGCAGTTCGCCGCGCATGTGCCCGATGGTGACTTTGTCCGCTGGTTTCGCGACATGCTCCAGCGGCCTGAGGCCATCGATTATTTTCCGAACCTCGAGGTGCAGGGGGGTCGCATTGTCAAGGTGGAGCAAGACACGGTGATAGCCATGGAGAGTAAGGACTCGACCGACCGACTGCAGATGTTCTTCAACCCGACGCTCGACGAGGTAGAAGACGCGGAGGTAATAGGGGCCGCGAAGTTAATCCACTGGACCAACAATCATCCCCAGGTACGCCTGCTGCAGGTCCAACACATGATCAACACCGCTCGCAAGCTGGTGGTTGAGGGCGACAAGCGACTTGGCCTCGATGGCCGCACTGCAGATCTGTGCTGCATCGTCATGGACGTACGACACCACGGGCGTGCCGGCTTTGCTGATCTTCAAGAGGCGCTCCTAGCGCCAAAGCCGTTTGAAGCGCTGCTCGAAGTAGGGAGTACCGGCGAGCCGGAACGCGTGCGGAATCTGAAGGCGGCATTGGGGCCAAGGCGTGCCAATCTGCAGAAGAAGAAGTGGTCGCGATCGGCCGGCGATTTCTTGTGAGGGCTAGCAACATGGGCTTTGCAAATGATTTGGCTGCGGTGGCGCGACGCGAATGGACGCGCTGGGGCGGACCGACGGAGAACCTCGACGGCGGGTTAATCGGATTCGCCGATCTGCGCATGGAAGCTAAACATCCGTTCTGGACTTTCGTCGGCGAATATTGGAAATCGGTTGACAGCGATCTTGATGGTCGCGATTCCCCTGCATGGTCGGCGGCGTTCATCTCCTTTTGTTTCATGGAAGTTGGCGCCGGCAAACGGTTCCCATTTCACGAGAACCATTCGATCTACGTATCGAAGATCGATTCTGGGGATTTCGAAGGTCTTTCGCTTGAGGATCCGGGTGCCACGCAGCTGGAGGTCGGCGATCTCGTATGGGCAAGCCGCATCGGTGACGGCTGCCGTATCCCGCCCGCAAGCTATGGTGATGCCAAAAAGGAGTTGAAGGCGATTCGTGAAAAAAGGGCGCGGAGCTTTTGCAGTCACTCGGATATCGTGGTTGCGGTTCGCAGCGGCGAGGTCGATGTGATTGGCGGCAACGTTAAGCAGGCGGTGACGCGTACGACTTATAAGCTGGATATAGGTGGCAAGATCCGCGATGGCCGCCGCAATTTCATAGGCGTAATTAAGAACGGGTTGTAGCTCAGTTTCACAGCGGTTTGTGCGAATCCCCGAATTTAGAGCGGCTAACAAAACTCAGCGAAGCGGCCCTGGCTAGGCGTTCCGCCGCATGCAGTACAAGTAGTCCGACAAGGCGGGAGAACGATGCCAGGGGAGTTTTGTTAGCAGCTCCTAAACAAACATCCAGCGCATTTGTAGGATCGCAACTAAACGTCCCGTGCCAGATGCAACCGTTTGCCATGTGATTCGTTACGGAGCGAGCCCACTGATCGCTTGTGCTTAGGCTGCGTAGGCGACAACTTGTGATGTGGCACGAGGCTCACGATATCTCATCAGCCGGTACACATAGCTTTTACTGCCAAACCAAAACTGACCAGCTAAGCCGCAAAGTGCCAATCCAAAATTGACCAGGGTGCTCCACTGACCTGCTTAAGCTTTCAGCAGGGAGTCAAGGTGATCACCATGGACATGATTGGCAAGGTCAGGTGCATGAAGCTGCGCGACCAACTCTCCCTTTGCGAGTTCGCGAAGCGCACAGGTTTGTCGCGCAACACGGTCAAGAAGTGGCTCAAGGCGCCCGTCTAGGCCGTCCCAAAGTCCGTGTCCGGTCCTACCAAGGCCTTTGTGCCGCTGAGCTTCGAGCTTGGTGAAACCGTCCTGATCGATTGGAGTGATGAGTCCATGATCATCGGCAGGGTGTTCTATAACGTCCTGGTGACCCCCTGAAGCTGTGCGCCAGTCGGGCCTTCTGGCTGGTGGCCCCCAGTGGCAGCATCAGCGTCGGGCATGTACGCAATGTGCTGGCCCGGTTGAACAACCCAGCTATACCGGCACAAGCCGAGACCTCGTTGCGGCTCAGCCAAGTGCCAAAGGCCGATACCGCGCGCTACGGCCGCTTTTGCCCCACGCACCTCTGGACAACCTGTATGGACAGGAGGTCGGTCATGCGTGACACCACGGGTGATGTTTATTCCCAATTGAGGGCGCTGCGACTCAACGGCATGGCCACGGCTTGGGCTGATCTGACCGCGCAAGGCGGTGATACCAGTCAGGCAGCTTCGCGCTGGGTGGTGGAACATCTGCTGAAGGCATGAAGATGGCGACCGGGCCATGCGCTCAATTGCGCACCAGATGAAGTCCGCGTGCTTCCCCATTCACCGTGACCTGGCTGGCTTTGACTTCGATGCATCGCACGTCGATCAACGCTTGATCCACAAGCTGGCAGACCTAGCGTTCGCGCAGGATGCGCAGAACGTGGTGTTGATTGACGGCCCAGGTACGGGCAAGACTCACGTGGCCACGGCCCTGGGCATCTCCGGGCTCAGCCAGCGCGTACGCTTCTACTCCACGGTCGACTTTGTCAATGCGTTGGAGCAGGTGAAGGGCCAGGGGCGCGCTGGGCGCATCGCCATGAGCCTGGGGCGCATGGACCTGGTCGTACTCGATGAATTGGGCTACCTGCCGTTCAGCCAGGCCGGTGGCGCCTTGCTGTTCCACCTGCTGCCCAAGCTGTGCGAACACACCAGCGTGATGATCACCTCCAACCTGACGCTTGCCGAGTGGTCCAGCGTGTTCGGGGACGCCAAGATGACTACGGCGCTACTGGACCGACTCACGCACCACTGCCAAATCATCGAAACCGGCAACGAGTCTTATCGCTTCCGTCACAGTAGCAATGAAGCCCAAGGCCGCATCAAGACACGGGGGCAAGCCAGGAAGCTGGTAGCCAGCGCAGGAACCCAAGCCAGCGATACAGTGGGGGGGAAGGGGCCTCGCCTGACGGCTCGGGAACACCACAAATCAATCCAATAAAAGAAGGACCAACCGAGGCAAGAGTTCTGTAGTTATTCACAGTTGGCCTTCACGAAGGTCGACCTAGCCCCTGGTCGATATTCGTTGGCACTGGTGGACAGGATTGGATTGGCTCTAGCACAGGGATAAGGAGCCTGAAGGTGGCGCACTAGTGCGAAACAGAACTTGATGGCTCCGAAAAATTCTCTTCGACGTTCGGGCCGCTCAAGCGTTCTATCAGCGCACTACCCTGCGCAGTTTCCAATAAAAGGGCTTGACTACATTTGATGCGCTTGTTGTGCGGAAACTCCAGCCCGGCGTTTTGCAGCGCAGAGCGCACCCGTTCACGGGCCTCCTTGACTTCGACCTCGGCCAGTCCCACCAGCGTGAAGCTGGGCAAACCGTTGGCCAGATGCACCTCGACGGTGACGGACGGTGCCTGCAGCCCCAGAAGGGCGCGGCTTTGCACCAAAGCAAGACTCATGAAGCGAATTCTCCCCAGATGGGTGCGTTTTATGGTTTTCTGGCGCGACCAGGATCTGTTGTGCACCAACAGCGTGCACCTGCATGCGCGCGCACACCGCCACTGTACTTGGGGATCGGTGTAACGCAACGCAACCGCGATCCTGGGCAACGCCCTGCCAGCACTGGCGCGTGGCACGGTCCGTGCTTAAAGGGCTTGTCCCTACTTTGTCCAACCGGAGGAAACATGACCCGCGCCATCATCAAGACCCTGGGCGTTGCCCTTGTCGCAACCCTTCCCATGCTGGCCAGTGCCCAGCTCACCGGCAACGTCAGCCTGACCACCAACTACAAGTTCCGTGGCCAGGACCAGGATATTTCAAAGGCCAAGGCCGTCAAGCCCGCGCTGCAAGGCGGCTTTGATTACGCCTTCGGCGAATCCGGCTGGTACGTGGGCAACTGGAACTCCAGCGTGGACTGGCTGGCCAACAATTCGCTCGAATCCGACCTGTACGGCGGCTACAAGTTCAAGGCTGCAGGCGCCGACTTCGATGTGGGCGCACTGACCTACATCTACCCTGGCAACAGCAACGGAAACACCACCGAGCTGTATGGCGCGGCCACCATGGGCCCATTCACCGCCAAGTACTCGCACACCATCTCCAAGGACTACTTCGGCTTTGCCGGTGCCAAGTCCGGCTCGGGCCTGAAGGGCACCAACACGGGCTACCTGAACCTGGCGTTTGCACAGGAAGTGGCGCCCAGCATCACCGTGAAGGCCTCGGTGGGCTTCACGCGTTTTGCCAGCGACATCAAGGACCTGGGCGTGCCCAACTATATGGACTACAGCGTGGGCGGTGCCTACGACTTCGGCGGTGGCCTGTCGCTGGGTGCAGCCGTGGTCGGCGCCAACAAGAAGGCCTTCTTCGGCCACGTCAACAAGTCGCGCGTGATCGTTACGCTCACCAAAACCCTGTAAGCAAGTCTCAATGGGCGCTCGCTGCGCCCATGTCGGAGGAACCAAAATGAAAATGGTGACAGCCATCATCAAGCCCTTCAAGCTGGACGAGGTGCGTGAAGCGCTTTCGGACATCGGCGTGCAAGGCATCACGGTCACTGAAGTCAAAGGCTTTGGCCGCCAGAAGGGCCACACCGAGCTGTATCGCGGTGCAGAGTACGTGGTGGACTTCCTGCCCAAGGTGAAGATCGAGGCCGCTGTGGCGGACGACCTCGTGGACCGCGTGATCGAGTCCATCGAGACCGCTGCGCGCACCGGCAAGATCGGCGACGGCAAGATCTTCGTGACCCACCTGGAGCAGGTGGTGCGCATCCGCACTGGCGAAACCGGCAAGGAAGCCCTGTAAGGGCGAGGCCGCATTACATCCAAGAAGAGAAACGCCATGAAAAAACTGTTTGCTTCCTTCATTTTGGGGCTGGGTCTGCTGACCATGGGCAACTTGTCCCTGGCGCAGGCGCCTGCAGCCTCCGAGCCGGTTGCCGCCGCGCCCGCTGCTGCGGCCGCTCCCGCCGCAGAAGCCCCCGCTGCTGCTGCCGCCCCCGCAGCGGCCGCTGCAGCTGCCCCAGCTGCTGCAGCCGAGGCACCCGCTCCCGTCCCCAACAAGGGTGACACCGCCTGGATGATGACCTCCACCATCCTGGTGATCCTGATGGTTCTGCCCGGCCTGGCCCTGTTCTATGGTGGCCTGGTGCGCAGCAAGAACATGCTGTCCGTGCTGATGCAGGTGATGGTCACCTTCTCGCTGATCGTCGTGCTGTGGTTCATCTACGGCTACAGCCTGGCCTTCACCGAAGGCGGCGCGTTCATCGGTGGCTTTGACCGCCTGTTCATGAAAGGCATCTGGGACAACGCCGCAGGCACGTTTGCCAACGCCGCCACGTTCAGCAAGGGTGTCGTGATTCCTGAAGTGGTGTTCGCCGCCTTCCAGGCCACGTTCGCCGGTATCACTTGCGCCCTGATCGTCGGTGCGTTCGCAGAGCGCATCAAGTTCAGCGCCGTCATGCTGTTCATGGTGCTGTGGTTCACGTTCAGCTACCTGCCGATCGCCCACATGGTGTGGTTCTGGATGGGCCCTGATGCGTACGCCTCCAAGGAAGTGGCCGATGCCATGACCGGGAAGGCTGGCCAGATCTGGCAGTGGGGCGCTCTGGACTTCGCTGGCGGTACCGTGGTGCACATCAACGCCGCTGTGGCGGGCCTGGTGGGTGCGTTCATGGTCGGCAAGCGCATTGGCTACGGCAAGGAAGCCATGGCGCCGCACAGCCTGACGCTGACCATGGTGGGCGCCTCGCTGCTGTGGGTGGGCTGGTTCGGTTTCAATGCTGGTTCCGCTCTGGAAGCCAATGGCTTCGCAGCCCTGGCTTTCATCAACACCCTGGTGGCCACGGCCGGTGCCGTGCTGGCATGGTGCATCGGTGAAGCGCTGATGCGTGGCAAGGCGTCGATGCTGGGTGCAGCATCGGGTGCTGTGGCGGGCCTCGTGGCTGTCACTCCGGCTGCAGGCAACGTCGGTATCGGCGGCGCGCTGGTGATCGGCCTGGTGGGTGGTTTCGCCTGCCTGTGGGGTGTCAACGGCCTCAAGAAGCTGCTGGGTGCGGACGACTCGCTCGACGTGTTCGGCGTGCATGGCATCGGCGGTATCGTGGGTGCGCTGCTGACGGGCGTGTTCAACGCCCCTGGCCTGGGTGGCCCCGGCTACGTGGCCGACTGGGTGACGGCTTCCATGGTCACTGCTGCCGACTACTCCATTGCCGCTCAGGTGTGGACACAGGCCAAGGCCGTGCTGCTGACCATCGTGTGGTCGGCTGTGGTCTCCTTCGTGGCCTACAAGATCGTTGACCTGACGGTCGGCCTGCGTGTCACGGAAGAAGACGAACGCGAAGGCCTGGACATCACTTCGCACGGCGAAACAGCGTACAACCGCTGATCCGCCTGCACCCCACGCGCTGCGGTGTCTGGTGGCACCGTGGCGTCGCAACAAGAACAAGCGAGTCACTCCTCTGGTTATTCAACCCGCCGGTAACGGCGGGTTTTTTTCGTACCGGAGGGGGATTCGCCGCTTCGCAAGGTTTGCGCACAGTTCGTGCAAGACCGGACGCCACCCCTGCCGACGAGGGCCGGGGTGCTGCCAGACCGCGATGCCAGAGCATGCTCCCCCAGGCTTCCCGGCCGCAGGACACAAGTCCTTTGCACGCGCGCTGTTCAAAAAATTCACGCCCACCCCATGCAGCGCCAGACATGGCTGCCGCTACGATGCAAGGCATGGACCTCGCCCTAGCCCAGATCACCCACCGCGTGCGCGCCGCCGCCGCCGACCAGACTCCGCTGCGCATCCGTGGCGGGGGCACCAAGGACTTTCATGGCCTGGCGCTGCATGGCGAGGTGCTCGACACCCGGGTGCTGCGTGGCATCGTGAGCTATGAGCCCAGCGAACTGGTCGTCACCGTGCGGGCAGGCACCCCATTGGCCGAACTGGAAGCCGTGCTGGCCGAGCGGGGTCAGTGCCTGCCCTTCGAGCCCCCGCATTTCGCCAGGACCCCCTCGGACACCGCCACGGTGGGCGGCATGGTGGCGGCAGGCCTGTCGGGCCCCGCCCGCGCCAGCGTGGGTGCTGTGCGCGACTACCTGCTGGGTATCAAGCTGCTCAACGGCAAGGCCGAGTTGCTGACCTTTGGCGGACAGGTCATGAAAAACGTGGCGGGCTATGACGTGTCGCGCCTCATGGCCGGTGCCTGGGGCACGCTGGGGCTGCTGACCGAAGTGAGCCTCAAGGTGCTGCCAGTAGCGCCCGGCGAGGCCACGCTGTGCTTCGAGGGCATCAACCAGGCCGACGCCTTGCGCAAACTGCACGCCTGGGGCGGCCAGCCCCTGCCTCTCAATGCCAGCTGCTGGGTGCCGGGTGATGGCGTGGGCACGCTCCATGTGCGACTGCGCGGCGCTGTGGCGGCGGTGGAAGCCGCTTGCACATCGATGGGCGGCACGCGCCTGGACAACGCCACAGCCGCCGCCGACTGGGTGGCCTGCCGCGAGCAGACCCTGCCCTGGTTCGCCGCCCGCACTTCCCAACCCGACCACGCCTTGTGGCGCCTGTCGGTGCCTGCCACGGCGCCGGTGCTGGCCCTGCCCGGTGGCGCCGAGCCGCTGGTGGAGTGGCACGGCGCCCTGCGCTGGGTGCGGGCCCCGGAGTCCGCAGGCGACGCCCTGTGCGAGGCTGCCCATGCGGTGGGTGGGTCTGCTTCTATTTTTATAGCTGCTAGCGCAGGAGAAGAAAGCGCTAGGGGCGCTTTTGATCTTTCATCGAAGGCGCTGGAGCAGATCCATGCCCGTCTCAAGCACAGCTTTGACCCAGCGGGCATCTTCAACCCCGGCCGCATGGCGCGGGCCTGGTGAGCGAGGCGACGCCCCGCGCTGCCACCACCCACGCCTGCTTGGCCATGCGACGCCTTCGCCACCTCACAGGACACCACCGCACGGTTGCCAGCAACCAGGTGCTGGGCCTGCTGCTGGCGTTCAACGCCGGGGCGGTCAACGCAGGGGGCTTTCTGGTCGTGCACCTTTACACCTCGCACATGACCGGCTTTTTGTCCTCGCTGGCCGACAACCTGGTGCTGGGTCAGATGAAGCTGGTGCTGGGTGCGATTGGTGCGTTGTGGGCGTTCATGTCCGGCGCGGGCACCACGGCCATCATGATCAACTGGGCGCGACGGCGCAGACTGCGCAGCACCTTTGCGCTGCCGCTGCTGCTGGTGGCCTTGCTCATGCTGCTGTTCGGCCTGATCGGCGCCATCACGCTCAATTGGCCCACGCCGTTTGCCGTGCCCATGACGGTATTGCTGTTGTCCTTCATCATGGGCTTGCAGAACGCCACGGTGACCAAGATGTCCTCATCGCAGATCCGCACCACCCACATGACCGGCGTGGTGACCGACCTGGGCATCGAGCTGGGCAAGATGCTTTACTGGAACCGCACCGGCACCGCGCCCGAATCGCAGGTGCGGGCCAACCAGACAAGGCTGCGGCTGTTTGCCGGGCTGCTGGGGATGTTCCTGGTGGGCGGCATTGCGGGTGCAGCGGGCTTCAAGCACGTGGGCTTTGTGTTTGTGGTGCCGCTGGCGCTGGTGCTGCTGGCCCTGTCGCTGCCGCCGCTGTGGGCGGATCGCGCCCGCCTGCGCCACTCCTGGCGCAAGGCGCTCGTGCTCGACGCGCCTCTGGACCCCCCGGCCGCGCGCTGAGTGTGCCACCCCGCCACGTCCCTTTTTTCTGTTTCCTCGCCCAGGCATGCACCATGCAAACCCAGCTCTCCCCTGAATACCGCGCCCGCGCCGATGGCCTGGAGGCCGAATCCATCTTGCGCAAGTGCGTGCACTGCGGCTTTTGCACCGCCACCTGCCCCACCTACCAGCTGCTGGGCGACGAGCTGGACGGCCCGCGCGGCCGCATCTACCTCATCAAGCAGGTGCTCGAAGGCGCCGAGCCCACACGCAAGACCCAGATGCACCTGGACCGGTGCCTGACCTGCCGCAACTGCGAAAGCACCTGCCCCAGCGGCGTGCAGTACGGCCACCTGGTGGACATCGGCCGCAAGATCGTCGATGAAAAAGTGCCCCGCCCCGTGGGCGAAAAAGCCCTGCGCTGGGCGCTGAAAGAGGGCCTTCCCTCGCCGCTGTTCGCCCCCGCCATGAAGGCCGGACAAATGGTGCGCGACCTGCTGCCCCAGGCGCTGAAGGCCAAGGTGCCCGCACGGCAGGACGCTGGCGCCTGGCCCACGCGCGCGCACGCTCGCAAGGTGCTCATGCTGGCGGGCTGTGTGCAACCGGCCATGATGCCGAACATCAACACCGCCACCGCCCGCGTGCTTGACGCGGTGGGCATCCAGACCGTGATCGCGCCCAAGGCGGGTTGCTGCGGCGCCGTCAAGTTCCACCTCAACGACCAGGAAGGCGGTAAGGCCGAGATGCGCGCCAACATCGACGCCTGGTGGCCGCTGGTGGACCCGGACGGAGCGGGTGGGGTGGAGGCCATCGTCATGAACGCGTCGGGCTGCGGCGTGACCGTCAAGGAGTACGGCCACATCCTCAAGGACGACACGCAGTACGCCGCCAAGGCCGAGCGCATCAGCGCCCTCACATGCGATCTTTCGGAATTGCTGCCCGCCCTGCTGCCCGAGCTGGCCACCAAACTGCAGGGCCGCGTGAACCCGCCGGACACCCTCTACGCCTACCACCCCCCGTGCACACTGCAGCATGGGCAAAAGTTGCGTGGCGGGGTGGAATCGCACCTGAACCAGCTGGGCTTCAAGCTGCGCACCGCGCGAAATGATGCCCACCTGTGCTGCGGCTCGGCGGGCACCTATTCGGTGCTCAACCCCGACCTGTCGTACCAGCTGCGCGACCGCAAGCTCGGCGTGCTGGCCGAGGCCTTTGGCAACCAGCCACCCGACATGATCCTGTCGGCCAACATCGGCTGCATCACCCACCTGCAAAGCGGCACGGGCGTGCCCGTGCGGCACTGGGTGGAGGTACTGGACGAGGCGTTGCGCACAGGCTGACCGGTGCTGCGTGCAATGGGGCGCACCCATTGAAAACAGTGGTCGCCAGCGGTCGTTTGGCCTGCGCGCGCCAACGCTGGCATGATCGAGGGTTTTGTCGCCTCCATTTTTGCCCCGGAACTGCACTGCCATGACCGACTCCGTGACTGCACAAGAACAACCCCACACTGCCCCCGCTGACCCCGTGGCAGCGCCTGTGGCAGCCGCGCCCACGGAGGGCGGAGCCCGCCCACAGCGCACCGGAGGATCGCGCCGTGGTGGCCGCAACCGCCGCAACGCCGACGCTCGCCAGGCGCCCCAGAGCACGGAGGGGGCCGCTGCCGCGCCGGCCGGTGCCCCCGGCGCATCCAGCCCGCGTGCGCCCCAGCGGGTTCATCCTGCGCTGGAACAACTGGCGGCGCTTTATCCCCAGCTGTTTGGTGCCGTGTTCCGGCCCCTCAAGCGCGGCATCTTCCAGGACATCCTGGCCGCGCACCCCGAACTGTTCGAGCGTGAGGCGCTCAAGGTGGCGCTGGGCATTCACACCCGCTCCACGCGCTACCTGCAGAGCGTGGCGGCAGGTGACAAGCGGCACGACCTGCAAGGCCAGCCCGTGGAAGACATGGCGCCCGAGCATGTGCACCATGCGCTGCTGGAGGTCTACCGCCGCAAGAAGGCCCGCGCGACCGAAGACCTGCTGCCCAAGCTGCGCAACCGCATGATCGCCGCGTTCGAGGCGTCAGGCCTCACGCGCGAGGACTACACCGCGCTGGTAGCCAGCCGCGACGAATCGGCCAACGCCATCCTGGAAGAAGCCTTTGCCGAGTGGTCGGCCCGCAACGCCAAGGACGAAGCTCTGCTGCGCGCCTTTGAGGCCAGCGGGCAGACGCTGGAGGCCTTTGCAGACATGTACGGCCTGGTGCCCCGCACCGTGGGCCAACAGCTCGAGCGTGCGCGCCGGCTGGCGGCAGCGGCAGCCAAGGCTGCAGCCGCCGCGCCAGCGACGGTGACGGCCACAGCGCAGGCCTGAACGGCCTCGCCTGCGCAAAACAGGGCGTATCCCCATCCCACCGCGTACCGCGTGGCAGAGGCGGCCATCGCCTCCCGAAGGGTGCAAGCCCAGGGGGTCAATCCTGGCAGTGTGAGCTCCAAGGGGCTGCTGTGGCCCCGTGTGCGCAGGCGGCGGCCCCTGGTACCGCAGTCAGCCGGCGTGCAGAGCGGCTGAGGCCGTGGCTGCGCACGCTGCTGACACCATGTTGTCAGCAGCTGCCATGCACCATCCTCCCCATTGAACCACTTACAGAGAGGAGCACACCATGGCCAGCACCCCGGGCAGCACCCCCACCCGCGTCCACATCCCCGCCTTCAGCGTGGCGGGCATCGGCGTTCGCACGCGCAACAGCGACGAGATGAACCCCGCCACAGCGCGCCTCGGGGACTTGTGGAACCGCTTCTTCAGCCAGAGCTGGGAGCGCAAGCTGCCCAGCCGGGGCGATGATGGGCGCATCTTTGGCGTCTACAGTGCCTATGAATCCAACGAGCATGGCGCCTTTGACGTGACCGCTGGCGTGGCAGTGGCCAATGCCGAGGGAGTCCAGGCCGTGCCGGGCACGGCCCGCGTTGACATTCAGGCGGGCGACTATCTGGTCTTCACGGGCCAGGGCGACATGCCGCAGATGGTGATCGACACCTGGGTGCGCGTCTGGCAATTCTTTGCCGACAATCCGCAGGTGCAGCGCCGCTTTGGCACCGACTTCGAGGCCTACGAGGGCGCAGACAAGGTGGCCGTTCACATTGGGGTAATGCTTCAAAATTAATAGCTATCAGCGCTTGATGGACAAGCGCTAAGGCCTAAAAACACCTAAAGAAGCCATGCGCCGCGCTGACCGCCTGTTTCAGATCGTCCAGCTCATCCGGGGGCGTCGCCTGTCCACCGCCGCCTTTCTTGCCGAACGGCTGGAAGTCTCGCAGCGCACCATCTACCGCGACGTGGCGGACCTCCAGCATCAGGGCGTGCCCATTGAGGGCGAGGCCGGTGTGGGCTACCGCCTGGGCGCGGGCTTTGAGCTGCCGCCCCTGATGTTCAGCCAGGGCGAGGCCAATGCGCTGGTGGCTGCGGCGAGACTGGCCCAGGCCTGGCTTGACGCCGGGCTGGCGCGCGAGGTGGAAGGCGCTTTGGGCAAGATCCTGTCGGTCCTGCCCCCCGCCGCGCGCGTGGCAGCCGAGGCGCAAGCGCTGTATGCGCCAGCGGTGGGCCTTGACCCCCGTGCCCAGGCCACCCTGCAAGCCCTGCGCGAAGCCGTGCACAGCTGCCATGTGGTGCAGATCAACTATGCCGACGTGCTGGGCCGCCCCAGCCTGCGCCGCCTGCGTCCGCTGGGCTGCTTTTACTGGGGCAAGGTCTGGACGCTGTCGGCCTGGTGCGAGCTGCGCAACGACTTTCGGGGCTTTCGCATCGACCGCATCGTGGACCTGCTGGTGCTGGAAGAACAGTTCCGCCAGGAGCCCGGCAAGACGCTGGCGGACTTGCTGCGCAAGGTGGAGGCAGAGATGGCAGCGAACCCGGCCGACTGCGCGGCGGTATCGGCGCCAGCAACTGGGGCGACTTCCTGAGCCGCCGCGTCTGCCAGCCGCAGGGCGCCGCGATTCCCACGCTGGGCCAATGCGCACAGATGGGGCTTGCTGCCCAGCCGTGTCTGCGGCCCGCGACCGACGCTGACCCTGCTGAACTGGCCCGTATCTGGCGCAGGGCCTGGTGTTCCGCCAACCCCGGCGTGGCGTTGGTGGCGCCTCCAGACCACTGGGAGGCACGGGTTCGAGCAGAGTTTGGCCCGCCGTGTGTGACGCTGGTGCGTTCCGTGGGGCCAGCGGTCACGGCGTTTCTCGTGCTGGACGTGGCCCGCGCCTATCTGCACCAGCTGTTTGTCGACCCCGACTGCCAGGGGCAGGGCGTGGGGGCTGAGTTGCTGCAACAGGTTCACCGCCTGTGCCCCGGCGGCTGGGCCTTGCACGTGGCCACCGCCAACGGCGGGGCACGGCGCTTTTATGCCCGCTATGGCCTTGTGGAAGGGCCGGTGGACATCCATCCGGTCACGGGGCGGGAGCGGGTGCTATGCCGGTGGTGGCCCCCTGAGGCGGCTGTTGTAGGCTGAACATGCGCCTGCGTTGCATTCAAGCCGCCAGCGCCGCCTCGATGTCGCCTGCCAGCTTCTTGGGCGCATCCTGCGGCGCGTAGCGGCGGATCACCCGGCCGTCTTTGCCGACCAGGAACTTGGTGAAATTCCACTTGATGGCCTTGCTGCCCAGCAGGCCCGGGGCCTCGGCGGTGAGCCATTGGTACAGCGGGGCGGCCTTGGCGCCGTTCACGTCGATCTTGGCCATCATCGGAAAGCTCACGCCGTAGTTGAGCTGGCAAAAACTCGCGATCTCGTCGTTGCTGCCGGGGTCCTGGCTGCCGAACTGGTTGCAGGGGAAGCCCAGCACCACCAGGCCCTTGTCGGCATATTGCTTGTGCAGCTCTTCGAGCCCGCCGAACTGGGGCGTGAAGCCGCAGGCGCTGGCGGTGTTCACGATGAGCAGCACCTTGCCCTGGTACTGCGAAAGCGGCACGGTCTGGCCATTTGTTTGCTGGGCTTCAAAGTCGTAGATGCTGGCGGGCATGGGGGGCTCCTGAGGGTGGAAAGACGCGGCCATGGTACCGGTTGGTGGATCAGTGTGCAGCGGTGGTGCCGGAGGGCGCAGGTCGGCGAAACTGCAGCGCTGCGAGCAAGGACGCCAGCAGGATCATCGCCCCACCCAGCACCGTGCGTGTGCTCAAGGTGGCGGCGCCCAGCAGGGCCGACGACACGCTGGCAAACACCACCTCTGACAGCATCACCAGCGCCGTGGTGCCCGCCGCCAGGCGCGCGGCGCCAAACTGCAGGGCCCAGTTGCCCAGCATGAGCAGCCCTGCCAGCAGCAGGCCGGTGACGACCCAGGTGCTGTTGGGGGCCGGGAAGGGCTCCACCACGCCCACCTGGAGCCCGATGCCCGCCACCGCAAGCGCCATGAGCATGCAGCCACCAAACATTGTGAGCATGCGCGCAGGCCCTGGCACGGCGTGCAGTCGGCGCAGGGTGACGTTGGTGAGCGCGAACATGAAGCCGCCCAGCAAGGCCAGGCCGTCGGCCAGGCTCAGGTTCTGCAGCAGGCGCACGGCCGGTGCGCCCTCGGGCAGCAGCACCAGCACCACGCCCGCGAAAGCCAGCGCCAGGCGCAGCAGCGCCGAAGGTGTGGGCCGCTCGCCCAGAATGCGCCAGGCCAGCAGCACAGCCCAGGCGGGCATCAGGTAGAACAGCAAGATCACACGCACCACGTCGCCAATGGTCACGGCCCAGTTGAAGGCCACGTTGTTCAGCCCCGAGGCCAGCGCCAGCAGCCACAGTTGGGGGTGATCACGCACCTGCCGCAAGATGCCCGGCCGCCAGGCCAGCAGCGCCACCAGCACCACGGCGTACATCGACGCCGTGGCCCACAGCGGATGCAGCCCCGCCTGGTGCATGCGCTGAAACGGCCACCACGCCAGGCCCCAGACGAAAGCGTTGAACAACAGGGCGGCGAAGGGCAGGGGGGAATGCATTGAGGGTAAAAAAAGGCTCTGGCGCTTGATGGATAAGCGCTGGCAGCTATAAATTATGTAGCAATTTGCGCCAAATCACACAGCGCTCAAAACTGGCACGCCCCAAGGCCAGTGCACCCGTGGAACTGGCTCTGCCAGGCCACCGGGTGCGTCCCCCTCCGGGGGAAGCGGCGCAGCCGCACAGGGGGGCTTCGCAATCAGGAGTCAATGGTGCGCATCGTGCCGCGCAATGTGCAGCAGGTGGTTCACTTCGTCCCGGTAGTTGATGCAGTTGCGCTGGTGCCAGCGGCGGATGATCCACATGACCCCGGCCACCACCAGACCAAAGATGGTGATCGCGCCAAACACCGACAGCCCCAGCTTGAGCGACATGGCGTAGAACGCGCCCAGCCCCAGGATGCAGGCCTGTTCGTTGAAGTTCTGCACGGCAATGGAGCGGCCCGCACCCATGAGGTTATGGCCCCGGTGCTGCAGCAGCGCGTTCATGGGCACGACCAGGTAGCCCCCCAGACCGCCCAGCAGGATGAGGAAGGGAATCGCCACCCAGATGTTGCTGATGAACACCATCAGGATCAGCAACAGCCCCATGCCAATGCCCAGCGGGATGACCTTGGTGGCCATGTCAAGGCGCATGCGCATCGAGGCCACCACGGCGCCCACGGCCGTTCCGATGGCCACCACGCCCGTCAGGGCCGAGGCCTGCGTGGTGTTGTAACCCAGCGCCACGGCGGCCCAGGCCAGCACGATGAACTTGAGGTTGCCGCCCGCACCCCAGAACAAGGTGGTGGTAGCCAGCGAAATCTGACCGAGCTTGTCGCGCCACAGGCGGTTGTTGCAGGCCCAGAAGTCGGGCAGCAGGCCCAGCGCGTTGGAGAGCACGCTGCGCGAAGGGTCGGCGCGCAGGGGGCGCATCTCCACCCCGGTGTGCGGGATGCGCGTGTTGAACCAGGCAGCCAGCGCATACACCCCGATCAGCGCGGCGATGGCCGATTCGGCAGGCGTGTCCACGCCGGTGTCGATCATCGGGATATCAATGCCCAGCAGCATGTGCGACAGGTGCAGCCCCACCAGCTGCCCGCCCAAAAGCACGCCCAGGATGATGGACGCGATGGTGAGCCCCTCGATCCAGCCATTGGCCTTGACCAGCTGCGATGCGGGCAGCAGCTCGGTCAGGATGCCGTATTTGGCGGGCGAGTAGGCCGCCGCACCCAGCCCCACCACCGCATAGGCAATGAGCGGGTGCGAGCCGAACAGCATCATCAGGCAGCCCACCACCTTGATGGCATTGCTGATGAACATGACCTTGCCCTTGGGTAGCGCGTCGGCAAACGCACCGACAAAGGGCGCCAGCACCACGTAGAACAGTGCGAACATGGGCACCAGGGCCGCGCGTTGCCACTCGGGTGCTCCTTCTGCACGCAGAAGCTCCACGGCGGCCACGAAAAGTGCGTTGTCGGCCAGCGAGCTGAAAAACTGCGCCGACATGATGGTGTAGAAACCGCGCTTCATCGAATGGCTGGTGGGTGCATCAGTTCGGCTGATGCACTGTTAAATATGAGGGGCCTCGCAAGGGACGGACGGTTATATCACGCGGATAAACGGCCGCAGTGCCAGAATCCGTGGCTTCTCACCCGGTCAAACCCCATGCCCCGTCCCATTGCCGCCACCATCCACACCGCCGCCCTGCACCACAACCTGGAGCGTGTCCGACTGGCAGCCCCCGATGCCAAGGTCTGGGCCGTGGTCAAAGCCAATGCCTACGGGCACGGCATCGAGCGTGCGTATGAAGGCCTGCGCGGCGCCGACGGCTTTGCGCTGCTGGACCTGGCTGAGGCCGAGCGCGTGCGCCACCTGGGCTGGCGCGGGCCCATCCTGCTACTCGAAGGCGTGTTCGAGCCGCGCGACCTGGAGCTGTGCTCGCGCCTGGGCCTGTGGCATGCGGTGCACTGCGACGAGCAGATCGACATGCTGGCTGCTCATAAGACGCAGGTGCCGCACCGGGTGTTTCTCAAGATGAATTCGGGCATGAACCGGCTGGGCTTTGCGCCCCAGCGCTTTCGTGCAGCATGGGCGCGACTCAATGCACTGCCGCAGGTGGACGAAATCTCGTTCATGACCCATTTCAGCGATGCCGATGGCCCACGCGGCATTGCGCACCAGATGGCCGCCTTCAACACCGCCGCCCAAGACCTGCCGGGCGAGCGCACTTTGAGCAACAGCGCCGCCACGCTCCGCCACGCGGCGGACGCGCGTGTGCGTGCCGACTGGGTGCGGGCTGGCATTGCGCTGTATGGCAGCGCGCCGGACTACCCGGAGCACGACGCCCAGCACTGGGGCATGCGCCCTACGATGACCCTGGCCACCCGCCTGATCGCCACGCAGCAGCTGCAGGCGGGCGACACGGTGGGCTATGGCTCGCGCTTCACGGCCACCGAGCCCATGACCATTGGCGTGGCCGCCTGTGGCTATGCCGATGGCTACCCGCGCCACTGCGACACCGGCACCCCGGTGCTGGTGGGCGGCGTGCGCACGCGGCTGGTAGGGCGGGTGAGCATGGACATGGTGACGGTAGACCTCTCGCCGTTGCAGCAGGCCGGTGTGGCCGCAGGGTTTGGCACGGAAGTCACGCTGTGGGGCCAGGCCAGCAATGGCACGGTGCTCGGTGTGGACGAGGTAGCCGCCGCCGCTGGCACCGTGAGCTGGGAGCTGTTGACCGCGCTGGCCCAGCGGGTGCCGGTGGTGGTGCAGGATTGATGGCTGATGGCTGTCCCGGGGGCATCGGAAACTGCGCACGCGCGCCGGGCAAGGCGTGATCCCGTCGGCCCGAGGGTTGGTGGAACACGTTGGGCGCCATGGGGTGCGCCCATCCCGACTCAGTAGCCTGGAGGTTTTGTGGGCCTCCAGGCACCGGGGTCACAGCAAGTGCTGAACAAACCAGTCGCGTGCCGCCTGGGATGACTCTGCGAAACGCTCGTCGTACGGCGCATAGTGATCGCAGTCCAGCGTCACAAATTTTTTGTGCGGGCCAGTCACCATCTCGAAGGCCTGCCGCGCGGCTTCAATGGGGAAAAGATCGTCAGCTTGTGCGCCGATCATCATGAAAGGCCGAGGCGCCACGCTGCGCAGGTGGGCCGCAGGTTCAAATCCGAATGTCAGCTCCAGGCTCCGCACGGTGACTTCATTGCGCCAGTTCACAAGCTGCTGGGCCGAGCCCATGCACCATTCCCACGAGCGGCGTGTTTTCAGGATGCAGGGGCCTGAAGAAGGGTCCTCCAGCACCACTGGCACCATGCCTGCCCCATTGCCTTGTGCACGCTGGCTGCGCTGGTGGGCGAACCAGCGGGTGATTTGCTCCTGTTCGGCTTGCGGAATCCGGCGCCAGATTTCACCTCCGCTCAGAAAGGGTACCTGCGCCACGAGGCAGGCAATGCGCTTGTCTGTGGCCGTGGCCTGAATCACCACGCCTCCTCCGTAGCTGGAGCCCCACGCGGCTACGCGCTGGGGGTCGGCCTTGGGCAGTGTCATGGCAAAGGTGACGGCGTCCTGAAAGTCGGCAACATACTGCGCAGGGTCCACTTCCTGGCGAACGCGCCCGCCGCTCTCGCCCAGTCCGCGGTGGTCATAGATCAGCGCTCCGAGCCCGGCCTCGGCGAACACGCGGGCATAGTTTTCAAGATGCACTTCCTTGACGCCGCTGAAACCGTTGTGCAGCACCACAATGGGGGCCGGTGCATCAGCAGTGCCTTGGGGGTGGTAGTGCCAGCCCCGAAGCACAGTGCCGTCGTCGGCGGAGAAGGAAACCTGGGTTCTTGGGGTGCTCGGTATGGTCGTCATGGAAGTCATTGGGTCAACGTTGGAGGTTCTCTGCTTCGTGTTCTTGCGTTGCAAGGCTTGCTATTGAACGGTTGAATGGCGCAGGAACTGAATCGAATATTTGAGGTTAAATATTCATTTATTCGATATGTGCGTCGATGTGTGCGTCGATGTGTAGGGAGTGAAGTGTTGGTGTTGCCTCGGACGAGCATTGAGCAGTGGGTGATCTTGCGGGCCATCGTCCGCCTCGGAGGATTCGCACAGGCAGCGGATGCGCTCCATAAAAGCCAATCGACGATCAGCTATGCAATGAACCGGCTGCAGGACGCCGTGGGCGCGCAGTTGCTGCACATGCACGGACGACGTGCCGTGCTGACCCCTGATGGGGATGCGCTGCTGAAGGAGGCTGCACCGTTGATCGATGCATTCCTGCGGCTGGAGCAGCTCGCCCAGGGCATGGCACGGGGAGATAGTTTGCAGATACGCATCCTCGTGGATGCGATGTATCCGTCAGCCCGCCTGTTCAGAGCCATCGGGCAGCTATCAGAGCTGTATCCGCTGGCCGCTGTGCACGTCCAGGAGTCGGTGCGCATCCCCTTCGAAGCTGCACGCGTCCAGGAGTTCGATCTGGCGATCGTGATTGCGGAGCCCGGCGTGCTCGCAGAGCCGGCGGCCGAGGTGCAACTGCTGCCCATCGTCGGCGTCCATCACCCGCTGGCCGCAATGCCTGCGCCTCTGTCCTCCGTGACACTCAACAGCTACCGCTGCGCTGACATTCGAGGCCCCGAGTTTGACGACGCCCAGCCGGGACTTGAGGGGCGACTGTGGAAGCTGAGCACGGTGCAAATGGCCTTGGAGGCGGTGCGCAACGGCCTGTGCTATGCGTGGCTGCCCCTGCATATGGTGGAGCAAGACCTGCGGCTGAAACAACTGGTGGCGCTGACGCTGGCAGAGGGCAGTACGCGTCGACTGCACCTGGGGCTTATCTGCAAGAACGCACCCAGCGCCCACCCGGCCGTGGTGTTGCTGGCCAAGCTCTTGCGCGAGGCGAATGCGATGACTTTCTGAGCCCTGTTGACCGCGCTGGGTGCTGGGTGCCGGGACCTGGCCGAGCGCCAGCAGTCAACGGCGAGTGGGGCCCATGGGAACAGGCGGACAGCCATGGCAGACCAGAGAGGGCGGTCATTGCCAGAAGGCTGCGGCGCGGAAGCGAAGGCATGGACATCGATATGGAAGGGTGACCTGGAGAACGGGCCGCGCCCCGGCTGGGCCCGGCATGCAGCCACTGTAGATGGGGCTTGTATCTGCTGGATGAACGTCGGTGGCCTGGCGCCGCTTTATAGTGCGGCCCCATGACCGCCAACCGCTCCTCACGCCGCCGCTGGACCTCTGTGCGCCTGACCGCCCGCGATGTGGCCCATGACCTGGAGCAACGCCACAGCTTGCGCTGGCATGGCCTGTGTATCGGCAGCCTGACCTTGCTGGGCATGCTGCTGGCCGCGTGGGTCCAGAAGTTGGCCGGTGTGCACATGCTGTCGGTGCGTTATGCGATCACGCTCACGGTGGGGTATGGCATCTATCTGTTGCTACTGCGCTGGTGGGCTGCCCGCCTGCTTCGCCAAGAAGACGGCGAGGGCGGCAGTGATGCCGGCGATGCCGCCGAAGTCGCGCTGGATGCCGCCGACCTGGTGGCGCGGGCCATGCCGCGCGGCGGCAACCCGGCCCGTATGCCTGACTGGCAGGGCGTGGAGGTGGGCGATGTGGCAGACACCGGCAAGAGGCTGGGTGAGCTGGCCGGTGGCGCGCTGGACGGTCTGGGCAGCGCCGATGAAGGCGCGGTGGTGGTCATCCCGGTGGTGGCCATCTTCCTCATTGGCGCAGCCCTGTTGGCCGGGGCCGGTGCGCTGGCCATGCTTTTCTTCAGCTGGGATGTGCTGCTGGCCGTGGCGGTGGAGCTGGCCTTTTCGGTGGCGGCCGTGCGCGTGGCCGCCGGGGTGGAACGCGAGGGCTGGCTCAGTGCCGCCGTGCGCCTGACCTGGAAGCCGCTGCTGGGCGCGCTGCTGTGCGCCGTGGTGCTGGGGGCCACCATTGACCATTTCATGCCCGGCGTGGACTCCTTGCCGCAGGCGGTGCGGCTGCTGCAGGGGCAGTGACAAGGCTCGGCAGAGCGTCCGGCATCGAACAATTTGCTATTACTTATATAGCTAATAGCGCTTGATGGGTAAGCGCTAGGAATCCTCTGCACGAATCGAGCGGTAAGTGTGCGCTGCGGATCGGGAGGGGCTGCAAGGCGCAAAACGCAGCAATAGCCGTAGCTATTGCGAGTATTTGCAACGCCGCAGACCGCCCGAGACCG
>CAXIRU010000048.1:0-9493 GCA_964031875.1 Acidovorax facilis
CTCCCTGTGGGGAGTCTTTAGGTCAGGTCACCCATGTCTGATTTAAGTCTTCAACTGCAGCAGGCCGCAAGCCAACTACCAGTTTCAAGCTACTTTGACGATGCGCTGTTCCAGCGCGAGCTGGACACCATCTTCCAGCGCGGGCCCCGCTATGTGGGGCACCAACTGTCTGTGCCCCACGCGGGCGATTACTACGCCCTGCCCCAGGAGGGCGAGGGCCGCGCCCTGGTTCGCAACGCCCAAGGCGGCATCGAGCTGGTCTCCAACGTATGCCGCCATCGCCAGGCCGTGATGCTCAAGGGCAAGGGTTCGCTGCAAGGCCAGGGCAAGGGCCATGCGGGTGGCAACATCGTGTGCCCCCTGCACCGCTGGACCTACAGCCCCCAGGGCGAGTTGCTGGGCGCCCCCCATTTCGCACATGACCCTTGCCTCAACCTGAACAACTACAAGCTGCGCGAGTGGAACGGCCTTCTGTTTGAAGACAACGGCTACGACGTGGCCGCCGACTTGGCCCAGATGGGTCCGCGCGCCGATCTGGACTTTGGCGGCTACGTGCTCGACCACGTGGAACTGCACGAGTGCAATTACAACTGGAAGACCTTCATCGAGGTCTATCTGGAGGACTACCACGTCGGCCCCTTCCACCCGGGCCTGGGCAGCTTCGTCACCTGCGACGACCTGCGCTGGGAGTTTGGCAAGAACTACTCCGTGCAGACCGTGGGTGTGGCCAACCGCCTGGGCAAGGCGGGAAGCCCCGTGTACGAGCGCTGGCACGAAGCCCTGCTGGCCTATCGCGAAGGCAAGCCGCCCAAGCACGGCGCCATCTGGCTCACGCTGTACCCGCACATCATGGTGGAGTGGTATCCGCATGTGCTCACCGTGTCCACCCTGCACCCCATCAGCCCGACCAAGACGCTGAACATGGTGGAGTTCTACTACCCCGAAGAAATCGCCGCGTTCGAGCGCGAGTTCGTCGAGGCGCAGAAGGCCGCCTACATGGAGACCTGCATCGAGGACGACGAAATCGGCGAGCGCATGGACGCGGGCCGCAAGGCTTTGCTGGCCCGTGGCGACAACGAGGTCGGCCCCTACCAAAGCCCCATGGAGGACGGCATGCAGCACTTCCATGAGTGGTACCGGTCTGCGATGGGCAACGACACCATCGAGGCGGCCACACCAAAACGCTGAATACGGCGGCAAAACCCCGCCAATCTGCGGGCCCGCCGAGGTCTGCTCTCATTACAATAGCTGCCAGTGCTTAAAAAATAAGCGCTGGCAGCTATTTTCATATCGGCATCACACGGTGCCACTCAAGAGACCACAACCCGATGCAAGCCCTCTGGATGGTGTTGGCCGCGTTCCTGTTTGCCAGCATGGGCGTGTGCGTCAAGATCGCATCGGACTTCTTCAACTCGGCCGAGCTGGTGTGCTACCGCGGCCTGATCGGCATGGTCATCCTGTGGCTGCTGGCGCGTTCGCAAAAGGTGACGCTCGCTACGCAATACCCCGGCATGCATGCCTGGCGCAGCCTGGTAGGCGTGACATCGCTCGGCGCCTGGTTCTTCGCCATTGCCCACCTGCCCCTGGCTACGGCCATGACGCTCAACTACATGAGCAGCGTGTGGATCGCCGCCTTCCTGATCGGCGGTACGCTGCTGGCCTGGCGCCCCTCGCCCGCCACACCCCGCCCGGCCTTGCAGGGACCGCTGGTGGTGACCGTGCTGATCGGCTTTGTGGGCGTGGTGCTGATGCTGCGCCCGAGCCTTGACCAAAACCAGGCCTTTGCGGGCCTGATCGGGCTCATGTCTGGGCTGACCGCCGCATTTGCCTACATGCAGGTGGTAGCGCTCTCGCGCCTGGGTGAACCAGAATCGCGCACCGTCTTCTACTTTGCCGTGGGCTCTGCGGTGGCAGGCGGCGTGGCCATGCTGTTCACCGGCATGTCGGACTGGCCGGGCTGGCAGGCGCTGTGGCTGCTGCCCATCGGCGCACTGGCTGCGGGCGGGCAGCTGTGCATGACCAAGGCCTACGCCAGCGCCAAGACCCAGCGCGGCACGCTGGTGGTGGCCAATCTGCAGTACTCAGGCATTGTGTTTGCGGCTTTCTACAGCGTGCTGCTGTTTGGCGACAAGATTCCGCCCATTGGCTGGCTCGGCATGGCCCTCATCGTGGGCAGCGGCATTGTGGCCACCATCTTGCGCGCCCGCGCCGCGCCGGGGGCCCCCGCCGAGGAACACTGACGCATCCGCAAGAGCAGATGGATACAAAACAAAAGCAGACCTGGACGGACACGAACACGCCCTGCCGGGATGGCCACAATGGAGCCCCTTTCGTCGCACTCCACCCCTTTGCCCATTTTTTCTGCCGATGACCCCTTACACCACGCTCATCTCTGCCCCTGACCTGCAAGCCCTGATCGCCAGCGGCGCACCGCTGATGGTGTTTGACTGCAGCTTCGAGCTGATGCAACCCTCTGCGGGCGCACAGCAGTACGCGCAAGCGCACATCCCCGGTGCCGTGTACGCCAACCTCGACATCCACCTGAGCGCCAAACACGGAGCACCGGGCGCGCACGGCACGGTCACTGCGCAAGAGGCCGACCAGCCCGCATCCGGTGGGCGCCACCCGCTGCCCAGCCGCGAGCGATTTGCGATGTGGCTGTCCAGCGTCGGTTTTGCCAATGGCATGCAGGCCGTGGTGTACGACCAGCAGGGCGCCAACTACTGCGGCCGCCTGTGGTGGATGCTCAAGTGGGCGGGCCATGACGCAGTGGCCGTGCTCGATGGCGGGCTGCAGGCCTGGCAGGCCGTAGGGGGCACAGTGAACAGCGGCGAAGAGCCCGCACATTTCCAATCGAACTTCCAGCTGGGCCAACCCTTGCGGCGTTTGGCCACGGCAGGCGATGTGCTGGCAGGTCTGCAGCAGCCCGCAGCCCAGACCGTGATCGACGCCCGCACAGGCGCCCGCTACCGGGGTGAGGTGGAGCCGCTGGACCCGGTGGCGGGCCACATTCCGGGCGCCCTCAACCGCCCGTTTGCCGACAACATCGGTCCGGATGGCCGCTTCAAGCCTGCAGCCGTGCTGCGGGCCGAGTTTGAAGCGCTGTTGGGCGGCCGCAACCCGGACACCGTGGTGCACCAATGCGGCAGCGGTGTGAGTGCCGTGCCCAATCTGCTGGCAATGGAGCTTGCAGGCCTGGGCCAGACCACGCTGTTTGCAGGCAGCTGGAGCGAGTGGTGTTCCGACCCCACGCGCCCGGTCGAAAAAGGCTGATTTCGCGTCCAGCACGGCTGCGCAGCTTGCAAACGTGCAAAAAAGATGGTTTTGGGGGCGCTATCAAAACCATGAGCAGAATTCTGGGGCTGGTGCCCGCCTGCGCAGCAAGCGCGCCCCCCTGAAAAGCCAGCCAGCGCCTGATCTGCGTGTAGGGCAAATTCCTACACAGCCCACCGCAAAACCAGACACGCTGCACAGCCAAACCCCGACTTAATTTCTGATTGGGGCGGTTTCACAATCCATTTCAACGGATCACGCAAAACCTGCAGTCAGCAGAAAACGCAAGACCCGGTACTGGAAAAAAGGAAGCTGCCATGACCAACGAACAACTCCTCGCTGAAATCCGCGAAGCCAACCTCACCTACCTGATGCTGGCCCAAACCCTGATCCGTCAGGACAAGGCCGAAGCCGTGTTCCGCTTGGGCATGAACGAAGAGTCTGCCGACATCCTGGCCTCGCTGTCGGCGGCCCAGGTGATGAAGCTGGCCTCCCGCAACACGCTGCTGTGCAGCTTCCGTGTGGACGACAACCTCGTTTGGAGCTTGCTCACCAACCACTCGGCCAAGAAGGTGGGCAACGAAGCCACCAACACGCTGCACGCCAACATCCTGATGGCCAGCCGTGTGTCGGAAGTGCTCTGAAGCGTTCTGAAACGCGCGCCTCCCGCCTTGTCCCAGTTTTCACCGAAAGCCCACCATGTCCACCACCGCCGCCGCCAAAGCCCCTGTCAAAAGCGTTCTGAACGAGTCCAAGCAGATCGAACGCGCAGCCATGCTGATCCAGATGGGCGCCCGCATGCAGGTGCTGGAGTCCGAGACCACGCTGTCGTATGAACGCCTGATCCGGCTGTACAAAGAGATCGCTGGCAAGTCGCCATCGAAGGGCCAGCTGCCGTTTTCGACCGACTGGTTCCTGACCTGGCAAGAGAACATCCACAGCTCGCTGTTCCTCAATATTTATGAGTACCTGTCCAAGGGTGTGGATCTGGATTCGGTGGAACTGCTGACCAAGGCTTACCGCCTGTACAGCGAACAAGTGGCCACGGCCGAGATCGAGCCGCTGCTGTCTTTCACCCGCGCCTGGCGCCTGGTGAAATTTGTGGACGCCGGTATGCTGACACGCACCAAGTGCACCCAGTGCAGCGGCCAGTTTGTGACCGAGCTGTATGAGAACCGCCATTTCACCTGCGGCCTGTGCAACCCACCTGCCCGCGCTGGCAAGAGCAAAACAGCCGGCTCACTGATGCTGCATTGAGTACACGCCGAAGCGGCTAAAGCGGCTGAAGCGGCTGAAGCGGCTTTGCTGCCGGGTGTGACCGCCTCTGGAAAGGGGCATCCCTCGCTCGGTGGACCGCCAACAGGGTGGTTCGATGCTCAGTAAAAATGGTCAAAATAGCCCCTACCGCTTTACAGGAAAGCGCTAGCAGCTATTAAATTTATAGCAAATCAAGAGGCTTCAGCGATCTGCTATCGCCCGGCCAGCAGCGAGCGCACGTTCTCATCCATCGGCACCGCATAGTTGTGCGCCGCAACAACGGTGTTGCCCACCGGGTTCACCAGCTTGAGGCTGATATAGACCACCGATGTGGACGCCGCATAGGTGCCCACGACCACTGCCTGGGCGTTCTGCGACTGACTGACCTCACGCACCTCGCGCGAGAGCAGCAACTCCCCCTGGTCGCGCTGCAGCAGCAGGTTTTCGCGCAGTTTCACCTCGGTCACCTTCAGGCCCCGGTGCACCAGACGGCCTGCAATCTGTTCCGAGAAGATGCGGCCCAGCCGCGATGATTCCGTGAGCCGGTCCACATTGACCAGCGTGGCCACCAGCACGGGCTGCGCGGCATCCAGCGCGGCGGTCTGCATCAGCGCATCGGCGGCACGCTCATTGGTCTCAATGAGGTTGGTGCGCAGTATTCCGCCGCCTCGGTCGCCGTAGTAATAGCTGTGCATGGGGTTGGTTTCGCAGCCCTGCAGCGCCAACACCGCCGCAGCGATGGCCGTCCAACCGGCCACACGCCGCCCCGCAGCACCCACAGGGATCTTGAGCGCCTTCATGGTGCCACCACCCGCCAGGTCTTGACGGGTGTCGGTGGTGGTGGGGCAGCCGCAGGCAGCTCGGGCTGGTAGAGCACGGCATCGGCGCCCTCGATGTAGTACATGTCGGCGGTCCCTGCCAGGTAGCGGTTCGGCCCCTTGAGCGTGGTGGTGATGAGCACTTCGGTCCGTGTGGGCCCGCCCGCTGCGGCGCCCTGGGTGTACAGCTGCGCCATGTCCAGGGCCACCCCGGCGCCCACGCCCAGCGCCGTGGCCACACCGGGCAGCAAGGTGCGGTCCGAATAGTGCACCGCCCAGTCGCGCCACACGCCCACTCCCGTGCCCAGCACGGTCCCCGCCATCGGAACGGGCAAACCGCGCGGCACGCCCGACTGGTGCTGCACCAGTTGTGTCTGCACCTCCAGGTCCACCGCCGTCGGCACCGTGGAGAGCACCACACCCCGGTTCAGGAGGTGCACTTTGAGCAGCTTGAGAAAGCCCTGGTTGAAGCTGGAGTTGTCGGCCACCGTGACATGGATGGGATGCTCGCCCTCAGGCCAGGCAGCGATTTTCTCGGCCACACGGCCTGCCACATCGCCCGCCAGCACATCCCAATGGTGCACTGCACGCGCTTTCTTCTGGCCCGTGGCGGGGTAGTTGTCTGCGCGCGGCACGTCCAGCGTGCCACAGCCAGCCAGCAGTGCTGCCATCAACACAGCGGCAGAGGTCGACACCGGAATGCGAGAAAGGGAAAGCGACATGGGGGCCATCGTATCGGTGCGCCGCAGCGGCAATCGGCACAACAACGCGGTGTTTCCCGTCCAAAGCCGCGTTTTCAGCACTTGGAACCTCTGCCGCGTGCATTCACAATCAGGCCATCGTTCTCCAACCCCGCGAAGACCATGCGCTCTACCACCACGACACACCGTATCGCGTCCCTGATGGCCCTGACTGCAGCGCTGGCTGGCTGCGGTGGCGCAACGGACACCAACACCAGTGCACCGCCTCCCCCTGCACCTCCCGCCGGGTCGGTGGGGCTGGTCTTCGTAGAGCCCGAGAACAACGTTCTGGAACCCGGTGCGTCAGAGCCTCTGTCGGCCAACGTGACCATCAATGGCAGCGCGGCCCCCAATGGCACGACCACCACCTTCGCTGTCAACCCCAGCGCTGCTGGCACCCTGGCCCCCGTGGCGCCTACCACGGTGTCGGGCGTTGCGAGCACCACGCTGTCGGTGAGCAGCCTGCCGCCCAGCGCCACCTTCCAGGTCACCGCCTCGATCACCAGCAGTGCCAATACCGCTGGCGACACCTTGACCTACTACGTGCGCCCCACCCGCAAAAACCTTCAGGTCCTGGTGCCCGCATACTTCAGCGCCAGCGCCACATCGTCGCCCTGGGCCACGCTGACCAGCGGCGCTGCCAGCTACCCGGACGTGCAGATCACCGCGATTGCCAACCCCAACGACGGCGTTCTGACCTCTACCACAGAAGCAGACGATGACCTCATCACCGCCATCACCGACTTCAAGGCTGTGGCCGGCACCAGCAACAAGGTGATCGGCTACGTCGCCACATCGGGCAGCGGCGGAACACGCTCGGTGGCAGACATCAAAGCCACCATCGACAACTACATCAGGCTCTACCCCGACCAGCTGGACGGCTTCTTCCTGGACGGCATGGCCACCGACAGCGCACGGCTGACCTTCTTCCAGGACGTCTTCAACTACGTGAAGGCACTGAGCAAGGGCATGAGCACGGCCGCCACGCCACCGGGCACACCCACCGTCATTGGCAACCCCGGCACCTACCCAGTGGCCGCCTATGCGGGCGTGGCCGACACACTGGTCACCTACGCGGGCAACGCAGCCGCCTACCAAGGTGTGGACCCCCAGCCCGCAAGCACCTGGGTCTACGCCAAGAACAACAGCGCACAGGCCATGCTGGTGCACACGGCCAGCACGTGCACCGACATGCAATCGGCCGTGAAGAACGCCAACCGCCCGCGCATGAATACGGGCATGGTGTATGCCACCAACCTTGCTGTCGGCGCGTCGTGGTCTGCGCTGCCCACCTACTGGCAACAGCTGCTGGGCACCGTGGACGCGCTCAACAAGCAACGCCCCCTGCCACTGTGCTGATGAGAACGCACGGGTGCGCCAGTGACGATGCCGCCATTCCGGCACCCCGTGCACATGCCTAGGGCGTGAATCCCGGGGCGCGAGGCTGCGGTCCCCGACAATCCGGGCATGACGAACGAAGAGCCCATCCCAACGCACGGCACCGCCCCCGGCACATCCCCGGGTCTGGCTTCGTGCACAGCCCGCCCAGAGGCGCCAGCAACACCACCTGCCGCCGCAGAACAGGCGGACGCATCGCCCACTGCTGCACCCACATCGGAGGCAGCACCGGCAGCGCCTGCGCAACCCCTGGTGGCCACACCGCCCCCCTTGGCGGCCAGCCCGCTCATGCTCCACATGCCCGTGGACGTGCGCAACCTCTCGCTCGCGCTGCTGGCCCTGTTCGCCAGCGTGGGCCTGCTGCACTGGGCCAGCGCCGTGTTCATTCCCATCATGCTCAGCCTGCTGCTCACCATTGCCCTGCGGCCGATGGTCGAGGTCATGCGCCGGTGCTATGTGCCGCGCTGGCTGGGCGCGGGCATGTTGCTGATCGCCATTGTCTCGGGCCTGGCCAGCGCGGCCTGGTCGCTGAGCGACGGCGCCGCGCAACTGGTGGATTCGCTGCCCGTGGCCGCCACCAAAGTGCGCGACAACCTCAAGGCTCGCAGCGGTACCAGCAGCCCGCTCGACACCATGCAAAAGGCCGCGACGCAGATCGAACAGGCCGCCAACGAAAACAGCGCTGCGGCCAACCCGCCCCGGCGCGGCGTGCAGCGCGTGGTGATCGAGCGTCCCCCCTTCAACATCCGCGACTACCTGTGGACCGGCACTGTCGGACTGATGTCGGCCCTGGGGCAGCTCACCGTGGTGGTGTTCCTCACCTACTTCGCGCTGTCCTCGGGCAACCTGTTTCGCGACAAGCTGCTGCGCATCGCCGGCACCAGCCTGGAGCGGCGCAAGGTCACCATCCACGTGCTGGAAGACATCACCAACCAGATTCAGCGCTACCTGCTGGTGCAGGTGTTCACCAGTGTGCTGGTGGGCGTGGCGACAGGCATCGCCTTCTGGGCGCTGGGCCTGGAGAACGCCGCCGTGTGGGGCGTGGCGGCGGGGGTGCTCAACCTCGCGCCATACATCGGCTCGGCCCTGCTCACCGGCGCATCGGCCCTGGTGGCCTTCCTGCAGTTCGGCAGCCTGGACATGGCCCTGGCGATCGGCGGCGCATCGCTGGTGATCCACACCCTGGTGGGCAACCTGCTCACCCCCTGGCTCACGAGCCGCACCAGCAGCATGAGCCCTGTGGCCGTCTTCGTCAGCGTGCTCGCCTGGGGATGGCTGTGGGGCCTGTGGGGCCTGCTGCTGGGCATCCCGGTGATGATGGTCGTGAAGGCCGTGTGCGACCGGGTCGAGGATTTGAAGACGGTGGGCGAGTTGCTGGGTGATTGAAGAGGCAGCAGCCTTTGGTCTTTGGCGATGGAATGCCTGAAAGGCCCGCAGCGCCTTATAGACAGGCGCTAGCAGCTATATATTTGATAGCAATCAACAAAGTACCAAAGGTCAAACGCACCGCACACCGCCAAGCCGCTCATGCAAGGGCACAACCACCCACAACGACAAGCCCTGCAGGCCGGGGAGAAATCTCACGGGCTGAAGCCCTGCCGCCCCTCGCAAAGAGTCCGCAGGGCTTCACGCCTTACGTACTCCAAAACGCCGGCGGCATCTGATCCCCTGACGCAGCTCGTGCCCGACATACTCCGTCATGTCCCCCACGTACACAAGGAAACGGGTCTTTGTGGCGGAACGGCCAGCATATTGCAAACAAATTTGGCGGTTGCTGCAATTTTCAGGAATCGCTGAAAACGATTTGTCACAATTCGCCTCCGCCATTGCCCGTACCATCCCCACCAATAAGAACAGTTTGCAATAGAGCTCTGCATCTATGTAGCGAGGGAGGAAAAGGTGAGGCCAACCTAGTGTGGTGTCTCAGAAGTAAGCATCAAATAATAGAGCCTGCAGCGCGAGCGACGGATGCCAGGATGGTGTCGGCGCTTTTGCGCCACACGAACG
>CAXIRU010000049.1:0-18845 GCA_964031875.1 Acidovorax facilis
GCAGTGGCGACTACATCGAGCCGGCCCAGCTGATCTGGGCTGACGGCACCACCAGCACGCTGGCACAAAGCAACCAGGGCGAGCCCATGCTGGCGGAGACCGAGGTGCGGGAGACTGCGCAGCCGATGCTGCCAGAGGACTTTCGCAGGCAAGAGATCGAGTATCGCAACAGCACAGAGGTACAACCACCACAGTACAGCTTCACGAAACTGGTGGAGATGTCCCACAGCCCTGTCGGCAGCTACAGTGCCCAGGAGTACCGGGACGCAGCCGCGCAGTACCGAGCGAGCATGGGAGAGGACTTCCGGCGGGACAGCATCTACAACGGCTTGTGGACCCGAGCTGCAGCGTTGGACGCTGCTGCGGGCGGGGGCTGGGGGCAAGAGGTGATCAATGACATCACCGGCTTTGCGACGGAAGAGGGGCTGCACGCACAGACAGGGGTGGCGATAGGTGGTGCGCTGGGTCAGGGCATTGGTAACAGGCTGGGTGGCAGCGTTGACAATGTGTTGGGTGCTGAAAGTCGCCCAAGTGGCGGCGCTGCCGCCCAAACACTTGGCGCTACAAGAGAACAAGCTGTAGCTGATGCCGTTGGAGGGAGTCGTTCTGGCGAGATTATTAAAACCACACGCGGAAAGACAGATGTTGATGTGACGGACCCAGCAGGCAACCTCATTGCGGTTGGAGGGCCAGCCAAAGCAGATAACCTCGGGAACTTTGTCCGAGGACTAATGGTGTATTCTGAAACTGCCACCGCTCGGGGTGTTAGCGCGTATTTTTACTATGCGCCAAATACGTCTCAGACGGTAATTGATGCGGCGACCAAAGTACTCGGTCCCGGCTTTGTAAAGCCTATTCCCTAAAATTTAGTTATGGCTTCGTTTACCTACACAATTTGGTCCAATCTCTCCTTGCCTGCATTGATTAATCAATTCCGGTTTGTCTTTGATCAATTGAAATTCTCTCTTACGAATAGTCGATCTGGAAAAATTCATTTGTGGAGTGACAGAGAGATTGAAATTGATCCATCTGCAGTGCGATCAATTGCAGACATGGAATTGCCTTTGGGTGTGCAGTGGTGGCGAGGGGATGACGACATTTATGTTGGGCTTTCCAAGTCAAGTGATGTCGATGGATTTATATGCCACGTAAGCCTTGTTGGGCTCTCGCGCGAGGAGCAGGCGGAGATTGCGAAATTGCTAATCCTCCATATCACGCCTGAGAAGCAATACTTTCCTGATGATTTTTATGTGTTTCGACTAAGTGCACAGTAGGCATTCGGCTCCGAGCGGCTCTGTTGTATAGAACGGCGGTCTCAAATTTGAAGTGCAACACCCTCACCGAGGGTAATGTACGCAAATGGGGGTGAGATACGAATACTTGCAGTCAGAAGACAGGGTGAAGCTGGCATCTCTGCACCAGCAAGGCTGGAGCATCAGGGCGACCACTCGCTCGCCCAGGCATGTGAAGTAGTGCACTTGGTTTCCACCAAAATCTGCCGGTGGTAACCGCTGCATTTCTTCCAAACCCCGCCCTCCAGCCTTTGGCAGGCTAGCAGCGCTGCATTGCGCACTGCTGCTACTTCCCAGGTTTCCTTCCACGGCTTGCCGTTCTTGCGCGGGGGGGTTGTGCAACAAAGCCATTGGTAGTCGCAATGATTCGAGCCAGTCGACGTGTCTGATGCCCAAAGCCCTTCTCGGTGCCTCGGCCTACTCCGCGCACACCAGCCCGGCCAGCCGGTGAACCAGCCAGCGCTGGAAGGCCAACCCGGTGGCGGTGCGGCTGCGCAAGGGGATGCTGTACATGGTGGGCTCCTTCGTACCGTGGGAAAACGGTGGTTCAAATGGGGTTCAAAGAGGGGTTCAAAAATCGGTTCGGGCAAGGTCCGGTCGGCAGACCTGTGGCTCAGGCGGCCCGCAAGCTGTCGGTGCTGGCTGCTGGCATGGCGCCGCCAGAGGCTTCGGCATCGCTGGCATGGGTGGTGTTCGTGGCGTGGATGGCGTTGCGCCGCGCCGCCCGGTCCCAGGCCTTTTCATGGAAGAAAAAGGCCACGGCCTGCACGGTGGGCTCCAGCAGGCTCAGCGTCAGGGATGCCCACAGGTTGCCCGTGACGGCATAGGCCACCAGGGCGGCCACACAGATATGGATTACGTAGTAGCTGCCGGTCTTCATCAGCATGGTTTTGTTCTGGCGGGCAGCGCGGCGGATGTGGGACATGGCGGACTCCTTCTATTCGACAGGCCTGCGGTGGTCAGCAGGGATGTCCGAATGGTAGTGATTCGCAATAGCGAAGGCCAATTGATCATCACTAAGTCACAGATAGCCACTATCAAGGGTGACTGTGCCGCGCAGATACGGTGGCGCTGCGTTCAGCGTGTGAACGGGCTCACAAGCCGTGCCCTCAAAAAGCTGCCGTTCGTCCTGCCCCCGTTGCTATGATGGCCGCTCTTTTCAACCCCCCCTTTTTGCTTTGGGAGTACACATGGCCCTCATGGACTTCATCAAGAAACAGTTCATTGACATCCTTCAGTGGACCGAAGAGGGGGATGGCACGCTGGCCTGGCGCTTCCCCATGTCGGGCATGGAAATCCAGAACGGCGGCACGCTGGTGGTGCGCGAGTCGCAGATGGCCATCTTTGTCAACGAAGGCCAGGTGGCCGACGTGTTTGGCCCCGGCACCTACAAGCTCACCACGCAGACGCTGCCGGTGCTCACGTACCTGAAGAACTGGGACAAGCTCTTTGAGTCCCCCTTCAAGAGCGATGTGTACTTCTTCAGCACACGCCAGCAGATCGACCAGAAATGGGGCACGCCCCAGCCCATCACGATCCGCGACAAAGACTTTGGCGCCGTGCGCCTGCGTGCTTTTGGCAACTACGCCTTCCGCATTGCCGACCCCAAGCTGTTCCACACCGAAATCTCGGGCACGCGCGAGTCCTACCCCGTGGCCGACCTGGAAGGCCAACTGCGCGGCATGGTGCTGCAAAACATCAGCAACGCCATTGCGGGCAGCGGCCTGCCGTTTTTGGACCTGGCGGCCAACCAGGTCATGTTTGCCGATGCGCTGACCAAGGAGCTCGCGCCCATCTTTGCCAAGCTGGGCATCCTGATCGAGTCGCTCACGGTGCAGAACGTCTCGCTGCCCGAAGAGCTGCAAAAGATCCTGGACCAAAAAATCGGCATGGGCATGGTCGGCAACGACATGGCCAAGTTCATGCAGTACCAGACGGCGCAGGCCATCCCCAAGTTCGCCGAAGCCAGCGGTGGCGGTAGCGGCATTGCGGGCGACGCCATGGGCCTGGGTGCGGGTGTGGCGCTGGGCCAGGTGCTGGCGCAAAATCTGGCCCAGGGCCTGCAGACCCCGGTGGCACCTGCCGCAGCAGGCGCTGCAGCCGCCGCAGCCCCCGTGGGCGTCAAGCCCGAAGACGTGATGGCCACGCTGGAGAAGCTGGGCGATCTCAAGGCCAAGGGCATCCTCACGCAAGAAGAGTTCGACGCCAAGAAGGCCGAGCTGCTCAAGAAGCTGGTCTGAACTCGGTTGCTATCATAAATATAGCTGCTTGCGCTTGAGGGATAAGCGCTAGAGGCCAAAAAGGCTTCCAATCGTCGCTGAGCGGCGCAAGCAGCAGCCCCCCGATGGCCACCGACCCCACACAGCGTTATTACCGCGCGCCCTGCCCGGGCTGCGGCGCGCCGGTTGAATTCCGCAGCGCGCAGTCCACCCACGCCGTCTGCGGCTACTGCCAGAGCACCGTGGTGCGCAGTGGCGACGTGCTCACGCGCCTGGGCAAGATGGCCGAGCTGTTCGACGACCACAGCCCGCTGCAGCTCATGGCCAGCGGGCGTATCCAGCTTGACGGCAAGGATGTGCCCTTCACCCTCATCGGCCGCCTGCAGTACAAGGGCGACGCGGGCGTGTGGACCGAATGGGCCGCCTTCCTCAACGACGGCACCCTGGCCACGCTGGGCGAGGACAACGGCGCCTATGTCTTCACCCGCCCCATCGACCCCGGCCGCGAGATGCCCGCGCCCGAGCGCTTTCGCATCGGCACCACCACGGCGATCAACGGCAAGCCCTACAGCGTGGCCTACACCGGCCAGGCATCGCTGATCTCGGCCCAGGGCGAGCTGCCCAAGCTGCCCCCGCTGGGCCAGCCCTTTGGCATGGTCGAGCTGCGCAGCGCCGACGGTGAAGTTGTCAGCATCGACTACGGCCACACCCCGCCCAACGTCGAGCGCGGCAAGTCGGTGCTGCTCGAAGACCTGCAGCTCCAAGGCCTCAAAGACGAATCCGCCAAGGATGAAAAAGGCCGCCAGTTCAACTGCCCGCACTGCGGCGCACCCGTGCAGGTGCAGCTGGCCAATACCAAAAGCATCACCTGCGGTTCCTGCGCCAGCGTCATCGATCTGAGCAGCGGCGTGGGCGGCGAACTGCGCTCGGCCGAGCAAGACGAGCCCGTGCAGCCCATCATCCCTCTGGGCAGCAAAGGCCAGCTGCAGGGCGTGCACTGGCAGGTGGTGGGTTTTCAGCACCGCATGGGCGTAGAGCCAGGTGACGACGAGCACTTCGGCTGGAGCGAATACCTGCTCTACAACCAAAAGCGCGGCTTTGCCTTTTTGGTCGATTCGGAAGAGGGCTGGAGCATGGTGCGCCCCACCACGGGCGCGCCGCAGCTCTCGTCCAACGGCCGCACCGCCACCTACATGGGCACCAAGTACGAGCTCAAGTACACCTACGAGGCCGAAACCACCTACGTGCTGGGCGAGTTCTACTGGCAAGTCACGCGCGGGCAGAAAACCAGCAACCGCGACTTTGCCAGCGGCAAAGGCCTGCTCTCGCTGGAGCAAACGCCGAACGAAGTCACCTGGTCCGCCGGTGACAAGCTCTCCAGCGATACCGTGGCCAAGGCCTTCAAGCTCAACGACAAAAAAGACTTGCTCCAGCGCGACGACACCGGCCCCTTCGTGGCCAAGTCAGGCATGGGCTGCGGCACCATCATCTTGCTTGCTGTGGTGATCCTGATCCTGCTCATCGTGCTCAGCCGCTGCTCCAGCTGCGACCCTCGGGTCGAGAACTGCTCATCGTCCTCCAGCTACCGCAGCTCCGGGGGCTCGTATGGCGGATATTCGTCGGGCGGCAGCCACAAGTAACCCCGAAATAACCTCGACACAACCCGAATTTCACCGGAGAACAGCATGACCAAATTCGAATGGCTTCACCCCCTGTCCATCGGCGGCACGCTGCTGTATGCCCTGATGGGCATCATCATCTTCTGGGTGGCCTTCATCATCATCGACAAGATCACGCCCTACGACCTGTGGCGCGAAATTGTGGAAAAACAAAACCAGGCCCTGGGCCTGGTGGTGGCCGCCATGTGCCTGGGCATCAGCATCATCGTGGCGGCGGCGATTCACTGAGCGCCGTCCAGCGATCTCCCCTTCGATCTCCTGATGATCGCCCGGCGGTCGATCATCAGCCTGGGCGGCGCGGTGTGCCGTCTCTACGCGCACCGGCAAGGGGCGTTTCCAACGCCGTTTCGCTGGCAAGGCGTTTAATAAGAATCGTTATCATTTGCATTAAAATGTGTAGCTTTTGTAAAGAGTCGCAAGCGCTTGTGCGCTGCGTGCTCCACCGATTGCACACATGGACACCAACGCCTTCCGCCACACACTCACCGCCTTCAGCGCGCCCCGCTCGCGCGCAGCCTCATCCAACACCGTCCACCGCTCCCTGGCCCCAGCGCCACGCCAGCGCGCCGCTGTCAGCCCGCCCTGGCTGATCGGTGCCAGCCTGGCCGGGCTGGTGATCGCAGCGCCCGCCTTGGCGCAGGGGGAAGCCGCCTTGCCCACCATCAGTGTTTCCGGGTCGCAATACGACGCGGATGACGTGCGCCCCGAAGGCGTGACCACCGCCACCAAAACCTACATGGCGCCCAAAGACATCCCGCAGGCCATCGACACGCTGGAGGTCAACAAATACAAAAGCTACGGCATCAACGACCTGGCCACCATGCTCGACGGCGTGCCCGGCGTGAACACCAACTACGACATGCGCGGCGAAGGCGTGCTCATCCGTGGCTTCAGCGCCGACTCGGGCGACATCTACCGCGACGGCATCCGTGAATCCGGCCAGGTGCGCCGCAGCACGGCCAACGTCGAGCGCATCGAGATCCTCAAAGGCCCAGGCTCCGTTCTGTACGGGCGTGGCGGTGGCGGCGGCATCATCAACCTCGTCAGCAAGCAGGCCCGCTTCGACGCAAAAAGCAGCGTCACCCTGCGCGGCGGCTCGTGGGACAACTACGGCGGCACCATCGACATCAACAAGGTCGTCAACCCCCACGTCGCCGTGCGCCTGACGGCAGACCGCGAACAGGCCCACAGCTTCCGCAGCGGCATCCGCAACAAAAACGAAATGATCTCGCCCAGCATCCTGGTGGACACGCGCACCGGCCTGCGCTGGGCGGGGCAATACACCTACGACAACGTCTGGCGCGTGCCCGACCGGGGGCCGGTGTATGGCGAGCTGCCCGCCAGCGTCTCTACGCACCAGGGCTTTGCCCACCCCGACGACTACGTGCAAGACCGCCTGCGCGTGCTGCGCTCGGACCTGAGCTACGACTTCAACCCCGCCTGGAGCCTGCGCTGGCTTGCCAGCAAACGCGAGGCCAGCCAGGACTTTGACCACGTCTTCGGCGGCACCTACTGCAACACCGCAGGGCGCACCGCCACCGGCGCAGCCTGCAACTACCCCGGCCAGCTGCGCCAGAACTACGCCTGGCAAGCCACCAACAACAAGACCACTACCCACACCCTGGACCTCACTGGCCGCGTGGACCTGGCGGGCATGCGCCACGAACTGCTGATGGGCCTGGAGCACAGCAGCGAAGAGCGCCAGCCCCAGGTGTATGGCACCGTGCCGTTTGGCGCCACCATCAACCCCCACAACCCCGTGTGGCCCGCCAAACCTGCGCAACGCCCCGCAGCCACCCAGGACAACCTGCACGAAGCCGCATCGCGCGCCCTGTATGTGCAAGACCTGATCCACCTGGCGCCGCAATGGAAGCTGCTGGTGGGCGCGCGCTACGACAGCTACGACTTTGACACCCTCAACCGCCTCACCAACGCCCGCCGCACCGCCAGCGGCGACGCCGTCAGCCCGCGCGCGGGCCTCGTGTGGCAGCCCACGGCGCAGCACAGCGTCTACACCTCCTACAGCAAAAGCTACTCCCCCTACGGCGGGCGCGGCATGCTGGGCGTGAGCGGCGCGCAAGACGACGAACCGCGCTACTCCCGCCAGATGGAAGCGGGCGTCAAAAGCGACTGGCTGGCAGGCGCACTGTCCACCCAGTTGGCGGTGTACGACCTGGAGCACTACAACATTCGCTACCAGCCCGATGCTGTCAACTTCCCCAACGACTGGGCCGTGCGCGGCAAAGAACGCTCGCGCGGCGTCGAGCTCAGTGCCGCAGGCCGCCTGGCCGCCGCGTGGTACGTGCGCGGCGGCGCCGGGGTGATGAGCGCCAAGGTGGTTGAAGACCGCAGCGCACCGGCCAACGTGGGCAAATACCTCATCAACACCGCGCAGCGCAACGGCAACATCTTTGTGCGCTACGCCCCCCAAGGCCACTGGTATGCAGAACTCGGCGTGACCCACACCAGCGCACGCTGGATCAACGCCGCCAACACACAGCGCCTGCCCGGCTACACCCGCTGGGACGCCTTGGTCGGCTGGCGCACCGCGCCTTGGACGGTCACACTGGCACTGTCCAACCTGCTGGACAAGGAATACTGGCGCTCCACCAGCATGCCGGGCGCCCCCCGCAGCGTGCTGCTCAGCGCCAACTACCAGTTCTGAGCGGGGCGACAGCCCCCAGGCCCCCGGCACACCCGCGTGCCGGGCGGTGCGGTGCGCAGGGGCCCCGCGCGGCGTGTGAAAATCCATGCGCCCGGCGCCCCCGCCCCAACCGCACCGCCCATGAACGAATTCCTTGCGTGGACCATGCTCCACAACCGCCCGTGGGACACCCAGCCCCGCCTCACCGACGCCGAAACCGACGAACTCTTTGAGCTGATGGACGACCCGGCGCTGAGCGACGACGCCATGATCATCGACATGGCCGACGGCTACATGACGGCCATCGCAGCAGGCCCGTCCCCCGTGCCCACACACCTGTGGCTGGAAGACATCTTTGCCCAGCCCACACTCCCCCTGCCGCACGACCCGGCGCGCCAGCAGCGCCTGCTGCAACTGCTGCTGCACCGCTATGCCGACATCCAGGCGGCCCTGGCGGTGCGCCCGTCGCAAGCCTCGGCAGACGCCCTCTACACGCCGCTGTCGTCCGAACTGCAAGAAGGCGACTGCATCACCCCTTACCAGCTCAACGCCCAAGGCGAACGCATAGGCGACTGGGAGCTGAAGTACTGGGCCGAAGGCTTTCGGCGGGCTGTGGCCACCGATGACGATTGGGAGCCATTGTTGGCAGACCCCCAAGCTGCGGCCCTGCTTGGCCCCGTGGTGCTGTACTCCATGGGCTACAACCCCGACCGGCCAGAGTTCCAGCTCGAAGCCGAAAGCAAAGAACTCCTGCCCTCACTCGTGGTGTCGGTGTACGCCATGCGCGACTGGTGGCGGGGCCACCGGAACACCCATGGCACACGCCCTGCGTACCCCGTGAACTTGCCCGCCGTGCGCGACACCCCCAAGGTGGGCCGCAACGACCCCTGCTCCTGCGGCAGCGGCAAAAAGTTCAAGAAATGCTGCGGCGCCTGAACCGGTGAGCCGCTGAACCGCCCTTGACCGATTGACGCCACCACGCACGCACCCGCCCAGCCTCCGATCGCCCCTGAGACCCCCGCATGCCCACCCTCGACTGGCTCCACCGCGCCGCCGCCTTCTCTGTTGCCGATCAGGTGCCCTACCGCCTGCTGGAGACCGTCTCGCACCACGGCAGCAGCAGCCCTGCCCACAGCACCGACAACCTCGAAGCGCTCAAGGCCCTGATGCCGTTCTATCGCGGCCGCATCCAGTGCATCTTTATCGACCCGCCCTACAACACCCAAAGCGCGTTTGAGCACTACGACGACAAGCTCGAACACAGCCAGTGGCTCAGCATGATGCTGCCCCGGCTGGAGCTGCTGCGGGACTTGCTCAGTGAGGACGGATCGATCTGGGTGACCATTGACGACAACGAGGCGCACTACCTCAAGGTGTTGATGGATGAGGTGTTTGGGCGGGGGAATTTTGTGGATACCGTAATCTGGCAGAAGGCAGATTCGCCACGAAATTCAGCGCGGCAGTTCTCTTCGGATCATGACTACATGTTTGTCTTTTCCAAGGCGCCCGACTGGAAACCTACCAAGCTGGCGAGAACAGAAGAGGCCAACTCCATTTATACGAATCCAGACAACGACGAACGGGGACCTTGGCTTCCTGGTGATCCATACGCCAATAAGCCATATTCGAAAGGGCTTTTCTCCATACAAGGGCCAAGCGGGCGTACGTTTTCGCCACCTCCGGGCCGTTACTGGAGAGTTTCTGAGGAAAAACTTCGAGAACTCGACGCTGATGGGCGAGTTTGGTGGGGGCCTACGGGTGAGGCTAGGCCAAGCATCAAGCGCTACTTGTCAGAAGTCGGCAACTTGGTGCCTCGCACTTTCTGGAGCAAAGACGAGGTAGGCAGCAACCGCACTTCAAAGAATGAAATGCGAGCGCTTTTTCCCGACGCTGCCTCCTTTACAACCCCCAAACCAGAGCGGCTATTGCAACGGGTTTTCGAAATCGCCACCCACCCCGGCGACCTCGTCCTCGACAGCTTTCTCGGCTCCGGCACCACCGCCGCCGTGGCGCACAAGATGGGGCGGCGCTGGATTGGCATCGAGATGGGCGAGCACGCCCTCACCCACTGCCTGCCGCGCCTGCAAAAGGTGGTGGCGGGCGAGCAGGGCGGCATCAGCGCGGCGGTGGGCTGGGGCCAGGGCGCAGACGGGGCACCGTTTGACGGCGGCGGCTTTCGCCTGGCGCGGCTGGGCGCGCCCGTGTTTGGCCCCGACGGCAGCATTGACCCCGGCGTGCGCTTTGCCACGCTGGCGGCCTACATCTGGCAGCAAGAAACGGCCACCGCCTGGGATGCAGCACAGGGCACACCCGGCACGCCGTACCTGGGCATGCACTCTGTTTTTGATAGCAGCTTGCGCTTGTTGGACGGGCGCCAGGGGCTGATTTCGCTTGAAACTTCGGGGGGCGATGCACCCCCACCCGTTCACCCTGAGCCTGTCGAAGGGCTGCCGGGCGGTGGCGCCCTGGCTTCGACAGGCTCAGCCCGAACGGGCGGGGTGGCAGCGCAGGCCGAGGGCGCCCTGGCTTTGGCAAGCCCAGCCCGAACGGTTGGGGTGGTGCCTGTCGGTGATGCCCTGGCTTCGACGGGCTCAGCCCCTACGGGCGGGAGCGGTGATGACGCGGCGCAGGGGGCCGTTTTCGGCGCAGCGCCCCCGGCCCCCACCCTGCGCAGCCGCACCGCCTACTACCTGCTGTTCAACGGCATCCTGGGTGACAAGCGCCCGGCGGGCGGCAACGTGCTCACGCACGCGGTGCTGCAATCCTTGCTGCAACTGCACGCCGCCACGCCCCACCCCGACGCGCCGCTGGTGGTCTACGGCGAAGCCTGCCGCCTGGGCGCCGCCCGGCTGGCGCAGGCCAACGTGGTGTTCAAGCACATTCCGTACGACGTGAAGGCGCGCTGAGCAAGACCATGGCCACTGCAAAAACGTCCCGCAAGCACCAGCGCTGCTACTTCGAAATGGTATGGGGTGAGGTGAGCCTGGTCCACGCGGTGGATGAAACCGACAAGGCGCCCTATGGGGTGTACTACTCAAAAACAAAGCCGCTCGTGGGAGCGGCTTTGGAAAACAAGGTGGGAATATAGGATCGCCTGACTGGGTTGCCCCGTGGTTCCAGCTTTCACACGGCATGGAGCCGAATTTTGTTCCCACCGGGGGATAGTAACGGTCGAACATGAATAAGAAGTCATCAAGGTTGATCGCTGTTGCGAACGGTTGGGGCACTGCAAGCGCTACCCAATCCACAGAAAGCTCTCTCCCAATGGGGTTGACAAAGTTCTTTGAAATCAAGGAGTCGGATGGGGTTTGCGCTTGCAGTTTGTCCCCATCGAATTCCATTCATTCCTATCCATGACCTCCCTCACCCTCAAGTCCTACCAGCAATCGGCCCTGGAAGCCCTGGCCACCTATGCCCGTGCGGCGCGCATCCAGGGCCCGGCAGCGGCCTTTGCCCAACACGCGGGCCGCGCCTACAACGCAGATGCCTTTGGCCCCGATGTGCCTTGCGTGTGCCTGCGCATCCCCACCGGCGGGGGCAAGACGGTGCTGGCCGCGCATGCCGTGCCGCTGCTGGCTACTGAGTGGCGTGGCACGGATGCGCCCGTGGCCGTGTGGCTGGTGCCCAGCGACACCATTCGCACCCAAACCCTGAAGGCGCTGCGAACCAGCGGCCACCCCTACCGCGAGGCGCTGGAGGCGGTGTATGGCCTCTCCTTGCGCGTGTGTTCGCTGGACGATGTGGCCCAGGTGCCCGCGCCGCAGTGGGGGCGGCAGGCTGTGGTGCTGGTGGTGGCCACCATCCAGAGCTTTCGCATTGACGACGCGGGGCAGCGCAATGTGTACAGCTTTACCGAGGCGTTGGAGCCGCACTTCAAGTACGCGCTGGCGCAGGGCAAGGGCGCCGAGGGCGGGCGCGACCTGGCCTGCCTGCACGCGCTGCCCGATGCGGTGGTGACGCCCGAGGACGTGGCGCAAGACCCCACCGGCATCTTGGCGGGCTTTGTGGGCCAGCCGCGCTGGAGCCTGGCCAACTGGCTGGCGCTGCACCGCCCCATCGTCATCGTGGACGAGGCGCACAACACCAAGACAGACAAGAGCTTTACGGCGCTGCAGCGGCTGAACCCCTCGTGCATTCTGGAGCTGACGGCCACGCCGATTGAGGCGCGCACCAATGTGCTGTATCACGTGAGTGCGCAAGAGCTGGCGGCCGAGAACATGATCAAGCTGCCCATCGTGCTGGCCGAGCACCCCGAGGGCTGGCCCGCCGCCGTGTTTGGCGCGGTGCAGACGCAGCGCAAGCTCGAAGCCGAGGCACTGAAGGACGAGGCCGAGGGCCACGGCTATGTGCGGCCCATCGTGCTGTTCCAGGCGCAGAACGTGGGCGACGAGATGCCGCCCGAGGCGCTGCGCAGCTACCTCATCAATGAACTGAAGCTGCCCGAGGCCCAGGTGGTGGTGGCCACCGGCACCACGCGCGGGCTGGAAGACCTGGACCTGGCGGCGCGCCACTGCCCGGTGCGCTTCATCATCACCGTGCAGGCCCTGCGCGAGGGCTGGGACTGCCCCTTTGCCTACGTGCTGTGCAGCCTGCAAAAGCTCAGCAGCGCCACGGCGGTGGAGCAACTGCTGGGCCGCGTGCTGCGCATGCCCTACGCCCAGCGGCGCGGGCGCGAGGCGCTGAACCGGGCCTATGCCCATGTGTGCGCGGCAGAGTTCTCGGCCGCCGCCCACGCGCTGGCCGACCGGCTGATCCACCACATGGGCTTTGAGGCGCTGGACGTGGCGTCGATGATTGCCCAGCCCGCCACGCTGCCGCTGTTTGGCGGCGATGAATTGGAGTCAAATCAGCCCCCAGCGCTGATGCAGCAAGCGCTGATAGCTACCAATTTTGAAGCACTGCAGGCCACGCCCGAGCTGCTGGCCCTGCCCGGTGTGCAGGTCAAGACCATTGCCGGGGCACCGCAGGTGGTGGTGGCCGGGCACATTGGGCAAGAGGCTGAGGCGCTGATGCTGGCGCAGGTGCGCGGCCCCAAAAAGCAGGAGCAACTGCGCGAGCAGGTGGCCCAGCACAACGCGCTGGTGGCCGCGCAACTGTCGCCTGCATCACGCGGCGTGCCCTTTGCGCCGCTGCCCACCCTGGCCTACCGCGAAGACGCCCAGGCCCCCCTGTGGCCGCTGGAGCGCGAGGCCGTGCTCGAAGCGGTGGAGCTGGACTTGCTCACGCCGCAGGCCGTGCAACTGCCGAGTTTTCAGGTGGTGCAAGCGTCCGAGGTGTTCGAGATCAGCCTGAGCGCCGAGGCCCGCGTCACGCTGCGCCGCACCGACGTGGACCAGATGGCCATGGACTACGGCAGCAGCTCCATCAGCGCCGACGACTTGGTGCGCTGGCTGGACCAGTCGCTTTTCAAACAACTGCACGAGCTGACACAAACCCAGCGCCGCGCCTACCTGGCGGCGGTGGTGAACGACCAGTTGCACCGCTGCGGCGTGCCGCTGGTGGTGCTGGCGCAGGCGCGGTTTCAGCTGGCGCAAAGCATCACCGCGCACTTTGGCGACCTGCGCGATGCCGCTGCCAAGCAGCAGTTTCGGCAACTGGTGCTGCAGGCGGGCAGTGAGGGGGCCTGGCTGGTGGAGCCCGACTGGGCGCACCCGCATGTGTTTGAGCCGGGGCGCTACCCCGCGCCGGTGCTCTCGCGTTACGCGGGGCGCTACCAGTTTGGCAAGCACTACTTTCCCGTGCTGGCCGATTTGAAGGACGGCGGGGAAGAGTATTTGTGCGCCCAACTGATCGACGCGCACCCGCAGGTCAAGCACTGGGTGCGCAACCTGGACACCGCCCCCTGCGGCTTTGGCCTGCCCACATCGCGCGGGCGCTTTTACGCCGACTTTGTGGCCGAGCTGGTGGATGGCCGCGTGGCCTTGCTCGAATACAAAGGCGCGCATTTGCTGAGCGACCCGTATGAGATCGAAAAAAGCCAGGTGGGTGCGCTGTGGGCGCAAACCAGCAGTGGCCACGCGGTGTTTGGCTGGCTGACCAAGCAGCAGGGCGGCAAAACCCTGGCGCAGCAACTGGACGCGGTGCTGGCATGACCATGGCGCAAGCACCGATGCCGGACTTGCCTGACGTGCCGGATTCGCCGCACCTGGCGGAACCGGCCCCGCCCACCGGCCCCCGCCCCATCGAAGTCGCCCTGCTCGCCAGCGTGTTTGTGGTGGCCGCCTGCGGTCTGCTGTACGAGTTGGCGGCGGGGGCGCTGGCGTCGTATGTGCTGGGCGATTCGGTGCTGCAGTTCAGCACCATCATCGGCACGTATTTGTTTGCGATGGGTGTGGGCTCGTGGCTGTCGCGCTACTTTGAGCGGCAACTGCCCGCGCATTTTTTGCGCATCGAGTTGATGGTGGCGCTGGTGGGCGGGCTGCTGCCTGCCACGCTGTTCCTGGCCAATGCGTACGCGCCGGGGGCTTTTCGGCTGCTGCTGTACGGCATGGTGTTCATGGTGGGCATGCTGGCGGGGCTGGAGATTCCGCTGGTCATGCGCATCTTGAAGCGCAATGTGGCGCTCAAGGACCTGGTCTCGCAGGTGCTCACGTTCGACTACCTGGGCGCGCTGGTGGTGTCGATGGCGTTTCCGCTGCTCTTGGTGCCGCACCTGGGGCTCATCCGCACCGGGCTGCTGTTTGGCGCGATGAACGCGGCTGTGGCGCTGTGGGCGGTGTGGCTGTTCCGGCACGAGCTGCGGCGCCTGAAGGCGCACTTGGCGGCCTGCCTGATGGTGCTGGGCATTTTGTTGGGTGCGCTGGCCGGGGCCGAGCACATCACCACCTTTGCCGAAGACAAGTTCTACCAGGACCGCATCGTCTTCAGCACCGCCTCACCCTACCAGCGCATCGTGGTCACGCAGGGCCGTGCGGGCCACCGGCTGTACCTGAACGGCAACCTGCAGTTTGCCGAGCGTGACGAGTACCGCTACCACGAGGCCCTGGTGCACCCGGCCATGGCGGCGCACGGCGCGCCCAAAAAGGTGGCGGTGCTGGGCGGTGGCGACGGCATGGCGGTGCGCGAAATCCTCAAATACCCCTCGGTCGAATCGGTCACGCTGGTGGAGCTGGACCCGGCGATGACAAAAATCTTCGGCGAGAACCCGCGCCTTGCTCAGCTCAACGGCCAGGCGCTGCAGAACCCCAAGGTGAAGATCATCAACACCGATGCATTTGGCTGGTTGCAGCAGACGACCGATGTTTTTGACGTGATCGTGGTGGACTTTCCGGACCCGACCAATTTCTCCATCGGCAAGCTCTACACCAACAGCTTTTATGCCCTGCTGGACAAGCGCCTGGCCGCCAGCGGCTATGCAGTGGTGCAGACCACCTCGCCCCTGGTGGCGCGCCAGAGCTTTTGGACGGTGGTGCAGACCATGGAATCGGTGGGCCTGCGCACAGCGCCCTACCACGCCCACGTGCCCAGCTTTGGCGAGTGGGGCTTTGTGCTGGCCAGCCGCCGCCCCTGGCGCATGCCTGAAGCGCTGCCCGCAGGCCTGCAGTTTTTGAGCTCGCAGACGCTGCCGCTGCTGTTTGACTTTCCGCTGGACATGGCGCGCGTGCCTTCCGAGGTCAACCGCCTGTCGAACCAGGTGCTGGTGCATACGTACGAGCGCGAATGGGGAAAACATTGAACACCCCCCTGAGTCGCTGCGCGCCTTCCCCCCTCTCTCGCAGCGCTGCGCGCAGCGGGCGGGGGGACGCCCCCAGCGCGGCGGGGCGGCCCTTGCGCGGGAGCCCTGGCCTGGGCCGCTACCACTGCATGCCGTGGAGGGTATGTAACCGCCGCTGGCACAGCGAGGGCTGACACCATGCAACGCCGCCATTTCCTCACCACCGCTGCCACCGTCGCCACCGCGACCGCCGCCACAGCGCTCCTGCCGGGTTGCGACAAGGCCCCCCGTGTCTTGGAAGGCGGCTTCAACGGCATCGACATGGCGCGTGGCCATGCGCTGCGCGATGTGCTCAAGCGCGGCAACCTGCCCGCCCCCGCCGTGGTGCGGCGCGCGCAGGTCATCATCGCGGGCGGTGGTGTGGCCGGGCTGGCGGCGGCGCGGTCGCTGCGGCTGGCGGGCGTGCACGACTTTGCGCTGCTGGAGCTGGAAGACACCCCCGGCGGCAACAGCCGGGGCACCGTGGTGGGCGGCCTGCCCTGCCCGCAGGGCGCCCACTATCTGCCCGTGCCGGGCGACAGCGCCCGCGAGGTGCAAGACCTGCTGGAAGAACTGGGCCTGCGCCGCCGGGTGGCCGGGCGCTGGCAGTACGACGAACGCCACCTGTGCCACAGCCCGCAAGAGCGTTTGTTTTTTGACGGCGAATGGCAAGAAGGCCTGCTGCCCGTGCACGGCGTGCCTGACACCACACTCGCCCAATACCGCCGCTTTGCGCACGCGGTGGAGCGCGAGGCCAAGGCTGCGCGCTTTGCCATGCCTGCCCTCACATTGTGGGGCTCTAAACAGCCGCTAGCGCCTGCCCACCAAGCGCTAGATGCTATGACTTTTGCTGCCTGGCTGGCGCAAGAGGGCTTTGACGACGAGCACCTGCGTTGGTACCTGGACTACTGCTGCCGCGACGACTACGGCGCGGGCACGGGCCGGGTGTCGGCCTGGGCGGGCATCCACTACTTTGCCAGCCGCCACGGCTTTCACGCGCCGGGCGATGGGGCCGACGAAGTGCGCGAAAGCGTGCTCACCTGGCCCGAGGGCAATGGCTGGATCACTGCGCAGCTGGCCGCGCCGCTGCGCAGCAATGCCCAAGGCGGTGGCCAGCTGCGCACCGCCACCAGCGTGCTGCGCATCACCGAAACCCGCCACGGCGTGGAGGTGGACGCCTTCAACCACGCCACCGACAGCGTGGAGCGCTGGCAGGCGCCGCGCTGCATCGTGGCGCTGCCCGTGTGGGTGGCCGCGCGCGTGGTGCAGAGCCCGCCTTCATTCCTGACCGGCGCCGCGCAGCGCCTGCAAACCGCCCCCTGGCTGGTGGCCAACATCCACATCGACAGCCCGCTCACCGACCGCCCCGGCGCCGCCCCCGCATGGGACAGCGTGCTCTACGCCGACCCCACCGCAGGCGGCCTGGGCTACGTGAACGCCGGGCACCAGCGGCTGGACACCGGCGCCAACCTGGCCGGGCCCACCGTGCTCACCTACTACCAGGCGCTGGGCGATGTGGCAGAGGGCCGACAGCAACTGGCCACCCAGCCCTGGCAGCACTGGGCCGACGCCGCCCTGGCCGCCCTGGCCGTGCCCCACCCCGACCTGCGCCAGCGCGCCACGCGCATGGACATCACCCGCTACGGCCACGCCATGGCCATCCCGGTGCCGGGCATGCAGGGGTTTTTGAGTCAAATTGGCCTCCGGCGCTTATCTAGCAAGCGTAAGCAGCTATCAAATGGAGAGCGGGCGCCCTGGATTCCCACCCCCACCACCGCGCGGCTGGCGTTTGCGCACAGCGACTGGTCGGGCTACTCGGTGTTTGAAGAAGCCTTCACGCGCGGGCACGGGGCTGGGCTGGCGGCGGCGGGGTGACCCCGATGGCTGGCCCCGAGGCGCGCTGATGCTCAAGCCACATTGGATGGCAGCCTCCGAGAAGGTTTGCTGGCGCCCCCGCTTGCCAACCACGCAATTCATGCATATAAGTGCGCGTTGCTGGGAACGATCGATTGTTCGACAACCTACAGGCTGCTGAAATGCTGAAATGCTGAAATGCTGAAATGCTGAAATGCAGATTTGTGTTTCTGTTACCCAAAACATCGACCGCTCAGAATGGGCTGCAAGCGATTTTTTGCACTGAGTGAGGGGATGGCACCATCGGAAAACATTTTCCACATTCTCCAATAGTCTTTCAAAATTCTGCTAACAGAAAACTTCCATGACCACTATGAAGATAATGCGATTACTACCGACTGCATCAATCCTGGCCGCATTGATCAGCCTATCTGCGTGTGACAATTTTTGTTTTGGTGATAGTGCCTTGTGCTTTGTGGAAAACATCAAAGTCAAGGAGCGTATTTATCAGCCGGAAAACCACGCATTTACCTTAAAGCTGGATGCTGAGGGTGAGTTCAACTCACACCAGTTTACCCTTGCCGAACGGCAAACGATTGAAGAACTCAGTTTTGGTGTTTTTTCCGCCAATGTGCTCGAAAAGTACGGTGCTGTTAAAAAAATCCATACCCTCAATGCAAGCGCATTGAAAACCTACCATGAGCAATATGTAATTCCAGGCAAAAATTGCCCGGTTTCATTTATGCACCAGAATCTGCAAAGCATGTTGCTGATTCCGGCCACCGGTGCAGTCGCAAAGCAGTTGAAATCTTTTGATATTCCATTTGATGGGCGGGGGACATCTTTTAAGCTCGGTGGGCACTACATGCAACATAAGCAATCGTATTTCATTGAAAATGGAAAAACATCCACGCTCACCCTCCCCACCTATGAAAATGCAATGAGCAATTTTGGCAGTGCTCACCACAAGTTTATTTATTTTCTGGTGACAGAGGTTTACTGATATTGCCCGGCGGTCTCAAATCTGAAGTGCAACACCCTCACGGAGGGTAATGTACGCAAATGGGAACGAGATACGAACACTTGCAGCCAGAAGACAGAGTGACGCTGGTGCTTATCAGGTCGGGCACCACACCTTCCTGCTCGCAGGCATGCAGGGTGCCGGTGCGGCCCATGCCGCACATCACCTCGTCGAGGATCAGCAACACGCCGTGGCGGTCGCAGACCTCGCGCACGGGCGTCTTTGGAGGTCTGGAAGAAGCCGAAACGCCACGCAGCGCCCGTCCAGGCGTCTCCTGATATGGTGTTGACTACAACCGTGCGGTGACCCTAGGCTAGGGTATGTGATAAGTTGCACATCGTGGTCCCCCGAGTTCGACACCAAATCGGCATTTGGGGCGATTTCCGCAGGGTGGCTCTTTATAAATCAATGACTTACAGGCGCCTTGATAGAATTTTTGTAGT
>CAXIRU010000050.1:0-34130 GCA_964031875.1 Acidovorax facilis
AAGCGGCATGCCTTGGCCAACTTCTGCCCGGCCAACCTCGACGAGCTCAACGTCACAGCCCGCAACAAACTCAAGAGTGCTCAGCGTCGGGCGTCCATCATCACCGCTTGCTGGGTTCAGGCTGGCCTTTGGTAATGTCACTATTTACGGAAATCTCAATAGCCCGTCTTACTACAGGCCCACTTAGCCCCCCGCAGATTCATCCTGTCCGCGTTGAAGACCGGCAAAAGTGCGCAGGTGAGAGCGCAGCAGCAGTGCCGCAGAAGAGCAAGTTCGGGAAACGCCGATCAACAGCTTGCGCTTCGCCCATTGCTCCTTCAACTGAACGACTTTTAAGGGCTGAGGTTTGGTCTCTCTCACAACGGCAAGGGGCAGTACTCCGATTCCCAAATTGGCATTGATTAACTGGCACATCGCGTCGAAGCTTCGGACCTGAACACGAACGCGCATTACGTGCCCGTATTGCTCGGCTGAGCGGGAAGTCAGCTCAAGCAACGAACTGCCGCGATTCAAGCCAACGAAGTCGTACTTCAAGCACTCTTCGAAGCTCACCCGCTTTCGTTTGCCAAGCGGATGGTCGTGTGCGCATACAGCGACAAGTTGGTCCTGGACGAATGGCTCCACACTGAGATCACCCACAGGTGTGTTTTCCGCAAAGATCCCAATGTCGGCAACGCCGTCTACGACGGCCCGAACAATATCCCCACTCAGTTGCTCTTCCAGCTCGACATGTATGTCCGGGTGCTCGCTCATGAATGTCGCGAGGCACTCCGGAAGGAACTCTGTCAATGCAGACATGTTTGCCCACAGCCGTACATGGCCGCGAGTGCCTCGGGAGTAGTCTCGGATTTCACTGCTGAACTGCTCAAACCCCTGAAACAGGCGCAACGCGTGCTGCATCGCAAGGTGCCCCGCAGGAGTCAAGCTCACGCCTCTTGAGCTCCTATCGAAAAGCTTAGTCCCTGTCGCTATTTCGAAGTCCGAAAGACGTCGGCTTGCTGCTGATACAGCCAGACTGCAAGCCTCTGCACCGCGCGTCACGCTGCCCATTTGCGCAACGGCACAGAACAGCCGAAGGGTCACAAAGTCGAGGCGGGCGGGGTTGATGAGCGTAGCCATCGGCGAATTCTAGGACCTTTCGCAAAACACGAAAGCACACACCACAATGAGCAATTCCGCGACAGCTCTTCCGAGCCTACATTTCGCCCATAGACAACAGAAAACAGAAAAGGCGAACGTGCAAGCACTTCAAGGAATCAAGGTACTGGAACTTGGGCAGCTGATTGCAGGCCCGTTTGCAGGAAAAACACTGGCCGACTTCGGCGCAGATGTCATCAAGATTGAACCGCCCGGTGTGGGTGACCCGTTGCGCAAATGGCGCATGCTTCGCGATGGAACCTCCGTTTGGTGGGAGGTCCAGTCCCGCAACAAGCGCTCAGTAGCACTGGACCTGCGTACGCCCGAAGGCCAGGAAGCGACCAGAGCATTGCTCAAGGAAGCAGACGTCGTCATCGAAAACTTCAAGCCTGGAACCATGGAAGCCTGGGGTCTTGGCTGGGAAGCCCTCCATGCACTCAACCCAAAGCTCATCATGCTGCGTATCTCCGGCTACGGGCAGACGGGGCCCTATCGCGAGAAACCCGGTTTCGGCGTTCTCGGGGAAGCGATGGGTGGTCTGCGCCATCTCACAGGCGAGCCAGGACGCGTTCCCGTGCGATGCGGTATTTCTATTGGCGACAGCCTCTCCGCCATGCATGGCGCCCTCGGCGTGATGTTGGCGCTGTACCACCGAGATGCACGAGGTGGAAAAGGCCAGATGATTGACGTCGCGTTGTACGAGAGCGTCTTCAACATGATGGAGAGCTTGGTGCCCGAGTACGACGCCTTCGGCGCAGTGCGTGAGCGATCAGGCAGCGCCTTGCCAGGCATCGCACCCACCAACGCATATTGCTGCGCAGATGGAGGCTACGCACTCATTGCAGGCAATGGCGACAGCATCTTCAAGCGACTCATGGCTGCAATCGGCCGCCACGACCTGGAACAAGACCCGGCACTGGCGCAAAACGACGGTCGCGTCGCACGTGTGGCGGAAATAGATGCAGCCATCGAGGCGTGGACGCTGACCCAAACGTTGGAAGAAGTACTCACGGTCCTGGATGCAGCCAAGGTGCCCGCTGGAAAGGTTTACACGGTCGAGGACATCGTCAATGACCCTCAGTACATCGCACGTGAAATGATTGTGGAACATAAGACGGCGGATGGCTCGCACATCAAGGTGCCGGGTATCGTGCCCAAACTCAGCGCCACGCCTGGACGCATCAACCATCCAGCGCCCTTGTTAGGGGAACACACACAGGCCCTCTCGAAGATGACTGGCTGGCCCGCGCGAAATGAAACGGAGGCTGATCATGTTTAAGGGCAAGGGAATCAAGCTCAGAATCAACGAGGTTGCCACACGCGATGGACTGCAGAACGAAGCCGTCTTCGTGGAAACCGACGACAAGGTGCAGTTGGTCGACCAACTGAGTGGCCTCGGCTATTCCAAAATCGAGGTCACGTCCTTCACCTCGCCAACAGCCATCCCAGCCCTTAAGGACGCAGAGGCTGTCATGCATCGTATTCGGCGTGCACCCGGAGTGGTGTACACGGCGCTGATCCCGAATGTAAGAGGTGGAGAGCGCGCCCTGGAATGCCGGGTTGACGAATTCAACCTTGTGATGTCCGCAAGTGAAACCCACAACTTGGCAAACCTGCGCATGACACGGCCGCAGTCGCTGCGCCAGCTAGGCGACGTAGCGGCACTCGCACTGGCAGCCAAGGTGCCCGTGAACATCTCACTCTCCTGCGTCTTCGGCTGCCCCATGGAAGGTGAGGTGCCTCAGACCTCTGTGCTGGACTTGGTTGGCAAGTTTGCAGAACTGGGTGCCACGGGCGTCACCCTGTGCGACACCACCGGCATGGCCTATCCCACACAGGTTTTCCAAGTTTGCGAGTCCGTCGCCAAGGCGTACCCACAGCTCAACATTACGGGCCACTTTCACAATACCCGGGGCATGGGTCTGGTGAACACCCTCGCGGCTGTGGAGGCGGGCATTCGCCAGTTTGATATGTCACTGGGCGGAATCGGAGGGTGCCCATACGCCCCGGGTGCATCAGGCAACGTCGCCACGGAGGACGTCGTTCATATGCTGCAGTGGATGGGCTATGACACGGGTGTCGATGTGCCAGGCCTCATTTCTGCAGCGCACGAACTGGAACGCTTGGTCGGCCACGAATTGCCCGCCCAGGTGAGTCGCTCAGGAGAGCGGCTCAAGCACCATGCCCCTCCTGCAGGCTTCGAAGAAATCCATGCACGTGCACTCGCCCGCGATACAACTCCAGCCAAACAGGTCTCGCAATGATCAGCCACCTTGACCATCTCGTCCTCACCACATCCAACGAAGCAGAATGCGTTCGGTTTTACACCGAAGTGCTCGGCATGAAGCTGGAGTCGTTCATCGGCGGCACGCCTCCTGTGGAGCGGAAAGCGTTCAAGTATGGTTGCCAGAAAATCAACCTGCACGTAAAGGGGCGCGAATTCGAGCCCAAGGCCCATACCCCTGTGCCGGGAGCGCTGGACTTGTGCTTCTTGGCCTCTGTTCCGCTGGACCAGGTGATTGAGCACCTGCAAAAAATCTCGATTCCCATCGTCGAGGGTCCCGTTATGCGCACGGGAGCAACATCGAAAATTCGCTCGATATACCTGCGCGATCCAGATCTGAACCTCATCGAGATCTCTGAGCCTGCCTCAGCGGGCTAGTAGCCGACCTTTCCCCCAATCCTCTCAGACTGGATGACCTCGCGGCTCCAGGATGGGGATGCTTTCGCCACAAAAAAACAGGAGACAGACATGATTCGTAGAAATGCAATATTGGGCATCGCGATGTCCACCGTCCTCAGCGCTGCGTATGGGGAGACTTATCCCAGCAAGCCAGTCACACTGGTTGTGCCAAGCGCACCTGCCGGCTCGACGGACATCGTTGCCAGATTGATTGGAGAGCAACTACAGGCATCCTTGGGACAATCTTTCGTTGTGGACAACAAGCCCGGCGGAAGTGGAAACATTGGTACGGAATTTGTGGCGCGCGCCCCTGCTGATGGCCACACCCTGCTGGTCCAATACTCTGGATATCACGTCGGCAATCCTGCACTTTTTTCGCAGATCCGCTGGAAAACCTCTGACTTTGCCCCCATCGCACTGGTGATGCGCGCACCGCACGTAGTGGCTGTCAGCGCTACCTTGCCGGTGACGAATCTCAAAGAGTTCATCGCGTATGGCCAAAAGAACCCCAAAGGGCTGTTCTACGCATCGTCTGGGAATGGTTCGATTCAGCACATCGCGGGTGAGCTGTTTGGCAAACAAGCGAAGGTGCCTCTGACGCACGTGCCGTACAAAGGTGCAGGTCCGGTCATCACAGACCTTATCAGCGGCCAGGTAGACATGTTCGTTACGACGCCCCCGTCCGTGATCAGCCATGTACAGGCTGGCAAGCTGAAGGCATTGGCTTATGCGGGAGCAAAACGCCATCCATCACTACCGAACGTTCCAACTGCTGCCGAAGCGGGACTGCCCGGCTACGAAGTGGAAAGCTGGTTCGCAGTCTTCGCTCCGGCCAAGACACCTCCCGCCATCACTGCGCGCCTCGCCGCCGCCATCAAGGCCATCGTTGAGAGCGAAACCTTCAGGAAAAAGATTGAGGACCAGGGGGCATTTGCCACCTACATGGGGCCCGCAGAATTGGGCAAATTCGTCGACCAGGAGACAGCAGCATGGGCCAAGGTGGTTCGTGAAGGCAACATCAAGGCCGAGTGAGAGACAGGAACATGAAAATCTCTCCACGTGTATTGATGTTGAGCCTGTCGACAGGGCTGCTGATGTCTTGCGCAGCCCCCGGTAGCCGCAACGATGCCGACCTCGTGACGGCGAAGACCGAGTCGGGCCTTGTCCGGGGCCAAGGCACCGATGTGAAGAAGTTCTATGGCATTCCCTACGCTGCCGCGCCTGTGGGCGAACTGCGCTGGAAACCACCGCAACCAGCCATGCCATGGACAGGAGTGCGCGACAGCACCGCATTCGGCGACTTCTGCATCCAGCCGCAGGAGTACCCCGAGCAGCGGGGCGCAATGAGCGAAGACTGTCTGAACTTGAACGTATGGACGCCTGCAATAAGGAGCGCAGAACGCCTGGCGGTTCTCGTCTGGATTCACGGTGGCGGCTTCGCATACGGCTCAGGCTCCCACCCATCCTATGACGGTGAGGCCCTCGCACGCCGGGGCATTGTCGTGGTGACATTGAACTACCGCCTCGGTCTGCTGGGTTTCATGGCCCACCCGCAACTAACTGCGGAATCGCCCCACCTTGCCTCGGGCAACTATGGCCTGATGGATCAAACGGCTGCGCTCAAGTGGGTGCAAAGGAACATTGCCGCTTTTGGCGGTGACCCAACCAACATCACCGTGATGGGCCAATCCGCAGGCGCTCATGCCATCAGCACGCTGATGACGACAGACCTGGCCCAGGGCACTTTCCAAAAGGCCATCATGCAGAGTGTCGGTGTGATGCGACCAACAACTTCTCTGAAGGAGGCGGAGCAATACGGTTTGCGCTTCGGCAATGACGTAAGCGCTTTGCGCAAGCTCCCCGCGACCGACTTCGTGGAGATACTCAAAAATCAGCCTTCCGGTCGCTACCTTGCCACAGGAAGGCCGGTCAGCATCATCAACGATGGCTACGTGGTCAAGACACCAGACTATCAAGCCTATGCCACGGGCAAGTTTGCCAAGATTCCCATCCTCGTTGGAAACAATGAGAACGAAGGTGGTGGCGCCACTCGCAACTGGCCGATCAAAACAGTGGCGGATTTCCAAGAATTCGTTCAACAGTCCTTCAAAGGGCGTGAGCGAGCTGCATGGGCTGCCTATGGGGTACCCAGCGATGACAAGGTGCCCCAGGCACTGGCCGACCTCTTTGCTGACACGGAATATCTGTATGGAACGCGCGAACTCCTGACGCACTATCAGACACATGGACTCAAGAGCTACCGATACGTCTTCACACGTCACCGCAACGAAGCTGCCGCAACGGCCATCCACGGCGATGAGCTGCAATTCGTCTTCGACAACCTGCAGTCGCCGCACCGCGGCAAGAAGCGCCCCTTCAACACTACGGATACCGCCGTTGCTCAATCAATGGCCGACGCATGGGCGCATTTCGCGAAAACTGGCACCCCCAACATGCCTGGCATGAACACCTGGAAGCCCTATGACACGCACAGCCAGTACTACATGGATTTCGGTGCATCCCCAGTCCTGCGATCGGGCTACGCAGGCAAGGGAATGGACTTCATTCGCGACCACTTCAACACGGTACGACGCTGACGCAACAACGATAGGACTTCGAGCGGCAGCGCATGCATTGCACGACTTACTCCACCCAATGCGCCGTGGCGCTCCCAGGTCGAAGGCGTTGAGCCGCTGATCGGCAGCGGCCTCACTTCGCGCGTCTCATTGGCCCAAAGAATCGAACCGGGTGCACGCACATCCTCTGAACCGACTATGAAGATTGCATTTCTCGACCGCTCTACTCTGTCTCCAGAAGCCACGCTGCGGCTTCCTTCCTTTCCGCATGCGCTTGTCAGCTACGACAACACGAAGCCGCACGAGGTAGTTCAGCGCATTGCAGACGCAGATATCGTCATCACGAACAAGGTGAAGCTCAACGCGGAGGCTCTTCAACAGGCATCCAAGCTCAAGCTGGTAGCGGTGGCCGCTACGGGCACTGACAACATCGACCTCAAGGCCTGCGCCGAGCGTGGAATCGTCGTCAGCAATGTCCGAAACTATGCCGGCAACACCGTACCTGAGCACACCTTTGCATTGATGTTCGCACTTCGCCGAAGCATCTGTGCATACCGCGAATCGGTGAAGGCTGGCAGGTGGCAGGAATCTGGTCAGTTTTGCTATTTTGACTACCCTGTTCGCGACTTGGCTGGTTCAACGCTGGGCATCATTGGTGACGGAGTCCTGGGCAACGCTGTTGCGACCATCGGGCGGGCTTTGGGTATGCATGTCTTGTTCTCCGCGTTCAAGGGACGCACCGGACAAGGCAGCCTCTACACTCCCTTTGACGAGATGCTTGCCCGGTCCGACGTCATCACACTCCACTGCCCACTGACCGCCCAAAGCCGCAACATGCTCGGCGCAGATGAATTCGCGAAGATGTCGCGCAAGCCACTGATCATCAACACCGCCCGTGGCGGTCTGGTCGATGAAGCTGCTCTTGCTGCTGCACTGCGCAGCGGGCAGATTTCTGGAGCCGGTTTTGACGTAGTGTCGGCGGAGCCGCCAGCCGTAGACCACCCCTTCATGGCACTTCTGAGCTTGCCAAACTTCATCCTGACACCTCATGTTGCCTGGGCCTCCCAAGAGGCCATACAGGGCTTGGCCGACCAACTTATCGACAACGTTGAGGCGTTCGCGCGCGGCGAGCCTGTCAACATGGTCCTCCCCACATGAACCCAGCACTGGAACCCCGCGCTCTGCTAGAGCACCTGTACTGGGTGGCGGTTCGGAGAGCCTTACCGTCTGAGACGCTGGCTGCACATCTGCCTCCGGTGCCGAAAGGGAAAACTCTGGTGGTAGGAGCTGGCAAGGCCGCAGGGGCCATGGCACATGCGTTTGAAGCAGCATGGCCCGCAGACGCGCCAGTTAGCGGCCTCGTAGTCACACGGTATGGGCACACCCCGCCGCGGCCTGCAGGTCTGTCCATGCGCATTGAAATCGTCGAAGCAGCCCATCCGGTCCCCGACGAGGCAAGCCTGAAAGCCGCACAGCGCATCCAGGGCCTCACTGTGGGTCTGACAAAAGATGATCTTGTGGTGTGCTTGATATCCGGCGGTGGCTCTGCTTTGCTCTCGCTACCTGTGGCGGGCCTCGACCTCGCAGGCAAGCAGCGCATCAACAAGGCGCTGCTGGAATGCGGTGCCGACATCCGAGAAATGAACTGTGTACGCAAGCATCTGTCCCGCATCAAGGGAGGCCAGCTGGCTGCCGCTTGCTGGCCCGCACAGGTAGTGACGATTGCCATCAGCGATGTTCCCGGTGACGATGTGTCAGTCATCGCCAGTGGCCCTACGGTAGAAGACGCAACGTCATGCCATGACGCGCTTGACGTGCTGGCCAAGTACTCCATCACGGTGCCAGAGATAGTAAAGACGGCACTGGAAGCAGGCACTCTGGAAACACCGAAGCCCGGCGACCTGCGCTTTGCACGCAACAGCTTGCGTGTAATAGCCACCCCCAATGAGTCTCTCCAGGCGGCTGCCGAAGAAGCAAGGGCACTGGGCATCGATACGCGCATCCTTTCGGATGACATCGAGGGTGAATCACGCGATGTAGGCGAGGTTCATGCAGCGATCGCGCGCTACATACTGCGCGATACTCCACATCGAACCAGGCCAGTATTGCTGCTGTCCGGAGGCGAGACAAGAGTTACTGTAAGGCCGCAACCTGCTGGTACTCTGCGGGGCCGTGGCGGAAGATCCGGAGAGTTCTGCATGGGCTTGGCCAAAGCGCTTCAGGGCAAGCCCGGGGTCTGGGCGCTCGCTGCGGACACTGATGGAATTGATGGCGTCGAGGACAACGCGGGAGCGTTTGTAACTCCAGATACCTTGATACGAGGTGTCCTGAGCGGCGCGAGGTTGGGAGACCATCTTGAACGCAATGACGCGTACCGGTACTTCTCAAGCATAGGCGACATCTTCACTACAGGACCCACTCACACGAATGTGAACGACTTTCGTGCGATCCTGATCTTGTAGCAACTTCCGGTTGAAGCTCCCGATTCACTCGTACCAGCAGCTCAAAAAACTGAGCATTTTTACCAACCCGATGAACCCGAATGTGCGGAAAAGCTCTTGTTGCGAGGAAAACTACGCTATCAACTTAGCCCGCATTGAGCTGACTTCTTTAAGGCTGCTCGTCGTTTGCGCGTCAGTGGGGTCCATCACACATGCTGCTCCGCTTTGCAATATGTCTACGATGTGCGCCAGTCGCCGCCTCCAAATTCTGGAGCAAGGTCTAGGTTTCCCCCTGTTCTACAGGCGGAAATCAGGACTTGAACTGACCACCGCGGGTCGTGTTATCGCGGAGCGATCCTCAATCATTTTGCAATTGATAGAGGAAATGGTGATCACTGCACGGGCGGCGCCACCGCCTACTGGAGAGGTCTTTGAGAACAGTGGCCGCCCCCCACGGAAGTTGGACAGTACGTACGCATCGCCTACTTTTCAATATCCAGCCGATGCAGCGATGGGGCGAAATCAACTGCAGTAGCCGTCTTTCGAATTGGCGGGTCAAGAACATTGAGGTATTGGCCCAGTCAGAACCAAACAGTCTGGTGCAAAGGCCAAGGCGATTGACACAAACGAATCGCCATCAATGGGCTGCAAGCGACTGTATGGAAGAGGGCTCTCCCAAAGACAGCATCAGCCGGTTAGCCCAGCTAGTGATCCGGCCTCAACCCATTTGAAATTTTGGAGATGCGCGCATGCGCGCCCAAAATCACTCCACCGTCACACTTTTGGCCAGGTTGCGAGGCTTGTCCACATCCGTCCCGCGCGCGCACGCGGTGTGATACGCCAGCAGCTGCAGCGGCACCACATGCAGCAGCGGGCTCAACGGGCCGTAGTGCTCAGGCATGCGGATGACGTGGATGCCTTCGCTGCTTTCGATGCGGGTGTCGGCGTCCGCCAGCACATACAGCACGCCAGCACGCGCGCGCACTTCCTGCATGTTGCTCTTGAGCTTTTCCAGCAGCGCGTCGTTGGGCGCCACGGTGACAACGGGCATGGCGCTGGTCACCAGGGCCAGGGGGCCGTGTTTGAGTTCACCGGCCGGGTAGGCCTCGGCGTGGATGTAGCTGATTTCCTTGAGCTTCAATGCGCCTTCCAGTGCGATGGGGTAATGCAGGCCCCGGCCCAGGAAGAGTGCGTTTTCCATGCGGGCGAAGTCTTCGGCCCAACTGATGAGCTGGGGTTCCAGCGCCAGCACGGCCTGCAAGGCCACGGGCAGATGGCGCATGGCTTTGAGGTGGTCGGCCTCTTGCGCATCGCTCAGGCGGCCCTTGCTTTGGGCCAGCGCCAGCGTCAGCAGGAACAGGCCTGCCAGCTGGGTGGTGAAGGCCTTGGTGCTGGCCACGCCAATCTCTACCCCCGCGCGGGTGATATAGGCCAGCTTGCATTCACGCACCATGGCGCTGGTGGCCACGTTGCAGATGGTGAGCGTGTGCTGCATGCCCAGGCTTTGCGCGTGGCGCAACGCGGCCAGCGTGTCGGCGGTTTCGCCGCTCTGGCTGATGGTGACGACCAGCGTGCGCGGGTTGGGCACGCTGGTGCGGTAGCGGTACTCGCTGGCCACTTCCACCTGGGTGGGGATGCCCGCGATTTCTTCCAGCCAGTACTTGGCCGTGCAGCCGCTGTAGTAGCTGGTGCCGCAGGCCAGGATGAGCACGCTGTCTATTTCTTTGAACACGCGCCAGGCTGCGGCGCCGGGCTGGCCGTGTTGGCCTTGGCCGTCAAACAGCTCGGGCACGATGCCTTCCACGCCTTCGAGCGTGTCGGCAATGGCGCGCGGCTGCTCGAAGATTTCCTTTTGCATGTAGTGGCGGTAGGGCCCCAGCTCGGCCGCACCGCTGTGCGCCAGCACGGTGCGCACGGGGCGCTGCGCGGGCGTGAGTGCTGCGCCGTCCTTGCCCACCATCCAGTAGCGGCCCAGCTGCAGGTCCACAAGGTCACCTTCTTCCAGGTAGACGATCTGATCGGTCACACCGGCCAGGGCCATGGCGTCGCTGGCCAGAAAATGCTCTGCCCCGGCGTTTCCAACCCCCAGGATCAGGGGTGAGCCTGCGCGCGCGCCCACCACGCGGTGGGGTTCATCCTTGTGCATGACGGCGACGGCGTAGGCCCCGTGCAGCTCGGCCACGGTGGCCTGCACGGCGTCGAACAGGTCGCCGTTGTAGTGGCTGTCCACCAGGTGGGCGATGACCTCGGTGTCGGTCTGGCTCACAAACACATAGCCGCGCGCCTGCAGCGCCTTGCGCAGTTCTTCGTGGTTTTCAATGATGCCGTTGTGCACCAGGGCCACACGGCCTGCGCTTTGGGCCTGCGCGTCTGCGCCCGTGCCGTGGCTGAAGTGCGGGTGGGCGTTGTGCACGGCGGGCGCGCCATGCGTGGCCCAGCGGGTGTGGGCGATGCCGGTGGCGCCATCGATGTGTTCGCTGGTCACCTGCTCCAGCAGCTCGGCCACACGGGCGGTGCTGCGGGCGCGCTGCAGGCCTGCCGGACGCGCGGCATCGAGACTGGAGGCGTGCACTGCCACGCCGCAGGAGTCATAACCCCGGTATTCCAGCCGCTGCAGGCCCTGGACGAGGATGGGAACGATGTTGCGCGCAGAGACTGCGCCGACGATGCCACACATGTTTTGGCCCTTGGTTTGGATGCGATGGGGCGATCGTAGGCACCACGCTGAAAAATTATTGATTGATATTGGAACAAATTTGAACTTAAATTTCACACCACCCAGCTGATGAAATTTTCATTCAATAATTTACAAAATATGGAATCCATATCCCTCGATAGCACCGACCTGCAGTTGCTCAACCTGCTGCAAACCGACGCGGCGCAGAGCAACCAGGCGCTGGCCGAGCAGGTGCATGTGTCGCCGCCCACCTGCCTGCGCCGCATCAAGCGCCTGCAGGATGCAGGGCTGATTGAACGCCAGGTCGCCATCCTGCAGCCCGACCGGCTCGCGGCCATCCAGGGCCACGGGCTGGCCTGCATCGTCGAGGTGTCGCTGGACCGACAGGGCGCCGAGCAGTTGGACGCGTTCGAAGCCCGCGCCGTGGCGGACGACGCCGTGCAGCAATGCTGGCGCGTGTCGCCCGGGCCGGACTTTGTGCTGGTGGTCCACACGCGGGACATGCCGGGGTATCTGGCGCTGTCGCAGCGCCTGTTCACGGGCGATGCCAATGTGCGCAATGTGAAGGCCTTCTTTGCAACCCGCCGGGCAAAATTTGGCACAAAAGTGCCTCTAGCGCTTGAATAGCAAGCGCTATTAGCTATTTATTTAATAGCAAAACGACATTCACCCCGTGGTGTGGCGTTGTCCTATTGCCTTCTCACGGCATCGGCATAGAGTGTCTGGAGACACAGGGTGTGCGCCGCGCATGGTGCCAAAGCCCCCCTGCAGGAGCCACGCCGCATGGAGTTCAAGGACTACTACCAGACGCTGGGGGTCAGCGCCACCGCCACGGCCGACGAGATCAAGAAGGCCTACCGCAAGCTGGCGCGCAAATACCACCCCGACGTGAGCAAGGAGCCCGACGCCGTGGCGCGCATGACGGCGCTGAATGAGGCCAACGCGGTGCTGTCTGACCCTGAAAAACGCGCCGTCTACGACCGCCTTGCGCAAGAACCGCGCGCGCAGCCAGGGCAGGACTTCCGCCCGCCCCCGCACTGGGATGCGGGGTTCGAGTTTTCGGACGGCGCGGGCGCGCAGGGTGGACCGGGTGGCGCTGCGGGCAACTACAGCGACTTCTTTGAACAGCTGTTTGGCGGCGCCGCCAGGGCGCGTGGCGCCGGGCGCAGCGAACACACCGGCGGACCACAGCCCCACACCCAACGCGGTGCCGACCACCATGCCCGCATCGAGCTGGACCTGGCCGACGCCTACCTGGGTCCCGAACGCACCCTCACGCTGCACAGCGCGCACCAGGCCGATGACGGATCGCTGGTGCGCAACGCGCGCCACCTGGTCGTGAAGATCCCGCAGGGCGTGCGCGAAGGCCAGCTCATCCGCCCGGCGGGCCAGGGCAGCCCCGGCTGGGGTGGCGCACCGGCGGGCGATTTGTTTCTGGAGGTGCTGTTCAAGCCCGACCCGCGCTGGCGCGCCGAGGGCCGCGATGTCTACCAGCCGCTGGTGGTGGCCCCCTGGGAGGCCGCCCTGGGCGCCTCGGTCGAGGTGAGCACGCCCGGAGGTTCGATCATCGAGGTGACAGTGCCCGCAGGCTGGAAGGCGGGGCGCAAGCTGCGCCTCAAGGGCCGGGGCATCCCGAGCACACCACCGGGTGACCTTTATCTGGAACTGCACATGGCCCTGCCCCCGGCCACCACCGAAGCCGACCGCGCGGCGTACGCCACGCTCGCCCAGGCCTTCCCCCGCTACAACCCGCGCGCAGCGCACGGAGTCCAGCCATGAACGCCCCCGCGCCACCCGCAGAACTACTCGACGATAGCAACGCCGCCCTCACGCTGGACGCCCTGGCCCGCGCCTGCCGCATGGATGCCGACTGGGTGACCGCGCGGCTGCAAGACGGGCTGCTGCAGGCTGCCACCGAAGGCGAAGGCGACCGCTCGGCCTGGCGCTTCAGCGGGGCCACCGTGGTGCGTGCCCGGCGCATTGCCCACCTGGAACTCACCTTTGACGCCGACCCCCATCTGGCCGCACTCACTGCCGACCTGATCGAAGAAGTTGTCACCTTGCGCCAGCAGTTGCGGCACCTGAAAGGCCGCTGAAAATGGCCGAACACGGTTGAAGACCGCTGAAGACTTCTGAAAACAACAAAATACAGGCAAACCACAACGTCACCAATGGTCATTTCGTGCTGGCATCGCCCAGCAGGGCCATGTAAGCTCCCCTGCACCTTTTGCGAAACCGGCCTCCCTCCAGCGCACCGCCAGCGGTGTCACCATCACTGTTCATGCCCACCCCCCGCCGCCAGATGCCACGCCGTATTTACCCCTTGCGCATTTTGGGCATGGGGCTGGGCGGCATGGTGGCGGGGGTGGTGCTGTGGGAGCGCCAGGCCTCGCTGTATGCCTGGCTGGGCATGGCACTGCCTGCCTTTGTGTGGCCGCATGTGGCCTACCTGATCACGCGGCGCAGCACAGACCCCTACCGCGCCGAGATGCGCAACCTGCTCATCGATTCCGCGATGGCCGCCAGTTTTGTGCCGTTGATGCACTTCAATCTGCTGCCCAGCGTGATGCTGATCACGCTGACCATGGTGGACAAGATCACCACCGGCATCCGTGGGCTGTGGGCGCGTTCCATTCCCGCCATGCTGGGCGGGGGCTTGGTGGGCGCGGCGCTGGCGGGCGTGCACTGGGCGCCCGACACCTCCATGCGCGTCATCGTGGCCTGCCTGCCGGTGATGGCGCTGCACACGCTGTCGGTCAGCGTCGTGAGCTACCAGCTGATTCGCAAGACCGCGCACCAAAACCAGCTGCTGGACGAGTTGCGCAGGGTGGATGCGCTCACGGGCCTGTTCGGACGGGGCCACTGGCAGGAGCAGGCCGAGGCCGCGCTGCGCCGCCACCACGCCAGCAATGAACCTGCCTGCATGCTGATGCTGGACATCGACCATTTCAAGGACATCAACGACGCCCACGGCCACACCGTGGGCGACGAGGTGATCCGCGCGCTGGCGCATGTGGTGCGCGGCAATGTGCGCGCGGGCGACTGTGCAGGCCGCTACGGCGGCGATGAATTTGCCATCATCCTGCCGGGCATGCAGGCCAAGGACGCGCTGGCCATTGCCCACCGCATCCGCGAGCAGACCGAAGGCGTGCGCCTGCGCAGCCTGCCCGGCGTGCGCATCACCAGCAGCATTGGCGTAGCCCCGGCCGACCACCGGCACAGCAACCTGCGCGCCTGGATCGATGCAGCCGACGCTGCGCTGTACGCCGCCAAGCACGATGGGCGCAACCGCGTGGCAGGCTGCGCAGAGCCTGCGCTGGTGCCGGCGGTATAGCGGCCCGGCGCACCGGCCCGGTCCATCGGCCCGGTGCGTGCTTTCAGTGCTGGAGCGCAGGCGGGTGCTGGCTGGAGGCCGTGTCGTCAGCCACCACCGCGGCGGGCTCACACGGCCACTGCACGCGCACCTTGCAGCCAGCGCCCGGCACCGCCGTGGCACGGATCTGTGCGCCGTGGCGCTGTGCAATGGCGCGGCACAGCGCCAGCCCTGTGCCCACACCCTCAAACTCCGTCTCGCGGTGCAGGCGCTGAAACACGCCAAACAGGGCGCCCGCGCGCGCAGGGTCAAAACCCACGCCGTTGTCCTGCAGCGTAAAAGCCACTTGCCCATCCGGCGCCACGTCGGCTTGCACCGTGATGCAGGGCTGTGCCACGGGGCGGGTGAACTTCAAGGCATTGCCCAGCAGTTGCACCAGCAGTTCCTGCAGCAAGGCGGGGTCGGCCTGCAGGGTGGGCAGATCAGCGCCAATGCGCCACTCCACCGCCCGCGCGGCCTCGGCAGCGGCCAGTGCAGCACGCGCACCCGCCACCGCACCCGCCAGCGGCACCGGCTGCAGACGCAGCGGCGCGCGGCTGGCGCGCACCAGGGCCTGCAGGCCGTCGATCATGAGCCCCATGCGGCGGGCCGACTGGTCCATGGTGGCCAGAAAACCCAGGGCCTCCTGCACCTCGGTGCCCTGCAGCACCTCAGGCGGCAAGTCGCCCAGCACCTCGCGCACCAGGGTGCCGTACGACGTCACATGCCGCAGCGGCGCACGCAGGTCGTGCGACACGGCGCGCAAGAACTCCTCCTGCGCCGCCGCCATGTCGGCCACCTGCTGCTGGCTGCGTGCGAGTTCGGCGCGCAGTTGCTGCAGTTCGTGATCGGCGCTGGCGTCTGGCGTGTTCATGGCTTGGGCTGTTTGGCGGGGCGATTCCAGTTGGCAATGCTCAGCTGCTTGCCGCGCGCCACACTCAGGGCACCGGGTGCCGTGCTCTTGGTGATGGTGCTGCCGCCGCCCACCGTGCCACCTGCGCCGATAGTGACGGGAGCCACCAGCACGCAGTTGCTGCCCACATGCACGTCGGCCTCGATCACCGTGCGGTGCTTGTTGGCGCCGTCGTAGTTGGCGGTGATGCTGCCCGCGCCATAGTTCACGCGCTCGCCCACCGTGGCGTCGCCCAGGTAGGCCAGGTGATTGGCCTTGGCGCCGTCGGCCAGCGTGCTGTTTTTCACTTCCACAAAGTTGCCGATGTGCACCTCGCGGCCCAGTTGCGCGCCGGGGCGCAGGCGGGCAAAGGGGCCGATCAAGGCGCCCTCGCCCACAGTGGCACCGGCCTTTTCGCCGTCAATGTGGGTGTAGGGGTGGATCACCGCGCCCGCTGCGATGCGTGCGTTGGCGATGCAGCAGTTCGCGCCAATGCGCACGCCCTCGCCCAGCTCCACGCGGCCGGTGAAGATGCAGTTGACATCAATCTCCACATCCTGCCCGCACACCAGTTCACCGCGCACGCCGGTGCGGGTGTCATCGCGCAGGTCAAAGCGGGCGGGGTCGGACAGGCGCACGCCCTGCTCCATCAAGGCACGGGCCTGGCGCAGTTGGTGGGCACGCTCCAGTTCGGCCAGTTGCAGCGGGCTGTTGACGCCTGCCACCTGCAGCGCATCGGTGATGCGGTGGGCCACCACGGGCACACCATCGGCCACGGCCATCGCAACCACGTCGGTCAGGTAATACTCGGCTTGGGCGTTGTCATTGGTCAGCCGCGCCAGCCAGCCGCGCAGCAGTCGTGCGGGCACGGCCATGATGCCGCTGTAGACCTCGGTGATGGCGCGCTGGGCATCGGTAGCGTCCTTGTGCTCAACGATGCCTTGCACGGCATCGGCCGCATTGCGCACGATGCGGCCGTAGCCGGTGGGGTCGGGCAGGGTCACCGTCAGCAGGGCCAGCTTGCCACCTTCGCTGGCGGCCACCAGGGCGCGCAGCGTGGCGGCCTGGGTCAACGGCACATCGCCCGACAACACCACCACTGTGCCATCGCCCTGCAGGTGCGGCACGGCCTGCTGCACCGCGTGGCCGGTGCCCAGCTGGGGCTCCTGGCGCACAAACTTCAGGTCAAACGCGGCCCCAGCGCTTGCTGCACCTGCGGTAGCCGCTTCTACTTCTGTAGCACCGTGGCCGGTGATGACGATAGCGCTGCGCACCTGCAGGTGCGCCGCCTGGTCCAGCACATGGTGCAACAGCGGGCGCCCGGCCAGGCGCTGCAGCACTTTGGGGAGGCGGCTTTTCATGCGCGTGCCTTTGCCGGCCGCCATGATGAGGATGTCAAGTGAGGTCATGAAAATGGAATGGGGTTGCGCAGCACAAGCCCGGCGCGCGGGCGTTGCGTGGATTATCGGCTGCAGCCCGCGAAGCACAATATGCTATACAAATCATAGCTGTTAGCGCTTTCCACAAAAGCGCCAGCGGCTATTTTGCTCGACTTCTCGACAGCACCGTGTTCTATAGCAGCGGCATCAGCCGGGGTGGCGTGTCGTAATACTCGGCAATGCGCGCCAGCGCACGGGTGTTGAGCAGGCGCAGCCGCCCGTTTTTCAGCTCGTGCAGGCCCAGCAGCGACAGGCGCCGCAGCGTCTTGTTGGTGTGCACCAGCGACAGCCCCAGCGCATCGGCAATGTGCTGCTGGTTGAGCGGAAAGGCCACCGCGCCATCCTCCACCAGCCCGATGCGGTCCAGCCGCCGGTACAGGTGCATGAGCAGCATGGCCACGCGCTCGGTGGCGTTACGGCGGCCGGTGGTGAGCAGGTTGTCGTCCACATGGCCCTCTTCGTGCGCCGACAGCCAGGTGATGTCGTAGCCCAGGCGCGGGTGCTCGCGAAACAGCGCCCACAGGCTGTCGTTCTGGAACACGCACAGCGAACAATCGGTCAGCGCCTCGATGCCGTGGGCCGACACGTCGCCAAACTCCTGCTGCAGGCCCACCAGGTCGCCGGGCAGCAAGAAGTTGAGGATCTGCCGACGCCCGTCGCTCAGTGTCTTGTAGCGAAACGCCCTGCCTGAGTACAGCGTGAACAGCTTGGCATTGGTCTGGCTCTCGCGCACCAATGCACCGCCCGCCGCCACCGCCAGGCTGTCGGTGCGAAAGCCCTCGATGAAGTCGAGCACCTCCGGCTTCACGGCGGTGAAGGCGCCGGTCTTGCGCAACCGGCAGTCGCGGCAGGCCGGGGGGCAGACGTTGGCGGGCAAGGTGACGTTCATGGGTAAGTCATTCTAGGCAGGCGATGCCCTTCGGCGGACTGCTGCCGGTGACAACGGGCGCCAGGCGGTTCGCAGCAACACAGCAAGCCCACTGGCAGCTTGCCCCGCCTATGTCTTTTGACATTGCACAAGCGCTGTGTGCCCCCTACATTGGGCCCACCTATGAACACGTCCCCTGCCCTCTACGAGGTCCTCTATGTGAGCACGCTCGCCCCCGAACAGCCACTGAGCGTGGTGGCCGAGATTGCCGGGCGGGCGCGCCACGTCAACGCGGAGTTGGGCGTGACGGGCTTGCTGATCTTCGACGGCCAGCGCTTTTGCCAGCAGCTGGAGGGCCCCCAAAAGGCGGTGCTCAAACTCATCGAGCGCATCCGCAGCGATCCGCGACACACGAACGTCGAGGTGCTGCACCACGGCCCGCTGACGGGGCGGCGGTTCCAGCAGTTCAGCCTGGCGTTCAGCACGGTCGAAGACGAAGACGCCCTGGCCCGCATGGAGCGGCTTGACGGCGATGCGGCCCTGGCCGCGTTTGAAACCGTGCGCAGTGAGCTGGTGCTGTAGGCAACCTCCTTGCAGACTTTCAGACAGTCGAACTTCTGCAGACCACTTCGGCACCAATCACTCTCAAAACAGGAGCACCTTGCGCCGGACAGACGGCGGCCACCGGCTTGTTGGGGTCAACGCAACACGGGCAATACGGCCCCCCTCTGCGGCCTTTATCATCTGGATGCCATGCCGCCGCCCGCCCAGCCACTGCCCTCCACCGCGTTTTCCACCACCCAGTCGTCCGGCGAAGACCGCTTTGAGGCCTGGCGCAGCGGCATCTCCGTCCTTTTTGACGTAGCCCCGCTGGCGCAAAACGACCCGCTGGACGGGTTCCACGCCCAGGTGGATGCGGTGCACCTGGGCCAGCTCCTGCTGGGCGACCTGCGATTTGGCGCCCAGCGCTTTGCGCGCAGCCAGGCACGGGCCGCGCACGACGGGCTGGACCACTACCTCGTGCAGTGGTACCGCGAGGGCGGCTTCATCGGCCAGCACAGCGACCGGGACGACCTGCACGTGCGCGCGGGGGATGTGGTGGTGTTCGACATGGCCCGCACGCAGCACACCGCCGCCCAGGATTCGCGCGTTCTGTCGCTGATCGTGCCGCGCGCGCTGGGCGACGAGGCCTTCGCGGGCGGCGCCAACCCCCACGGCACGGTGCTGCGCTCAGACAACATCTTCGGCGGCCTGCTGGCAGACCACCTGGGCTCGCTGCACCGGCGCCTGCCCACCATCGGCATCGACCAGGCCGACGATGTGGTGCGCGCCACCACCCAGATGCTGGCCGCCTGCCTGCGCCCCAGCCAGCGCACCCTGGCCGAGGCCCGCGCGCAGGTAGAGGCGGTCACGCTGGAACGCATCCAGCGCCACATCGGCCACCACCTGGGCGCCCCCCTCACGCCCGACGCGCTGTGCCGCACCTTCGGCATCTCGCGCCACCGGCTGTACCAGCTTTTTGAGCCGCTGGGCGGCGTGGCGCGCTACGTGCAGCAGCGCCGCCTGCAGCGCGCGTTCCAGACCCTGTCCAACGCCGCCTACCGGCACCTGCGGGTGGCGGATGTGGCCACCCGCCTGGGCTTTGCCAGCGAAGCCCACTTCAGCCGCGCCTTCCGCGCCACCTTCGGCCACTCGCCCCGGGATGTGCGCGCTGCCGCCGAATCGGCCCGCAGCAACGGCCATGCGCCAGCCCTTTCCAACGCCCTATCGGTCGAGTACGCAGACTGGCTGCTCGGGCTGTGAGCAGACGCACAGTCAAGTTCCCCGCAGACGCAGGGTCAAGCGGCGTGGCCGCAGGTACGACAAGATCGCCAGCAGCGCACGTCCACCTGCCTTAGATGCTCCTAAAAATATAGCTTTTAGCGCTTGATAGACAAGCGCTAGAGGCATTTTTCATGTGCAACGCCTGCACCGTGGATGGCCCATCCAACCACCGGTTCACGTTCCATGAAAACCACTGCGTACACCCGCCCCTGGGCAACCCTTTGCGGCAACGCGGCCGCTCCCCACGGCGGCGCACGCGCCAGGCCCGGCTGGCGGGCATGGCTGGCTGCCGGGCTGCTAGCCTTCGTGGGGGGCGGCGCCACGGCGGCCGACGATGAGCCGGGTTTCCCCAACTTCGCACAACTGGCCTCCATCTCGGTCGGCGGCGTGGCCGCCAACTTCCCCGTGGGGCTGGAGGAAGACCCACTGCACGTCACGGTGCCGCCCCTCCAGATCGGGCACTGCGCGCCACAGGTCATCACCCTGACCGGCTGGCAGCCCAACGCGCGGCGGCATGAGGTGAGCGCCCTGGGGCAAAACCTTTACCTGGATGGCGATACACCCACCCGGTCCCTGAGCGCGGCCCCCCTGGCCTTTGGCAGCAATGCGGTGGAGATCAACGTGAGCCGGTACATGTCGTCCGGCACGTGGTCCAGGGTCCGGTACTCGCTCACCATCGAGCGCACTGGCCCCGGCACGGATGCCGAACTGACCGGCATTTCCCTGTCCTCCGGCACGCTCACGCCCGCGTTCAATCCCGCCATCACCAGCTACAGCGCCACGGTGGACCAACCTTCGGTGGCCGTGGCCGCCACGGCGGCAGACTGCCCGGAGATCACCGTCAATGGCCAGCCGGTGGCCAGCGGCGGCGCGGCGCAGGTGCCGCTGGACCTGGGGCCGAATACGGTGACGGTGCAGTCCACCGCGCAGAACGGCGCCACACGCACCTTCACGCTGGCGCTCACCCGCACCGCCAGTGCCAACGCCGACCTGCAAGGTCTCACCCTGTCGGCGGGCACGCTGAACCCGGCCTTTAGCGGCGCGGTGACGCGCTACACCGCCGCCGTGCCCTACATGGCCTCGCTGGCTGTCACGCCCACACCGGCCGTGTCGACCGCCACGCTCACCGTCAACGGCGCCCCTGCCGCCGCAGGATCGCCGCAGTTCGTGGCGCTGCAGGCGGGCACCACCGCCATCAACGTGGGCGTGACAGCGGAAGACGGCTCGGCAACGCGCATGTACACGGTGGACGTAGCCCGCGCCGCGCCCAGCACCGACGCGCGCCTTGCGGCGATCACCCTGTCGGCCGGGGTGCTGAGCCCCGCGTTCGACCCGGCGGTGCTGGCGTATTCCGCCTCGGTGGCCCATGCGACCGACGCGCTGCAGATTGCAGCCACGCCGGCCTTCGGCGACGCCACGGTCACCGTGAACGGCACACCCGCCCCGTCGGGCAACCCTGTGCGCGTGCCGCTGGTGCCGGGGCTCAACACCATCGCCGTGCAGGCCACGGCGCAGGACGGCACCACGCAGCAGACCTACACGCTGCGCGTGATCCGCGCCAGTGCGGTCAACAATGCGCGGCTGCAGGGCCTGGCGCTCTCCAGCGGCACGCCCTGGCCGCCGGTCCACCCCGCCACCCTGGCCTACACGGCACGCGTGGCCAGCACCACGGCCGCCATCACGCTCACGCCCACGCCGGAAGACGCCACGGCCAGCATCCTCATCAACGGCAGCCCGGTGGCGACGGGCGGGTCGTCCGCGCCGATCCCCCTGCAGCCCGGCCACAACGCCATCACGCTCCAGATCACCAGCACCGATGGCCAGCAAACCGCCCGCTACACGCTGGACGTGTTGCGCGTCAGCGCCGATGCCGCGCTGGCCAGCCTCACGCTGTCAGACGGCAGCCTGGGCCCCGCGTTCGACCCGGCGGTTCTGGCCTACAGCGCCAGCGTGCCCTTTGTCATGACCTCGGTGCGCGTGAGCCTGACCCTGGGGGATACCGAGGCCACCGCCCGCGTGGGCCAACGGGTGCTGCGCAGCGGCCATGCGGCGGCCGTGGTGCTGGCACCGGGGCTCAATACGGTGCCGGTGCAGGTCACCTCCAGCGACGGTACGGTGCAGCGCACCTACCAGCTGCGCATCACACGCGAGGCCGCCGGGGCGGTGTCGCTGTCGGACAACCCGGCGCAATTCGCCCCGCCGCAGAGCTATGCAATGTCGGGCGATTTTGTGGCGGCGGTAGGCGCTCAAGACATGGACGGCGACGGACTCCCGGACGCGCTGGCGCTGGAATACACGCGGCCCGAACTGGCCCTGCTGCGCGGCCGGGGGGACGGCAGCCTGGACACTGTGCAATGGCTGCCCCTGGGCACCAGCGGCGCGCAGCGCCTGGCGGTGGGCGATGTGCATGGCGATGGCTGGCCCGACGTGCTCACCGGGGGCAGCGCACAGACCCTGCTGGCCGTGGGAACCGGCGCAGGCCTGGGCACTGCCGGGCTGGTGGTGCAGCCGCTGGCACCGGCAAGCAGCCCCCCGTCACTGCTGGTGGACGTGGACGGCGACGGCCGCGACGACATCGTCTCGACCGGACAGGCGCAAGGCGTGGTGGTGCTGCGCAGCCTGGGCGACAACCGCTTCGCAGCCGCGCAGGCGGTGGGCACGCTCAGCGGGGTGCAGCATGTGCAGGCGCAGGACGTCGATGGCGATGGGCGGATGGATTTACTGCTCGCCAACGAGAGCAGTACGCTGCAGCTGCTGCCCGGAGCGGGCGGCGGCACTTTTGGCGCGCCGCAGGATGTGGCGTTGGGCGCTACAGGGCAGTTCAGGCTGTTTGCCCCGCCGCGCCTGGCGGATGTGGACGGTGACGGGCGGGCCGACCTGATCGCGGCAGCCCAGTCCAACGATGCCAGCGTGGTGTTCGTCCTCAAAGGCTTGCCGAGCGGCGGTTTTGGCGGCCCGGTGCGCCTGGCCAGCGGCTGGCCAACCTACATCGGCCAGGAGCTCCCAAGAGACCTGGCCGTGGACGACTTCAACGGCGACGGGCACCCGGACCTCGCCGTACTCAATAGCAACGGGGGTTTCTACAACGTCACGATCCTGGCGGGCCAGGGGGATGGCAGCTTCGCGGTGTTGGCCCGACATCTGGTGCCCTGGGCGCCCAACCGCATGGCCGTGGCCGACTTCAACGCCGACGGCAAGCCCGACCTGCTGCTGGACACGCCCATGGGCGGGGGCGGCGGCCTCAAGCGGATCACCAACACCTCCCCCGACCTGGCCCAGTTGGCGCCCTCCCACGGCACCCTGGCGCCCGCGTTCTCGGGCGATGTGACCGAGTACACGCTGCAAATACCCCCCGGTAGCCAGGCGCTCACCCTCACACCCTGGCTGGCCTTCGGCACGGCCACCGTGCGCGTGGGCGGGGTGGTGGTGGACAGCGGCAGCGCCTCGGCCCCCATCAACGTGCCGGCCGGGGGCACCATGCCCATCACGGTGCAGGTGCAGGCGCGCGACGGCAGCACGCGCACCTACGCCATCCAGGCCACGCGCACCGTCGCCGTGACCGTCGCCGTCACCGCCACGGCCAGCCCGGCGACCGGCGGCACGGCGGTGTGCACGCCCGGCCAGGTGGTACTGGGTGCCAACGCCACCTGCACCGCCACGGCCGGCGCGGGCTACCAGTTCGCCGGGTGGACGGGGGCGTGCGCCGACCAGCGCACAACCTGCCAACTGAGCAACGTGCAGGCAGATGCGGCATCCGTGGCGCTGTTCGCGCAGCAGCAGACGCTGTCGGTGCCCGAGGGGCCCCAGGCCAACCAGCCCCTGCTGCTGACGCTGCCGCCGGGCAACGGCTGGCGGGTGGCAGAGGCCAGTACGCACAGCGCAGCCTCCACCAACGTGCCGCTGCCCCCGGGCGTCACGCTGCCCTACGGCGTGGTGTCCCTGCGCCTCGACCAGGGCGTGCAGGGCAGCCAGGCCACCGTGGTGCTGACCTACCCACAGCCCCTGCCGCAGGACGCGGTGTACTACAAGTTCGGCCGCACGGCGGACAACGCCCAGCCACACTGGTACCCGTTCCCCGGCGCGCGCATCAGCGGCTACACGGTGACGCTGACGCTGCAAGACGGCGGCGCGGGTGACGACGACCGGACGCAAAACAGCGTGATCCAGGACCCAGGCGGGGTGGCGCTGCTAGCGCCGCTGCCCCCAGGCCCGGGCACAGCCCAGGCCATCCCGACCCTGCACGGCTGGGGCCTGGGGTTGCTCTCGCTGCTGGTCGCCCTGCTGGCCTGGCCCCGGTGGCGCAGCCTTGGGCACAAAACTGCGCCTGGCGCTTGATGGACAAGCGTTGACAGCTATCCATTCCATATCGACATACCTGCGGACCGATTGCCGTATGGCGCACCAAGGGGATGGCGCGACTTCCCGGCGCGCGCGGCAAACGCTCAGTCAAGCGCCCAGCACACACCCAGTCAAGCCGCCGGGTGCTATGCGCTCAACATCGCGCCATCACACCATCGCACCCCTACCCACAGGCATGCAGGACTCCACAGCAGCGCCAAGAACAAACAAGGCACAACGACCCGGCTTCGGCCAGAGGCCCCGCAGATGTGAGCGACAGCCCCCATGCGGGCGAAAAGCTCCGCGTGTGTTTCTCGGCATTGCGCTGACCAGCACCCGCCCCGCAACCACGCCGCCACCTGAAACCAGTCCACGCCTGCCTGACGCGCTCTACTTTTAATAGCTGCCAGCGCTTTACAGGCGAGCGCATGAAGCATTTTTCTTTCTTTTCTTTTTTACAGGGAACATTCCAATGAAACGCACCCTCCTCTCTCGCTTTCGCATTGTGGCCAGCGTGCTGGCCACCACCGCCCTGGCGGCGTCTGGGTCGGCCTGGGCACAGGCGCTGCCTCCGGTAGGCGCCATCACGTATGTGGCCGGGCTGTCAGGCCCTGCGCAGCCGGTGCCCACGCTGGCGGAGTGGGGTGTGCTGGTGCTGTCGCTGCTGATGGCACTGATGGCCTGGCGCGCTGCGCGCGGCCGCCTGGCAAGCCTGGTGCTGGCCATTGCCCCCGGCGCGCTGGCGGCGGCCATGCTGATGGCCACCTCCTGGAGCGGCCCGGCCGAGGCGGCGCCCGCACCAGACGATGTGCAGCTGAACAACCCGTCTGGCGGTACAGCGGACATTCCGTACCACACCTCGCTGGATCGGGCGGCTGCCGACTACATGCACCAATACAAGGTGCGCAACACCACAGGGCAGAGCGTGCGCATCACCGGCGTCAGCCTCATCCCAGGGCACAACGACCGCGACCCACGCGACCCACCGCGCTGCACCGTAGGCACGGTGCTGGCTGCCGACGAAAGTTGCAACCTGCTGGTGTCCAAGCCGCACTGATTCCAGCACAGCATCCCGAGCACCCCACCCACATTGACTCTCAAAATGAGAGCTGCCAGCGCTTGATAGACAAGCGCTGGCAGCTCTTTTTGCATCCCAATCCGCCTACTCCCCCCCGCACGGGCGCAAACACATGGCCCCGGCGCAGCAAGGATGGATGCTTGTCCCGCATCAGGACGATGGGCCGAACCGCACCATGGCTCACACCGCCCTGCGCTGTTGCGGCGTGGCGATGCGGTGCCACGCAAACCGCACGACGCCCCAGGCCAGACGCCCACCTGCAGCCACGGCATCCACCACCGCCGTAGCCACTGCGCGTCCGCCTTGCGCCAGCGCATCGCCCAGGTCGCGCAGGGGTTGCACCACAGCGCAGTCCCATTCAACCGCTGCTGCTGCAGCTGCTGCGGCGGCAGCGCTGCCCTGCGGGCGGGCTTCGACCAGGGCGCAGGTGGCGGGTGCAACGTCCCAGCGGAAAGCCAGCGCATCCGCAGCATGGGGTTCTGTCCCTGGAGCGCTCCAGAGCTCGACCACCACATGCCGCCCGGGTGCGATGGACAGGCGCTCGCCCGCCTGCAGCACCAGGTCGGCCCCGGCGCTACGTGCTGTCCAGGGCCAGCCGCGGGCGCTGTCTGCCAGGGTGACCCAGGCGCGCCCCTGGGCGATTTCCAGCACGCTGCGCTGGCGTGGACGCAGCGACAGCGCGCGGCCCGGGGCCAGTTTCCAGCAACCGGCCGCGCGACGGCCAGCCAGGTCGGCGTGGACGGATTGTTGCGATTCCAGAACGTTGCGGGGGGACATGACAGGCTCCTTGGCTTCAGTAAAACGTGTTGAGGAGACTGAATGGTGCGCCTTGCACCGTACACAGTCCAATGAAAACGCGGTACGCTATTCATTCCGTCACCGCATGAATCGCCTTCAGGACCGCTGCCATGGCCTCTGCCGAATACTCCCCCGCCGTCTTGCGCACCCGGCCTGTGGCCACCGGGCACTGGCGCGCCTTTCTGGCGGTGGCCAAGCATCTGAACTTCCGCGCCGCCGCCGACGAGCTGGCCCTCACCCAGTCGGCCGTGAGCCGCCAGATCCAGGCGCTGGAGGAAGAAGTGGGCGTACCCCTGTTCCTGCGCCACACCCGCGCAGTGGAGCTGACCAGCGCGGGCGCACAACTGCACCGCGCCGTGGGCCCGGCGCTGGAGCGCATGGACGCCGCCGTGCGCCTGGTGCGCCAGACGGCCGGGCGCCGCAGTGTGGCCATCACCACCTGGGCCAGCTTTGCGTCGATGTGGCTGATCCCGCGCATGGAAGAGTTCCAGCGCGACAACCCGGGCATCGACATCCGCATTGATGCGAGCGACGTCGCGGTAGACCTCGACACCTCGGACGTGGACCTGGCCCTGCGCTACGCCATGCCCGCCGGCGCCACGCAGGGCGGCATCCGCCTGTTTGGCGAGCAACTGGCCGTGGTGGCCAGCCCCTGGCTGCTCAAGAGCGGCAAGCCGCTGCGCACCCCGGCCGATGTGGCGCAATTCACCCTGATCGAGGCGGGCGATGCCCACCGCACGCACTACTTGGAATACCTGAGCTGGCGCCGCTGGTTCGACACGCGTGACCTGACCAAGCTGCAGCCGCAGCGCTGGCTGTACTTCAACTACGCGCACCAGATCGTGCAGGCTGCGCTGGCGGGCCAGGGCCTGGCGCTGGCCCGCATGCCGCTGATCGCCGATGCCCTGGCCGCAGGCGACCTGGTGGAGGTTCTGCCCGGCCACCGCATCGACTCGCCCCTGGCCTATTGGCTCATGGTGGGGCCGCGCAGCGCGCAGCGCCCCGAGATCAAGGCTTTTTGCGCCTGGCTACAGGTGCAGGCCGAGGCCACCCGCCAGGCAATTGGCGATGTGCCCGACCCGGATTTGAACGACAACCTGGACGGTTCCCAGTAAAAAAGCGCTGGGCCCTGCAGCACCAGCGCTTTACATTTTTGCTATCAAATAAATAGCTATTAGCGCCTACCTTTCAAGCGCTAGCGGTCGATTTGACCCAAAACTCAGGACAGTGACACCCGCGCAAACTTGCGCTTGCCCACCTGCACCACGTAGGTGCCAGCGGCCAGCTTCAGGCCCTTGTCGCTGACCACGCTGCCTTCCACCCGCACGCCGCCGCCGTCGATCAGGCGGTTGGCCTCGCTGGTCGAGGGGGCCAGGTTGGCCTGCTTGAGCAACGCGCCAATGCCCAGAGGCGCGCCCGACAGGCTCACCTCGGGGATCTCATCGGGCACGCCGCCCTTGCTGCGGTTGATGAAGTCCTGCTCGGCTGCGTCGGCCGCTGCCGCGCTGTGAAAGCGCGTGGTGATCTCCTTGGCCAGCATCACCTTGGCGTCCTTGGGGTTGCGCCCGCCCGCCACCTCGGCCTTGAGCGCGGCGATCTCGGCCAGGCTCTTGAACGACAGCAGGGTGAACCAGTCCCACATCAGCGTGTCGCTGATCGACAGCACCTTGGCGAACATGGTGTTCGCCTCTTCGGTGATGCCAATGTAGTTGTTCTTGGACTTGGACATCTTGTCCACACCGTCCAGGCCCACCAGCAGCGGCATGGTGAGCACACACTGCGGCTCCTGACCATATTCCGCCTGCAGGTGGCGGCCCATGAGCAGGTTGAATTTCTGGTCGGTGCCGCCCAGCTCCAGGTCGCTCTTGAGCGCCACCGAGTCATACCCCTGCATCAGCGGGTACAGAAATTCATGCACCGCGATGGACTGGCCGGAGTGAAAGCGCTTGTGGAAGTCGTCGCGCTCCATCATGCGTGCCACGGTGTAGCGCGAGGCCAGCTGGATCATGCCGCTGGCGCCCAGGGGTTCGCTCCACTCGCTGTTGTAGCGGATCTCGGTCTTGGCCGGATCCAGCACCATGCTGGCCTGCTTGTAGTAGGTCTCGGCGTTGACCTTGATCTGCTCGGGCGTGAGCGGCGGGCGCGTGCTGTTGCGGCCCGAGGGGTCGCCGATCAGGCTGGTGAAGTCGCCGATCAGGAAGATCACCTGGTGGCCCAGATCTTGCAACTGCCGCATCTTGTTCAGCACCACCGTATGGCCGATGTGGATATCGGGAGCCGTGGGATCGAGCCCGAGTTTGATGCGCAGCGGCTGGCCGGTGGCCTCCGAGCGCGCCAGCTTCTTGACCCATTCGTCCTGCGGCAGCAGCTCTTGCACGCCGCGCAGAGAGATTTCGAGGGCCTGTCTTACACCATCAGAGACCGGGGTTGTTGTAACAGCAGATTGATTCATAAGGGTTTTTTGGGATGTCTGAACAGCATGCGCCGCTATACTCCAGCCCACATTGCTTGAGGCGGATTCTAGTGGGACCGCTGTTTCGACTTGTTTTTGGCCATTCTGCTGAATGGCTGCAGCCTGACAGTCTGTGCTCCATGCCTTGCCCCGCGCCGACGCCGGGGAAGTGTCACGGATTCACGCTCACCCTGGGGATAGACCATTGATTCACGGCTTGAACACCGCCAGCACGGCTTTGCTTGACCGGCTGTCCCGCACGATCCAACAACACCCCAAACGCATCACCGCCGCCGTCGCAGCCCTGCTGCTGACAGGTGGAGGCGGCGCATTCGCCGTGGCGTCCTTCGCTCCCGATCCGGCCGAAATGCCGGTGCGCATGGTGAGCTACCCCGTTGAGTCGCTGGCGGAAAACCTCGTGCTGGGGGAGCTGGAAGCCCCGGGCTTCTCGCTGTTCCGCTCTGAACAGGTGCGCAGCAGTGATACCCCCGAGTCGCTGCTGCAGCGCATGGGCGTGGCCGATCCGGCCGCTGCTGCGTTCATGCGCGGTGACACTCCTGTGCGACAAAACGTGCTGGGCCGCACTGGCCGCATCGTGTCGGCAGAAACCACCGACGATCATCGCCTGATTCGCCTGACGGTGCGCTGGGTGCCCGACGACAGCGGCAACTTCCGCCGCCTGATCGTCGAGCGGACGGGCGGGAACAAATTCACCTCGCGCATCGAAACCGCCAAGATGACCACCAGCAGCCGTCTGGCGGGCGGCATCATCCAGAGTTCGCTGTTCGCAGCAACCGACGCGTCGAACATCCCCGACGCCGTGGCCGTGCAGATGGCAGAGCTGTTCTCGGGCAACATCGACTTTCGCCGCTCGCTGCGCAAAGGCGACCGCTTCTCGGTGGTGTACGAAACCCTGGAAGCCGATGGTGAGCCCCTGTCCAGCGGCCGCGTGCTCAGCGCCGAGTTCGTCAACAACGGCAAGACCCACGAGGCCGTCTGGTTCCAGGAGCCCGGCGCCACCAAAGGCGCTTACTACACACTGGACGGCGAAAGCATGCGCCGTGCATACCTGGCGTCGCCGGTCGAATTCTCCCGCGTGACCAGCGGTTTCAAGATGCGCATGCACCCCATCTTGAAGACATGGCGTGCCCACCTGGGCACTGACTTTGCCGCCCCCACAGGCACGGCCGTACGCACTGTGGGCGACGGCGTGGTGGAGTTTTCGGGTGTACAGAACGGCTACGGCAACGTGGTCTTCGTCAAGCACCGCAACCAGCATGTCACCGTCTATGCCCACCTGAGCCGTATCGATGTGCGCCAAGGGCAGTCGGTTGAACAAGGCCAGACCCTGGGTGCCGTGGGCGCCACAGGCTGGGCCACCGGCCCGCACCTGCACTTTGAGTTCCGTGTGAACGGCGTGCACCAGGACCCCATGACCATCGTGGCACAGAGCGAGGCAGCAGCGCCGGTGTCAGCGGCCTCTCGCCCTGCGTTTGACCGACTGGCTGCCAACATGCGCATCCAGCTGTCGGCCGCTGCCCAGATCGAGCAGGCCAGCGCAGAGTGACGTGAAGCCCCCGCTGAGTTGCTTCGCGCGCTCCCCCTACGCGGGGACGCTACCGGCGCGCCGAGGCCACACAGGTACTACGGCCGCCGCCAACCTTGGCTGCGCCAGTCACAAAGGCCTGGGCGGCCTTGGAGGCGGGGCATTCCAGACCACATCTTCACAGTCCACACGGATCCTGTGAGCGCATCCGATCTCTACATCGGCCTGATGTCGGGCACTTCGCTCGATGGCATTGACGGGGTGTTGGCCGATTTTTCGGGTGCGCACTGCGTCGTCACACACCATGCCAGCGCGCCCTTTGAGCCCGAACTGCGTGCCGAGCTGATGGCCCTCAACACATCGGGCAGCAACGAGCTTCACCGCGCCGCGCTCGCGGGCAACGCCCTGTCTCTGGCCTATGCGCAAATTGTGCAAACGCTGCTTGATCACAGCGGGCTACCAGCATCGTCCGTTCGCGCCATCGGCGCCCACGGGCAGACCGTGCGCCACCGCCCCCAGGAATTTGATGGCACAGGCTACACCCTGCAGCTTGGTAACCCTGCCCTCCTGGCCGAGCGCACCGGCATCACCGTGGTGGCCGATTTCCGCAGCCGTGACGTGGCCGCAGGCGGACAGGGTGCACCTCTGGTGCCAGCTTTCCACCAGGGGGTTTTTGGGCGTGCGGGCGAAACCGTGCTGGTGCTCAACATCGGCGGCATCTCCAACCTCAGCGTGCTCAGCGCTGACGGCGGCGTGCTGGGATTTGACTGCGGCCCTGGCAATGCACTGATGGACTATTGGTGCCAACAGCACACCGGCCAGGCCTTCGACGCAGCGGGTGCTTGGGCGGCCAGCGGCACGGTGGTGCCGCAGTTGCTGGCATCCTTGCTGGACGAGCCTTTCTTGCACAAGCCTCCACCCAAGAGCACCGGACGGGACCTTTTCAACCCTGCCTGGCTCGCTCGCCATCTGGGGCCATTCGCGACATCAACCCCGGCCGATGTACAGGCAACTTTGACTGAATACACCGCTTGCGCCTGTGCAATAAGCGCAAACAGCTACAAAAATAATAGCAGAACGATGGCAGTTTGCGGCGGCGGCGCACTCAACACCCATTTGATGGCCCGGCTACAGGCAGCCAACCCCGGCGTACAGGTCACCGCTACAGACACCCTCGGCCTGCCCGCATTGCAGGTGGAGGCTGCCGCTTTCGCCTGGCTGGCGCGGCAGGCGCTACACGGATTGCCCGGCAACCTGGCCAGCGTGACCGGCGCAGCGGGGCCCCGCGTGCTGGGTGCCATATACCCCGCCTGAAAAACAAAAGCCGCCCGTGCAGGCGGCTTGGCGGTCAGCGATCAAAAACCACAGATCAGATACAGAGCGGCGCGTACCGCCTGCCCCAACCCTCTCTGTCCAGGTCAGGCAGAGAAACTGGAGCCACAACCACAGGTGGTGGTGGCATTGGGATTCTTGATGACGAACTGGGCGCCTTGGAGGTCTTCTTTGTAGTCGATCTCGGCGCCAACCAGGTACTGGTAGCTCATGGCATCGATCAGCAGCGACACGCCGTTCTTCGTCATGGTGGTGTCGTCTTCGTTGGTGATTTCATCAAAGGTGAAACCGTACTGGAAACCAGAGCAACCGCCACCTTGCACAAAAACGCGCAGTTTCAGGTCGGGGTTGCCTTCTTCGGCAATCAGGTCCGCCACCTTGGCCGCCGCACTGTCCGTGAACAGGATGGGGGCGGGCATTTCGGTCTGGATGTTTTCGGCAACAGCGCTCATGGGGGTACTCCGGGTTCAATGTTTGCGGTGAATACTACTGCAGACTGCTCGGGAATTCAGTTCACTGTGCGTTTGACGCTAACTTCAGTGGGGGCTTTTCCTCCACCAACACAGCCACCGGGCACATCTGCCCGGCGATCACAGCGCCCTGGTGCATCTCCAGCGCCTTGTAGTGCACATTGCCGGTGATCTTTGCCTTGGGCTGCAGTTCCAGCAGCTCCGCGGCATGCACGGGGCCTACCACCTGGCCATTGATGATCACATGGTCGGCATGTACCGCCCCTTCCACCCGGGCACTCTCGGAGATCACCAGGATGCTGGCCTGCTCCGAACCCGCACGGATATCCCCCACCACCTCACCATCAATGCGCATGCCTTCGGCAAAGTGAATGTCACCGTCGATCCGGGTGCCCTGAGCGATCAGGCTTTTGATCGGCGGCTGCTTCTTGCGGGAAAACATGGGTGTGAACTCCTCAATGCGCGTGCTCCTCCACAGAGCACGCAAACGGAAAATGGCTCGGGCAAAAAGCCCACGGAAATCTGCCAGCACTGCGCCCTACCACCACAATGGTGATCGGCGCAGCGCATTGCTCGTGTGGTGTCGCACGCTCACGTGCAACACCACCCTAGTCGATGGTCATCGCCTGCACCGCGCGAACCGCCGTGCCCTCCAGCACGCGTGCGGTCACGGTTTTTACCACGGCGCCGGGAGGCAGATTGAGCACACCCTCGATGCGCCGGTACTGCTTCACCTGCAGCGGCTGGCCCTGGGCGGGCTGGGTCTGGCTCCAGGGCGCGCCATCCTGCACGCCCGTAAGCACCAGCTCCAGCCGGCCATTGAATTCAGGCGCATTGCGCGCCGCCTGGATCACCAGAACCTGCCAGCGCAGTTGCATCCCCCCCAGCACCTCGGCCTGCAAACTGCGAATCGTCAAGCCCTCGGTCTTGGCCGCGGGAATCAGTTTTTCGAAAAATCCCAGGTCTTCACGCAGGGTGCGATTGTCGGCCTCCAACTGCCGGACCTGCGCCATCAGGCTTTCCTTGGCTGCCCGTTCGGCCACCAGCAGGCTCTCTGCCGTGTGGGCCACAGTCTGCTGCTCCTGTCCCTCAGCCCGCAAGCGATCAACCTCTGCCCGCAACTGCAGCAATTCGTCGCGGGAGACGGTGTCCAGGCCGGCAATGGACTTTCCAAATTCAAAGGCCCAAAGGGCTACTGCTGCGCAGAAGCCAAAAACCACGGCCAGCGCCAGCCAGCGAAGGGGCCACGGCAAGGCGCTGCGGATGGCCACCCGCGGAGCGCTGATCGTCAGCCGGCGACGCAGAAGACGAAGGCGCATGGTGAGAAGTGGTGAATCATGAGGTTGGCTCGGAGAAAAGAGCGCACCTTAAACGAAAAAACCGCCCGAAGGCGGTTTTTTGCTCCATAAGCAATCCAGAGAGAGGCTTTGTGAAGGGACAGCAGCCTGTATGCCGACATCCCTCCAGAGCCCCCGCCAGCTTAACGCTTGGAGAACTGCTTGGCGCGGCGTGCGGAGTGCAGGCCGACCTTCTTACGCTCAACTTCACGCGCATCACGCGTCACGAAGCCAGCTTGGCTCAGTGCGGGCTTGAGCGAAGCGTCGTAATCGATCAGAGCACGGGTGATACCGTGGCGGGCAGCACCTGCCTGACCGGATTCACCACCACCGTGCACGTTGATCTGGATGTCGAAGGTTTCGACATGGTTGGTCAACGCCAGGGGTTGCTTGGCAATCATGATCGAGGTTTCGCGGCCGAAGTAGGACTGGATGTCCTTGCCGTTCACCGTGATCTTGCCAGAGCCTTTTTTCAGAAACACGCGGGCGACGCTGGACTTGCGACGGCCGGTGCCATTGTTCCATTCACCAATCATCTCAAGGCTCCTTAGATTTCCAGCACTTTGGGCTGCTGGGCGGTGTGGGGATGCTCTGCACCGCCGTACACCTTGAGTTTCTTGATCATTGCGTAGCCAAGGGGTCCCTTGGGCAGCATGCCCTTGACAGCCTTTTCCAGCGCACGGCCGGGGTGCTTGGCCTGCATGTCACGGAAGTTCGTGGCCGTGATACCGCCAGGGTAACCCGAATGGCGGTAGTACACCTTGTCCAGGGACTTGGTGCCGGTGACCTTGAGCTGGGCTGCGTTGATGATGACGATGAAGTCACCGGTATCGACGTGAGGCGTGTAAATGGCCTTGTGTTTGCCGCGCAAACGGAGAGCAACTTCGCTG
>CAXIRU010000051.1:0-41543 GCA_964031875.1 Acidovorax facilis
CTTGTCCTGGGGCATCCTGCTGGTGGTGCTGGCCGCATCCTGGAAGGGCGCCGACATGCGCCCGCTCGACCTGGTCAAGGATTCGGGCAACATGGCCCAATACGCGGCCGAGTTCTTCCCGCCCAACTTCTCGCAGTGGAAGATCTACGTGCAGGAGATGCTGGTCACCCTGCAGATCGCGCTGTGGGGCACGGCGCTGGCGGTGGTCACCGCCGTGCCGCTGGCGCTGCTGGCCTCGTCCAACATCGCGCCCTGGTGGGTGAACCAGCCGGTGCGCCGCGTCCTCGATGCCTGTCGCGCCATCAACGAAATGGTCTTCGCCATGCTCTTCGTCGTGGCCGTGGGCCTGGGCCCGTTCGCCGGTGTGCTGGCGCTGTGGATCCACACTTCGGGCACGCTGGCCAAGCTGTTTTCCGAAGCCGTGGAAGCCATCGACCCGCAGCCCGTGGAAGGCATCCGCTCCACCGGTGAGAGCGCACTGCACGAAATCATCTATGGCGTGATTCCGCAGGTCATGCCGCTGTGGATCTCGTACACGCTGTACCGTTTCGAGGCCAACGTGCGCTCGGCCTCGGTGGTGGGCATGGTGGGCGCCGGGGGCATTGGTGTGGTGCTGTGGGAAATCATCCGGGGCTTCCAGTACGCCGAGACCTGCGCGGTCATGCTCATCATCGTGGTCACGGTGAGTGTCATCGACCTCGTGTCGGCCCGCATCCGCAAGGCACTGGTCTGATAAGGAACGACGATGGCATTGAACCTTGGCGACATCGCCCACCTGCTCGCCACCCGTGGCGTGAACCAGTACGGCCGCGAGGCGGTCAGCCAGCTGGAGCACGCACTGCAGTGTGCGCAGTGGGCCGAAAAATCGGGCGAAACCCCCGCGACGGTCGCGGCGGCCTTGCTGCACGACATGGGCCACCTGCTGGCACCGGGTGGCGAAACGGCCGAGCAGGACGACCTGCACCAGTACATGGTCATCCCGTTCTTGCGGGGCCTGCTGCCCGACGCGGTGCTGGAGCCCATCCGCCTGCATGTGGATGCCAAGCGCTATCTGTGCACCATGGAGCCGGGGTACTGGGAGACGCTGTCGCCTGCGTCGCAGCACAGCTTGGTGCTGCAGGGTGGGCCCTTCACACCCAAAGAGGCGATGCAGTTTGCGGCCCAGCCTTTTGCGCAAGAGGCCATCCGCCTGCGCCGCTATGACGACCATGCCAAGGTGCCGGGGCTGGTCACGCCCCCTCTGGGCTACTACATGGCGCTGGTGCAGCGTCTGGTGCAAATTCCGGCGACTGTTGCCGCCGCGGCTGAGCTCGCCCCGGTGGCAGCGTAAACAGCTGCGCGACCGAGCCGAGACTGCCTCCGCGCGTCACCCTCCCTTGTCGCCATTCACCCACCCCAGGTCCAGCGGTCGGTCCTCGAATTCGGTGTTCAGGACTACGGTGCTCGTGGTGCGCGCCACGCCGGGAATCGCCTTGATCTGGTAGAGCACGTCCTCCAGCCCGCGCGCGTGCGTGGTGCGGATCTTGGCCAGAAAGTCGTATTCGCCAGCCACGCTGTGCAATTCTTCCACCTGGGGGATAGCACGCAGGCGCGGCGCAATGTCGCGGCAGTGCGCGCCGCCATCGTTGCGGATCGCCACGAACGCGGTGAAGTTCAGCCCCACGCGCTCCGGGTCCACGCTGATCGAGAAGCGGCGGATCACGCCCTTGTCCAGCAGTTTCTTCACGCGCTCGTGCACAGCGGCGGTAGACAGCCCGACTTCAGCCCCCACGTCGGCGTACGAACGTCGGCCGTCCGCGCCCAATGCCGAAATAATTCTGGCGTCCATGTCATCTGTCTGAATATTTGCTTGCATAGCCGCTCGTTTTTGGTAAAAATTCCGAAAACCTCGCGGTTTCCATAAATTATTCGGTCAGGTGAAGAATATGCCGGCAATTTTCAATGCGCAAGCCCGTACACAGCGCAAAGGGGCGGTGGCCATGGCACTGCTGTTGGTTTACATCGTCTGGGGCACCACCTATTTCGCGATTGGTATTGCGCTGCAGAGCATGCCGCCGCTGCTGATGAATGCGATCCGTTTTTTGTGCGCCGGTGGCGTGATGCTGGTGATTGCGTTGTGGCAAGGCCATGCATTGCCCACGTGGGTGCAATGGCGCAACTCGGCGGTGGTGGGCGGCTGCATGGTGTTTCTGGCCATGAACCTGATGGGTTTTGCGCAAAAGCTGGGCATTGGCTCGGGCCTGATGGCCACGGTGGTCACCACCATGCCGATGTGGTTGGCACTGTGGTCGCGCTGGGGCGGCGAGCGCGTGCCGTTCACCAGCTGGATCGGCCTGGCGCTGGGCGTGGTGGGCGCACTGCTGCTGGCGCTGGAGGGCGACTTTTCAGCCACCTGGCTCGGTGCGCTGCTGGCCTTTGGTGCTCCGCTGTGCTGGAGCGTGGGCTCGTATGCGTCGCGCAAGCTGTCGCTACCCGCGCCCGCCATGGCATCGGCCGCGCAGTGGTTTGCGGGGGGCGCCATGGGGCTGGTGGTGGCGTTGTGGTTTGAGCCGTTGAGCGCCCTGGGCCAGGTCACTGCCAAGTCGTGGGCGGCGTGGGTCTATCTGCTGGTGTTTGGCACCTTGGTGGCGCTCAATGCGTACCTGTGGCTGCTGCAGAACACGTCGGCCGCGCTGGCGGGCAGCTATTCGTTTGTGAACCCTGCGGTGGCTTTGCTGGTGGGCGTGGCGCTGGGGGGCGAGCTGCTGACGGGCTGGGTGTTTGCCGCGCTGCCGTTGATTGGAGCGGCGCTGGCGTTCATTCTGTACGGGCAAGCGCTGCAGCGGTGGCTGGAGAAGCTCAGTCCGGGATTACAGCGGTTGCTTCAATCTCGATCTTCGCGCGCTCTTCCATGAGCCCCGCCACCTGCACGCAGGCCATGGCCGGAAAGTTCTTGCCCAATACCTCTCGGTAGACCGCGCCCAGCTCCTTCAAGCGGCTGTTGTATTCGTTGCGGTCGGTCACATACCAGGTCAGTCGCACCAGATGCTCGGGGCCTGCGCCACCGGCTTCGAGCACCGCGCGCACGTTCAGCAGCGTCTGCTTGGTCTGCGCGATGAAGTCGTCGCTCTCAAACTGCTGCTGCGCGTTCCAGCCGATCTGGCCGCCGGTAAAGACCATGGTGCCGCGGGCGGCCACGCCGTTGGCGTAGCCCTTGGGGGTTGCCCAGCCATCGGGCTGCAAAAGGGTGTTTTTCATCGTCATGTTGTTTTTGTGGAAGTGGGTGATGCGGCGGAGGGTGATGCAGCCGCACCCTGGCGCAACTTGAAGCGCTGCAGCTTGCCGGTTTCGGTGCGCGGCAGGGCCGCCACAAACTCCACCACGCGCGGGTATTTGAACGGGGCGATGGTGGCTTTCACATGGTCCTGCAAGGCCTTGACCATGGCGGCATCGCCCGTGTGGCCAGGCTTCAAAACGCAGATGGCCTTCACCACCATGCCGCGCTCTTCGTCGGGCACGCCGATCACGCCGCATTCGACCACTGCGGGGTGGCGCAGCAGGGCGTCTTCCACCTCGGGGCCGCCCACGTTGTAGCCCGCGGTGATGATCATGTCGTCGTCGCGCGCCTGGTAGAAGAAGTAGCCGTCCGCGTCCTGCGTGAACGCGTCGCCGGGGTAGTTCCAGCCGTCCTTCACATACTTGGCCTGGCGCGGGTCGTCGAGGTATTTGCAGCCCGTGGGGCCGATCACCGCGAGCTTGCCCACCGTGCCGTGCGGCAGCTCGTTGCCGTCGTCGTCCACCACCTTGGCGGTGTAGCCGGGCACCACCTTGCCGATGGCGCCGCGCCTGCTTTCTCCGCCGGGCGAGGAAATGAAGATGTGGAACATCTCGGTGGCGCCAATGCCGTCCGTCATGTCCAGGCCAGTCGCCTCCTTCCACAACTGGCGTGTGGCGTCGGGCAGGCCCTCGCCAGCGCTCACGCTGGTGCGCAGTTGGGGCAGGCCGATCTGCTTGGCAAAGGGCGCCATCTGCCGGTAGAACGTGGGCGCGGTGTAGCAGATGGTCACGCCCGCTTCGCGCATCAGGCGCACCATGGTTTCGGGCGTGTAGGGCTGGTCGGGGAAGTACACGCTGGCACCTGCCCACATCGGAAACACGAGCAAGCCACCGAGGCCAAAGGTGAACGCCAGCGGTGGCGATCCCGCCACGATGTCGTCGGGCTTGGCGCGCAGCACATGGCGTGGCCAGGCCTCGCAACCCGCCAGCACATCGCGGTGGGTGTGCACGGCGGCCTTGGGTGCGCCCGTGGTGCCCGAGGTGAAGGCCATCAGCGCGATGTCGTCGGCAGCCGTGGGGCAAGGCGGCGTGGTGCCGGGCTTGCCCTGTGCGCGCTGCAGCAGGTCGGCCGCATCGGGCGCGGTGTGGAAGGGCACGATGGTGGCCAGCACCGGGTGCTGGGTTTGCGCCGTCTGCAGCTCCGCCAGCAGGCGGCCATCGCACAGCGCCAGCGTGGGCTGGGCGCGGTCGATGATGCTGCCCAGCTCCACCGCGCGCAGCAGCGGCATGGTGGCCACCGCGATCAGCCCCGCGTAGACGGTGCCCAGCCAGGCCAGCGCCATCTCCACCGTGTTGCCGCCGCGCAGCAGCACGCGGTTGCCGGGCACCAGGCCGTGGTCCTGCGTCAGCACCTCGGCAATGCGTGCGGCCTCGGTGCGGGCGTCGCGGTAGGTGTACGTGCGCAGCGGGCCGCGCAGCAGGGGGCGGTCGATGTGGCCCGCGCGCTCTGCCTGGTCAAACAGGGCCTGCACGAGGTTGGCTTGGGGCGCGATCTGCAGCTCGGGCCGGTCGTAGCGCAGGGTGGGCCAGGCCGCAGGCGCTGGCAGCCGGTCGTGCACGAAGTGGTCGGGCTGGGCGGAGGGATTGGAAGAGGCTTTCATGCGATCACTCCTGCAAAGCGGCCTTGCCGATGATGAGCTGCTGCACTTCCGTGGCGCCTTCGTAGATGCGCAGCGAGCGGATGTCGCGGTACAGCGATTCGACCTTGCTGCCCACTTCCACACCGCGCCCGCCGTGCAGTTGCAGCGCCATGTCGATGACACGTTGGGCGTTTTCGGTCGCCGTCATTTTTGCCATGGCCGCTTCGGCGGTCACGCGCGTGCCACCCCGCTTTTCGCCCGTGTCGCGCAGCCAGGCCGCGCGGTAGGTGAGCAGCGCTGCGCTGTCCACTAGCGCGGCCATCTCGCCGATCTTGGCTTGGGTGAGCTGAAAGTCCGCCAGCGTCTGGCCGAACATGCGGCGCTGGCGGGCGTGGTGCACGGCCTCGGCCAGTGCGCGGCGTGCCATGCCCAGGGCGGCGGCAGCGACGGATGCGCGAAAGATGTCGAGCGTGCGCATCGCGAGCTTGAAGCCGCCGTTTTCCTCGCCCAGCAGCGCCGTGGCGGGCACGTTGCAATCGGTGAACTGCAGCGTAGCCAGTGGGTGCGGTGCCATCACGTGGATGTGGCGCGAGGCGTCGAGGCCCGGCGTGTTGGCATCCACGATGAAGGCGCTGATGCCGCGCGTTCCACCGGCCGGGTCGGTCTTGGCGAACACGCAGTAGAAGTCTGCGATGCCGCCATTGCTGATCCAGGTCTTGGTTCCGGTCAGGGAATAGGAGGTTTTTTGGCCGTTGCCGCCTGATGGATAAGCACTTTCTGCTATTGTTTTAATAGCACCAACATCCGAGCCTGCCTCAGGCTCGGAGAGCGCAAAGGCCGCGATCAACTCACCGCGCGCCACGCCCTGCAGGTAGTGCGCCTGCTGTGCGGGGCTGCCTGCCAGCGTGATGGCGCCGCTGCCCAGGCCCTGCATCGCAAATGCAAAGTCCGCCAGCGGCGAGTGGTAGGCCAGCGTCTCGCGCAGCAGCACCAGCGCGCGCGAGTCGAGCGCAGGCAGCGCGCCGCCGTGGGCCGCAGGCACGCAGTAGCGCAGCCAGCCGCCCGCGCCCAGGCGGCGCACCCAGTCGCGGCAGGCGGCGCGGTCGTCGGTTTCATCGACCTCTTGCGCGGCTGCCCATGGCACCAGGCCCTCGGCCAGCGCGCGGTGGGCGTCATCAAAAAAAGGCAGGGCCAGGTGCGCCGTGGAGGGCGGGCGGGGGGCGGGGGGCGTGGTGACGTGCATGGTGCGTGAAGGGACCTGTTTGAATGTCACATCCGTTCGGGCTGAGCGCAGTCGAAGCCTTGCGCAGCGCTTCGACTGCGCTCAGCGTGAACGGTTCGTGGGGTTGCGTGTCTTTCCTAGTCTCCCTGGAACACCGGTTTCTGCTTGGCAGCAAACGCCTCGTAGGCGCGCCGGAAGTCCTCGGTCTGCATGCAGATGGCCTGGGCCTGCGCCTCGGCTTCGATGGCCTGCTCGATGGTCATGCTCCACTCCTGGCTCAGCATGGTCTTGGTCATGCCGTGGGCAAAGGTGGGGCCGTCGGCCAGCGCGCGCGCCGTGGCCTGCACGTTGGCCAGCAGGTCGGCGCTTTCGCACAGGTCGTTGAAAAAGCCCCAGGCCAGGCCTTCGTGCGCGGTCATGGCGCGGCCGGTGAACAGCAGCTCGCTGGCGCGGCCCTGGCCGATCATGCGCGGCAGCAGTGCGCAGGCGCCCATGTCGGCACCGGCTAGGCCCACGCGGGTGAAGAGAAAAGCGGTCTTGGTCGCCTGGGTGCCGTAGCGCATGTCGCAGGCCAGCGCCATCATCGCGCCCGCACCGGCGCAGATGCCGTCGATGGCGCCCAGCACAGGCTGCGGGCAGGCGCGCATGGCTTTGACCAGGTCGCCCGTCATGCGCGTGAACTCCAGCAGCTCGGGCATGGTCATGGTGGTGAGTGGACCGATGATCTCGTGCACGTCGCCGCCCGAGCAGAAGTTGCCGCCCGCGCCGGTGACGACGATGGCCTTCACATCGGTGGCAAAGCGCAGCGCGTAGAAGAAGTCGCGCAACTCGGCATAGCTCTGGAAGGTGAGCGGGTTCTTGCGGTCCGGTCTGTTGAGCGTGACGGTGCCCACGCCATCGGCAAAGCTCCAGCTGAAATGCTCGGCCACGTAGCTGGCCTGCGGGTTGAACTGCTCGCGCATGGGGTTGCTCGCCCCGATGTAGTGCTTCATTCGGCGGTCTCCAAGGAATTGTTTTGTGTGTGTTCTTTCACCTTGCCCAGCAGCCGGTACAAGGTGGTGATGTCGCGCTCGCCCAGCGTGGCGAAGGCCTCGACGATCCATTGCTCGTGCTGGCGCGCCATGGTGTTGAACTGCTCGCGGCCTTGCGGCGTGAGGCGCACCAAGTACGCGCGGCGGTCACCCTCCACATCCATGCGCTCGACCAAGCCTTCGGCCACCAGCTGGTCGGTGATGCCGGTGATGTTGCCGCTGGTCACCATCATGCGGCGCGAGAGTTCTTTCATCTTCATGCCGTCCGGCGCGCGTTCGAGCTGCGCCATCAGGTCAAAGCGCGGCAAGGTGGTGTCGAATTGCGCGCGCAGGTGGCTGCGCACCTGTTTTTCGATGAGCTGGGTGCAGGTGAGCAGGCGCAGCCACAGGCGCAGTGCCTCGGGGTGTTCGCTAGGGGCTGCGCCGTGCAGGCGGGCTTCGAGGTCCATGGCTAGCCTTCTTCCTCGGGTGCTCTGCTTTTAGTAGCTGATTGCGCTTGATTGGTAAGCGCTGCAAGCTGTTTTTGCTTGGCTATCTCGCGCAGCATCTGGTCGCGTCCGCTGGCGTACTGCACGGGCCAGTCGGTGTGTGCGGCGGCCACGGGGCTCAGCTGTGCGGCGGCATGCAGCGTCCAGGCCGGGTCGGCCAGGTGGGGGCGGGCGATGGCGCACAGGTCGGCGCGGCCTGCTGCGACGATGCTGTTGGCGTGGTCCGCCTCGGTGATCGCGCCCACGGCCATGGTGGCAATGCCCACCTCGTTGCGGATGCGGTCGGCAAACGGCGTCTGGTACATGCGGCCATACACCGGGCGCGAGTCGCGTGTGGTCTGGCCGGAGGACACATCGATCAGGTCTGCGCCTGCTGCCTTGAACAAGCGCGCGATGGCAATCGCGTCGTCGGCGGTGTTGCCATCGGGGAGCCAGTCGTGGGCCGAGATGCGCACGGAGAGCGGCTTGTCGGCGGGCCACACGGCGCGCAGCGCGGTGAACACTTCGAGCGGGTAGCGGCAGCGGTTGTTCAGGCTGCCGCCGTATTCATCGGTGCGCTGGTTGGTGGCGGGGCTCAAGAAGCTGGCCAGCAGGTAGCCGTGGGCGCAGTGCAGCTCCAGCCAGTCAAAGCCGCAGGCCACGGCGCGGCGGGCGCTGTCCACAAAGGCGGCGGTCACGCGGTCCATGTCGGCGCGGGTCATGGCGGCGGGCGTCTGGTTCTGCGCGCCGTAGGCGAGGGGGCTGGCGGCCAGCAGGGGCCAGTTGCCCGCCTCCAGCGGCTCGTCCGTGCCCTCCCAGCCCACGCGCGTGGAGCCCTTGGGCCCGCTGTGGCCCAGTTGCAGGCCTATCTTGGCCGTGCTGCTGCCGTGCACAAAGTGCACGATGCGCGCAAAGGCGGCTTGCTGTGCGTCGTTCCACAGGCCGGGGCAGGCGGGGGTGATGCGGCCCTCGGGCGTGGGGCTGGTCATCTCCACCATCACCAGCGCGGCGCCGCCCAGGGCGCGCGCACCCAGGTGCACCAGGTGGAAGTCTTGCGGCACGCCCTCGACCGCGCTGTAGGTGGCCATGGGCGAGACGACGATGCGGTTCTTGAGCGTCAGGCCTTTCAGGCTCAATGGCGTGAGCATGGGCGGCACGGCAGACTTGCCGCCCGCGAGCCATGCCTCATAGCCTTCCAGCCACGCGGCATCGCGCAGCCGCAGGTTCTCGTGGCTGATGCGCTGGCTGCGCGTGAGCAGGGAGTAGGTGAACTGCTCGATGGGCATGCCGGTGTAGCGCGCCACGTTTTCAAACCACTCGGTGCTGTTGCGCGCGGCGTTCTGGATCTTGAGCACCTCCACGCTGCGGCGTGCCTCGTAGTGCTGCAGCACCTCTTCGACAGGCAAGCCGGTCGCAAACTCATTGGCCAGGTCGATGGCGTCTTCGAGCGCCAGCTTGGTGCCGCTGCCGATGGAAAAATGCGCCGTGTGCGCGGCATCGCCCATCAGCACGATGGGCACCGGCTTGCCGCCAATGCTCTCGCGGTGCACCCAGGTGTTGCAGATCACGCGCGGAAAGCGAATCCAGTTGGCCGAGCCGCGCAGGTGCGTGGCATTGCTGATGAGTGCGTTGCCGTCCAGATACTTCGCGAAGAGCTTTTCGCAAAACGCAATCGCCTCGGGCTGTTCCATCTGGTCAAGGCCGTGGGCCTTCCACACGGCCTCGGGCGTTTCGACGATGAAGGTGGAGGTGTCGGCATCGAACTGGTAGGCGTGGGCCTGGAACCAGCCATGCTCGGTTTGTTCGAACGCGAAGGTGAACGCGTCGAACTTCTTTTTGGTGCCCAGCCACACAAAGCGGCACTGGCGCAGGTCGATGTCGGGCTGGTAGGTGGCCGCGTAGCGGGTGCGGATGCGGCTGTTGAGGCCGTCGCTGGCAATCACCAGGTCGGCGTTGTACTGCGCGGCGAGCTGCTGGTCGTCGGCCACGTCGGTTTCAAACTGCAGGTCCACGCCCACTGCCAGGCAGCGGTCCTGCAGGATGTTGAGCAAGCGCTTGCGGCCAATGCCACAAAAGCCGTGGCCGGTGGAGCGCACGCTGCGGCCCTTGAAGAACACCTCGATGTCGTCCCAGTGGTTGAACGCATCGCCGATCAGCGCCGCCGTGGGCGCATCGGCCGCCTGCAGGTTGGCCAGCGTCTGGTCTGACAGCACCACCCCCCAGCCGAAGGTGTCGAATGGCCGGTTGCGCTCGACCACCGTGACGCGGTGCGCGGGGTTTTGCTGCTTCATGAGAAGGGCGAAATAGAGACCGGCGGGCCCACCGCCAATGCAGAGGATGTTCATGTCAAAATAGTTTAGACCTAAACAAATGGCTGTCAATGGGGCGTTCCCGAGCCGACTTTCGTGGCCTCTGCCATCCGACCAGCGCACAATCACCCTGAAGGTGCCGTGCAGCCTGCCCGGCCACTGTGGGAACCACCAGGAAAGGACCCCCTCCATGCTTTACAAATTCAAGTCCCGCGCCGCCGCTGATCTGATCATGTTGGAGCCCCAGGGGCGGCAGATCGTGACCATCATGGGCAAGACGCCGGGGGCCAGCGGCATCGTGACGGCGGCGCAGATCCCGGGCGCCATCGCAGCGCTGGAAGCCGCTGTGGCTGCCGAAGAAGCCCAGCCGCCGGTGAATGAGGCCGGCGACGAGGCGACGGAGCAAGAGCGTGTGGAGGCGGTGCGCCTGCGCCAGCGTGTCGCGCCCCTGATCGAGATGCTGCGCCGCAGTGCCGCCGAGCAGGTGGATGTGGTGTGGGGCGTGTAGCCATGGCCCCCGTGTTGTCGCCCTGGGCGGTGGTGCAGGCGCAGCTCGATGCCTACAACGCCAAGGACATTGACGCGCTGCTGGCTACCTATGCGCCCAATGCCGAGCAGTATGTGTTGCACGGCGAGCGGCTGGCGCAGGGGCATGCGCAGATGCGCGAACGGTTTCTGGCCCGTTTTGCAGAGCCCGATCTGCATGCACGTCTGCTGTCGCGCACCGTGGTGGGCGCCATGGTGGTGGACTCGGAGCTGATCACCCGCAACTTCGCCGAGGGCCTGGGCACGCTGGAGATGTTGTGTGTTTATGAGGTGGCGAACGGCCGCATCCAGCGGGCGTCGTTTGCCACGGGTGAAAAGCGCCTGGGGCCTGCGCCATCTCCTGAAGACTGACTGAAGGCGGCAGGGGGCGCCAGTGTGCGCCAGTGTGCGCCAGTCCCTGTCAGTCCACCTTGGCGCCCGAGGTCTTCACCACCTGCGCCCACTTCTTGTGCTCGCTGTCGATGTGCTTGGCAAAGTCGGCGGGGGTGTTGCCGCCAGGGATGGCGCCCTGGGCCAGCAGCCGCTCCTTCATGGCCGGTGTGGCCAGGGACTTGGCAACTTCCTGCTGGATACGGTTCACCACATCGGGGGGCGTGCCGGCCGGGGCCAGCAGGCCGAACCAGGAGCTGGCCTCATACCCTTTGAGCGTGGCCCCCCCTGCCTGTTCCACTGTGGGCACATCGGGCAGGGCGCCGGAGCGCTCAGCGCTGGTCACCGCCAGGGCGGTGAGCTTGCCCGCCTTGATCTGGGCCATGGACGAGGGCAGGTTGTCGAACATCACATCGGCGTTGCCTGCCACCATGTCCATGAGTGCGGGGCCCGATCCCCGGTAGGGCAGGTGCAGCATGAAGGTGCCCGTCATGCTCTTGAACAACTCGCCCGCCAGATGGATGGAGGTGCCGTTGCCGCTGGAGGCCATGTTCATCTTGCCGGGGCTGGCCTTGGCCACGCGGATGAAGTCCTGCACATTGGTGATACCCATGCTCTTGGCCTTGTCGGTATTCATCACCATCACATTGGGCACGGCCGCCACCAGCGTGATGGGGACAAAGTCTTTGATGGGGTCGTACGGCAGTTTGGCGTACAGCGCGCGGTTGATGCCGTGGGTGCCTACGGTGCCCATCAGCAGCGTGTAGCCATCACCGGGTGATTTGGCCACGATCTCGGCGCCCACGTTGCCGCCGGCCCCGGCGCGGTTGTCCACGAAAAACTGCTGGCCGAACGCCCGTGTGAGCTCGGGTGCCATCGCCCGCGCCAGGATGTCAGTGGTGCCGCCAGGGGCGAAAGGCACGACGATGCGCACGGGTTTGGTGGGCCAGCTGCCCGCAGCCCCAGCGGTCTGGGCCTGTGCGGCGCGCGCAGTCAGCAGTGTGCCCGCCGTTGCAATCGCCAAGGCCCCGAGTGCACTCAGAGCGAGCGCGGTGGCAGCTACTGAACGGCGGTGGTGCGCCACGGGCTGGGAGGGGATGGTGCGGGAGACGGCTTTGTGCTGATGCGCCATGGTCGGGCTTTCGTAGGGGTGAGATCTGCAGGCGATGTGCCATGGTCTTCTTTTTACGCGGGGTCATGCGCTAGGCGCACATGGATTACCCGCAGCAAGCGCCATTCACACAACCCCACGTTGGCGATCTCACTGCCAGACGATGCGTCGGGCGAGGGAAAAAGAAAAAGCCACCAGGCCTTGGCGGCGTGGTGGCTTGCAAGTTTGCAGTCTGCAATGCTGCAGGCTGACGGAGGACCGGATCAGTCAGCGTAAGAGCCGGCCGCCTTGATCGCGGCGCCGAACTTCTCGGTTTCAGCCAGCACGAACTTCTTGTGTTCGGCGGGTTCGACGCGCTTGTCCGTGGCGACCACAGCGCCCAGGCCTTCCTGCTTCTTGATGAATTCTGGGTCCTTGAGGGCGACCTTCAGGGCGTCGTTGAGCTTCTTGATCACCTCGGCGGGTGTTCCCTTGGGAGCGTACAGGCCGTGCCAGATGGTGACGTTGAAGTCCTTCACGCCAGACTCCGCCAGCGTGGGCAGGTCTTTGAGCGCTGGAGTGGTCAGCCGCGAGGTCGTGGTCACAGCATAGGCCTTGACCTTCTTGGCCTCGATTTGCGAGGTCGTGTTGGTGGTCTGGTCGCACAGCAGGTCGATCTGGCCGCCGATCAGGTCGGTGATGGCGGGGGCGGTGCCTTTGTAGGGCACTGTCGTCATGTCGATCTGCACGGCACTTTGGAACAGCAGGCCGCACAGGTGCGATGCCGAGCCTTGGCCCGCGTTACCCAGGTTGATCTTGCCCTTGTTCTGCTGGAGCCAGGTCGACAGTTCCTTGTAGTTGTTCGCGGGCATGGTGGGGCGCGCGATGAGCGTCATGGGCACATCGTTGATGACGCCCAGGTACTCAAAGTCGTTGGCCACGTTGAACGCCAGCTTGCGGTACATGGTGGTCATGGTGGCCATGCTCACGTGGTTCAGCAGCAAGGTGTAGCCGTCAGGGTTGGCGCGGGCAACCTTGGCCGAACCAATGGTGCTGCCTGCACCGGCCGAGTTGTCGACCACCACGCTGACGCCGCCCAGCGGTTTGCGAATGGCTTCCGCCAGATCGCGTGCCACGCGGTCGGTGGGGCCGCCCGCTGCATAAGGGACCACGATGGTGATAGTCTTGTCCTTGGCGGGATAGTCTTGCGCGCTGGCGCCAAAAGCGGTGACTGCTGCCGCAGCGATCAGTGCAAGTTTCAGCATTGTTTTCATGGTCTCTCCTGTGAATGACGGGCCATGATAGCGAGGGGGTTTTGCGGGAGCATTGCGGATATTACGTAGCACACCGGTGGCATGGTCTTTAAGCAAAAAAGGCTTGTGGCGCTTATCTGTAAAGCGTAAGGTGCTATTAAATAATGAGCAATGCTAGGGTAAACACTGCGGCCCGCCACTGCGCCCCGCGAGCACTTTTTGCGCTGCCGCAAACTGCCGAGGGCCAGGAGTCAGGCATTGGCCAGTTCGCCCGTTCGCTCCATCGCCCTTTCGATCATGGGGCCATTCGCAGTGCGCCGGGTCCGTGAGCGTCCAATACTGGCGCCAGCCCGACGGCACGTGTCCGGCAGGGGCGCGTGCCGCTCGCCCTGCAGGGGCTACCGGTAGCTGCGTGCGTCTTCAATCACCTTGCCATCGTTGGGCAGCGTGCCGGGTGGCACCATCTGCACATCGCCGCGCAGCTTGGTCACCTCCCGGATCGCATCGCTCAGCTGGCGGGCCAGGCCCTCTGCGGTCTCTAGGGTTTCCACTTGCAGCACCATCTGATCGTTGGCCATTTCGCCGCTGACCACGAGCCGTGCGCGCTGCACCTGCGGAAAACGCCGCGCAATGGTGGCGATTTGCCCAGGGTGCACAAACATGCCGCGCACCTTGGTGGTCTGGTCGGCCCGGCCCATCCAGCCCTTGATGCGGGTGTTCGTGCGGCCCGTGGGGCACTGCCCTGGCAGTACGGCGGAGAGGTCGCCCGTGCCAAAGCGGATGAGGGGGTAGTCGGGGTTGAGCGTGGTGATGACCAGCTCGCCCACCTCGCCCTCGGGCACCGGGTCTCCGGTGCCGGGGCGCACGATTTCAACGATGACGCCTTCATCCAGCACCAGGCCTTCGCGGGCCGAGGTTTCGTAGGCAATCAACCCCAGGTCGGCGGTGGCGTAGCACTGGTAGCCCGCAATGCCCTGCTGTGCAAACCAGTCGCGCAATGATGGAGGAAACGCTTCGCCCGACACCAGCGCCTTGGTCACCGTGGGCAGGGCCACGCCCATCTCAGCGGCCTTCTCGACGATGATCTTGAGGAAGCTGGGTGTGCCGATGTAGCCCGCAGGCTGCAGCTCTGCCATGGCCTGCACCTGTTGCTCGGTCTGGCCCGTGCCGCCGGGGAACACGGTGCAGCCCAGGGCATGTGCGCCGGTTTCCATCATCGATCCCGCAGGCACGAAGTGGTAGCTGAAGCTGTTGTGGATCAGCTCCCCGCGCCGAAAGCCGGCCGCGTAAATCGCCCGCGCCATGCGCCAGTAATCAGGCCGCGTGCCCTCGGGCTCGTAGATGGTGCCGGGGCTGGCGAACACGCGCGTCATGCCCGGCCCAAAGCCCAGCGCGCTAAAGCCACCGAACACGTTGCTGGCCCGGCCCGCCTGCTGGCGTTCCAGCAGCTCGTACTTGCGTGTCACGGGCAGCCTGGCCAGCGCCTCGCGGCTGGTGACCGCCGCCGCATCCACCCCCGTCAGAATGCTGGCAAATGCGGGCGACGCTGTCTGGGCATGGGCAATTTGCCGGGGCAGCGCCGCCATCAGCGCCGCTTCACGCTCCGCAGGGCTGCGGGTTTCCAAGGCGTCATAAAACGTGCTCATGCCAGGGCTCCTTTGGGTAGGTTTGAATAAAAAAGGCCTCTAGCGCTTATCCATCAGGCGCTAGCAGCTATGAAATTAGGAGTGAGTTCATCCGAACTATGAAAAGGTGCACCGCCCTGGTCGCCCGCGCTGCCGAAGGCCAGCGCACCCGTGGAACTGGCTTTGCCAGGCCACCGGGTGCGTCCCCCTGAGGGGGAAGGCGCGCAGCGCCACAGGGGGGCATGTCAGGCCAACCAGCGCTTGCGCCGCTTGTAGCTTTTGACGTCCTTGAAGCTCTTGCGCTCGCCGCCTCCCATGCCCAGGTAGAACTCCTTGACGTCCTCGTTGTTGGCCAGGTCCCTGGCAGCTCCGTCCATCACGACGCGGCCGCTTTCCATGATGTAGCCGTAGTCGGCGTACTTCAGTGCCATGTTGGTGTTCTGCTCGGCAATCAGGAAAGTGACTTTTTCCTTGCTGTTGAGGTCCTTCACGATCTCGAACACCTCTTCGACGATCTGGGGCGCCAGGCCCATGGAGGGCTCATCGAGCAGCATCACGCTGGGGTTGGTCATCAGCGCTCGACCGATGGCGCACATCTGTTGCTCGCCACCCGAGGTGTAGGCGGCCTGCGAGGTGCGGCGCGTCTTCAGCCGTGGGAAGTAGGAGTAGACCTTCTCCAGGTTGCGCGCGATCTCGGCCTTGTCGGTGCGGGTGTAGGAGCCGGTCATCAGGTTTTCTTCGATGGTCAGGTGCGCGAAGCAGTGGCGCCCCTCCATCACCTGCACCACGCCGCGGTTGACCAGATCGGCCGGTGTGAGGTTCTCGATGCGCTCGCCCCGCAATTCGATGCTGCCCTTGGTGACCTCACCGCGCTCGGCCTTGAGCAGGTTGGAGATGGCGCGCAGCGTGGTCGTCTTGCCCGCACCGTTGCCGCCCAGAACGGCCGCGATCTTGCCTTCCGGCACGTTGAGCGAAACGCCCTTGAGCACCAGGATCACGTGGTTGTAGATGACCTCGATGCCGTTGACGTTGAGAACAATGTTGCTGCTGGAGTCCATGGTGTTGCCTTCCTGTACCAATCGAAAAGGTTGCGGTGCAACCCTTTCGGTTGGCGGCTGCCCCAAAGGCAACCACGCTTCACGGGCCCTTGATACGGTCGCTGCCTGAATGCCAGTGCCACCGCGCAAGGGCCGTCCCGCCGCGCCGGTGGCGTCCCCCTTCCCGAATCGCGCAGCGAGTCGAGAGAAGGGGGAAGGCGCGTCAGCGCCTCAGGGGGATGACCTCAAGACTGGCAGTCCGCCGGTGCGCGACGGCTCAGCTTCTTCTCGGCCGCGTACTTGTCGGCCGAAGCCTTCACCAGCGGTTTGATGATCTGCTCGTCGGCCTGCAGCCAGTCGGAGGCCCAGACGAACTTGCTGCCGTCCCAGGTGTGCACGCGGGTCCAGGCTGAGCCCATGTGGTCCTGGCAGCTGGTGGACACGGGGCGCATCACGCCCTTGAAGCCCAGCGTGTCGAGCTTGGCCTGCGTGAGGTTCAGGTTTTCGTAACCCCAGCGCGCTTGCTCGCCGGTCATGACCTTGCCCTTGCCGAAGCGCTCCTGGGCGGCGCGCACGCCCTCCACGGCCAGCATGGCGCCGACCACGCCGCGCATGTACAGCACCGAGCCCACTTCATCCTTCGGGCCGGTGCCCTGGCCCTTGGCGTGCACCTTCTGCAGGATTTCCTTGACCACGTCCGACTGGTATTCGGCCCCGTGCTGCATCATCACTGCGCTGTAGCCCTTGGCGCTGGCGCCCACGTCCTTCAGATCGGGTTCAGCGCCCGACCACCAGGTGCCGAACATCTTCTCGCGCGGATAGCCCGTGGCCACGGCCTCCTTGACGGCGGTGGCGGTCATCACGCCCCAGGTCTGCAGCACCACGAAGTCCGGCCGCTGCTGGCGCACCTGCAGCCAGATGGCCTTCTGCTCGACGCCCGGCGCCGGGATGGGCAGCAGCTGCAGCGTGAAGCCATGCATGGCGGCGCGCTCCTGCATGATAGGCAGCAGTTCCTTCCCAAACGGACTGTCGTGGTAGGCCACGCCGATCTTCTTGCCCTTGAGCTTGTCCCAGCCACCTTCCTGCTTGGCAATGTGCTGCAGCACCGTGTCGCCCGCCACCCAGTAGTGGCCGATCAGCGGGAAGTTCCACTTGAAGACGCCGCCGTCCGCCGAGTCACTGCGGCCGTAGCCGGAGGTGATCATCGGAATCTTGTCGGCCGGGATCTTTTCGGTCAGCGCAAAGGTGATGCCGGTGGACAGCGGCTGGAACACCGTGGCGCCACCGTGCTTGCCCTTCAGGCGCTCATAGCATTCCACGCCACGGTCGGTGGCGTAGGCGGTTTCGCACTCTTCCACCAGCGTCTTCACACCGTTGATACCGCCACGTTCGTTGACCAGCTTCATGTAGTCGTTGTGGCCGTTGGCCCACGGCGTCGCGTTGGGTGCCACTGGGCCGGTGCGGCCGGAGAGCACCGGGAAGAACTGGACCTTTTCCTGCGCCAGGGCGGCAGACGAGACGACCGCTCCGGAGAGAGCGGCGCAGGCCATCGAAACAGAGAGAACCAGGCTACGTACTTTCATCATTTGTCTCCTTATAGGAACGGTCAGACACACACGGAAAACGGAAGGTCAGTGGGGGAAGGGCCACAGGCGCAGTTTTTGTTTTGCAATGCTCCAGAGCTTGGCCAGGCCGTGGGGCTCGACGATCAGGAACCAGACGATCAGGGCGCCGAAGATCATGAATTCGGTGTGGGACACCGCAGCAGTGGAGATCTCCACGCCGACCAGCGAGCCGAGCCAGGGCATGAACTGGTTCAGGAAAATGGGCAGCACCACGATGAAGGCGGCGCCGAAGAAGCTGCCCATGATGGAGCCCATGCCGCCGATGATGACCATGAACAGCAGCTGGAAGGAGCGGTCGATCGAGAAGGCGGCCGGCTCCCACGAACCCAGGTGCACGAAAGCCCACAGCGCGCCGGCCACGCCCACGATGAAGGAGCTCACCGCGAAGGCCGACAGCTTGGCGTACATCGGGCGGATGCCGATCACCGCTGCGGCCACGTCCATGTCGCGGATGGCCATCCACTCGCGGCCGATGGCGCTGCGCACCAGGTTCTTGGCCAGCAGGCCGAACACCACCAGGAACGCCAGGCAGAACAGGTACTTCTCCACCGGGGTGTTGATCGTCCAGCCCATCACCTGCAGGTTGGAGACGGACACCGAGCCGGAGGTGCTGTTGTTGGTGAACCAGCTGATGCGGCTGAAGGCCCAGTCGCAGAAGAACTGCGCGGCCAGCGTGGCCACCGCCAGGTACAGGCCCTTGACGCGCAGGCTCGGAATGCCGAAGAACATGCCCACCAGGGTGGCAAAGAAGCCGCCCGAAAGCACGGCCACGATCAGTGGCATGCCGTCGATGCGCACATACGTGTTGTAGGCCATGTAGGCGCCCACCGCCATGAAGGCACCCGAGCCCAGCGAGATCTGGCCGCAGTAACCCACCAGGATGTTCACGCCCAGGGCGGCCAGCGCCAGGATCAGGAACGGGATCAGGATGGCGCGGAACATGTATTCGTCGGCCAGCATGGGCACGCCAACGAAGGCAAAGGCGATCAGTGCGAGGACGACCCAGCGGTCTTGCGTAATTGCGAAGATCTGCTGGTCGGCGCGGTACGAGGTCTTGAATTGGCCGTTTTCACGATAGAACATCTGTGGTCCTCAAACAATCTTTTAGCTACGACACGCGTTGCTTAACTTTGCTGCGCAAAGTTAGTCTTCGCTGAAAAATCATCGACGTACGTCTTTCAGACGCGATCGATGATTTTTTCGCCGAACAGCCCTTGCGGACGGAACAGCAGGAACACGAGCGCCAGCACATACGCAAACCAGATTTCGATGCCACCCCCGACCAGCGGGCCGAGGTAGACCTCGGAGAGCTTTTCGCCCACACCGATGATCAGGCCGCCGATGATGGCGCCGGGTACCGAGGTGAGGCCGCCCAGGATGATCACGGGCAGGGCGCGCAGGGCTACCGTGGTCAGCGAGAACTGCACGCCCAGCTTGGAGCCCCAGATGATGCCGGCCACCAGGGCTGTGATGCCGGCCACGAACCACACGATGACCCAGATGCGGTTGAGCGGAATGCCGATGGATTGCGCGGCCTGGTGGTCGTCGGCCACCGCGCGCAGTGCACGGCCTGTGCCCGTCTTCTGGAAGAACAGCGAGAGCACCATCACCAGCAGGGCCGCCACGCAGGCTGCATACACGTCTTCCAGGTTGATCAGCACGCCTCCCTGGAAGACGTTTTCGAACAGGAACACCGGCTCCTTGGGCATGCCCACATCGATCCGGTAGATGTCCGAGCCGAAGATCGTCTGGCCCAGGCCATCCAGGAAGTAGGTGATGCCCAGCGTGGCCATCAGCAGGGTCACGCCCTCCTGGTTCACCAGGTGGCGCAGCACGAGCCGCTCGATCAGCCACGCCAGGATGAACATGCAGCCCGCCGCAATGAAGAAGGCGATGACGTTGCCCAGCAGCTTGCTTTCGATCCCCAGCCACTGTGGAATCCATTGCGAGAAGCGGGCCATGGCCAGGGCTGCGAACAGCACCATGGCGCCCTGCGCAAAGTTGAATACGCCCGAGGCCTTGTAGATCAGCACAAAGCCCAGCGCCACCAGTGAGTACAGCATGCCGGCCATGAGGCCACCGACCAATGCTTCAATGAAGAAACCCATCTTGTTGTCTCCGTGTTCAGTGGCTGGTGCCGAGGTAGGCGCTGATGACTTCTTCGTTGTTGCGCACCTCTTCGGGCGTGCCGTCGCCGATCTTTTTGCCGTAGTCCAGCACCACCACGCGGTCGCTGATGTCCATCACCACGCCCATGTCGTGCTCAATCAGCACGATGGTGGTGCCGAACTCGTCGTTCACGTCCAGGATGAAGCGGCACATGTCCTGTTTTTCTTCCACGTTCATGCCGGCCATGGGTTCATCGAGGAGCAGCACCTGCGGCTCCATGGCGAGGGCGCGGCCCAGGTCCACGCGCTTTTGCAGGCCGTAGGGCAGCTGGCCCACGGGCGTCTTGCGGAACGCCTGAATCTCCAGAAAGTCGATGATGTGCTCGACCTTCTCGCGGTGGGCCATCTCCTCGCGTTCGGCGGGGCCGATGCGCAGCGCCTGCAGCAGCAGGTTGCTTTTGATCTTGAGGTTGCGGCCGGTCATGATGTTGTCGATCACGCTCATGCCCTTGAACAGCGCCAGGTTCTGGAACGTGCGCGCCACACCCATCTCGGCCACCTGGCGCGAGTTCATGTGCGAGAACGTCTTGCCACGGAAGGTGATGGAGCCGTCCTGCGGCGTGTACACGCCGTTGATGCAGTTGAGCATGGAGCTTTTGCCCGCGCCGTTGGGGCCGATGATGGCGCGGATCTCGTGTTCCTTCACGTTGAAGGAGATGTCGGTCAGCGCCTTCACGCCGCCGAACCTGAGGCTGATGTTGTTGACGTCGAGGATGACGTCGCCGATCTTCTTGGTGCTCATGGGTTGTCTTCCGGCGCGTGGGTCAGGCAGCGTTCTTCACGGGGGCAAAGGTCTTTGCGTCCGACAGCTTGAGCGTGGCGCTCACGCTGCCCGAGCGGCCGTCCTCGAACTTCACCACGGTCTCGATGTATTGCTCGGAGCGGCCCGCGTACAGGGCATCGACCAGCACGCCGTACTTGTCGGCGATGAAGCCGCGGCGAACCTTGTTGGTGCGGGTGAGTTCACCGTCGTCGGCGTCCAGCTCTTTGTGCAGCACCAGGAAGCGGCTGACCTGGCTGCCCGCCAGCAGGGCGTCGGTGGCCAGGTCGGCGTTCACCTTTTCGATGCACTCGCGGACCAGTTCATACACCTCGGGCTTTTGCGCCAGGTCGGTGTAGCCGGCATAGGGCAGGTTGCGGCGCTCGGCCCAGTTGCCTACGGCGTCAAAGTCGATGTTGACCATCACGCACACCTTCTCGCGGCCATCGCCCAGCGCGACGACTTCCTTGATGTGCGGGAAGAACTTGAGCTTGTTCTCCACATACTTGGGGGCGAACATTGCGCCGTCGTTGGCGCCGCCCTTGATGCGGCCCACGTCCTTGACGCGGTCGATGATCTTGAGGTGACCGTGGGCATCGAGGAAGCCCGCGTCGCTGGTGTGGTACCAGCCATCGGCGGTGAGCACCTCGGCCGTGGCCTTGGGGTTCTTGTAGTACTCCTTGAGCAGCCCGGCCGACTTGACCAGGATCTCGCCGTTGTCGGCCACCTTGATCTGCACGCCGCGAATGGGCACGCCCACGGTGTCGGCGCGAGCCTGGTTGTCGGGCTGTAGGCAGACGAACACGGCGGTCTCGGTGGAGCCGTACAGCTGCTTCAAGTTGATGCCGATGGAGCGGTAGAAGGTGAACAGGTCGGGGCCAATGGCCTCGCCCGCCGTGTAGGCCACACGCACGCGGCTGAAGCCCAGGTTGTTGCGCAGCGGGCCGTACACCAGCAGGTTGCCCAGCGCGTACTTCACACGGTCCATGAAGCCCACGGCTTCGCCGTCCATCAACGCCGGGCCCACGCGCTTGGCCACGGCCATGCAGGCCTCGAACATCTTGCGCTTGAGGGTGCCTGCGTCTTCCATGCGGATCATCACGCTGGTCAGCAGACCTTCAAAAATACGCGGCGGCGCAAAGTAATAGGTGGGGCCGACTTCCTTGAGGTCGATGGTCACGGTGCTGGCCGATTCGGGGCAGTTGACCACGTAGCCGCAAGCCAGCCATTGCGCATAACTGAAGATGTTCTGCCCGATCCAGGCCGGGGGCAGGTAGGCCAGCACTTCTTCGCTGCTGGTGAGCTTGTCGAACTCGGCACCCGCGCTGGCACGGTCCAGCAGGGTGCTGTGCGTGTGCACCACACCCTTGGGGTTGCCCGTGGTGCCCGAGGTGAAGAACATGGCGGCCACGTCGTCTGCGCTGGCCTTGTCGACTTCGGCCCGGAACCACTGGGGGTGCTTGGCCACATGGGCGGCGCCGGTCTCGATCAGCGAATCCAGCGATGCCAGGCCCTGCTCCTGGTAGTTGCGCAGGCCGCGCGGGTCATCAAAGTAGATGTTTGAAATCTGCGGGCATTGCTCGCGGATTTCCAGCAGCTTGTCCACCTGCTCCTGGTCTTCCACCAGGCAAAAGCGCACCTCGGCGTTGTTGAGCGGGAACACGCATTCAGCCCCCACGGCATCCTGGTACAGCGGCACCGGAATCGCGCCCAGCGACTGCGCCGCGAGCATGGTGGCGTACAGGCGTGGGCGGTTGGCGCCGATCACCACCATGTGTTCATGGCGCTTCAGCCCCGCCAGGTGCAGACCTGCAGCCACTTGTGCCACCAGTTGCACCAGGTCTGCCCAGCTGTGGGTTTGCCAGATGCCATATTCTTTTTCGCGCAGGGCTGGCGCCGTGGGGCGCTCGGCGGCATGCTTGAGCAGCAATTGCGGGAACGTGGTCAGCATTGCAGGTTCCTAAAGGTAAGAGGTGTCCGTCCGGTGACTGCCGGGAGTGCGACCTTGTGGCTGCACGTCTGCGGATGGGGAGGATGCTAGGACTGACTTTGACGTCGTCTTGTCTTTCCGACGACAATTTACGGGAAACTACCCCTCGGGTGAAACCCTGACGCATGGCGGTTGGCTGGCTTTCACGGGGCGCAGGGGGTATCGCGGAGCGCTTCACAGGGGAGCGGTATCCTCAGGGACTATGTACGCCCCGTTCTTCGGCCTTCAGCACCCGCCGTTCTCCATCGCCCCTGACCCCCGCTACCTCTTCATGAGCGAGCGGCACCGGGAGGCGCTTGCTCACCTGTTGTACGGGCTGGATGCGGGTGGGGGCTTCGTGCTGCTCACCGGCGAGGTGGGAGCAGGCAAGACCACGGTATGCCGCTGCTTTCTGGAGCAGATCCCATCGCACTGCAACGTGGCCTACATCTTCAATCCCAAGCTCACGGTGCGGGAGTTGCTGCGCTCCATCTGCGACGAATTCGGTGTGCCGCACAAGCCCACCGTTCCGGGCGGGGTGGAGACGGTCAAGGACTACATCGATCCGCTCAATGCGTCGCTGCTGGCGGCGCACGCCGCCGGGCGCAACACCGTGCTCATCATCGATGAGGCGCAGAACCTCTCGGCCGACGTGCTGGAGCAGCTGCGCCTCTTGACCAACCTGGAAACCAGCGAGCGCAAGCTGTTGCAGATCATCCTGATCGGCCAGCCTGAGCTGCGCGCCATGGTGGCCAAGCCGTCGATGGAGCAGCTGGCCCAGCGCGTGATTGCGCGTTTTCACCTGGGGGCCCTGAGCCCGCAGGAGACACACCAGTACATCGCGCACCGCCTGGCCGTGGCCGGGCTCACGGGGCCGCTGCCCTTTGACCGGCGGGCCATTCAGCGCGTGCATGCGCTCTCGCACGGTGTTCCACGGCGCATCAACCTGTTGTGTGACCGGGCGCTGCTCGGTGCCTATGCGGCCGGTGCGCGGCAGGTGACCAGGGCCATCGTCCATCGCGCTGCACGCGAGGTCTTCGATGGCCTGGCCTCTGCCGCTGCAGCCCGCAGCAGCCGGCAATCGGGGCTGCCACGCTGGGCCCTGGCGGGGCTGGGTGCCGTGGCGGGCGCTGTGGCCGTTGCTGCTGCGGGGTGGGGCCTGGGCATGTGGCCCGCGCACCGCGCTGACCCGCAGGCGACGGCCACGGGGCAGGGCGCCACCTCCGCGCAGCGTGCAGCCTCCAGCCCTCTCGCCAAACCAACGCCGGCGGGGCCTGCGGCTGTGCAGCCCGGGTCGGCGGCTCTATCGACCGCGTCTGCAGCCGCTGCGGCTGCCACGCCCGCTGCAGCCGTGCAGCCATCGGCATCGCCCGCAGCGCCCTTGGTCCCCTTGGCCCCTGCAACGCCCGTAGCGTCGGCGGCACCGGTGTCCGCGCTGGATCAGTTTGTGCTGTCGCAGCCCGGCACCGATGCCGCCGCCTGGCAGGCGCTGGCTGCGGCCTGGGGGGCGGCTTTGCCTGCGGGTGCGGATGCCTGCACCACCCTGCCGCGCGAAGGTTTGCGCTGCTACCGCAATCGCCGTGCGGGCCTGAACCTGGTGCGGCAGATCGACCGGCCTGTCTTGCTTGCGCTGTACCCGTCGGAAGAGGCAGAAGCGCCGGTTTCGGTGTTGCTGCGCGGACTGGAGGGCGACAACGCCATGCTCGAAGGCGGCGGCCGCACCCTGCGTGTGCCGGTGGCCGAGCTGGCCCAGGTATGGCGCGGCGAAATCGCCACGCTGTGGCGCGCCCCGGTGGGTATGCCCGACCGGGGCGAGATCACCGACTCACCTGCAGGCGCAGCATGGCTCGACCAGCGGCTGGCGAGCAAGGCCGCTGGTGGCTCGGGCCCTGCCAGCAAGCCGGTGACACCCGCCCAGCGCCAGTCACGCATCCACCGGTTCCAGCTGGCCCAGGGTGTGACGCCCGACGGCCGCGCTGGTCCCCTGACCCTCATGCTGCTCAACCGCGCCACGGGCGTGAACGAGCCACGTCTGCGGAGCACGCCTTAACCATGTCCTACATCCTTGATGCGCTGCGGCGTGCCGATGCCGAACGCGGCCGTGGTGCCGTGCCGGGCCTTCACACGCAAGCAGCGCCCACCTCTGGCGCTTCCCCCATGGCAGGCCAGGCCGGGCCGGTCAATCTGTGGTTTGTCGCCGTGGGGGTGGTCGCCGTGGCTGCGCTTGCGGCTGGTGGCACCTGGTGGGCCCTGCGGTCTCAGGCCCCTGGCGTTGTGGTGGCTGCGGCCCCCGCCATGCCAACGCCTGCCCCCGGTTCTCCCCCGGTGTTGCCCACCCTGCCGGTGCAGACGCCACCTGTCTCGCCACCTGTGCCCGTGCCAGAACTGGCCCCGGTGGCGGCCCCCGTGCCCGCGCCAGCCCCTTTGGCGACCCCCGATCCACGCAGTGCCGACAAGCGGCCAACAGACAAGCGCGGCGCTGCACCCCAGCCAACCCAGCGTGATCGGGAGCGGCCTGTGGCCTCCGTGGTGGTGGCAGCCCCTGCAGCCACCCGCACCCCGGCAGCCGATCCGCCAGAGCGCCCGCGCAGCCCGGCGACAGCGCCAGCCACCCAGGCCACCGCTGCGCCCGTGCCACGGTCGTCACCCGACGCCGGGGTGGCCCCGCCGCCCGCCAGCCCGGTGTTTGCGCAGGCAGACCTGCCCGAGGCACTGCGCACGCAGTTGCCTGCGCTCAAGGTGACGGGAGCCACCCATTCGAACAATCCCGCCTACCGCATGGCCATCGTCAATGGTCAGGTGCTTCAGGAGGGTGACCAGGCAGCGCCGGGCCTGGTTCTGGAGCGGATTGAACCGGGGCGCACCGTCTGGTCGTTCAAGGGCTACCGGTATGGGGTGGCGGCACAGTAGGTATCGGGATGCTTTTAGGCCTGGAGAGGTGTTTGCGCTTTCCTGGATTGATTTTGGTGCTATTTAAAATATAGCATTGGAGCTTGCTGCTCGCGGGTTGCTGCCGGCGCACAGCGGGGCCCAGCCCGCTGCTGCTATCCGTGGGTGGCCTTGCCGTGTGCGTGTCCGGCATCGTGGTGCTGACCCCCGCCCAGCCGGGCTCCTCGCAGTCTCGCTGCGGGGGGCTCGCCGGTCTCACGGTAAGTGATGCACAGCGATGCTTTCAGCGCAGAAATTTGCCATCGCGCCCCACCAGTGTCAGCTCCACAAAGCGCGATGCATTGCGGTCGGGGGTGCTGGCGTTGATCTCAAAACCCCCCAGGTCCCATTTCTTGAGGTTCCAGGTGGCGTCGATGAAGGCGGCGCGCGTGGGGTTGCGGCCTGCGCGCTGCAGCGCTTCGGCAAAGACGCGGGCGTTGATGTAGCCCTCCAGCGCGAGGTGCGATGGCTCTGCCGTCGCGCCCGATGCCTTCCAGGCGGCCTGGAAGTCCCGCACCACGGGCATGACCACGTTGGAGGGCAGGGGCACGACCTGCGAAATGGCCATGCCCGTGGCGTCCGCGCCCAGGGCCTTCACGGTGGCCGGGGTGCCCATGACCGACAGCGCGTACAGCGTCACGCCCCGCTTGAGCGTGCGAAACGCCTTCACGAACTCCAGCGTGGGCTTGCCTCCAAGGCCGATCACGATGGCCTCCAGGTTTCCTGCGGCCAGCTTGGCCGCAGCGCTGCCAGCGTCCGAGGCATTGTTTTCTACCGTCACGGTGACGGCCACAGGCAGCTTGAGCCTGTCCATGGACTGCTTGGCAGCGCTAAAGACCTCTTTGCCAAAGGCATTGTTCTGGTAGACGATCCCAATGCGCTGGATGCCGATGGTGGACAAGTGTTGCACCAGTTTTTCGGCTTCGTCGGAGTAGCTGGCGCGGATGTTGAACACATTGCGGGCATTTGGGGGGCGGCTGATCTGCGCGCCGGTGAAGGGCGCAAAGAACGGGATGCCGCTCTCGATCACCTTGGGCAATATCGCTTCAATCATGGGCGTACCCATGCAGTTGAACAGTGCAAAGTACCCTGGATCGGCCAGAAACTGCGTCACATTGGCCAGCGCCTTGGGCACGTCGTAGACGTCGTCCTGGGTGACCAGATCAATGGTCTTGCCGTGAATGCCTCCCCGCGCGTTGATACCCGCAAACGCAGCCTTGGCCCCCTGGTGCATGGCCGAACCAAGATCCCCCAGCGGTCCGGTGAGGGCTGTGGACTGGGCAATCCGCAGCGTCCCTTCCTGCGCACGGGCACTGCCCAACCCCAGCCAGGGCAGACTGACGGTTGCGGCGGTGGCAGCCAGCAAGCGGCGTCTGGCGATGGGGGACGGTGGGTGGGGTCGGCGGGGTGTCAGGTTGGCGGGCATGTGTGTCTCCTCAAAAGGCCCGGGCCATCACTGGGTGGGCCCGGGGAGGCAACATCATCCCGTTACGATTGGCATTTTTTTGTCATTCTGACGACAATTCGGGGTGTGGTATTCCCGTATCTCATATGCCGCCTGCACGCGTCTGCCCACCCCCGTTGATCATGGAGTGCGCAAAACGGGCCCCGGGCAAGCGGTCTATCCGAGGTGACGCGGCTGGTACCCCGCGATTGGCGTAACTCCAACTCTTTTTTGATGGCGCACGACCATGGACCCACGCACAAACCAGGATCTGTCTTTGCACCAGCGGCGCCGGTCGCCCACGGCGGACGAGCTGGACGGTATTCCCTGGCTGCGGCTGCTGCAGCCCGCTGAGCGGGAGCGCGCTGTGGCCTCCTTGCTGGTCGGGGACGCCAAGGCAGGCGACTACGTCTGTCGCGTGGGGCGCCCTGTGACGTATTGGTTTGGCGTGGTGGAGGGATTGCTCAAGATGAGCAGCGACGACGCGCAGGGCCAGACCATGACCTATGCCGGCCTGCCGCCGGGCGGCTGGTTTGGCGAGGGCACCACCATCAAGCGCGAGCCCTACCGCTACAACATCCAGGCGCTGCGCAAGAGCATCGTGGCGGGCCTGCCCATCGACACCTTCCACTGGCTGCTGGACCACTCGATTGGCTTCAACCGCTTCGTGATGAACCAGCTCAACGAGCGCCTGGGGCAGTTCATCGCCGCGCGCGAGATCGACCGGCTGAACAACCCGGACGTGCGCGTGGCGCGCAGCCTGGCATCGCTGTTCAACCCGGTGCTGTACCCGGGGGTGGGCGAGGTGCTGCGCATCACGCAGCAGGAACTGGCCTATCTGGTCGGGCTATCGCGCCAGCGGGTGAACGAGGCGCTGGCTACGCTCGAGGCCCAGGGCGCTATCCGCGTGGAATATGGTGGCCTGCGCGTTCTGGACATCGCTGCGCTGCGCTCCAGTGTGACTCCTCCCTGAAGCGCTGTGGGCCTTCCACATGCAGGGGAACGAAGCCCCCTCTGTGGGGGGCCTTGCTCAGAGCGTCCCTGGCAGGGGCGCGTGAGTTTTCAGGTCCGTTTTCTAGCCCGGTCAGCCACGGGGCAGAGCGGGGGGGCGGGAAGATGCCGAGGGCAGATGGCGACTGCCCGCGGTGCGGGCTGCGGACGGCAAAGCCACAGCCGATGCGGAGGTGCTTGCCATGCCCCAGCTGTTGTCATCGCCGCCGTCGTTGCGCGACAGGCGGAACGCACCCACCATCTGCGTGAGCCGACCGGCCTGCTCTTTCAGGCTGTCTGCCGCTGCGGCACCTTCTTCCACCAGCGCGGCGTTTTGCTGCGTCATTTCGTCCAGCGTCCCTACCGACTGGGTCACGTGGCCGATGCGCTGGCTTTGTTCCTGGGTGGCCGCGGTGATTTCGCCCATGATGTCGGAGACGCGGCGCACCGACATCACCAAGTCTTCGATGGTCTTGCCCGCATGGTTCACCAGGGTGCTGCCTTCCTGCACCTGGTCCACGCTGGTGCCAATCAGTGCCTTGATTTCCCGTGCGGCGTTGGCCGAGCGGCCCGCCAGGTTGCGCACCTCGCCCGCCACCACCGCAAAGCCACGACCCTGCTCGCCAGCGCGCGCGGCTTCTACGGCCGCATTCAGCGCGAGGATGTTGGTCTGGAAGGCAATGCCATCGATGACGCTGATGATGTCTGCGATCTTGCGCGAGCTGGCGCTGATGGTGTCCATGGTTCGCACCACCTGCGATACCACCTCGCCACCGCGCGTCGCTGCGTCGGAGGCCGTAGACGCCAGCTGATTGGCCTGGCGCGCAGAGTCTGCGCTTTGGGTGACGGTGCCTGTCAGGTCCACCAACGACGATGCAGCGCTTTGCAGGTTGTGCGAGGTCTGTTCGGTGCGTTGGCTCAGGTCGAGGTTGCCGGAGGCCACTTCGGAGCTGGCCACCAAAATGGATTCCGCCGTCTGGCTGATATCGCCCACCAGCGCACGCAAGCGATCCTGCATGGCTGCAATGGCTTCCAGCAGGCGGCCGGTTTCATCGTGAATGCGCACCTCCACCTGCGAGGTGAGGTCGCCACGCGCGATGCGTTCGGCCACCACCACGGCGCGGCCAATGGGTGCGGTAATGCTGGCGGTGATGCGCCAGGCAATCAACGCACCCAGCCCGATGGCCAGCAGCACCAGCAGGCTGCCCACCATGCGGGCCCGGCTCTGCGTTTGCTCGGCCGATGCCGTGGCTTGGGCATTGAGCGTGTTCTGCAGTGCGATGAGTTCCCCCAGCTTGGTGCGCCAGGCGGTTTCGGAGGGTGCCACGCGGGTCATGAGCGCCAAGGTGGCGCTCACCGTGTCGCCGTCATCGGCAGCTTTGACGGCCGTGTCCAGTTCGGGGCGGGTTTTCTGGCCCAGCGCCTGCACCTCGCCCAGCAGCTTGATCTCGGCGGGGGTGGCGCTGGCAGGGGTCAACAGCTCGGCCAGGGCGGCTTCCTGGGTCGCATACAGCTTGAGCGTCTTGGCCACAGCGTCAATCTGTTCGCGGGCTTGTTTGGGGTCGATGTCGTTGAGCATGGCAGCCGACCGGCTCTGGATGCCGATGGCGCTCACGCTCTCGAGCATGCTGTTGACCAGCTTGGCTTTGTTGGCGCCTGCCCCCGTGATCTGGCGCATCTGCTCATGCACCTTGCCCACCGAGAGCTGGCCCACAGCAGCCACCGCCAAAAGCAGCACCAGCATGCAGCCAAAGCCCAGGCCCAGCCGGCTGGATATCGACAGGGATTTCAGTGACGTTGCGGCCTGCATGGTGTTCCTTGGTATCTCGGTGGATAGTGAATGTTGTTACAAATAGTAAGCAATAAAGGTGCCTGCCTCAGTCACTGGCGGCATGCTCTGGAAAGGTGTGCGAGCCGAGGGCAGTGTAGGCACAATTTACAGAATGTGTCATAGAGCTTGCGGATGGCGGTATGCCCAATGCGCATGGATAGCTTGTTACAAATTGACGGGCGCCGTTGGGGGCGAGTGGGCATGGTTCATGGCATTGCTATGGCGCTGAATTGTTGTTCTAATGGCCGATGTCGCTTGTCTATAAAGCGATATAAGCTATAAAAATAATAGCAATTGACTTTCTTGGGATTGTCTGCCGATACACGGGGATGCAAGCCATTAGGTATAAAACCGTTACATATATGAGGCCCCTGATGAAACTGTTTTCCCCCCTTTTGGTGCGCCATATGGCGGCCGTTGCACTGGCAGGCGGCATGCTGGTGGGTTGCGCCACCGCACCCGCGCCAGATTCCACTCGGCGTGAGCTGGTGGTCGCTGTCACCGCAGCGCACGAGCTCATCACTTTCAATGCGGGCCAGCCCGACCGCATCCTGGAGCGGCGCCCTGTGACCGGCCTGCCGGCGGGTGAGCGCCTTGTGGGTATCGACTTTCGCGTGGCGCGTGGCGTGCTTTATGCGCTCTCCCAGGCGGGGCGGCTGTACACCCTCGACATCCCCACCGGCGCACTGCGCCCCGTAGGTTCCGCACCAGCGGTCCTGGGGTTGCGTGGCGCAGTCTTTGGCTTTGACTTCAACCCAGCAGCAGACCGGATCCGGGTGGTGTCGAACACGGGCCAGAACCTGCGCCTGCACCCCGATACCGGCGCGGCCGTGGATGGCGATCCTGCCGTCGATGGCGTGCAGCCCGACCCGGCACTGCGCTACGCCTGGAGCGACACCAACGCCGGCCGTACCCCCGACATCGCAGGCGCCGCCTACACCTACAACACCCAGGACAGCAAGATCACCACCAACTACGCTATCGACCGCGCGCTCGGCGTGCTGGTCATGCAGGGTTCGCGCGAAGGCGCCACGCCCGTGGTATCGCCCAATACGGGCCAGCTGCGCACCGTGGGGTCGCTGGGCCTGCCGCAGCTCACCGATGTCGCGTTCGACATCTCGGATGTGGGCAACACCGCGCTGATTGCGGTGCGCACGGCGGTAGACAGCCAGACGCGGCTGCACCTGGTGGATCTGGGTACGGGCGCCACCAAGCCACTGGGCACAGTGGGGGAAGGTGCGGCCTTGTTGGGCATGGCCATCGAACCATGATGCCCAGCGGCCATGCCCGGTGCACCAGGGCTGCCTACGCCCTGCATGTTCTGACTGGCGTGGCTGTCGCGGGTCTGGCGGGCCTTTCCATGGCAGTGCAGGCGGCCACGGTCCAGGTCGAGGTGCTGGATGCGGCGGGCAAGCCGTTGGCCGATGCCGTGGTGTTTCTGGAGTCCGCCGACGCACGCAAGGCGGTCAAGCCTCTGTCCGGTGCGGAGATGGCCCAGGAAAAGCGCCAGTTTGTGCCCGCCGTGCTGGTGGTGCCTGTGGGCACCGAGGTGCGGTTCCCCAACCACGATTCGGTGCGTCACCACGTTTATTCGTTCTCGCCCACCAAGAAGTTCGAGCTCAAGCTCTACATCGGCACGCCCTCCAACCCCGTGCTGTTCGAGAGCCCGGGCGTGGCGGTGCTGGGCTGCAACATCCACGACCAGATGGTGGGTTGGATCGTGGTGGTGGATACGCCTTACTACGCCCGCACGCCCTCCGCACCGGGCCGTGCGCAGATCGACAACGTTCCGCCTGGCAGCTACACCCTGCGTACCTGGCACACACGGTTGCCTGTGGGCGCGCCCGCACAGCAGCAGGCGCTGGTGGTGCCCGCCACGGGGGGCACCGTGGCGTCGGTGCGGCTGGCGGGGCTGCAGCCTTGACCCGGCAGAAGCTGTGCGAACTGGGGCGCAGTCTCATCCTGCGGCTGGTGGGGCTCTCGCTGCTGCTGCTGCTGATCGTGCAGGCTGCGGGCTTCACGGTGGTGCGCGCCACCATTGACCGCAATGCACGAGCGCAGATCGCCCAGGCCCTGGATCTGGACGAAAACGTCTGGCGCCGCCTGCTGGATCAAAACGCGGACAAGCTGCGCCAAGGCTCGGCCTTGCTGGCGGCTGACTACGGTTTTCGCTCTGCAGTCAATTCCGGCGACGAGGAGACCATCCAGTCTGTGCTTGAAAACCACGGCAGTCGCATCGGGGCCGCAGTCACTGCACTACTTGGCACGAACCTGGAGCTGCGCGCGGTCAGCCTGGCGGGCGGCATGGAGGCGTTTCCGGCCACCTTGCGCGAGCTTGTGCCGCGCCTGGCCGACCAGCCGCAGGGCAGCCAGATTGCCGTGATGGATGGCGTGCCCTACCAGTTCGTCATGGTGCCGCTGCGCGCGCCAGTGGTCATTGGCTGGGTGCTGATGGGTTTTCCGGTCAACCAGCCGCTGGCCGACGAGATGCGGCAATTGCTGGCGGTACACGTGGCGCTGGTCGTCAAGGGGGCAGACGGCAGCGCCAAGGTACCGGTGAGCACCTTGCCGCCAGGGCCCTTGGCGCTCTTGCAGCGCGAAGGGGTACCGTCGGGCGAGCTGCAGACGCCCGACGGTACCCTGCTGGCCCGCTCCATCCCCCTGGAGAGCGTGGGGGGCGAGGTGCAGGCGCTGCTGCTGCGTTCCGTGGATGAAGTGCTGGCTCCCTACCGGCAACTTCAGGTGCTGCTGGCCATCATCACCATCGCGGGCGTGTTGCTGTTTGCCGTGGGCACAGGGCTGGTGGCGCAGCGCCTGACCACACCGCTGCGTTCGCTGCTGGCCGCCACGCAGCGGCTCTCGCGCGGTGAATACGACGTGCCGCTGGAACACACCGGTCGCACCGATGAGATTGGCAATCTGGCGCGCTCGTTCGATCACATGCGCGTGGACATCTCCACGCAACAAGCCGAGATCCGCCGCCTGGCATATTTGGACCGGCTCACTGGCCTGCCCAACCGGGAGCGTTTTCGTGAGGCCGTGGTGCTGGCGATTGCGCGCAGCACTGGCGGCGCTGCTCTTGCGCGCCCGCTGGCAGTGCTCACGCTGGACCTGGACCGATTCAAGCATGTGAACGACGTGCTCGGCTACGCTTTTGGCGACCGCCTGCTGCAGGCCGTGGCCGAGCGGCTGCGCCAGCAGGTGCCTTCGCCCGAACACATGGTGGCCCGCCTGGGCGGCAACGAATTCGCCGTGCTGTTGCAGGGCGCTGATGCAGCCACCGCCCACGCCACGGCGCTGCGCATCACACACTCGTTTGAACAGCCCCTGGCTTTTGAAGACCAGACGGTGGACCTGAGCGCTGGCATCGGCATTGCCTGCTGGCCCGGCGATGCTGACGATGCCGATACGCTGCTGAGCCGTTCCGAGATCGCCATGTATGCGGCCAAGCGCAAGCTCAGCGGGGCACAGCAATACGATGCATCCTTCGATTCGTCCAGCACCCAGACCTTGTCGCTGCTGACCGAGCTGCGCCACGCGGTGGAGCACCACGAGCTGCGCCTGTACCTGCAGCCCAAGGTGCCCCTGCACGGTCAGCCTGGCCGTGCGGCCGAGGCCCTGGTGCGCTGGCAGCACCCGCAGCGCGGCCTGGTGCCTCCCATGCAGTTCATCCCGTTTGCCGAGCAGACGGGGTTTGTGCGGCAGCTCACGCTGTGGATGCTGGAAGAAGTTGCACGCCTGCTGGCCGACCCACGCACCCGGGGCCTGGATTTACGGGTGTCGGTCAACCTCTCCACGCGCGATCTGCTGGACCCGGAGCTCAGCCACCGGCTGGCCGACATTCTGGTGCGGCATGGCGTACCGGCCAGCGCCTTCTGCCTGGAGATCACCGAGAGCGCCATCATGGACGACCCCCAGCGCGCTGAGGCCATGCTCAACCGGCTGTCGGAACAGGGCTTCAAGCTGTCCATCGACGATTTCGGCACCGGGTACTCGTCGCTGGCTTACCTCAAGCGGCTGCCGGTGGATGAACTCAAGATCGACAAATCGTTTGTGATGGGCATGGAAACGGGCGAGGACGACGCGATGATCGTGCGCTCGACCATCGATCTGGCGCACAACCTGGGGCTCACCGTGGTGGCCGAAGGGGTAGAGACTGCAGCGATCCTGGAGCGGCTGCGCACCCTGGCCTGCGACGAAGCGCAGGGGTACCACATTGCGCGGCCTCTGCCGGTGGATGATTTTCTGGCCTGGCAGCCGGGCCAGGGGTAGGTGGCAGCAGTCCACAGGCGAAAATACACGCAATGTCTTCCTCCTCCTCTCGCCCACCTGCGGACCCCGCCGCCGCTCCAGCCTCCGATGTTGGCGGCCCATCGTTTTCTGCGCCAGCCGCCGGTCGGCCCGTGTTGCGCCGCCCGACCCTGGCGGCCAAGCCCGCACCAGCACGGCCTGCACGGCCCGCTCCTGCACGGCCTGCGCAACCGCCTGGTGCACCCCGTCCGACCCGCGCCCCCGCGCCCTCCAACTACCGCGTGGCCTCGGGTGCGTTTGTGGCCCCGGTGCGCCAGGTGCCTGCACCGGCAACGGGCACCGTGGGCGGCCTGCCCACCTCGCGCCTGAACAAGCGCATGGCCGAGCTGGGCCTGTGCTCGCGCCGCGAGGCCGACGACTGGGTGGAGCAGGGCTGGGTCAAGGTCAACGGTGTGGTGGCGACCATGGGCCAGCAGGTCACGGCGGCCGACCGCATCGAGGTGGACAAGATCGCCCAGGGATTTCAGGAACAGCGCGTCACCATCCTGCTGAACAAACCCATCGGCTACGTGAGCGGACAGGCCGAGGACGGTCACACGCCCGCCGTGGCGCTGATCAACCCCCGCACCCACTGGCGCGATGACCCCAGCCGCAACCGCTTCTCGCCGCCCCAGCTGCGGGGCCTGGCACCCTGCGGGCGGCTGGATATCGACTCGGTGGGCCTGCTGGTGTTGACCCAGGACGGCCGCGTGGCCCGGCAGATCATTGGCGAGGACTCCGAGATGGAAAAGGAGTACCTGGTGCGCGTCGTCTACCAGGCGCCGGGCCAGGCGGTGCCACGCCACCCCGGAGAGCGTTCGGCGCCCCTGCAGGAAATTGACGAGCGCGATCCCGTCAGCACCAATGTGCAGGCGGTGTTTCCCAAAGAGTTGCTGGAACGCCTGCGCCATGGCCTGAGCCTGGACGGTGAGCCGCTCAAGCCCGCCAAGGTCGATTGGCAAAACCCCGAACAGCTGCGCTTTGTGCTCACAGAGGGCAAAAAGCGCCAGATCCGCCGCATGTGCGAGTTGGTGGGCCTCAAGGTGGTCGGGCTCAAGCGCATACGCATCGGCCGCATCACCCTGGGCAACCTGCCGGTGGGGCAGTGGCGCTACCTGTCGCCCAACGAGCGGTTCTGAGTGTCACCAGGCTCCCCGCGTCCTCGCATCTCTTGAACGGAGCCTTCTCCATGCCCCCCACCCCGCCGCGCGCCGGTACCGCCATACCGCCCAAGCCCCATCCGCTGCGCCAGCTGCGCGCGTCGGACCTGCGCGGGGTGGCTCGACTGGCCACACAAGCCACCACAGGCATCAGCCGCGTGGCCGAAGGTGTTCACCAGTCAGTGCTGGACACGCTGGGCCTGCCCGGGGGGGCACAGCCGGGCCAGGCGCGGGGCGTCACGGGGCTGGTCTACCAGAGCATTCGGGGCGTGACCCGCCTGGTGGATGCCGGTCTGCAGGCGGGGCTGGCGCGTCTGGAGCCGTTTTTTGAACCCGGTGTGCCGCCCACTGCGGTGCAGTGGGAGCGCGAGGCGGTCATCGCTGCGCTTAACGGCGTGGTGGGCGACCGATTGCAGCGTGACGGCAACCCGCTGTGTACGCCAATGGGCTGGTACCAGCAGGGCCTGCCGCTCAACCCGCAGGCGCTGGCCACTCCGGGCGCCGCCACCGGCAAGCTGCTGGTTCTGGTGCACGGCCTGTGCATGAACGACCTGCAGTGGCTGCGCCACGGCCATGACCATGGCGCCCATCTGGCCCAGGCCCTGGGCTACACCCCGGTCTACCTGCGCTACAACACGGGCCAGCACACTTCTGCCAACGGCGCCCAACTGTCGACCCTGCTCAACTCCCTGGTGGCTTCTTGGCCTGTGCCGGTGACGCAGCTGTCCATCCTGGCCCACAGCATGGGTGGGCTGGTGGCGCGCAGCGCTTGCCACCATGCCGCCCAGTCGTCAGCGGGCGCCAGCGGATGGCTGTCCCTGCTGCGCCATCTGGTCTTTCTGGGCACCCCGCACCACGGCGCACCCCTGGAACGCGCGGGGCACTGGGTGGATGTGTTGCTGGGCAGCAATGCTTATTCGCGCCCGTTCGCACGTCTGGCCCAACTGCGCAGTGCGGGCATCACCGACCTGCGCTATGGACATGTGCTGGAGTCCGACTGGCAGGGGCGGGATCGCTTTCGAAAAAGCCCCGACCAGCGCACCCCGGTACCGCTGCCCGCAGGCGTGGCGTGCCACGCGGTGGCGGCCACCCTGGCTGCGCGGCGCAGCCCCGTGGGCGAGCGGCTGGTGGGTGACGGGTTGGTGCCCTTGCACAGTGCACTGGGCATCCACGATGATGCCGAACGGACGTTGGGCTTTGCCAAGGCCCGGCAGGCGGTGTTTTACCGCCTGGGCCACCTGGATCTGCTGGCCGATGCGGGCGTGGCCCGGCAGTTGCAGGACTGGATGCAGGGCTATTGATGCACGACTGCCCGGGCACACTGCTTTTTGGCAAAAGCGGTGTTTGCCAGGGGCTTGGGCGCGGCTACCATGTCGCCGTGCGCTACATAACAAGGAGAATGCAGTGAGTGACGAGAAATACCGCCTGGTAACCCGCAGCGATTTTGACGGCCTGGTATGCGCTGTGCTGCTCAATGAGCTCAACCTCATCGACGAGATCACCTTCGTCCACCCCAAGGACATGCAGGATGGCAAGGTTGCCATCACCAGCCGCGACATCACCACCAACCTGCCCTATGTGCCCGGGGCCCACCTGGTGTTCGACCACCACGAGTCGGAAACCGTGCGCAACTCGGGGCGGCGTTCCGAGAACCACATCATCGAGGCCCATGCCCCCTCAGCGGCCCGTGTGGTCTACAACCACTACGGTGGCAAGGCGGCCTTTCCGCGCATCACCGACGAGATGATGGCGGCGGTGGACCAGGCCGACTCGGCCCAGTATTCGCGCGAAGACATCCTCAACCCCCAGGGCTGGGTGCTGCTGAACTACATGATGGATTCGCGCACCGGCCTGGGGCGTTTTCGCGAATTCCGCATCAGCAACTACGCACTGATGATGGATCTCATCCAGTACTGCCGCGACCACACCATCGAAGAGATCCTGGCCCTGCCGGATGTGCAGGAACGTGTCCAGCTCTACCGCGAACACGCCCCCAAGGCCCAGGCCCAGCTGCAAAGCTGCGCCATCCGCATTGGCAACCTGGTGGTGCTGGATCTGCGCGATGAGGAAACCATCTGGGCGACCAACCGGTTCATGATCTACGCGCTGTTCCCGGACTGCAACATCTCCATCCACGTCATGTGGGGCCTGCAGAAGCAGAACACGGTGTTCGCCACGGGCAAGTCCATCCTGAACCGCAGCAGCAAGACCCACGTAGGCAATCTGATGCTGGAGTTTGGCGGCGGCGGCCATGCAGCGGCGGGCACCTGCCAGGTGGCCAATGACAAGGCCGATGCCATGCTCAAGACGCTGGTCGAGCGCATCACCATCGACGGTTGATGTCTTTGCGCTCCGCCCGGGCGCACTGACAGCGCGACAAGCCCCTTGAAATCGGGGCGCTTGCCCCTACATCACGCCTGCTGACTCGGCAGGCGTGATTTTTTGTGCCGAACCCTTTTTGTTTCTGCGAGGGCTTGCGCAAATCGGGACGCCGTAACCGGCGCTGCCTTGGGGGCACGCCGCTGGCCTGGGCGCCGTTGTGTGTGAGCCATGTCTGTATTGATCGATTGATTCCACTGAGAGAGAACCACTCCATGAGCAAGCAAACCTTGTCTTTCCAGGCCGAAGTGGCCCAACTGCTGCACCTGGTCACCCATTCGCTGTACTCCAACCAGGAAATTTTCCTGCGCGAGCTGATCTCCAATGCATCGGACGCCTGCGACAAGCTGCGTTTTGAAGGCCTGAACAACGCCGCCCTGTTCGAAGACGCCCCCAACCTCGAAGTGCGCGTGAGCTTCGACAAAGATGCCAAGACGCTGACCATCACCGACAACGGCATCGGCATGAGCCAGCAAGAGGCCATCGACCACCTGGGCACCATTGCCAAGAGCGGCACCAAGGACTTCATGGGCAAGCTCAGCGGCGACCAGAAGCAAGATGCCCAGCTCATCGGCCAGTTCGGCGTGGGCTTTTACTCGGGCTTCATCGTGGCCGACAAGATTACGGTGGAATCGCGCCGTGCTGGCCTGAAGGCCGAAGAGGGCGTGCGCTGGATCAGCGGCGGCACGGGCGACTTTGAGGTGGAAACCATCACCCGCGCTGCACGCGGCACCAGCATCATCCTGCACCTGCGCGACGATGCCGAGGAATACCTCAACGCCTGGAAGCTCAAGCAGGTCATCGCCAAATACTCCGACCACATCAGCCTGCCCATCCTGATGGAAAAGGAAGAGTGGAAAGAAGGCGAGCTGATCAATCCATCGGATGAAAACGGCGGCCGCCAGCCCGGTGGCATGGTCAAGACCGGCGAATGGGAAACCATCAACAAGGCCAGCGCCCTGTGGACCCGCCCCAAGAAAGACATCACCGAAGAGCAGTACGCCGACTTCTACAAGGCCATCAGCCACGACCACGAAGCCCCGCTGACCTGGGCGCACAACCGCGTCGAAGGCAACACCGAGTACACCCAGCTCTTGTACATCCCCGCCAAGGCGCCGTTCGATTTGTGGAACCGCGACAAGAAGGCGGGTGTGAAGCTGTACGTGAAGCGCGTGTTCATCATGGACGACGCCGAAGCGCTGATGCCCACCTACCTGCGCTTTGTGAAGGGCGTGATCGACTCGGCCGACCTGCCACTGAACGTGAGCCGCGAGCTGCTGCAGGAAAGCCGCGACGTGCGCTCCATCCGCGAAGGCAGCACCAAGCGCGTGCTGAGCATGCTGGAAGACCTGGCCAAACACGACAAGCACGACACCGCAGCGGGGGCTGATGGCGTGACCGATGTGGTGGATGCCGACGACAAGGCCAAGGAAGGCAAGTACACCAAGTTCTATGCCGAGTTTGGTGCCGTGCTGAAGGAAGGCCTGGGCGAAGACTTTGGCAACCGCGAGCGCCTGGCCAAGCTGCTGCGTTTTGCATCCACCACCAGCGATGCGGTGACCGTGGGCTTTGCCGACTACAAGGCCCGCATGAAGGAAGGCCAGGAGGCGATCTACTACATCACCGCCGACACGCTCGCCGCCGCCAAGAACAGCCCTCAGCTCGAAGTCTTCAAGAAGAAGGGCATCGAAGTGCTCTTGATGACCGACCGCGTGGACGAGTGGGCGCTGAACTACCTGCACGAGTTTGACGGCACCCCGCTGCAAAGCGTGGCCAAGGGCGCCGTGGACCTGGGCAAGCTGCAAGACGAAGCCGAAAAGAAAGCCGCCGAAGAGGCCGCCGAAGCCTTCAAGCCCGTGCTGGCCAAGCTGAAAGAAGCGCTGAAGGACAAGGCCGAAGACGTGCGTGTGACCACGCGCCTGGTCGACTCACCCGCCTGCCTGGTGGTGCAGGACGACGGCATGAGCACCCAACTAGCCCGCATGCTCAAGCAGGCCGGCCAGCAGGCGCCCGAAACCAAGCCCGTGCTGGAGGTGAATGCCGAGCACGCGCTGGTCAAAAAGCTCGACGGCAGCGTGCACTTCCACGACCTGGCCCACATCCTGTTCGACCAGGCGCTGCTGGCCGAGGGCGGCCTGCCGGAAGATCCAGCCGCCTATGTCAAGCGCGTGAACGCTTTGTTGGTGTGAGTGTGGTCGCAAAAACTGAGTAAAAATAGCCTCTGGCGCTTGTCTGTAAAGCGCTGTAAGCTATCAAATAAATAGCAAACCCGGTGGTGCGATGCACTACCGGGTTTTTTCTTGGGGATTGGTTTGGCCGTTCAGCCTGGGGGTGTGCAGACGTCCCACGTAAGACATCCCTGCCTTCAATCTTCGGGCTGAGCCTGTCCCAGGATGCGGCTGTGTGCCTGGTCGCGTTCTTGCGGCGTGGCGTCGATCAGTTCCTTGAGCGCGCCCTCTGGCAGCCGCAGTCCCTTGCGCCGGTCGTTCTTGACTGGCAGGTTGCGCCAGCCCGACAGCACCAGCCAGTCCCACAGCTCCCTGGGCAGCGGGTGGGTGACGGCCATCTTGACCTGCCCCCGCAGGATGAAGGTGCCCACCGTGGGCAAAGGCCCCACCGGAGCGGGCTTGCGCTTTTGGCGGATGGAGAAGAGCGTGCGGAACATGTCCTTCATGGGGGCGGCGACTCGCTGTGGTTCGAAGAAGGCGCAGCATAGCCCAGGCCCCCCGGCAGGGTCCAACGCTGTATGTCAAGCCGATGCTGGAGCTTGGAGCGCAGCCGCTCAAAGCACACCCAGCTGCCCCGCCAACTCCGCCCAGTCCTTGGCCCCTGTGACGGCATAAATCTTCTTGAGGTGCGTTTTCAGCGCCTCATCCCGCACACCGATCACCGAATCACAATCGGCTCGGCGCCCGCCAGCCGCCGCATGCAAGGCGATCTCACGCTGCAGCGGTGACAACGGCAAACCCATGACGCGGTGGACGAGTTGTATGTGCCGGATGGCGTACAAGCCCAGCGACACCAGCATGTCGGGCGCAGCGTGGGTGCCAGACGCATGCATCGGGGTCAACTCCATGCGGACCAGCCCCGCCGGAACCTGCAGCGGTGCCAGGTCGTGGGGCTTGTGGGCGCTGTATTCGTTGCAGGCCCGCTGCAAAAACAAGGGCACGTTGACCACAGGCCCATCCCATGGCCTCCCTTGACCGACCAGCGTGCACTCGCGCAGGATCGACAGCGCCTGCCCTCCAGCCATGCGCACTTGCCAGCCTGTGCGGGAGCCCCCGGTACGCTCCAGCAGCAAATGGCCGCTGAGCTGCGGCTGTGCCAGGTTCATGTTCCAGCGTCCGTGGCTGTGCTGCTCAGACAGTGCTCGGCGCAAGAACGGCTCCAGGCGCTGCATCTTGCGTACGCACGGGTCTGAAAATGGCCAGCCCTCTGGGCGAAACAGCATCACCATCGCGCGTGTCCTGCCGTCAAGCCGCACACCCAGGTCCAGGGTGTGGTGGTGCCCGCTGGGGCGCACCAGCAGGTTGAAGGTGTTGGACCTGAAATAGCTGCGATCGGGTGCCAGCAAATTGCCGACCGGCAGGCTCTGGGGCATTTGGGCAATGTGCAGCACATTGACTTCGCCGGGCCCTACGAACAGGCGCCCGAACTCGTTGAGAAACAGCTCCTGGGCCTGGGCTGGTGGGTTCTCGTGAAAAACCCCTTCCGGCATGCCGCTCTCGTCCAGCCAGAACAAGGAGGCTGCATCACCCCCCACCAGTTCACGGACCAGGCGGCACACCTGCGAGGCAATCACCACCAAGCCGGCGCCAGAGCGGCACAGCAGATCCAACTCCAGCAACTTGTTGTTTTCCGTGGTGCGTTTCATGGGATAGCCTGCGAACCCTCGCTGGTCGGTGGTTGTGCGTATCGACGGGGAACATACGGTTTATTCACCCGCCATGGCGTCCCGAAAGTCCAAAGATCCAACAAGTTCAGACGGCCCAACAAGTCCATTGCATCCATCAAAAAAAATATGGGCGTCGGCAGTAACGGCAACGCGGTAGACCGCCCGAGCTTGCGCTGTAACAGACCCGGGGGCTGCGCATGCCCTCCGTAGCGTAGGCAATGTAGTCGCAAACCGGTGTTGCGGTATCCCCCGGGCGGGGG